>JAXMFZ010000015.1:0-84265 GCA_046347515.1 Gammaproteobacteria bacterium | reverse complement strand
AACCCATTTTATTATAGCCAATTCGATCAAACCACAGGCTATCAGCGTTCATCCATAATTTCATATGCAAGAATACTAGCCAGATCCTATATTTAATCAATCAAAATCAGATTAGCACAAAATGAAAAGATTTGGTTTGCTATTTGCCGCACTTCTGTTATGTGCTTACAGTGTAGTTTACGCTCCCCCCATACGCGAGCATCTGATCGGTCCGTTTACCGAAGGGATCACCTATCTTTCCGCTCTTCTGATTCAATCATTCGGCGGCCGCGCTTGGGTGCAAAGCAATGTATTATCGATCCCCGGATTTGCGGTTCAGGTACTCGACATGTGCAACGGCGTCGAGGCTTCGGTTATTTTCTGGTCGGCCGTGTTGGCATTCCCGGCGCCCTTGGCTTACAAACTGAAAGGGCTTTTGATTGGCACTTTCACTATCCATTTCCTCAATATTCTACGCATTGTCAGCCTGACTTACCTAGGGGCGTATAAACCCGATTGGTTCCATTGGGCGCATTGGTACTTATGGGACGCGCTGATCATGCTCGACATATTGATGGTATTTTTGCTCTGGATACGGTGGCTGCCTGATCGGACGAGCATCCAGCACCATGATCAAGCCACGGCACCGATCTAACCCTTTACGCGCTTTTGGCATGGGGCTCGCTATTGCGATGCCATGCTGTCTGGCATTCTGGTGGTTCATTGCGCGCAATCATCTGCTGCTATTGATGGAGTACGTCATCCATCCGCTAAGCGCGTTGCTGTTCGCCAACCATGTCATCGGCCTGGACTCTCAAGCCTCGCTGTGGACATTGAAAACCTCGCTGTCGCCTATCGACAATCCGCTCAATCTAGTCGCGATTCCCGTTTCCACCACGCGCTTCACCATCTGTTTTCCGTTACTGTGGGGACTGATCCTAGCAATGCCCGAGAGACGCAAAATTCATCAATTGATTACGGGCACGCTCTTGCTTTTCCCATTGGCTTTGCTGATTGTGTTGTTGCTAATCCAATTCAAAATCGCTTTATATATAAACCATCAGCCAATCGTGACTGAAACACCGCGTGGGCCTTACTTGTTGGCCCTTCCCTACCCTGATTTCGTTTATTACCTGACCGCCGTGGGCCGCCAACTCGCCATGCTGGTGTTACCGACCTTGGCTCCTCTTTTGATATGGGGAGTCTTGAATTTCACCTTCATGCGCACCTTGCTGGCCAAGCACCCAACGCGCGAGACCGCTGATGCCAACACTACGCCGTAGGCGGCGCGAATGAGGTTGGCCGCGCGGCTGTTGCCACTGATCGCCGGCTGCCTGCTAGTGGCCGCCTGCGTCGACCCTCATGTGGCGCAGTACAACCAAGCGCTCGCCCGCCTCGGCCAGCACGATTTCGCGACGGCGCTTTCCGCGTTCGCGGCACTGGCTCAGAATGGCTATGCGCCGGCGCAATCCCGCCTCGGCATCCTGTACTTATACGGCGTTGGCACCCAGAGCGACGCGCGCCAGGCGGCGCAGTGGTTCGAAAAAGCCGCCCAGCAAGGCGACGTCACGGCGCGCTATCTGCTCGCCAGCCTTTATTTGTCTGGCAAAGGCGTACCTCAGAGCACCACCGTCGCGCTGCGCTGGCTCGAACAGTTAGCCGAGCAGGGCTATGTGCCGGCGCAGTTTCAGGTAGGGATGATGTACGAACGCGGTCAAGGCGTGGAGAAAAATACCCGCCAAGCGCTGCGCTGGATTCAGCAGGCGGCCGCGAACGGCTATCGCGACGCCATGCTCAGACTGGCCCAGGCCTATCAGGACGGCGGCTTAGGCCTCAACGCCGACCCCGCCGCGGCCCAGTATTGGACGAATCGCTCCAAGCCTCGTTATTTCTAGCCAGTAGCGTTCTCTACCCATTCCCATGGCATCGCCTCCCTCTATTCGCCCGATCCGTAGCTATGTCCGCCGCGAGGGTCGGCTCACCCCGGCCCAACGGCGGGCATTGGCATCGTTTTGGCCTTCCTATGGCGCGGACCCCGTACCCGGCTTACTGGATTTCATAGCGCTTTTTGGCCGCGACGCGCCCTGCGTTCTCGAAATCGGATTTGGTGATGGCGAAGCGCTGGCCGCCATGGCCCAGGCTCATCCCGACTGGAACTATCTGGGTATCGAAGTGCATAGACCCGGCATTGGTCACCTGCTGATGCGCCTGCAAACGCTGGCGCTCGACAATGTACGGGTGATGTGCGGCGATGCCGCCGACATCATGCGTACGCATTTGGCCGACGCTAGCCTGGAGCGGGTGCAGATCTTCTTCCCCGATCCCTGGCAGAAAAGCCGCCATCACAAACGCCGCCTCATCCAACCTGAGTTCGTCGCGCTGCTCGCCCGCAAAATACGCTCGGGCGGCCTGCTGCACCTGGCGACTGATTGGCGGGACTACGCCGAGCACATGTTGGCGGTGCTGGCAACGGCCGGCGATTTCACCAATACCAGCGCAGGATTCATTCCACGCCCTGTCGATCGCCCGCTCACCAAGTTCGAGCAGCGCGGCCTGCGGTTAGGGCATGAAGTATGGGAGCTACAGTTCCGCCGGCGTTGATACCGGCGCGCACAGCCAATCGCGCACCACCGCGATCTGGTCAGCGGCCATCAGCATCGGCGCATGTCCGACGCCGGCGAATTCCACCAAGCGAGCGCGAGGTCCGCGAGTGGTCATGGCCTCGGCGTCAGCGCGCAGCAACAGATCTGATTCGGCGCCGCGCAGCACCAGTACCGGACAGCGAAGCTGCGCCCACACTGGCCATAGATCGACGTCTGCCAACGGCTGACCTCGGAATGGCGCGGCGATGGCGGGGTCATACGCGAAACCATAACCCCCGCTGGCAAGCGGTTTGGCGCTGGGCTGGGTGAGGTGGCGCCACTGGGCGTCGGTGAGCGGTCCGAATGGCGCCGCAATCACGCGCAGATATGCCTCCATCTCCTCGAGCTTCTGAAAGCTGACGGGCTTGCCGAGATAAGCACCGATCCGTTCGAGGGCGGCTTTCGGGAGGAACGGGCCGACATCGTTCAATACCAGCCTGCGGATCGGCGAATTCGGCTGCGCAGCCAGCAACATGCCGATCAAACCTCCCATGGAAGTGCCCACCCAATCGACCTCGGCAGCGCCGCTGCGCGCGATCAGCGCGGCCATGTCGCTCAGGTACAGCGGATAACCGTAATCGGCGGGGTGGCTGAGCCAATCGCTCCGGCCGCGCCCGACGATATCCGGGCACAGCACCCGGTAGTCATTCTCCAGCGCCTCGGCCAGAAAGTCGAAATCGCGCGCGTTGCGGGTTAGCCCATGCACGCAAATCAATACCCGGTCGTTGGCAGGATCACCCCATTCGCAGTAACAAAGGCGATGGAAACCGTGGGGGCCGAGGCCCAGCAAGCGCCGTACCTTCATCGCCATGGCGCTGACTCGATCACGGCCTGGCGCCGCTCGCGCGCGAGGCCGCAACCTCTTGCGCGCGCGCATGATGGGCGGCTTTGTCGAGTACGCCGTTGATGAAGCGATGGCCCTGTTCGGCGCCGAATTGCTTAGCCAGTTCGACGCCTTCGTTGATGACCACGCGATAAGGAATATCGAGGCGAAACAACAACTCATAACCACCGATCCACAAGATCGCGCGCTCTACTGGATCGACTTGTTCCAGCGGGCGGTCCAGAAACGGTTTCAACAAATCGTTGATCGCGACGACACGCTCGCTGATCTGGGTCAACAATTCATGAAATATTCCTGATCGGCTTTGCCGAGTTCCTGGTCTTCCCTGAACTGGGCCTCGATCACCGCGACTTCCTGGCCGCCGAGCTGATACTGATAAAGCCCTTGCATGGCGAAACGCCGCGACCAGCTACGGCTGCGGGTAAACCCTCTAGACAGCGATTTCTTCATTACCTCAATTCGCCAGTTTGCGCAGCAAATTGACCATCTCCAACACGGTCAGCGCGGCGTCCACACCCTTGTTGCCGGCTTTGGCGCCGGCGCGTTCCACCGCTTGCTCGATGCTGTCCACGGTCAATACCCCGAATCCTACCGGGAGATCATGATCCAACGCGACTTTGGCAAGGCCCTTGGCGCACTCCCCGGCGACGTAATCGAAATGCGCGGTAGCGCCGCGGATAACCGCCCCGAGCGCGACGATGCCGACGTATTTGCGGCTTGCCGCGAGGCGTTGCGCCACCACTGGCAATTCAAAAGAGCCCGGCACCCAGACGAGGTCGATGGCTTCGACGGCCACGCCATGGCGGCGCAAAGTATCGATGGCGCCACCCACCAAACTCTCGACGATGAAACCGTTGAAACGCGCCGCCAGGACCGCAAAACGGCCCGTAGCGGCGAGCAAATCACCTTCAATGATATTGACACTGGCCATGATCGCTGGTTTCCGGCAATACAGTAAAAAAACTAAGATTGGCCGCGCGCGCCCAGCAGCCGTTCGGTCAGGGCCCGCGCCGGGGCGCTGTCTTCCGTCAGCAGGCGCTCCAGATAACGGGCGATGATGTCCACTTCCAGATTGACGCGGCGGCCCACGAAATAACCGCCGATCGTCGTCGCCGCCAAGGTGTGGGGAACGATGTTGCAATCGAACGAGTCGCTATCCACGCCATTGACGGTGAGGCTCACCCCATCCACGCAAATCGAACCTTTCTCGGCAATATAACGGGCCAGATGGCGCGGCGCCCGAATCGTCAGCCGCCAACTACGCCCGTCCTGATAAAAGCGCGTCACTACGCCGATGCCATCGACGTGGCCGCTCACCAGATGACCGCCCAGGCGCTCGGCTAGGGTCAGCGCTTTCTCGAGGTTGACCGCCGAGCCGACGCCGAGGTCGCCGAGCACGGTGCGTGCCAGCGTCTCGCCGGAGATGTCGGCCCAAAACCCGTCCTCGTTCAGTTCGACGACGGTCAAACACACACCGCTCACCGCGATGCTGGCGCCGATGGCAACGTCGTCCAGGGCGAGGTCGCCGGTCATGAACTTCAATCGCATGTCGGCCTCGTGCGGTGTTCTCGCCGCCACTTTGCCGAGCGCGGAAACGATACCTGTGAACATGGAATGAATCTCTATCGGTCGCGGACACGAGGGCGCGCATGGATGCGCCAGTCGACGCCTACCGCCCGCACGTCGGTGATGTCCAGCGCTATGCCGTCGGCGAGCGCGGCGATCTCCGGTAAGTGGAACAACCCGCAGGCGCTACTGCCAAGGAGGAGCGGCGCCAGGTAAATCACCATTTCATCGATCAACCCAGCACGCAGCAACGCACCGGCCAGGATCGCGCCGCTCTCGACCAGCACTTCGTTGATCTCGCGGCGCGCCAATTCGCGCGCAACGCCAGGCAAATCAAGACCCACTCCGGTGCGCGCGCGGGGCATCACCTGAATCTCGGCGCCACGCGCCAGCAATGGCGCATGACGGTCGGCATCGGCAACCGCCGTGAAAACCAGCACCCGCCCTGCCAGCCCCAGTGTGCGCGCATTGGCGGGCAACCGCAATTCGCTGTCGAGCACCACCCGCCAAGGCTGACGCGGATGGTCGCCCGGCAGGCGCACGTTGAGCGAGGGGTCGTCGGCGAGCACGGTGCCGATCCCGGTCAGGATCGCTGAACTCTGCGCGCGCAGGTGCTGGACATCGATCTGGGTGGCCGGGCTAGTGATCCATTGACTCTCACCGGACGCCATCGCCGTGCGTCCATCCAGACTCATCGCGAGCTTACAGCGCAGCCACGGCCGATTGTGCAGGTGACGTTGAAAATAACCGATGTTGAGCTGGCGCGCCTGCTCTTCCAGCAGCCCGCATTCCACTATGATGCCGGCGGCGCGTAGCTGGGCAAGCCCACGGCCATCGACGCGCGGGTCGGGATCTTGGATTGCTGCCACCACGCGCGCCACGCCCGCCGCGATGAGCGCATCGCTGCACGGTGGGGTGCGGCCGTAATGACAGCAGGGCTCCAGGGTCACGTAGGCGGTGGCGCCGCGCGCGCGGTCCGCCGCCATGCGTAGCGCATTGACTTCGGCGTGATGATCGCCGGCGCGCACATGCCAGCCTTCGCCGACCACGGCGCCGCCCTGTACCAGCACACAACCCACCCGCGGATTGGGGTCGGTGGTGCAGCGCCCCCGTTCGGCAAGCGCCAGGGCACGCGCCATGTGGCCATAATCGTCCGCACCGAACATCGCGGTCACCTAGCCCGTCGGCGGATCGGCGTGAGCGGCGCTTTGCTGCAAGCGCTCGACCTCTTCGCGGAAGGCGTTGACATCCTCGAAACTTCGGTACACTGAGGCAAAACGCACATACGCAACAGCATCCAGATCGCGCAGCTCCGCCATCACCCATTCGCCCAGCAGGCGCGCGGGCAATTCGCGTTCGCCGCTCGCGCGCGCACGGTTTTCGATGCGGCGGATCACGGCATCAACTTGCGCGACGCCGACCGGGCGCTTTTCCAGAGCACGCATCATGCCGGCGCGGAGCTTTGCGGCGCTGAAGGCTTCACGGCGAGCGTCGCGCTTGATCACCTGCGGCATCACCAGTTCCGCCGCTTCGTAAGTGGTGAAGCGCGCGCCGCAACCTGGGCACTCGCGGCGCCGGCGCACGCGCTCGCCCTCCCCGGCCAGGCGCGAATCGACGACGCGCGTGTCAGGGGCGGCGCAGAATGGACAATGCATCGGAATAATTCAGTGACATCAGAACTCGGTTGGCGGGCAAAGGTGCGGTATATTTAGAATATCGTGTACAGTTTAGCGTGGATGGACAAAATCAAACGTTGGCGACGCTGGGCGCGCGAATTTTATCACCTCTAGGGTGGATAAGGTACTAACAGAGCGCCGCCGCCAGCGCAGTTAGCGAGAGGATAACGAATGTATACCAGCTATTTCGGCTTCACCGACAAACCTTTCAAGCTGAAACCCGATCCGCGGTTTTTTTACAGCAACCCGGCCTATGTCAGAGCGTACGGAGAGATTCTCACCGCCATCCGCGAACACAAGGCCGCCGCGGTGCTGACCGCCGAAGCCGGAACCGGAAAAACCACGCTGTTGCGGCGCTGCATGGAGGGCTTGGGCGATGCCTCAAAAGCGATTTGGTTCGGCAATACCACCCTGCCCTTGGAGGGCTTGCTCGATCACCTCTGCGAGGAGTTGGGCATACCGATCACCCAGGGTGTCGCGGAAAAGCTAAAGAGACTGCAATACGCCCTCGCAAGCCGCGCCCAGGAAGGAAAATCCACTGTTTTATTGATAGACGACGCGCATAATCTAGACTCGGAAACACTGACCGAGTTGCTGGCGCTGTGTGTGCCGCCAAACGCCGATAAGCCGCTTTTGCAAGCGGTGCTGGTGGGGCTGCCGGAACTCCTCGACAAGTTGCGCCAAGCCGGCTGGCAGCGCATCGCGGCGGACCAGCGTATCGAATGTCGGGTAGAGCCGCTGGCCGATGCCGAAATCGGCGTTTACATCAACCATCAGTTGAAAACCGCCGGCTACACGGGCAAAGATTTATTCACGCCCGACGCCGTGCGGGCCATTACCGCCTATGCCAAAGGCGTGCCGCGAACGATCAACTCGTTGTGCGACGCCGCGCTGTTCATCGCGTGCATCGAGTCCGAGCGTTCGATCTCGGCCGACACGGTCGAGCGCGCGGCCCAGCACTGTTTCCTGAAAAGCCAGAAATCCAGCCGCGAAGCGCCGGTGCTGAAACCATCGGCGCGGCCTTTGCCGAATACTCCGCCCATGGCCAGCAAACGCGTGGCCGATGCGGGCGCCGGGCTGATCGCCGCCGCCGATCATAAGCGTAGCGACCCACGTTCGCAGCGCGCGGATGACGAAACCGTGAATCGCGCGGCGATCAGCCCCGCGGCCGCGGCGGCGCGGCTGGGCCAAGACCCCACCCGTCCGCGCCGGGTCGTGGTCGATGCCGATTACGCGGCGGCGCCGGAGCGCAGGCCGAGAACGCCGCTCACCGCCAATCTGGGCGAGGGCCAGCGGCATCCCATCACCGCGCCTGTTCGCCCGGGCCTGACCACGGTGGGCACCCGTTTATCCGCCCCCGCTAAACGCAAGCAATCCAACGCCCTGGCGCTCACTGTCGCACTCCTGCTGGTATTGATGGGCGGCGCCGGCGCGGCGATCTGGTACAAGCCGGAACTCGTGTCGCTCAGCCGCGCCGATGTCGATAGCTACGTTGAATTGGCGCGCGAACGCGCCAGCGAGTACGCCGATGTGGCCTGGAATGCATCGCAGCCGTATCTCGACAAAGCGCGCGACTATACCGGACAGGCTTTGGATGCGAGCCAGCCCTACCTCGACAAAGCGCGCGCTTACACCGGGCATGCCTGGGAAGTGAGCCAGCCCTATGTCGATCAGGCTCTCACCACCGCCCATCGCTGGCTGGCGTCGATCAGCGGCGAGCGCAAGACCTATCAACCGCCCGCGCCGACGGTCGCCGACCACCCCAAAGCCCAGAACGGCACGCCGCTGCAAACCGCCAAGATCGAGCCTGAACCGACCGCGTCGGCGCCGGACCAGCCCCCGGCCAGCACGACGGCGAACGCGACCACGCCGGAAACGCCGGCCAGCGGGGCAGCAGCGTCCATGGCGCCACAAGGGATCGTCAAGCCGCCCGGCGACACCGGTGCCGATGTCCAACCGCCGCCCGAGGGTGACGATGCCCATGGCGCCGACGAGGACAGCGGCATTGCCGGGAGTGGCGCCGCTAATAACGATGGCGCAGCGGTCGTTCGCAATGGCCCTGGTGAACCCAGCACCGCCGCCGTTGCGGATACGGGTACCAAAACCCAAACCGATACCGCGACCTCCGAGACGCGTACCGCATCAGCGGCGACCACCTCGGCCGTCGCCGAACCGACGATGCCTAGCGACAGCCCGCTACCGCCAGCCACGCCGGAATCATCCACTCAAACCGCTGCAACCGCGGTGCCGAAGCAGGCCACGACCAGCACTGCGGACGCCGCCCAGCCTGGCGGCGCAAAGCCAGTCCAGGAGCAGCCGGTCGCCGTAGCAACGACCGGCGGCGCCAGCGAGTCAGCGCCGGCCCCCGCGGATACAGCGCCGCCGAGCGTGGCCGCCACGCCATCGGCGCCACCGTCCGACAACGCAGCCGCAGCGACGCCTAGCCCCAGCGCTGCTACCGCCCGACCAGCGGCGGCGGCGCCACCAGCCGGCGAACCAGTCGCGGCCGCGCCGGCCCCGGCAACGCCGCCGCCCGCTCAACCGCAAGATAATGCAGCGACCACCTCTGCCGTCAGCACCGAGTCACGGCCGAGCGGTACGCAACCCAGTGCCGCACCGGCGGATCCGCAACAAATCGCCGTTTTGCTCACCCGCGCCAAGCGCCAGATCGGCGCCAATCGCCTCGCCACCCCACCCGGGGATAGCGCCTTGGATACCTATCGTTCGGTGCTGGAGATTGACCCGAACAACGCCACCGCACTGGCGGGTATCAAGGCGCTCAAGGATAAATATAGGGTTTGGGCGGAAGCTGCCGCACGCAAGAAAGCCTGGGGCCGGGTGCAGCAATACTATGAACGGGCGCTCAGCATCGATCCGCAGGATGCCGAAATCGCTGCGGCCCTCGCCGATGCCAAGCAACGCAGTGGCGCGCAGTAATTCGCGATGCCGCGTGGCGCGCCGCTCTACGACTCCGCGCTGACCCACTTGCCGTTGGTCTATCGCGGCAAAGTGCGCGACCTTTACGCAGTCGACGACCGCCATTGGTTGATCGTCGCCAGCGACCGCTTGTCGGCATTCGATGTCGTGTTGCCGACCGCGATCCCTGGCAAGGGTGCGATGCTGACCGCGCTTTCCAATTTTTGGTTCGCACGCACCCGCGCCCTCATCCCCAACCATATCACCCTCGCCGAGAAAACTCTGAACGATGCGCTGCCCGACCCAGTCGAGCGAGCGACGGTCGAAGATCGCGCGGTGGTGGTACGCAAGCTCAAGCGTTTGCCGCTAGAAGCCATTGTGCGTGGTTATTTGATCGGCTCCGGCTGGCGCGACTACCAGCAGAGCGGCGCGGTCTGCGGGGTCATGTTGCCGGCGGGCCTGAGGCTTGCCGAGCGTCTGCCGGAACCGATCTTCACCCCCTCGACCAAAGCCGCATTGGGAGAGCACGACGTGAACGTCGATTTCACGCACATCGTGGCGACGCTGGGATCGGCGCTGGCCGAGCAGGTGCGTGCGGCGAGCCTCGGCATCTACCGCGAAGCCGCGGCTTACGCTCGGCAACGCGGCATCATCATCGCCGACACCAAGTTCGAGTTCGGGGTCGATGAATCTGGCCGCTTGGCGCTGATCGACGAGCTTCTCACCCCCGATTCCTCGCGGTTCTGGCCGCTGGATCGCTACCGCCCAGGCGAGAATCCGCCGAGCTTCGACAAGCAATTCGTGCGCGATTATCTGGAAACCCTGGCTTGGAACAAGACCGCGCCCGGCCCCGAGCTTCCTCCCGAAATCGTGGTAAAAACCGCCGCGCTTTATCGAGAAGCCTGCGAGCGCTTAATCGGTTCTATCATCTGATTCGGCTAGACTGTTATCAACCACCGGACGCCGCCGGCCTCATCCACCTGGGAGGAAGCGATGGATACCACCGTAGCCGATCACAAAGCCGAACTCGTCGATAAGATCATTGAACTCCTCAAGTCACGCCTGGGGCCGGGAACCAGCGTCGCGGTCGAGGAATTCACGCGCCAATATTACGCGCGCGTGCCGATCGAGGATTTGCGTGGCGAAGATACGGTGGATTTGTATGGCGCGGCGCTCGCTCACTGGAACTTCGCACGCCAGCGGCCAGCCGGGCCAGCCGGCCATCCGCGTTTATAATCCCACGCCGGACGAACACGGCTGGCGCTCCACCCATACGGTGGTCGAAATCGTCACCGACGATATGCCGTTTTTGGTCGATTCGGTGATCATGGAGTTGAACCGCCACGGTCTGACCGTGCATTTCATCATCCATCCGGTCATGCGCGTGTTGCGCGACGCCGAGGGCCGGCTCAACGCGGTATTGATCGATCCCGCGCCCAATCAGACCGCCATCGCCGAATCGGTGATGCACTGCGAGGTGAACCGCCAGACCGATCCCGCCGTGTTGGCGCAACTCGAAGAAGACTTGACGCGCGTGCTCGGCGATGTGCGCGCGGCGGTGCGGGACTGGCCGGCGATGCGCGCGCGCATGAAAACCATCACCGATGATTTGGATCAGATGAATCTGCCGGTGACGCTCGAAGAACGCCATGAACTCGAAGCTTTTCTGCAATGGCTAGTAGATAACCATTTCACCTTCCTCGGCTATCGCGACTACGACCTGGTGCTGGAGAACGGCGAGCCATGGCTGCGCACGGTGCCGGGTTCGGGCCTGGGGGTGATGCGCGATGACGGCGGCGCGCGGGTATCGCCGAGCTTCGCCGAAGTGCCGCCGGAGCTTCGGCGCTTGGCGCGCGATCCCACGCCGCTCATCCTCTCCAAATCGAGCGCGCGCTCCACCGTGCATCGCCCGGCGCACATGGATTACATCGGTGTCAAGCGTTTCGACGCCGAAGGCCAAGTGGTCGGCGAGCAGCGCTTCCTCGGCCTTTACACCTCGGTGGCTTACAGCAGTTTGCCCGCCAATATTCCGCTGTTGCGCAGCAAAGTCGAGCGGGTGCTGAAACGCGCCAACTTCTCCCCCTCCGGGCATGCCGGCAAAGCCCTGCAAAACATCATCGACACCTACCCGCGCGACGAACTGTTCCAGGCCAGCGAGGATGAACTCTATGACCTCGCGACGGGCATTCTGTACATGCAAGACCGTCAGCAACTCAGGCTGTTCCTGCGCCAGGATCAGTTCAACCGCTTCATGTCGTGCCTGGTCTATGTGCCGCGCGAGCATTACAACACCGAACTTCGATTGCGCATGCAGGAGCTCTTGATGCGCGCATTCAATGGTCAATCCGCGACTTTCGTCACCCAATTCTCCGAATCGGTATTGGCGCGCGTGCATTTCCATGTGCGCACCACGCCCGGCAATATCCCCCCCTATTCGGTATCCGAACTGGAAGAAAAACTCCGCGAGGCGATGCTGTCCTGGGAAGACCGGCTCCACCGCGATCTTCTGGAAAGCGTGGGCGAGGAGCGCGGCAACGAGCAGTTCCAGCGCTACCGCGATGCCCTTCCCGCCGCTTATATCGAGGATTTCGATACGCGCACGGCGGTGAGCGACATCCAGCGCTTGGAGAGCCTTGGCCCTGATCGTCCGCTGGAAATGCGCTTGTACCGCTCGTTGGAAGACCCCGACGGCTTGCTCCATTTCAAAGTCTTCGGGATCGGACGTCCATTGTCCTTATCGGAAGCATTGCCGATTTTGGAACGGCTGGGACTCAAGGTGCTGAGCGCGCACCCTTACGAATTCGAGCTGCGCGCTGGCGCCCAGCGCCAGCGCTGGGTGCTCAATTTCGATATGAAGGAAGACGCGGGTATCAGCGTCGATGTCGCGGAAGTCAAGGACATATTTCAGGATGCGTTCGCGCGGGTCTGGGCGCAACAGATGGAAAACGACGGCTTCAACCGCCTGGTGCTGGCGGCGCGCATCGGCTGGCGCGACGTGGTGGTGCTGCGCGCGTATTGCAAATACTTACTGCAAACGCGCGCTCCGTTCAGTCAGGATTATATGAGCCTGACCCTCAACAACCACCCTGCCATCGCGCGCCTGCTGGCGGAGCTGTTCCATGCCCGCCTCGACCCCGATGCGCCCGCGCCGCGCAATGATCAGGCCATCGTGCGGCGGATCGAGGAAGCGCTGGAGGATGTCACCAGCTTGGATGAGGATCGCATTCTGCGGCGCTTCCTGGCGGTCATTCTGGCGACCCTGCGCAGCAATTATTACCAACCCGGCGCCAAGGGTGAGCCCAAGGACTACCTGTCGTTCAAGCTCGATTCCGCCAAAGTGCCGGAGTTGCCGCTGCCCGTGCCGCTGTACGAGATCTGGGTCTATTCGCCACGCATGGAGGGCGTGCATCTGCGCGGCGGCATGGTCGCGCGTGGCGGCATCCGCTGGTCGGACCGCCGCGAGGACTTCCGCACCGAAGTGCTGGGCTTGATGAAAGCGCAAATGGTGAAAAACGCCGTGATCGTGCCGGTGGGCGCGAAGGGCGGGTTCATCGTCAAGCGCCCGCCGCCCATGCGCGAGGAACTCCAGCGCGAAGTGGAATTTTGCTATTCCACGCTGATTCGCGGGATGCTCGACATCAGCGACAATCGCGTCGGCGGCGCGATCACGCCGCCCGCGCGGGTGACGCGCCACGATGGCGACGATCCCTATCTGGTGGTGGCCGCCGACAAGGGTACGGCGACGTTCTCCGATCTCGCCAACAGTATCTCGCTGGAGTACGGTTTTTGGCTCGGCGACGCGTTCGCCTCGGGCGGCTCCGCGGGCTATGACCACAAGAAAATGGGCATCACCGCGCGCGGCGCCTGGGAGTCGGTGAAGCGCCATTTCCGTGAACTCGGCAAGGACATCCAAGCGCGCGATGTCATCACCGTGATCGGCGTCGGCGACATGGCCGGCGACGTGTTCGGCAACGGCTTGCTGCAATCGCGCCAGATCAAGCTGCTGGCGGCGTTCAACCATCTCCATGTGTTCATCGACCCCGACCCCGACCCGCAAGCGAGCTTTCAGGAGCGGGAACGGTTATTCAGGCTACCACGATCGGCCTGGACCGATTACGACGCCAAGCTGATCTCCAAGGGCGGCGGGGTTTTTCCGCGCAGCGCGAAATCCATCGCGCTCTCACCCGAAGCGCGTACCGCGCTGGCTATCACCGAAACCCAGCTCACCCCAGCCGAACTCATCAACCGCATCTTGAAAGCGCCGGTCGATTTGCTCTGGAACGGCGGCATCGGCACTTATGTGAAGGCGAGCACGGAAACCCACGCCGATGTCGGCGATCGCGCCAATGACGCGCTACGCATCGACGCCAAGGAACTGCGCTGCAAAATCGTGGGCGAAGGCGGCAACTTGGGCTTTACTCAACTCGGGCGCATCGAATTCGCCCAACGCGGCGGCAAGATTCTCACCGATGCCATCGACAATTCCGCCGGCGTGAACTGCTCGGATCATGAAGTCAACATCAAAATCTTGCTGAACCAGGTCGTGCAAGACGGAGACATGACCGCCAAGCAGCGCAACCAATTGCTCGCCGCCATGACCGACGAAGTCGCCGAACTGGTGCTCAGGCAGAACTATCTGCAACCGCAGACCATCAGCGTTACCCTCGCCAAGGGCGGCGAGCAATTGATGGATTACGCGCGTATGATCCGCGTCTTGGAGCGCGCGGGCAAGCTCAATCGCGCCATCGAATTCCTACCCGCCGAGGAAGAGATCAACGAACGCGCCGCCGCCGGAACCGGGCTCACCGCGCCGGAACTCGCCATACTGTTGGCCTATGGCAAGATCACTCTGTTCGATGAATTGAGCGCATCCGACGTGCCGGAGGATCCTTATCTGCAACGCGAGTTGCTCGCCTATTTCCCCAAGCCGCTGCGGGAGCAATACGCCACCGCCATGGCAAACCACCCACTCAGGCGCGAGATCATCTCGACCTATATCACCAACAGCGTGATCAACCGCATGGGCGGCGCTTTCGTCAACCATTTACGTGAGGTGAGCGGCCACAGCGGCGCGGACATCGCGCGCGCCTACAGCGCCGCCCGCGAAATCTACGCCGCGCGCCAACTGTGGACGCGCATCGATGCCCTGGACAATCAGGTCGCGGCGCGCGTGCAAATCGACATGCACCTGGCAAGCCGGAAATTGCTCGAACGCGCCAGCTTATGGCTGCTACGCAACCGCCGCTCGCCGCTCAACGTGGAAACGGCGGTCGGCCAATTCGCGAACGGCGTGGCAACTTTGACCGCCACC
Source organism: Gammaproteobacteria bacterium (assembly GCA_046347515.1). Lineage (GTDB taxonomy): Bacteria > Pseudomonadota > Gammaproteobacteria > Competibacterales > Competibacteraceae > JAXMFZ01. The sequence goes on along the minus strand of JAXMFZ010000015.1, from coordinate 69,331 downwards.
CTGCCGGACTTGTTGCAAGCCGAGGAACGGGCGGCGTTCGAACAGGCTTGTCGGCGCTACACCCAAACCGACGTCCCTCTCGACCTGGCGCACGCGGTAGTCAGCCTGGAAGTCGTGTATTCGGCGCTCGACATCATCGAAGCCGCGGATCAAGCGGGATTGCCGGTCGCCGAGGTCGCGGCGGTCTATTTCGCCCTCGTCCACCAACTAGAATTGAACTGGCTGCGCGCAAGCATCACCGCGCTGCCCGCTGCGAGCCATTGGCAACAACGCGCCCGCGCGGCGTTACTAGATAATTTATACGACCAAGCACGCACGCTCACCGCCGACGTCTTGCGCCTCACACCCACAGGTGAGCCCTTGCAACGCCTAGCGGCCTGGAGCACGCGCAATCACAACGCCGTGGAACGCAACCTCGGTTTATTCGCCGATTTACGCTCCACCGGCCAACAGCCGGACTTGGCAATGCTGTCGGTGGCGTTACGCGAGTTGGGCAATATCGCCACCGATTGATGCCATCAGCTCCCCTGATTAGGGCAGTTGCAGATAAAATCCTATCCTGGGCCGCGGGAAACAACCGAAACCACGGCAACCGTAATAATCGTAATAATAGGATGGCGGGTAGTAGTCGTCTCGGTAGTCGCGGTAGCGCCAGGGGCGATGGTAATACCGCCACCGCCAGCGGTCATGATCCCGCCAGCCGTCATCATCCCATCTGCCGTCATGGTCCCGCCAATCATGGCGATGCCAGCGTGGGGGCCGCTCATCCCGCCAACCCCGATCATAGCGGTCGTGGACAAATTGGCTGGCGCCGTGGCCGTGCCATTGCCACGCGCCGGCATCCGCAGCCTGAGCAATCGTTGCGATACTACTCATTCCGCAGCCCGCCATGGCCCCCAACAGCATGGCGCAAACGCGATGTCGAACTTTCATCGAAACCTCCTGGAACCTCTGCCACTGGGCGCAATGCCCGTTGCCTCACATTCATTTAGATACATTACGGTGGTCCAGAGTTCAAGAGGGCGACGACAGGCGCCGGCTAGCTCATCAGTGCTACCACACACACGATCACGCCCGCCAGCATCAGCAGCATGCCCCCGGCGACTATCAACATGCCCAGGGCTTGGCGTGAGAGCCGAGTAGGATTGGATTTCGATTTCATGATTTCCATCGCGGTGGATACGCCATGGATTGACGGTCGGTTGAAAGCGCCTTGGCGTAATAATCCAAACCGGCAGAAGGTAAGCCGTTGGTTCAGGTATTGACCCGCTTTGGTGCATCGTTACCGGCCCAGAATCGCGAAATCGATATCCGCCGCCAGCACTGCCGCGCCGGCGGCGGCCAACCGCTCGGAGGTGGCAAGGTTGTAGTGGCCCGCCACGCACTCAAGCCACCTTGTAACGCCCGACCGCTTCCCAGTTCAACTCGAACCCAAGCCCTGGCTTGGTCGGCAGGGCGATTTCACCGTTCACCAGGTTCAAGTCGTCCACCGCCAATTCCTTGCGCAGGGTTTCGATGCAAAGCGCGGCAGGCAGGTATTCGATGAATGCGCAATGCGGCACCGTGAAAGCGAGGTGCGCGGTGGCGGAAATCGACACCCCGGTTTTCCAGCAGTGCGGCACGATGGTGAGCCCGCGCTCGCCGGCCATGTCGCAGACGATTTTGGCCTCCCGCAAACCGCCGACCCTCCCCACGTCGGGCTGCGCGACTTGCACTTTGCCGCGATCCATCAGTTCCTCGAACTCGTAGCGCGTCGCCAGCCATTCGCCAGCGGCGATTTTCATCGGCGCGTGTTCGGCGAGCTTGGCGTATTCGTTCAGATGGTCCGACCAGATCGGCGTCTCCAGGAAAAACAAATCGAATTCCGCCCAATCCTTGACCACGGCCAGGGCGGTCGCGGCATCTTCCCATAGGTATTGCACATCGACCATCAGCGTTACTTCAGGACCGAGCGCCTTGCGCACCGCTGCCACCACCTCAGTATGACGATCGTAGGACTCCCGCATGCCGCCATGTGCGTAAGGCCCGTTCATGGTGACTTCGGACTTTACCGCGCGAAACCCCAGGCGTTTGGCGTTGAGCGCCGATTCCACCAGTGCGTCGCGGTATTCCTCGAAACGCTGCCCCGCCGGTTGTAGCGAGGCATACGGCGTTACCGTCTGGCGTTGCGCGCCGCCGAGCAATTCGTGAACCGGCTGGCCTAGCGCCTTGCCCTTGAGATCCCACAATGCCATCTCTACCGCGCCCAGGGCATGTATCACCACCCCACGCCGGCCATTCATCGCGGTGCCGAGGTATAGGCGCCGCCATAGCGCATCGATCGCGAACGGATCGGCGCCGATCAGCATGTCCTTGACGCACAGCCCCATCGTGTGGGTGCCCGGCGCTTCGATGCCGGCTTTCGCCCTCCACGGATTGACGTCGGATTCGCCGATGCCGACAGCACCTTGGTCGGTGCGGATCACGACGATGAAGCTGTCCTGTGCCGATGAGGTGAAGCGCGGGTCATAGTTGGGCGCGAGCAATACGTGGCATTCAATGGCAGTGATTTTCACGGGCGATTTCCAAAATCATGGACGGGGGATTATTGCTATGATGGCAGACAAACTAAACAAAGCCCCCTGTTCTGTCCAGGTCATTGTGACAATTATTGGAGAAAATTGCCGTGCCCATCGAATACCATGACATCAGCCGTAAACTGCAAGACCAATACGAAACTCGCAAACTGGCCGACCGTATCTCGGACTTCGCTCCGGGTGTGTTCTCGGCCGATGACCGCGCGATGGTCGAAAGCGCCGATCTGTTTTTCCTGGCTACCGCCGACGCCCAGGGCCGTCCACAGGTGTCGTACAAGGGCGGGTATCCGGGTTTCGTGAAAGTACTCGACGACCGCACGCTCGCGTTTCCGATCTTCGACGGCAACGGCATGTTCCTGAGCGCCGGCAATATGTTCGCCAACCCCAACGTCGGCCTGTTGTTCATCGACTTCATTCGCCCGTATCGCTTGCGCGTGAACGGCACGGCGAGCGTGAGCGACAACGATCCGCTGCTCGGTGAGTTCCTCGAAGCGCAAATGGTGGTGCGGGTCGCGGCGCGCGAGATATTCCCGAATTGCCCACGCTACATCCATAAGATGCAGCTCGTCGAACGCTCGAGATATGTGCCGCAAGCCGCTTGCGAAACACCCATCGCCAAATGGAAACTCACCAATCTGGTGCAGGATGTGCTGCCGCTGCGTGATCGACAAGCCATCAATGCGAAGCTGAAAGATGGCGCAGCGGAGATCATCGAAGTGGATTTTGAGAAGCCGCTGCGCGATCAGATTTGAATGACTACGGCCGTCCTTCTCCGCGCAGGACGGCCAGCAGTTCCTCGGCGTGGCCTTCGGGCTTGACCTTGGGGAACACGGCGGCGATGTTGCCGTGCTCATCGATGACATAAGTCACTCGGTTCACCCCCATGTATTTTCTGCCGTACCTATTTTTCTCGCCCCACACGCCATAGGCCTGGACGATGTCCTTGTCGGTATCGGCAAGCAAGGTGAACGGCAGCCGGTACTTGGCGATGAACTTGCGATGTGATTCGGCGTCGTCCACGCTCACCCCCAGCACTTCGGCGTTGAGCTTGCCGAATGCCGGGAAGTGATCGCGGATGCCACAAGCCTCCTTGGTGCAGCCCGGCGTGTCGTCCTTGGGATAGAAGTACAGCACGACTTTCCTGCCGCGCAGGCTGCTGAGCGACAGCGGCTGGCCGCTCTGATCGGCGACGGCGAATTCCGGCGCGGGATCGCCGACCTCGAGAAGACTCATACACCGCCCTCGCGTACCATGATGGACCGTTACGGTCAGGCCGGCGCCGGGTCGCGGCGCCGCCGCTTGATCCGGCTCGCGCCCCGCTGCTGGCTCATGCGCCGCCGGCTCATGCTGAGCGGCGGCCGTGGGCAGGGGCTTGCGCCGACGAGCGAGCAGAGTGTAACCGTTGGCACCACGAACAGTGTCAACACCGTCCCCAACGTCATACCGCCCACGATCACCCAGCCGATTTGCTGGCGACTCTCGGCGCCCGCGCCCACCGCGCGCGCGAGGGGAACCGCCCCCAGCACCATGGCGCCGGTGGTCATCAGGATCGGACGCAGGCGCAGGGTAGCGGCCTCGATCACCGCTTGCACCTTGTCACGGCCCCGCTCCTGGAGCTGGTTGGCGAACTCGACGATCAGAATGCCGTGCTTGGTGATCAAACCGACCAACGTGATCAGGCCGATCTTGCTGTAGACATTCATCGAACCGCCAGGGCAGAACAAGATGAGCGCCCACAACGCGCCCGCCATCGCCAGCGGCACAGTGAACATGATGATCAGGGGATCGATCCAGCTTTCGAATTGCGCGGCCAATACCAAGAAGATGAATCCTAGGGCGAGCAGGAAAGTGACATAGAGGGTAGCCGCCGAACTCTTGAACTCACGGGCGTTGCCTTTGTAGTCGATGATCGCCGACGGGGCGATCTCGCGGATGGTTTGCTCCAGGAACTGTAACGCCTCACCCAATGAATAACCCGACCCTAGATTGGAGCTGATGGTGGCGGCGCGCAGTTTGGAGAAGTGGTTGAGTTCCTTGGGTGCCACTGCCTCGCGCACATCCAGCAGATTGCCGAGTTGGATCATCTCGTCCTTACCACCGCGCACATAGATGTTGGTCACGTCGGCGGGATTGCGGCGATCGACGCCAGCCACTTGCACCATCACGTCGTACTGGTCGCTGCCGCGTTTGAAGCGCGTCACCTGGCGCCCGCCCAGCATGGTTTCCAGGGTATGGCCGATGGCTGCCACGTTGGCGCCCACCGCCGCCACTTTGTCGCGATTCACCGCGACTTTGAGCTCTGGCTTGTTGAGCTTCAGGTCGGTGTCCAGACCCGCCAAGCCGGGATTGGCGCGGGCTTTGGCCATGACCTGGCTGATGATGCTATCCAGTTCGGCGAAAGACCCCGTTATCTGAACCACGACCTCGAGTTGTTTGGTAATGGCGCTCTGACCCAGCGACGGCGGATTGGTGGCGAACGCCAGTATCCCCGGAATACCGCCAAACAGCTTGGGCATCATTTCCGCGGTGTACGATTGTTGGCTGCGGCTCCGCTCCTTCCAATCCTTGAGGCGGGTGAATACGAAGGCATTGGTGGTCGTGGGAAAGCCGACGATGGTGAAGTAATACCAGAGTTCCGGTATGCCGTTGGTGACAAAACCCTCGATCTTGCGCGCGTAGCGATCCACGTATTCCGGCGTGGCGCCCTCGGGCGCGACGCCACCCGAGACCACCAGGCCTCTGTCCTCCAGCGGCGACAGTTCGGATTTTAGGCCGGTGAAGCCGGCATAAGAACTATTCAAGGCTTTGATCCAGCCATTCACCGGCCCCGGCCAGCCATTGAAGGCGGCGTAGGCGCTGAAGCCGGTCGCCAGAGCCAGCAACAATACGATGGGGCGCGCTTTAAGAGATAACGCGAGCAGCTTGCGATAGCCGTTCGTCAAGCCTTTGAGGGCGGCCTCGCTCAACAGGTAGAGTTCATTGTGTTTCTTCTGATGGCGCAACATCCGCGAGGACATCATGGGCGACAAAGACAGCGCGATGAATCCGGACACCAGCACCGCGCCGGCCAGGGTCAGGGCGAATTCGATGAAGAGCTTGCCCACGCGGCCCGTGGAGAACGTCAGCGGGATGTACACGGCGGCCAGGGTGAGGGTCATGGCGACCACGGCGAAGCCGATCTCGCGGCTGCCCTTGAAAGCCGCCTGCATGGGCGGCATGCCCTCCTCGATGTGGCGATGGATGTTCTCCAACATCACGATGGCGTCGTCCACCACCAGGCCGATGGCGAGCACCAGCGCCAGCAGCGTCAGGGTATTGATGGTGAAACCGAGCGCATACATGATGGCGAAGGCGCCGATCAGCGACACCGGGATGGTCACCAGCGGGATCAAGGTTGCACGGAACGAGCGCAGGAATACGAAGATGACGATGAGCACCAGGCCGGTCGCGATGAGAATGGTTTCCCGCACCGCTTCGATGGAGCGCTGGACGAAGATCGAGGAATCGTAGGCAACCTGGACTTTCATGCCTTCCGGTAGATTCTCGCTGAGCTTAGGTACTTCCTCATGCACGCGCTGCGCCACGCTCAGCAAGCTGGCGGTGGATTGCTTGATCACCCCTAGCGCCACGGCATTTTCGCCCTTGAAGCGGGCGATGGTGCGTTCATCCAACGGCCCCAGTTCCACTTTGGCGACATCGCCCAGGCGCACCAGGTAACCACCCACATTGCGCAGAATGACGTTCTCGAACTGGGCGGGCGTTTTCAGATCGGTTTCGGCGAGCACGGTGAACTCGCGCTGCTCGCTCTCGATGCGTCCCGAAGGGACTTCGAGGTTCTGCTGGGTCAGCGCGTCTTCCACATCCTGGGGCGTCATGCTGTAAGCGGCGAGGCGTGCCCGATCCAGCCATACCCGCATCGCATAACGGCGTTCGCCGACGACGCGCAGACCCGACACACCGGGCAACGTGGATAAACGATCCTTGACCTGGTGGGTGGCAACGTCGGAGACGTCCAGAGCCGGGTGGCGGTCCGAGGAGAACGCCAGCCAGATCACCGGCTGGGCGTCGGCTTCGACTTTGGCGATGACGGGTTCATCGACATCATCGGGCAGCTGGCCGCGCACCCGGCTCACGCGGTCGCGCACGTCGGCGGCGGCATTGTCGGCGTCGCGATCCAGGTTGAAGGTGATGGTGATCTGGCTCTGCTCGGCGCGGCTCACCGAACTCATGAAGTCGATGCCCTCGATGCCAGACAGGGAATCTTCCAGAATCTTGGTGACCTTGGACTCGATGATCTCGGCGCTGGCGCCTAGGAACTTGGTCTCGACGGTGACTACCGGCACGTCGATATTGGGATATTCGCGCACCGGCAGGCGGTCGTAAGCGATCCACCCGAGTAGCACGATCAGAAGATTCATGACCGTGGCGAGCACGGGCCGCTTGATGCTGATATCCGAGAGAACCATGGCATTCAACCCTTATCGAGTGAAATGGGTTTGACCGGTGCGCCGTCGCGAATCTTGATCTGGCCGGCGGTGACGACTTGATCGCCGGCTTTCAGGCCGTCGGCGATCTCGACTTGCGCGCCCTGGCGCTGGCCGAGCTTGACTTCGGTGCGCACTGCTTTGTCCTCCACCACTTTGAACACGTATTGCTTGTCGCCTTGAGGCACCAGCGCCTCCTCCGGCACCAGCAGCGCACCGTCGCGCCGCTCCAGGATCAGATCGACGCGCGCGAACAAGCCGGCGTACAAACGCTGCTCTTTGTTTGGGATTGTCGCGCGCAGCAGCAAGCTACGCCCATTGACATCGACTTGCGGGTCGATGGCGTACACGGCGCCGGAGAATTTCTGGTCGGGAAAAGCATCGACCTTGACCTCGATGGCCTGGCCGACTTTGATCTGCGACAACAACAATTCGGGTATGCGGAAATCCACTTTTATTGGGTCGAGGTTGAGGAGATTCACCATGTCCTGGCCGGGACTCAAGTAATCGCCCACGCTCACCAGCCTAAGCCCGAGCACGCCGTTGAATGGCGCGCGCACCGTCATCTTGGCGAGCCGCGCCTCGGCGAGTGCTACCGAGGCCTGGTTCACGCGCAGGTCGGAGCGCATTTGATCCTCTTCCTGCTCGCTGCCCAGCCCTTTCTTGCGCAATGAGCCCATGCGCTGATCGTTGACCTGGCTCAATCCCAGGCGCGCTTTCGCTTGCTCCAGTTCGGCTGCGTTGATGGAAGTTTCCATGGTCACCAGCGGCGCGCCTTTCTCGACCGCTTGCCCTTCCTTGAAGTGGACTTCTTGGATACGGCCGCCGAGTTCAGGCCGTACGATGACCGATTCGTTGGCGCGCAACGTGCCTACGGCTTGGATCGCCCGGATCACTACTCCGGGCTTGACCGACACCACCTCGACGGGTAACGGCGGCGGCGCCTGGGTGGTCCGCCCGCGCCTGCCGCGCCCGCGGGCGCATTACCGCCGGCTTGGCCTCCGGCGGCAGGCGCCGCCACCGTGGCAGGCTTGGCATCGGCAGGCGCCGCCGCCGCCGCGGGTTTACTCTCCGCCGTCGCAGTGGCAGTTGCGGGTTTGGTCTCTGTGGCGGCAGCGGCAGGTGCGGCTTTGCTGTCCGCCGCGGTAAGCGCTACCGAGGGTCGCAGTTGCAGGTTACGCCAGTACGAACCTCCCCAAAACATCGCTACCAACAGCACAATCCAGATCAAGATATTTTTCACGTTCATGACTCAAGTTTAGCTCATCGCCATCCACTCCGCGGTGGACATCGATCAGGATTTTCTCACTTCCGGTGAACCCGGCCCCGCCCCTTGCTCAGCGGCGTCGCGCTCAAACATTTCCTCCAGTTCCTGCGCCGCCTTTTTTGCCAAGTAAATCAAACGTTCCTCGTCGCCTCGCAAGCGATGATCGCTGCGCAGCCGTTCCTCATCGTGGCGGCGGAAAGTCACCACCGCACGGTCGCTGTCGGCACTGGTGTACCCCAACCCGTGCAACACCTGGCGCGCCAATTCCAAGCTAGAGTGAAATGTCTCGCGTTGCAGGATGGTAACACCGAGATCCATCAACTGGTAAGCGTGGCGGCGGTTACGCGCGCGGGCGCAGATCGTGAGGTTGGGAAAGTGGCGACGCACGGTCTCGGCGGTGCGCAGCGCAGCCTCGACATCGTCGATGGCCAGCACGAAGATTTTAGCCCGCTCAGCCTTGGCCGCGCGTAGCAAATCGAGACGCGAAGCGTCGCCGTAATAGATCTGATTGCCGAATTTTCTGATGAAATCGACCTGTTCCGGGTTGATCTCCAAAGCGGTAAAACCAATTTTCTTGGCGCGCAGAATACGCGCGATGATTTGCCCGAAACGCCCGAAGCCCGCGATGATGACCGGAATCTCATCGCCGCGCGGACGGTCATAGTCGGCCTCCTGGGTCGGTTCTTGCTCGCGCCTCAACCATCGTTCATGGCCTGCGACCAGCAGCGGGGTGATGGCCATCGACAGCGTCACCACCAGCACCAAGCCATTGGCGAGAGGTTGCGGCATCACTTGAGCGCCGACGGCAAAACCGAAGATCACGAAGGCGAACTCGCCGCCCTGGGAAATCGCGAGTGCCAGCCGTCGCGCGGCCTTGCCATCCAGTCCGGCGTAGCGGCCTAGCGCGAACAGCACAGCGAACTTGACCACCAGCAAACCCAGCGTCAGCGTGATCACCATGAGCGGGCGCTCGAGCGCCAAGCCCACATCTACCGACATCCCCACTGCGATAAAGAACAAACCCAAGAGTAGACCCTTGAACGGCTCGATGTCGGCTTCCAATTCATGGCGGTATTCGGAATCCGCAAGCAGGACGCCAGCGAGGAAAGCCCCGAGCGCCATCGATATGCCGACCGCTTCCATCGCCAAGGCCGCGCCGAGCACCGTGAGCAGGGCGGCGGCGACGAACACCTCGGGGATGCGGAGGGCGGCAATCACGCGCAGCACATAACGCAGCACATAATGGCCGCCGATCACGATGCCGGCGAGCGCAACCCCGACCTCGGCAACGTCCAGCCAACGGCCGCCACCAACGCTGTTCGCGCCGGCTCCCGGCCCTAGCAGCGGAATCAAAGCCAGCAGCGGGATCGTGACAATGTCCTGAAACAGCAGGATGGCGAAGGCAAAGCGCCCGAAGCGGGTGGTGAGTTGGTTTTTCTCGGCCAGCATTTGCAAGGCGAAGGCGGTGGACGACATCGCCAACCCCAGGCCCGCGATCAGCGCGGTGACTACGCCCAACCCGCTGATCGCGCCAAGCAGTGCGAACGCCATACCGGTCAGCGCCACTTGCGCAGCGCCCAGGCCGAATATCGGCTTGCGCAGCGCCCACAGTCGGCTGGGTTGCAGTTCCAGGCCGATCACGAATAACAGCAACACCACGCCGAACTCGGCAAACCGCAGCGTACTCTGGACATCGGCGACCAGGCGCAAGCCCCACGGGCCGATGGCCACCCCGGCGCCGAGATAGCCAAGCACGGCGCCTAATCCCAGGCGCTTGGTGAATGGCACGGCGACGACCGCCGCGCCGAGGTAAACCGTGATCTGTTCGAGAAGACCCATACCGTGTTCGCCATGTTTGGGTGACGGGTTGTTGCAAACCGCCGTCAAGATTGTCACGCTTTAGCGGCCCCATCCACCAGCCTGCTAAGGTAACCATTATCCTCTACGCTCTCAGCGCCAAACTCGACGCGGCCAGCCGCTGGTTCGCGCTGGTGGCGGTGTTCGCCCTACCCATCTCCACTGCGCTGTGCGGCGGCGCATCGCTTGCATTCATCGCCTGCTGGTTGCTGGGCGGCCGCTATCGCGCCAAGCTCGCCATACTCCGAGCCCATCCGCTCACGCCCTGGGCACTCGCGCTGTTCGCTCTGCTGGTGGTCGGGGTGTTTTATTCCACGGCGCCGTGGTCTCTGGCTCTCCACACCTTGCGGGATTACCGCGAACTGCTGTATTTGCCGCTGCTGCTCACGGTATTCGCCGAAGCCCAGTGGCGATGCCGCGCTTATCGGGCGTTCCTAGCCGCGATGGCGTTGACGGTGGTGGTCTCCTATCTACGGCTGCTCGGCATCATCCCACCCGGCGCCGCTGGTCGCGAATATACGGCGTTCAAGAGTCCGATCACCCACGGCGTATTGCTCGCATTCGCCCTTTATTTATTTGCCGCCCAATACCGCCTGCAATCGCACTGGCGCTGGCTATGGGCGGGATTATTCCTGCTCGGGGCAACGAATCTGCTGCTGCTCAACAATAGCCGCACCGGTTATATACTGTTCTTCGCCCTGTTGCTGCTGTTCATGTTTCAGCACTGGCGCTGGCGCGGCGCGCTGGCGGCCATCGCCCTGGGCGCCGCCATCGCCGTCGGCGCTTACGGCGGGTCAGCGGCGTTTTCGCTGCGCACCCATCAGGTGCTCACGGACATCACCGAAACCCAGAGCGTGGTTACCTCGGGCGGCCTGCGCTTGGCGTTTTACCGCCATACGCTCGATCTCATCGCCAGCCATCCCTGGTTCGGCGGCGGCACCGGCAGCTTCGCACAGGAATACGCCAAGCTGGCGGACACCGCTTCCGCTTACGCCACCACCAACCCGCACAATGAGTATCTGCTGGTGACCACCCAGCTTGGCCTCACGGGTCTTGCGCTCCTGCTTGCGCTGGGGTTGCGTCAATGGCGCTGGAGCCTGGCGCTGGAGCCGACCCGGCGCCACGCCGCGCAGGCGCTGATGATTACCATGGCGATCGGGTGTCTGTTCAACTCGCTGCTGCTCGATTTCACCGAAGGCCATTTCTACGCTTATCTCAGCGCCATCCTCTATGGCGGCCTGGGCGCCGGATCGTCTATCGCCTACTTGGACAAGCCGCTATTATAGGGTTGGCAATCACAATTACATCCATTTCCCGACGCCTAAGCGCTTACACCATAGAGTGAGTATCACCATGGCCGATACCGTGAAATATCTTCTCAACGAGGACGATATCCCCCAATTCTGGTACAACATCGCCGCCGACCTCCCCACCCCGCCGCCGCCCGTATTGCATCCCGGCACACTGCAACCGATCGGCCCCGCGGACCTCGCGCCGCTGTTCCCGATGGCGGTGATCGAGCAGGAAGTCAGCACCGAGCGCCACATCGAGATCCCCGACCCGGTGCGCGCCATCCTCAAGCAATGGCGGCCCTCGCCGCTCTATCGCGCGCGGCGTCTGGAGCAAGCGCTCGCGACCCCGGCCAGAATTTATTACAAGTACGAAGGCGTGAGCCCAGCCGGCAGCCACAAACCCAATACCGCCGTCGCCCAAGCGTTCTATTGCAAGCAAGAAGGCGTCAAACGCATCGCCACCGAGACCGGCGCCGGCCAATGGGGGTCAGCGCTGGCGCTGGCGGGGGCGTTCTTCGGGCTGGAAATCGAAGTGTTCATGGTCAAGGTGAGCTACCAGCAGAAGCCCTATCGGCGCGCGTTCATGGAAAGCTTCGGCGCGACCTGCATCGCCAGCCCGAGCGACATCACCGAATCGGGCCGCGCGATCCTCAAAGCCAATCCCAACAGCACCGGCAGCCTCGGCATCGCGATTTCCGAGGCGGTCGAGCGCGCGGCGCAGCGCGACGACACCAAGTACGCACTGGGAAGCGTGTTGAATCATGTGTTGCTGCACCAGACCGTGATCGGCCAGGAAGCGATGAAGCAGATGGAGATGGCGGACGATTACCCGGACATCGTCATCGGCTGCACCGGCGGGGGCAGCAATTTCGCCGGCATCGCTTTCCCGTTCATCGGCGCGCGGTTGCGCGGCGGCAAAAACGCCGAGATCCTCGCCGTGGAACCGGCCAACTGCCCATCGCTCACCAAAGGCAAATACGCTTATGACTTCGGCGATACTGCCCATCTCACGCCGTTGGTGAAAATGCACACCCTGGGCTCGACCTTCGTGCCGCCCGGTTTCCACGCCGGCGGTCTGCGCTACCATGGCATGGCGCCGCTGGTGAGTCATCTTACCGAGCTTGGTTACATCAAGCCGCGGGCATATCAGCAGGTGGAAGTGTTCGAGGCCGGCGTCCGCTTCGCGCGCGCCGAGGGCATACTGCCGGCGCCGGAGGCCAATCACGCGGTCAAAGCCGCCATCGACGAGGCCTTGAAGTGCAAGCGCGACGGCCAAGCCAAGGCGATTCTGTTCAATCTTTGCGGGCACGGCAATTTCGATATGCAGGCTTATATGGACTATGCCGCCGGCAAGCTCCAGGATCAGGCTTACGACGAAAAAGAGGTGGCGATGGCCCTGGCCGGGCTACCCGCGGTGGCGGCTTGAGAGGCGCGCCGCGCGATGGCCAAGCCGCGCATCGCCATCCTCGCCCTGGGCGGCACCATCGCGATGGTGCAAGGCGAGGCCGGGGTCAAACCGGGCCTGGGCGGCGAAGAGCTCGTCGCCGCCGTGCCGGAATTGTCCGCCATCGCCGAGGTAAGCGCCCACACCTTCAGCAAAGTGTGCAGCTATGATCTCAGCGTCGATAGCGTGCTGGAACTGGCCCAGCATATTCAAACCCTTGCCGCGACCCGTAGCGCCGACGGCGTGATCGTCGCCCAAGGCACCGACACCATCGAGGAAACCGCGTTCCTGCTCGACTTGGTGCTGGATGTCGCGATCCCGGTCATCGTCATCGGCGCGATGCGCCACCCCCTGCTCACCTCGCCCGACGGCCCCGGCAATCTCCTCGCGGCGACGCGGGTGGCGAGCGATCCCGAAGTCCGCCGCCTGGCCCCCGAACTCGGCGTGCTGGTGGTGATGCTCGATGGCATCCACACCGCGCTGGATGTGGTCAAAGCCAACAGCCATCGGATCGACGCTTTCGCCAGCCCGCACGGTGGGCCGCTCGGCGTGCTGATCGAGGCGCGCGTGCGTCTCGGCAGCCTGCCGCTCAGGCCCTATAAGCCGGCGCTGCGCACCGTGCTCGCCAATCAATCCTGCGCGAGCCTACGCGCCCATCCACGATCAGTGGCTTTGCTCACGCTGGCGTTGGGCGAGCCCGGCGGCCTGCTCGACGCCATGCTGAAATCCGCCGATCACCTCGGCTACCACGGCCTGGTGTTGGCCGCCATGGGCGGCGGCCACGCGCCGGCCTCGTTGATGCTGCCGATCGCCGCGTTGGCGGCGAAACTGCCCGTGGCCGTCGCCGGGCGTATGGGCAATGGTTATCTGCTCGCTGGAACCTATGAAAGCGCGGGTGCCGAAATCGACATGGCGCGCCGCGGCGTGATCGCCGCGGGTCGTCTGCATCCGCTGAAAGCCCGCCTACTGCTGGACGTGTTGCTGCGCGCGGGCGCCGACCCGGCCACCATCGCCGCCATCTTCGCCACGCTCAATTAGCCGCCGAGTTCGGCTTCGCGACCATTACGCTGACGACAAAATCTGCCAAAGGAGATCAACCGTGAGAACACGCGCGCTCGGCGCATCGGGCATTCAGGCATCCGTGGTCGGCTACGGCGCCTGGGCCATCGGCGGCTGGATGTGGGGAGGCGCCGACGAAAAATCCTCGATTGCCGCCATCCACGCCGCGCTGGACGCCGGCATCACCCTCATCGACACCGCGCCGGTCTATGGTTTCGGCCACTCCGAGATCGTCATCGGCAAAGCGCTCGCGGGGCGGCGCGACCAAGCCATCATCGCCACCAAATGCGGCCTGGTGGTATCCAATGACGACAACTTAGGCGCTTTCCACTTTCGCTCCGACAGGCAAGCGCGCACCCCCTACGGCCACATCATGGTGCGCAAATATCTGCAGCCCGCCTCCATCCGCCAGGAACTGGAGCTGTCGCTGAAACGCCTGGGCACCGACTATATCGACCTCTACCAGACCCATTGGCAAGACCCGACCACGCCTATCGCCGACACCATGGGCACGCTCCTCGACCTCAAGCGCGAGGGCAAGATTCGGGCAATTGGCGCGTGCAACGCCAATCGCGCGCATCTGGAGGAATATCAACAGTTTGGGGTATTGGATACGGCGCAGGAAAAATACTCAATGCTCGATCGCAGCATCGAGAACGAGTCATTGCCTTACTGCCGGGAGCACGGCATCGCCATGCTCGCCTACTCGCCGCTGGGTCAGGGCTTGCTCACCGGCAAAATCGGCTCGCAGCGCAAATTCGACGAAGGCGACCAGCGCGCCGCCAACCCGCGCTTCAGCGTGGAGAACCGCCAACGCATCGCCGATCTGCTGGCGCAATTCCAAGCCATCGCCGCCGACCGCAAGATCAGCTTGAGCCAGTTAGTGATCGCCTGGACGCTGGCCCAGCCTGGCCTCAGCCATGCGCTGTGCGGCGCGCGCACGCCCGAGCAAGCGCGGGAAAACGCCGCCGCCGGCGCCATCGGCCTGAACGACAATGAAGTGAAGTTCATGAATGCAACCGTGGCGGGCTTCCAGTTGGCCGGGTAACGGCGCGGATCAAGGCAACGGCGCATCACGGCCCGGCCACGGCGAAAACGGAAACGGCCGCTGCTCGGAGTTGAACGTGAGGTATAGCCAGATCTGATAAAAATAACGGCTGAGACCATGGCCGAGCACAAGCAACCGGGCATTGACGTCGCCGGTGATCAACTTCACCACGATTTGCACCAGCACCAGGAGTGCCGCGATCTGCGTCGCGAAGGCGACGATCACGGCGTATAACAACATGAACAACAGGCGAATCCAGACCGAAGAATCGGTCAGATTCTTCTGCAATTTTTGGGTATCAAACATATTCATTTCGCGATTTCCAGCGTTGGGCGCGCAGGCCGTTGAGATTCATGGCTTGGCGGGTGCTGGCGATCAGCCACCATCAACGCCGCGCCGCGTTCGGCGATCATCACGGTCGGTGCGTTGGTATTGCCCGAGGTGATGCGCGGCATGATGGACGCATCGATCACCCGCAAACCCGCAACCCCCTGCACGCGCAATCGGTCATCGACCACCGCGAGTGGGTCGTGGCCCATTTTGCAAGTGCCGACGGGGTGGAAAATCGTGGTGCCGAGTTCGCCCGCCGCGCGCAAAAGCTCCGCGTCGGATTGTGCTTGGCTGCCGGGTTTCCATTCCTCGGGCTGGTAACGGGTGAGCGCCCGCGCCGCCATGATGCGCCGGGTGAAGCGGATCGAATCGATGGCGACCCGTCGGTCCTCGGGGTGGGCCAAATAATTCAGCTTGAGCGTCGGATGAGCGAACGGATCGGCGCTTTGGATACGCACCTGGCCGCGGCTCATGGGGCGCAGATTACACACCGATGGCGTGATCGCCGCGAAGGGGTGGAGCGGATCGCCGAATTTGTCCAGGCTCAAGGGCTGGACATGCCATTCGATATTGGCGGAGGGCTGGCCGGTGTCGCTTTTTGCGAACGCGCCGAGTTGCGAGGGCGGCATCGTGAGCGGGCCGGTCTTGAACAGAAGATACTCCAACCCCATCGCCAGCTTGCCGACCAGGTTATTGGCGCGTTGGTTCAACGTCACAGCGTTTTTCACTTTGTAAACCAAGCGGATTTGCAGGTGATCGTGAAGATTCTCCCCTACCCCGGGCAGGTCATGCGCCACTGTAATGCCATGCTGCTGTAACAACTCCCCGGGGCCGATGCCGGACAGTTGCAACAACTGCGGTGAGCCGATGGCGCCGGCAGCGAGGACCACTTCGCGACGCGCCTCGGCGACCTCCACCTCGCTACCGGTTACTTTCATCTCGACGCCGACGGCGCGCGGCAATGCCCCCGCCGGCCGCTCCAAGCGGACGCGCTTGACCTGGGCCCGGGTCAGCACGGTCAGATTGGGGCGGCCCAGCACCGGACGCAGGAATGCCTTGGTCGCATGCCAGCGTACGCCACGGCGCTGGTTGACCTGGAAATAAGCGTTGCCGGCATTATCGCCACGGTTGAACTCGGCGATCTTGGGGATACCGCACTCTTCGGCGGCATCCCGCCACGCGTCGAGAATTTCCCAGCTCACGCGCCGTTCCTCGACCCGCATCTCGCCGCCTGTACCGTGCCATTCGTCCGCGCCGTGGGCATAATCCTCGGTCTTCTTGAAGATCGGCAATACCTCATCCCACGACCAGCCCCGATTGCCGAGCGCGGCCCAGTGATCGTAGTCGCTCTTCTGGCCGCACGTGTCGATCATCATTGATCGACGAACACCACCCAGCCTTGCCGCGCGCTGTGGATGGAGCGGCCGTTCGAACCGGCGTCGGGATCGGTCTTCTTAACACCAATCGGTGCGCGATTGGCGATGGTGTAAAGATAGCCGACCGGAATGTTGATCCAGAAATAATCGTCTTTGCGCCCGCTTCGATGAGCAGCACGCGCATGGCGGGATCACAGGATCAAACGGTTGGCGGCACGCAGCCCGCCGTGCCGCCACCGACGATGATATAGTCGAATGTGCCGAGTGAGTTTTATGAACGTCAATCCTGAAAGGTTTTAAGTTAGATGCGCCACCCCAACCGAGTTTGCTTTGGGCAAAAGCGGGCAGACCGACGATTTTTATGAGTTTTCTGGAGATGACAAATAAGTCTGAAGCAGCCTTAAGAACTCCTTCTCGTCTGGACAGACATGGCTCCGATTGAACTGGATACACCAAGTCAATGTCACTGGATAGAAAGAGATACCATGAGAAATGGACACTATCCTGAAGACTTGAAATGGTCAACGCTGGTGCAACTATATCCAAAATGTCAGCTGCTATCGTTGAACCGTCCTTGCTTACCTGCACGCCGCGCAACACATTGCTCGTCCGATTGGCCAAGGATAGAGGCTTGCTCTCTCAAAAGCCAGGGTGGTTTGATTTCAGTGCTCTGTTGGTTACCCCACAAATTAGTTGCCGTGGTTGCTGTCATTTAATCCTCCAGTGCATGGCAAGGTGAAAGCACCCGACAGCGTGCTGATGCGTGAATCGGGCGTACCATCAGCCCTCAAAGAGAAACCTCACCTATACGATGTTAGAATTAAAACTTGACCACCTTCAAAGTACGGCAGTACTGAAGGACGTAACGTATCTGATCAAGGAGATGCCAATAATAGACGCTTTGGCCAGACCCACGATAATAATAGGTTCCAGGCGGTCCCGGTGAATTGTCGCCAAAAAACGACCACATAGGATTGTAGCAAAGCTTCCGTTGCTGACCATCGACCATTCTGAGCAACACAGGTGACTTGGCGCGATATAGCATGGAATCGGCAGCACCAACAAGCCCTTCCTCAAATGGATTCATATTCAGATCCCCTATGACTACCGTGCGTGTATGCCCCAGTTTTACTTCTGCCTGCTCAATGTAGCGGATGATTTGTGTGCAAAGAAAAGCTTGATCTGTAGGACTACGATAACGCTTGCTCGGAAGATGAGCAGCGGCTAGAAGAAAATTGGGGCCGATGGGCGGGACAATATGACGGATAGTAAGCCCGAATGCATCTGCAATAGGAATGATAGACCGTCGCGGGAATCGGGAAGAGAAGCGACACAGGGAAAATTGGAATAATTAAGGAGCCATCTTCAATGGCACCGCGCGTATTGGCGGCGTAACCCCTTGTTGAGTGCCAACAAAAGATCAACCCAGCAGTATGATATTCTCGGCGAGCAGCAAAACATCGACCTCGTATTCACGAACCGCTTGAACGATCAACGGGAGAAAGAGCTTTACGATTCAGATTCAAAAGAAGAAGTGATCGTAATCGCAATAGCGGATCAGACAAACCGCCCGTAACTGCCTTGTTGGCGACGCTCGCGAAAAAACCCCCGCAGCAACTCGGCGCATGCATCCCCCAAAACACCGCCCCGCACCTCGGCGCGATGGTTGAGTCGTTCCGCCTGCAATACGTTGAACACCGTGCCGCAGGCGCCGTTGCGCGAATCGCCCGCACCGTAGACGACGCGCGCGACGCGCGCTTGGATCATGGCGCCAGCGCACATCGCGCACGGCTCCAGGGTGACATAAAGGGTTGTGCCAGGCAGGCGATAATTGCGCGCGCGCGCCGCCGCTTGGCGCAGCGCAACGATCTCGGCGTGAGCCGTCGGGTCATGGCTGGAAATGGGTTGATTGTAGCCCTCACCCACCACCTCATCCCCGTCCACCAATACCGCGCCGATCGGCACTTCGCCCAATTCCGCCGCGCGCCGGGCGAGTTCCAGAGCGCGCCGCATCCAGCGCTCGTCGGTCGCGTTATCGCTCACTCCCACTCGATGGTGGCGGGCGGCTTGCCGGAAATGTCGTAAACCACCCGCGAAATGCCGGCGATTTCGTTGATGATGCGCCGCGACACCGTATCCAGAAAATCGTAGGGTAGGTGTGCCCAGTGCGCGGTCATGAAATCGACGGTTTCCACCGCGCGCAGCGCGATGACGTAATCGTAGCGGCGGCCATCACCCATGACCCCTACGGATTTCACCGGCAGGAATACCGCGAACGCCTGGCTGGTCTTGTCATACAGATCGTGGGCCCGCAGCTCATCGATAAAAACGGCGTCGGCGCGGCGCAGAAGTTCCGCGTACTCGCGCTCGACCGCACCGAGGATGCGCACCGCCAACCCTGGCCCTGGAAACGGATGGCGATACACCATCGCCGATGGCAGGCCGAGTTCCACGCCGATCTGGCGCACTTCGTCCTTGAAAAGTTCGCGCAGCGGTTCGATGAGTTGCAGGCGCATCGCGGCGGGGAGGCCGCCGACGTTGTGGTGGGATTTGATGACGTGCGCCTTGCCGGTTTTGGCGCCAGCGGATTCGATCACATCGGGATAAATCGTACCTTGCGCCAACCAGCGCACATTCTTGAGCCGCGCCGCCTGCTCCTCGAATACTTCGACAAACAGCCGGCCGATGATCTTGCGCTTTTCTTCGGGGTCGACGACATGGGCTAGGGCCGCGAAAAAGCGTTCGGCGGCATCGACGCGGATCACGCGCACCCCCAAATGCTCGGCGAAGGTTGCCATCACCTGGTCGCCTTCGTGAAGACGGAGCAGGCCGGTATCGACGAACACGCACACCAATTGGTCACCGATGGCTTTATGCAGCAAGGCCGCCACCACCGACGAATCGACACCGCCCGATAATCCCAGCAATACTTCGTCGCGCCCGACCCGGTCGCGCACCGCTTGCAGGCTGGCTTCGATGATGTGGCCGGTGGTCCATAGCGTGCGGCAACCGCAGAGGTCGACCACGAAACGGCGCAGGATGCGCTTGCCCTGGCGGGTATGGGTGACTTCGGGATGAAATTGCACGCCGTAAAAACGCCGCTCGCTGTCGGCCATCCCGGCGATGGGCGCAGACTCGGTGCTGGCGATCAGCTTGAAGCCGGGCGGCAGCGCGGTGACGTGATCGCCGTGGCTCATCCATACATCCAACAGTCCATGACCCTGCGCGTTGGTATGGTCTTCGATGTCGCGCAGCAACTCGGAATGGCCGCGCGCGCGGATTTGCGCATAGCCGAATTCGCGCTTGCTCGCGGCCTCGACCCTACCACCCAGTTGCGCCGCCATGGTTTGCATGCCGTAGCAGATACCAAGCACGGGCACATCGAGCGTATACACGATCTCCGGCGCGCGCGGCCCATCCGCCGCCGTCACCGACTCCGGGCCGCCGGAGAGAATAATCCCTTTAGGCGCAAACGTGCGGATGGCGTCGGCGTCGATGTCGTAGGGGTGAATTTCGCAATAAATACCGATCTCGCGCACGCGGCGCGCGATGAGCTGGGTATACTGGGCGCCGAAGTCGAGGATGAGGATACGGTCGGTGTGGATATCGGCCATCTACAAGGGTGTCCTCAATTGGGCGACATCGCGGCGGCGATATGATCAATCGCCCCATGAAAGAAAAAAGATATGCAGTTTTTCTTAAACTGCTTTTAGAAACATTATATTATAAATTGATTCCGCGCACAATCACGTTGGCCACGCACACGTTCTCGGCGGAGATAAGCAACCAGGGCGCGCGGCGCACGCCGCGGCCCCCGCGCCTGCCGCTGTCGACTCAGCGGACAATAGGACGATAGATCAAAGGCGCATCATCGTCTTCTTTCCAGCCCCCCGTTTCCGCGAGGGAGCGGTCCGAACGAGTATTCTCGAAAGCAGCTAGTTCATCCCGATCCAGCTCATTGTTGGCATTGCGGTCATAGTCGCTCCACCTGCCCGAGTGCGCCGGGTACCGATTCCATTCGTCTTTGGAAATCCGGCGATCGCCGTTGCGATCCATCTCCCTCAAAGTCATGTGGGTGTCCTGATGCCTGCCGTGGAAAGCATCGCTCACCGATTCACTGAATTGGCGCACCGTGCTGCAACCACCCAATCCTATGAGCGCCGGTAACACGACAAGCGCCATGGCTCTAACTAAACGTTTCGTCTTCATAACCATCTCCACATCGTCAAACCTCTGAAGCCTAGCGGCGGTCATCGGAGCCGCGACCGACGCGGCGCCACCGCCATACCCAGAGTAGTGGGCAACTCCCGTGCCATCGGCAACCACCCATCATTTCGGCAGCGGTCAGCCGAGTGCCAACCTCATGTGAATCCTTGGTTTAAAAAGAGTTACGGCCCGAATGTCTCGGTGCCGATATGGAGAATGGAAAGTGCCGTCAGGGGCGCATCGATCTCATCGTAGTTGTAATAAATACAAGCCAAATGAACAATCACTACGAGCTTGTCTCGCCGGGGATACCGACTCAGGCGTTGGACGTGTCCCGCGCTGGCGCGCTATGCGCGGGGGCACCAACCAAAAGCGCAGCCTGAAGGCCGCGCTTCCTACTCATACTGAACGATACCCAGCGCGGGGGCGGGGCAGCCGCTTCCGCGCCGTCATCAGTGCGTTGCCAATGCCTTGTTGACCCTGGGCATCACTTCGTTCGCCATGAGTTCCATGGAACGCTTCATTTTCGCCTTGTCGGTCCAATCGTGGGCGGTCATTACCAAGGTGCCGAATGGGCCGACTTCGTCGCGGAACGCCAGGATTTGGTCGGCCACGGTCTTGGGACTGCCACGCATGACCAATTTGTCGCGCAGCCGCTCGTGGGTAAGCAAGCCGGGGTCCGCGCCTTTCTCGGTGACAAACGCGCTTTTCATGTGGGCGCGCTCGAAAATCGTAAATAGATACTTGTAGTAGTAATCGAACGCGCCGTTCGGCTGCTTCACGAATTCTTCGGCCTCGGCGTCGCTGTCGGCGACGAACACGCTGCGCGCCACATGCCATAGCGTGGAGTCGGGTTTGCGCTTTTGCTTTTCGCACTCGTCGAGGTGTACGTCCCAATGCGAGCGCACCGACCAATTGCCGATGAAATTCGCCGAGATCGGTATCCAGCCGCGCACGGCGGCGAGCCGCATCATGCCGGAACCGGGGCTCATCGCCGACACCGCGATCGGCGGATGCGGCTTCTGATAGGGCTTGGCCATGATGCCTAAGCCGATGTCCTGGTGCGCCCATTCGGTGACCTTGGCTTTCCAGTAAGAGCCTTGGATGTCGTAGGGCGGATCGGTGGTCCAAATCTTCAGGATCATATCGATCGATTCCATCATCATCGCGCCGCGATCCTTATCGGTGACGCCGAATAGCTCGAAATCCGGCGGCAATCCGCCCGGACCTATGCCCATGATGAAACGGCCATTGCTGAGATGGTCGAACATCGCCGCCTGCCCCGCCACCAGTGCCGGATGGTATTGCGGCATGCAGATCACGCCGGTGGCGAGTTTGATCCGCTGGGTGCGGGCGATCAGACTCGACATGAACAGCAAGGGCGAGGTGATCTGCTCGACCTTGGAGGTGTAGTGCTCGCCGACCCACGCCGCATCGAAGCCGAGCTTGTCGGCATGGATGATGGCTTCGGCGTCTTCTTCCAACGCCTGGTGATACTCTTTATGGGGATCATGAATCGGCATCATGAAATACGACAGCTTCATTGCACGCCTCCCGTGGATAAGCTTGACTCAAAGCTAGACCACCGCCTGGCGCTTGTCGAGTCGCGCTCGTTCCGCGCTACACTACGCAGCCCTGCCATCACCCCGGTACGGCTACACATGATCGCCCATCCCTCACTATCGACGAGCCGCTCGCGTTTGCTGCTCGCGCTTGCCTTCGTCGCGTTCGTGAGCCTGGGGCTGCCCGATGGGCTGCTCGGTGTCGCCTGGCCGTCGATCCGCGCCGCGTTTACCCTGCCTTTGGACGCGCTCGGCCCGCTCCTGATCAGCGTGGCAGCGGGTTACGTGGGGTCGAGCTTCGCCAGTGGCTCGCTATTGGCGCGGATGAACGTCGGCGCGCTGCTGGCCTGGTCATGTCTGGCGACAGCCATCAGCCTGAGCGGTTACGCCCTGGCTCCGAACTGGATGGTGATGATCGCATGCGGACTCCTCGCCGGCATCGGCGCCGGGGCCATCGACGCCGGCCTCAACACTTACGTCGCCACCTACTACTCCGCCCGCACCGTCAACTTGCTACATGCGTTCTACGGCGTAGGCGCCACCGCCGGCCCCGTGCTCATGACCGGCGTGCTCATGGCTGGGCATCCGTGGCAGCGCGGTTATGCCATCGTCGGCGCGGCGCAGTTTGCCCTGGCGGTGAGCTTCGCGCTGACCCGTGGGCGTTGGCCGGCGGCGCCGGTCAAAGCCGAAGCGCGGGCGGCGGCGCCGATCATGCACACTCTGCGCCTGCCCACGGCGTGGATCGGCATCGCCACGTTTTTCATTTACGCCGGTATCGAAGCCAGTGCCGGGGCCTGGCTGTTTCCTGCTCGGCGAGGCGCGCGGTTTTTCCGTCGCCCTGGCCGGAACGGCGGTGAAGCGCTATTGGGGGCTTTGCTGGCCGGACGTTTGACGTCGGCGAGTTCCGCGCCCGCAGCCCCGAGGCATTGATCCGCGCGTGCATCGTGGTGGTGGCGCTGGCGACTCGCGCTCGCGTTCAGACTGAATTTTCCCCGCGACACTGGCGGGCGCGACCCTGCTAGGCTTCGCGGCGGCGCCGATTTTTCCGTCGCTGATCGCCATCACCCCGCGCCGCGTCGGCGCGGCACGCCGCGAACACGGTCGGCTTTCAGGTCGCCGCCGCCGCCATTGGCCTATCGGTGATACCCGCTTTGGCCGGCAGCGCGGCGCGCGTTCAGATGAAGCATCATACCGCCGCTGTTGCTCGCACTGGTGGCGCTGCTCGGGCTGGCCTACTGGCTGCTGCAAAGCCGCGCGTCTAGCCAACACCCGATTCCGCCCGCACCACCCGGCGCAGCTCGACGATGCGCACGCAGTTGCGCGACCACTTGTTCGGCTGCGTTGGCGCAGCCTCGAATGATCCGCGCCCACATTCCGCGCTTTTGCTGTCCATCTGCAACCCAAGCAACGCCAGCCGCCGCCGCGCCAGCACGAGCAGGATACGCGCCAGCACGCCCGGCGTATTCAGGCCCTCGATGAGCACAGTCTGCTGAGTGTTCATGATAATCCCTCTCATCTCAAGCGGACATCGCTGACCGTCGCACCACCGGTATCATCAGAAGCTGTTCGCCATCGGCGCGACCGCGACATCCAGCAGGAATGGTCCAGCGTTCGCCAGCGGTTCAGCAATGGCCTCCAGCTCGACGCGCGCCTCCACCCGCCGGGCGGCGTCACCGCCAGCCCGGCACAGCGTAACGAAATCCGGCTGCGCGATTTGCACGAACGAATAGCGCACGCCCGGCGAAGCATCTCCTGCCATTGGCGCACCATGCCGAGATAGCCGTTGTTCAGCACCACCATCTTGAGCGCCAGCCGCTCTTGAGCGACCGTGCCGAGTTCCTGCAAGGGTCTTCGGAAGCCGCCGTCGCCGATCACCGCGATCACCGTGCGCTGTGGCGCGGCCAGTTGCGCGCCGAGCGCCGCCGGCAGCGCGAAACCCTTGGTGCCCGCCCGAGGTGATGTGGCTGCCCGGCAGGGTAAAGCCGGTAGTAGCGCGCCGCCATCATCTGGTGCTGGCCGACATCGCTCGATCAGCGCCTGGCCGCCGCTCGCGCATCAACCGGTCGACCACCTCGCCCATCCGCAGCGACCCGGTTCAAGGCTCAATTTCCGCGCTGATCACGCGGTATTCCTCGCGGTCATGGTCGCGAAAAGCGCGCCAGCCACTGCTCGTGGCGACGCGGCTCGACCAGCGGCGAAAGTAGGCGCTCGAGCACCGCGCGCGCGTGCCGATCAAACCCACGGCTGCGGGAACATGGCGATTGAGTTCCGCCGGATCGATTTCGATATGGACGATCCGCGCCTGGCGCGCGTAACCGTCCAGCCGCCCGGTCACGCGGTCGTCGAAACGCATGCCGACGGCAACGATGACATCGGCCTCGTTGGTGAGCTTGTTCGGCCCGTAATTGCCGTGCATGCCGAGCATGCCGACATAGAGCGGATGGTCGCAGGGCATGGCCGACAACCCCAACAGGGTGACGGCGGTCGGCAAGCCGGCGCGCTCGGCGAGCAGCCGCGCCTCGTGCTCGGCGCGCGCCAGCAACACGCCGTGGCCGAGCATGAGCAGCGGCTGCTCGGCGCCGTTGATCAGCGCCGCCGCGCGTTCGAGATCGACCAGCCGCTCGGCGGAACGTGGATAATCCCATTCGCGATAATGCGGATGCTGGATACCGGTGGCCGCGTAAGGCCGGGCGGCATCCGCCACCGGCTCGCTCTGCACATCGCGCGGGATGTCGATCAGCACCGGGCCGGGCCGGCCGGCGCGGGCGATCCGGAACGCCTGGCGGATGACTTCGGGGATTTCCCGCCCGTCGTGGACTTGATAGCTCCATTTAGTGGCGGCGAGCGTCAGCCCCATGACATCGGCCTCCTGGAAAGCGTCGCTGCCGAGCAGCGTGCTGCGCACTTGGCCGGTGATGCACACCAGCGGCGTCGAATCCATCAGCGCGTCGGTCAACCCCGTGATCAGATTGGTCGCCCCCGGCCCCGAAGTGGCGATGCACACGCCCGCCGCCCCCGCCGCGCGCGCATAGCCCTGCGCGGCATGAATCGCGCCCTGCTCGTGGCGCACGAGCACGTGATGCAGGCGGTCACGGACGTCGTAAAGGGCGTCATAGGTCGGCATGATGGCGCCGCCAGGGTAGCCGAACAGGGTCGTTACGCCTTGGTCGAGAAGCGTCTGGATCAAGAGTTGCGCGCCGGTCGGATTCATGGTCGGGTCCTTGGCAAAAAAAAACCCGCCACCGGGAGGGTGGCGGGCTTTAGGTTTGAGATACTGTCAGTCGTTTACGTCAATACGCGCCCGCTACCCTCCTCGCAGAGGGTAATAATAATGCTGATAATCAGGACCAGACGCGTATTCATGCCACAGACCATAATCGTTCGGGCTTCGGCTTGTCAAGTGTTTCTTGAGAAAACGGGCGGCGGGCCAAACCAACCCGCGAGTCGCGGATCGCCTCTACTCGAAACTGTTTTGGAAGATGGCGCCGCCGAACCTGGAAGCTCGCCGTCTGGTTAGCTTCATCAGCACCGCCGCCCCGGCTGAAGAGCGCCCAACCGATGAGGAATTATCCGGGGTCGTCCTCGGGCACCGTTTGGTTGCTGTCGGTGAAGCTGGGGGATCATGGCCGCCTTATAGCAACCGAGAAATTATCAAAAATTTTCTATAATTTCATAGTTTGCACGGAAAAGCCGCTTCAGGGCGCCGCGCGTTCGAACGCACCAACGTCGCAGTGCGCGCCCTGCGGACGCGTTACGCCACGCTGATCCAGGCTGTTGACGGGTGGCGCCGCGCACACGCTGTCGTCGCCGGCGTCGATGGCCGCGCTTTTCGCTCCGAGGGCCACGGTTTGGGTGGGGCCGCCGTTGCTGGCAAGGTCGCTCAGCGCGAGGTCAGTAAGATTTTTGACGGTCGCTTTGCCACAGCTACCATCGACCGCCAAGTTGTGCGCATCGGCCTCCAGGGAGCCGCCGGTGAGGAGGCAACTGCCATTGCTGGCCAGGATGGCATTCCGGAGCGTCACCTCGCCGTCGTCGACCGCGATGCTAGCGCCGCCCCCGGCCTCGGTATCGTAGGCCGTATTGCGATGGAAAGTGACATTATTCACCGTCAGCGTCCCCCCGGCGTGGAGGATGCCGCCGCCTTCACCGTCGAAGAAGAGCTCCCCGGCCAGGTTGCCGTAGAACGTGCTGTTGGTGACCGTGGCCACGCCCGCGGTCATCAGCCCCCCCGCGTCGGTATCCGATACATTGTAGGAAAACGTACTCCTCGTCACCGTCAAGGCGCCGAGGGAATGGTTGATGCCAGCGCCGAGGGTGGCCTCGTTGCCGGTGATCGTGCTATTGATCACCGTCAACGTGCCGCGGTCGTTGTACACGCCACCGCCGCGTTTGGGGACCATATCGGCGTAATTTTTCATCAGCGTGCTGTCGGTGAGGGTGACCGTTCCGCCGCCGTTATGGATACCACCCCCAAGCCCAGCGTGATTGTTCGTGATGACGCTGTGGGTAACGGTCAGGAGGTGGTTGTTATAGATAGCACCCCCGCGGAACATGGCGTAGTTGCTGGAGAGCGTACAGTTCGAGACGGTCAAGGTGCCGCGTTGCTCATAAATGCCTCCGCCCGAACCCGTGCCGTCTCCACCCGTCCGCCGCCAATGGTCAAGGTGCTCAGCACTACCGTAACGTCACGACCACGTAAAGACGCGATACTGGCCCGCGCCACTCACCGTGATGGTTTGGCCGCTGCCATCGATGGTGAGGTAGTCGCGTTCCAGGTAGGCAGGCGTCAGAGCCCAGCGTGAGGGTGCCGCTCACGCTAAAGGTGATGGTGTCGTGGCCGGCGGTCGAGTTGGCGAAGGTATGGTATCGCGCAAAGCAGCACCTGCCGGCGCCGGGCAGGGCGCAGCCTGCACGGTCGAGGCTATCGCTCAGATCATTGACGACGATGTGGTGCCGTGCGTGGTTGCCCCTGCGGATGCGCATGCTGCGCTCATCCACACGAGCACACCTTGCCCTCGACAGCAGCCTTCGTCCGGCGCAAGCACAGGGAATGGACATGTGTTGGTGTCTCCTGATAGAGCACTGCGGTCACCGACCACGGGGCGGTCAGCGGGAACACCGCAAGGCACGATGAGATTGAGGCGCGTGATTGCGAGCACTCCCGAGCCGGCGCGTTCAGCGCGGTCGAGCCGAACACCACGCAGCTCGCGCCGGAGTCGCCGTTGACATCGCCCAGCCCGCTCACCGCAATACCCGGAATAGTCACCCGCCGCCGCGCCACTCAGCTTGAAGCCGTTCACACCGTTGAGGGCCGAGAGTTCCAGCACTTGGCCCTTAAGGCGTGGGGCGTGCCACCCAGGGCGGCGAGCACAGCGCTGGCGAGGAGGGTGCGGCGCGGGGTAAAGAGGCGGTTGCGCGACATAGAGCCCCCTCAGGTGGTTGTTTATTCGATGGGCTTGCAGCTTTTTAAAACAAACCATAACGCCTGTCAAAAGAACAATCACCCCGGCGCCCATCCGTTGGCATTCCCCCCTTTTTGCAAAAGGGGGAAGCGGGACGGGTCGCCGTCTTCGAGAAAGGGGATAGCAAAAGAGGGATAACTATCAGTGAGCGTGCAATGCCTTCAGCGTGCCGCTGGCGTCGAATGCGAATGGCTGCGGCTCACCGATGTCCTCGAACAGCGAGTTATCCTCGCGGGCCTGCGGCAACAAGGACTCGGAGACTTGGATATCGGCGAGTTCGAGCGTGCTGCGGATATGCACGATCCGCAAATCCTGCGGCTTGCGCCGCAAGACGCACTTGGCCGCCAGTTGGATGGCCTCGGCGTCGGTGTTCATGATGATCGGGATGTGCCCGCCCGGCAGATACGCCGAGGTGATGACGTTGCCGTAGGTCTTGGCGATGTCGATATCGCGATAAAAGCGCATCGGGATGACATCGATGAGCCCGACGCCAGCGGCGTTGCCGTGCGATTCGGGCGTCAGGCCGAGCACGACGATCTTGTCGATCATGGGTTTGGTCACCCAGCCGGGTACGCCTTCGTTGCGCCCGGTGATGTTCGGGTCCATACCCGCGCCGCTGATGTTCTTGCCAAACTGATCGATGATGAGCACGTCGAGTTCGTCGAAGCCGATGCGCGGCATCCACGCTTTGGCTTGCGCGAGCAGGACCGGCTCGCGCTCGAAGATTTGCTCGGCCAGCACGATTTCCAGCAACGCGGTTTGTTCGAGGGCGTTTTCGACCATCGCCACCCCGAACAGGATCGGTTTTTTGCCGACGATGAAACGCGCCGTGCGCGGCAACAGTTCGCCGAAGGTGTCCATGCCATGCGAGTGCAGTTCGGTCGCGCCGGTGATCTTGCCCATGCCGATGGTCAGCATCTTGACGATGCCGGACTCGATCGGCGCGCGGAAGCTGGTATGGGGTTTGACACGGCAGATGACGACCACGCCGTCGGCCTCGGCGGCGAGTTTGTCCATGTACACCGGCATATCGCCCGAGATGCCGAGTTTCACGACCTCGGTCTGCGAACGCACCGGGCAGCCGATGAAATCCTCGGTGATGCCATAGCCTTCGAGCAATTCGCGCTGGCCTTGGGCGGTCGCGCCGCCGTGGCTGCCCATCGCCGGAAACACGAATGGACGCGCGCCCAGCGCTTTCAACTCGGCGATCACCGCGCGCGCACATTGGGCAATGTTGACGATGCCGCGACTGCCGCAACCGACGGCGATACTCATGCCAGGCTTGATTTTGGCCCGCACCTCGGGGCGCTTGAACTGTTCGACCACGGCGCTAGCGACGCTTTCGAGCTTGGGCGCGACAAACCGCTGGCGGACATGCGCCATGCGCGGCAACGGCAAGTCGAGTCCACCGGCGATATTGACTTCAATGCGATCTTCAATCATGGCGTTTGTCCTGTTGCAGTGGAGATAAGAACGATGCGTATCCGCTAAATTGTAATGACAATCTTGCCGAAATGCCCGCCGCGCTGCATGAGCCGGAAGGCGTCGGCGGCGCGCTCCAGCGGAAAGCTGGCGTCGACCACCGGGCGCAGCGTGTGCAACGTCATGGCGCGATTCATGGCCTCGAAGCGCGCGCGGGAGCCGACCGCGATGCCCTGCACCCGCGCCATCGGCATGATGAACTGGCGCACCGGCAGCACCGCCTCCATGCCGGCGACGAAACCGACCACGCCGATGAACCCGCCGAACGCCAGCGCGGCGAGCGATTGCGCCATGGTCGCGCCGCTGGTCTCGACGATGATGTCGGCGCCCCGCCCCTGGGTCGCCTCGCGCACCGCCTGGTCCCAGTCCGGGCGGGCGCGATAATTGATGCCGACGTCGGCGCCCAGTTCGCGGGCGCGCGCCAGCTTGTCATCGCTGGAGGAAGTGATGATGGCGAACGCGCCCATCAGTTTGGCGAACTGCATGGCGAACAGCGCGACCCCACCGGTGCCCTGCGCCAGCACCACGTCGCCGGCTTTGATGCCGCCCTCGGCGAGCGTCGACCAGGCGGTGAGCGCGGCGATGGGGAGCGTGGCAACCTCGGCGTCGCTGAGATGCGCAGGCGCGGCCACGGCGTCTTCCGCCGGCACCACGACGTAGTCCTGCAATACCCCGCCGAGCGGCGCGCCGAGCGTGCGCTTGGTGCGCTGCTCTTGGGTCGGCATGCCATCATGCCAGCCCTGGATGAACACCGGCGCCACGCGGTCGCCGACCTGAAAACGGGTAACGTCCTCGCCGACTTCCACCACGTCGCAGCACGCATCGGACGCCGGCACGTAGGGCAGCGGCAGATTCGGCATGTACTTGCCCGACAGTACCACCAAATCGCGATAATTCAGGCTCGCCGCCCGCACCCGCAGTTTGATCTCGCCGCGGCGCGGGCGCGGGATGGGCCGTTCCGCCAGATGCAGCGCCTCCAGCCCGAACGCGCGCGCTTGGAGCGCGCGCATGGTGTCATTTGCCATCGCATTCCTCACTTCATGGACCAGTCAGTTTTCCAACATTAGACGCGCCTGGCCGCCCGCGCCACGGCGGCGGCGGAAAATACCGCCCGCGTTGACGCTGTACGGGCCTTGCCGTATCGTTCCCGCTCGCCCCTGTTTACCCTGAACGCCCGCTCCATGTCCACTGTCGCCGCCGCTCTCGCCCCCAGTCTGCGCCGTGATGCCCAGGTCATCGGCCTGGTCGGCGTCGCCCACAGCGTCTCGCATTTCTATCATTTAATCCTCGCCTCGTTATTCCCCTGGATCAAGCCGGCGTTCGGCCTGAGCTACGCCGAACTGGGACTGTTGATGTCGGTGTTTTTCATCGTCTCCGGCGTCGGCCAGGCGCTCGCCGGATTCGTGGTGGATCGGCGCGGCGCGCTGGTGGTGCTGGCGAGCGGCATCGCCTGTCTGGGGATCGCCGCTCTCGGCCTGGCGCTCAGCCCGAATTACGCATTGTTGCTGATATTCTCGGGGCTGGCCGGCCTCGGCAACAGCATTTTTCATCCCTCCGACTTCACCATCCTCAACAAGCGCGTGAGCCAACCGCGGCTTGCGCATGCGTTCAGCGTTCACGGCGTGTCCGGGACGCTGGGCTGGGCCGCGGCGCCGCCGTTTCTTACCGGCATCGCCGCGCTTTCGAGCTGGCGTGTCGCGCTGCTTGCCGCTTCGGTGCTGGCGTTCACGGTGTTGGTGCTGCTGCTGATTTATCGCCAATCGCTGGAAACGCGTGAGTTCGCCGCTGACACGGCCAAACCGACGAAACCCGGGAGCGGCTCCGTCGATTTTCTGCGCATCCCAGCGGTGTGGCTGTGCTTCGGTTTCTTTCTGGTAACGGCGATGGCGCTGGGCGGCATCCAGAGCTTTGCCCCCGCCGCCCTGCAATCGGCCTATGGCGTACCGCTGGCGTTCGCCACCGCCGGCATCGCCGCGTATATGATCGCGAGCGCGGTCGGCACCCTGGTGGGCGGTTTCATCGCCGCGAAAGCCACCGAGCATGAAAAAGTCATCGCTGCCGCCTTGGCGGGCGCGGGTGCGGGCGCGCTGGTGGTGGCGAGTGGCCGGGTGGCGCCGGCGCTGTTGATTCCGCTGTTTGCGCTGATTGGCTTCGGCGCCGGGCTGGTCGGCCCCTCACGCGATCTTCTGGTGCGCGCCGCCGCCCCCAAGGGCGCGACCGGGCGGGTATACGGCGTGGTCTATTCCGGCTTGGACGCCGGGCTTGCGATCGCACCGCTCCTGTTCGGCATCCTGATGGACGCGCATTACCCGCTCTGGGTGTTCGCGCTGATCGGCGTATTCCAGGCCATGGCCTTGTTCACTGCGCTCGGCGTCGGCACCCAAACCGAGCGCCGGCGCGCCGAGCCGGCGCGGGCATAGCACCTGCGGCGGGCTACAAAGCCAGCGCGTAATACTTCGTGCCCGCGATCGGGTTGAAACAATACGCCGGGATTTCGCGGAATCCGAGGCTCACATACAGCGCTTGCGCGGCAGCCATGGTGGGCAGGGTGTCGAGCAGGATACGGGCGTAACCCATGGCGCGCGCTTCGCCGATCAGACATTCGACCAGACGCTGACCCGCACGCTGACCCCGCGCCGTCGGCTGGACGTACAGCCGCTTCATTTCACAATCGGCGCCCGCGAGCGGACGCAGCCCCACACAGCCGACCACCGCCGCTTCCCGCCAAGCCAGCAACAGCCTGCCGGCGGGCGGCGCATAAGCGCCGGGCAGATTCGCCAGTTCGCGCTCGAAGCCTTGGAAGCCGAGATCGACGCCGAGGCTCGCGGCGTATTCCTCGAACAGCCGCCGCACCGCCGCCAGGTCGGCGGGAAAACGCGCCGGTTCTATCGCCAGCACGGATATCGCCTCAATGCTGTTCGATGCCCACGATGTCGGTGATCGCCCGGAAGATATTGGGCGGGTGTTCCGCCAGGCGATGGCATAGATACAGATACCACTCGACGCCGTAGACCATGTAGACGCGCGTGCGGTAACCCTGGCGCAGCTTCTCTTCCAGGCGCTCCGGGGTGACGCCGTAGAGCATCTCGAATTCAATCGGCTCGCGCCGCACGTCGCGCTCGCTGATGAAGCGATGCGCATGGCCGAGCAGTTCCGGGTCATGGCTCGCGATCGAGCAGGCATGGCCGCTGACCAGCAAAGTCTCCAGCAGCGCGACGTAGGCGGCGTTCAGTTCGTCGCCACGCGCCAGCGCCTTGCTCTCGGGCTCCGCGTAAGCGCCTTTGACCAAACGGATGCGCCCGGGCCGTTGCAACAACGTGGCGAGGTCGTCCTGGCTGCGGTAAAGATAGGCTTGCAGGGTGATGCCGATGTGGTCGAAGCGCTGGCACAGGCGCTCGTGCAGATCGAGGATGGCGTCGGTGCGCTCCGAGCCTTCCATGCTGATCATCATCTCGATGCCCGCCGCGCGTGTCGCTTGCGCGATTTGCAGGCATTGCGATAAGCAAGGTCTTTATCGGTCGCCAGGCCGATATGGGATAGATCGAGCGAGAGTGACGCATCGAGCCGCGACTCGGCGATGATCGCGACCACGCGCAGAAACTCTTGCATGACTTCCAGCGCCATTTTTTCATCGCGCGTGCTCTCGCCCATGAAATCGACGGTCGCGGCGAAGCCTTGCCGATTGAGCGCGACGACCGCCTGCGCGCACTCCCCCAGGGTTTCGCCGCCGATGAAACGCAGCGCCGCGCGCAGCAAAGTATCATGCAGCGCTTTGTTGGCGATGACCTGGGCTTTCAGTTTTTCATCGCGGGCAATGCGGCGCAGCGCGGCGGCGGCCTGCAAGGCGGGGTCGTTGCTCATCGTTGCAGCCCTCTTTGCGATACTCAGTCGGCCAACAAGTAAGCGCCGTTGGTAATATCGGCAAGAAGCGCTGGCCGGCTCGGTTTCCAGCCCAGCAGTTCGCGCGCTTTCTTGGCGCGCACACGGCTGTTGGAACCGAGCGAGAATGCCGCGCGCTGTTCGCCCAATTCTTGAATGGCATCCGCAAGCGGCCAGCTTTCAGTTTCGTCACCCAGTCCCAGCAAGCGGCTCACCGCGACCGCCGCTTCCTTCATCGTGGCTTCGCCGTTCTCGGCGTAGAAGAACGATCCCGCCGGTGCGCACTCGAACGCCAGCCAGTAAAGATCGGCCAGATCTTCGATATGGACGTTCGACCAGATGTTTTCGCCGCGCCCGATGTGCCGCGCCACGCCGTGCTTGCGCGCCTCGGCGATGAGGAGAGGAATCTGGATGCTGAGTTTGTGCGCGCCTAGGCCGCGCCCATAGATCAGACTCGGGCAAATGACGACCGAGCGCACGCCGCGTTGGGCGGCGGCCAGAATCAGCTCATTGATGGCGACGCGCGGGGCTTTTTCGGGCGCCGGCTGGACCGGCGTGTCTTCGTCGAAGATTTGGCTCGCAGGCTCGCCCCCGGCGTTGCTGCTCACCAGGCTGGAACCGCTGGTGTGGATGAACAGCTTGTTGCTGCCGGCCAGGGCGTCGATGAAGTTTTCCACCGCGCCGCGATGGTCGGCGTTGGCGGCATTGATGACGGCATCACAGCGGCGCGCGGCGGCGCTCAGGGTGGCGGAGTCGTCGAGCGCGCCGATGAGCGGCTCGATGTTGTGATCCCGCAGTTGGTACGCGCTGTCTTCGGAACGCGCCAAGCCGATGATGTGGTGGCCTTCGCCGAGGAGCCGAGCGGCCACCGAGCCGCCGATGTAGCCGGTCGCGCCGGTGATGAAAATCGTAGCCATCGGAGTTTGTCTGCTCAAAGTCAGGAATGGATGGTGGGCGCTGGAAGACGCGCCAGTATCCCGCAACAGTTTAACACTTTGGAGACAACGCCAGCGCCAGGTTTACGCCTGCGGCGTGCGCCGAATTTTATCGAACGCTTGCTGGGCGGCGGAAACGCAATGGATGGGTACGGGCTGTTCAAGCAACTCGGCGGGATCAAACTAGCTGACGCGCCTTAAAGCTGATGCGCTGGAGCGGCCACCCGCCGCAGCCGCCAGTGGGCGAGCGCGAGCAGCGTGCCCAGACCGCTTGCCAGCGCGCAGAACACGCCTAAGCTCGCGAAGCCGAAACGGGTCAGCAGCCAACCGCCCAACGCCGAGGCGCCGATCCAGCCGATACTCGCCATGGTCGAGTTCAACCCCAGCACCGTGCCGCGCACTTCGCGCGGCACTTCGCTGAGCGTCGCCATCAGCGCGGGCCGGCCCAGCGAATTGGCGAGCGAATAAGCAAAGCCCAGAATCAAGGACAGCGCGAGGCCGCCGTTCCACAACAGGAGCGGCAGCGCGAGCACCGCAGTGACGGCGGAGGAGGTCGCGAACACCAGCGGGCGCGCACGGAAGCGATCGGCGATGAAGCCGCCCAGTACGTTGCCGGCCAGATTGCCGAGCGCGACGAACCCCAGCCCGATGGCGAGCGCGGCCAGCGAAACGCCGTAACTTTCCTGCAAGAACGTGGCGAGGTAAACCGCGGCGGTGGCGAAACACAGCCGCTCGGTGATGCTCGCTCCCAGCAACGTGAGCAGCGGCGCTTTCCAGATCACGCGCAGCGGCGCGCGGCGCGCGCCCGTAGCCGAATGCTTGGCCGGGTCGGCGGGTACCAGCACGGCGATGCCGAGCGCGGTGACGAGCCCCAGCGCGCCATGGGCGATCATCGCCCCGCGCCAGCCGCCGAACGCCCCCAGCCAAGTGAACAGCGGCACCCCGAGCACCAGCGCCAGCGACTGGCCGGTGATCACCCAGCCGAGGGCCCGACCGCGCGCTTCCGAGGGGATGTGATCGGCCACGGCCGCGAATACCGTACCCATGAAGATGCCGCCACCGACGCCAGTCAGCCCGCGCCACAGCGCCGCTGTAAGGTACTCATGCGCCAGCGCGAAGCCGACACTGGCGACGGCCATCACCAAGATACCGATGATCAGCAGCGCGCGCCGGCCCAAACGATCCGATATCGCGCCCGCGACCATCGCGGTAATGCCCCAGGCGATGGCGACATAGGTGAGCAGATTCGCCGAGGCCGCGAGGTCGGTGGCGAAATCCTGGGCGATGGCGCGTAGATATGGCGATAGCACGATCCCCGACGCCGACGCCAGAAAGGTGGCCAGGCACAGCGCGGCGAGCATGCCGCGCAGGCGGCGCGGGGTCATAGCGCCGGCTCGTCGTCAAGCGTGGCATCGGGCTGCGCACCCATGGCCTCGCGCAAATAGCGGAACAGCGCGCGCCGCGCTTTCGGCGGCTGGCCGCGCTCGCGCTCGCGGATGGCGTTGCGCGCGAGTTGGCGCGCGTGCGCGCGGTCGGTATGCGGATAGCGCTCGACAAATCCGCTGAATGCAGTCTCGTCGCCTTCTAGCAGCGCCGCGCAGAGCCGCTCGAGGGTCTGTTGCTGGCGTTTGGCCGCGAGGCCCATGGTTTCCCATTCCTCCAGCGCGCGCTGGATAGGCTCGGCGTCGATGCGCCGCAAAAGCTTGCCAAGGTAACGCAATTGGCGGCGGCGCGCGCCGTGCGCACTCATGGCTTGGGCGGCGCGCACCGCCTCGGCGAGGTCGTCCGGCAGCGGAATGCGGACGAGCTGCGCGGGCGTCAATCCGACCAGCCGCTCACCCAGATCGTGCAGCGCCAGCGCCTCACGCTTGAGCTGGCTTCTGCTGGGACCGGGGAATCCATCGCTGTCATTGTCGGAATCGGGTGCGCGCATCGGGGGCGAGGGCTGCGGAGAATTGTCGGGGATGGTAACCTCAGTGAGGAAATCCGGCAAACCTTGGCAGACACCCGCATGGCAGAGATCGTCGAACACACCGCAACCGCGCGCCCCCAGCGCGAGCAACTGGTCGCCCTGGTCGGCGACATCTTGAGCGAGGCCGAAGTCCAGGGCGCGACCTCCGCCGAAGCGGCGGTGAATTTTTCCAGCGCCCTGTCGGTGACGGTGCGCACGGGCGAGGTGGAAACCCTCGAACACCACCGCAGCCGCAGCCTCGCGGTGACGGTTTACATCGGCACCCGCAAGGGCTCGGCCAGCACCTCGGACTGGGGCGTGCAGGCGATGCGCGACACCGTGCGCGCGGCTTGTGACATCGCCCGCCATACCGCGGCAGACCCGTGCGCGGGCTTGGCCGACCCGGACCGGCTCGCGCGCAGCATCCCCAATCTCGATCTCTATCATCCCTGGGCGCTGGAACCGGAGCAAGCCATCGCCATCGCCAAGACTTGCGAAGCGGCGGCCCTCGACTACGACCCGCGCATCAAGAACTCCGAGGGCGGCAGCGTCTCAAGCAGCGAAAGCTTGTCGATGTACGGCAATAGCAACGGCTTCATGGGCGGCTATCCGAGCACTCGCCACGGCTTGAGCTGTTCGGTGATCGCCCAGGATGCGGGTGGTATGCAGCGCGATTATTGGTACTCGGCGGCGCGCGCCCATCCCGACCTGGAAGCGCCAGAAAGCGTCGGCCTGGAAGCGGCGCGCCGCGCGGTGCGCCGCCTCGACGCAAAGCGCCTCAGCACCCGCCAAGCGCCGGTGTTGTTCGTACCGGAGCTGGCGCGCGGCCTGGTCAGCCATTTCATCGGCGCGGTGAGCGGCGGGGCGCTGTACCGCAAATCATCGTTCTTGTTGAATAGCCTGGGTACTCAGGTATTCCCCGCTCATTTCCAGATCCGCGAGGAACCGCATCTCACGAAAGCGCTCGGCAGCGCGCCGTTCGACAGCGAGGGCGTGGCGACCGAGCCGCGTGACCTGGTGCGCGACGGCGTGGTGCAGGGCTATGTGCTGGACAGCTACGCGGCGCGACGCCTCGGCATGGCGACCACCGGCAACGGGGGCGGTATTCACAACCTGCTGGTTGCATCGGGCGCACGCGATTTCGAGGAACTGGTGAGGCACATGGGCACCGGCCTCATCGTCACCCAATTGATGGGCCAGGGTGTGAAGCTCGTGACCGGCGATTATTCGCGCGGCGCTTCCGGATTCTGGGTGGAAAACGGCGCGATCCAGCATCCGGTCGAGGAAATCACCATCGCCGGCAATCTACGCGAGATGTTTCAGGGCATCGCCGAAGTCGGGCGCGATGTCGACGCGCGCGGGGTGATTCGAACCGGTTCGATTCTGATCGAGCGGATGACGATCGCCGGGAGTTAACGCGCTATTCAGTGCGCGCTAGCTTTTCCTCCAGGGCGGTAAGCCGCTTTTCGACTTTGTCGAGCCGGCTGTGAACCGGAAGGGCGCTTTCGGCGAAGGCAAGAAAGTGCATCTCAAGCGCTGACAGGCGCGCTTTGATGCCAGTGATGTCGGCTTGGATGGAGTCAAAACGGCGCGTATGATCGGCTTGGGTCGCCTGAATCTCTTGTAGAACTTTCATCATCAAGCCGAAATCAACGTTTTCGTTGCTCATGGGTTTACTTGTCGGACGATTCCAAATCCCATTGGATTATAGTGCAGTGGCTCACTCATAACCCGCCAGCGGATTGGCGAAATCGAACCCGAAGCGCTGCGGGTCTTCGCCGATCACCGCCGCCGCGAAGATGTAGAACACATAGTCGTAAGTCTCTTGCGGGATGTCATGGCTTTGCAGCAATGCCCAGAAGTTGCGCTCGCGCGGATTCTCCGGCAGTTGCTGGATCAGGCGGATGATGTTGCCCTCTCCCCAGTTGTAGGAAGCCATCACCAGCAAGCCCGAGGCCTGGGCGTCGGTGCGGTAAATGTCGCTCAAGTATCGGGCGGCCGCTTCGGTCGCCTTGGCGAAATCATGGCGCTCATCGCTGGGGTCATAAACGGCGCTCTGCGCCTGCGTGCCGAGCCTCAAGCCATAGCGCATCGCGGTGCTGGGGATGAACTGCCACATGCCCTTGGCGTTGCCAAACCGGGTCGCGGGACCGACGGCGTCGGCGCGGAAGTTGCTCTCCTGTAGGGCAAGATACAGAAACTGCGGCGGCAAGCCCTGCGCTTTCAGCGCGTTGACGATGGTGGCGGTATACGCATTGTCGTTCAAGCGCCGGATCGCCTGCGCCAGGCGGTCGGTGGCGCGCCATTTCACGATATAGCGTTTGACTTCGGCGGCAAAATCATCGGGCGCCGCGGCATCGCATTCGCCGAATGCGCGGGCGATTTTCCAGATCAGGGCATCTTCGCTGTTCACGCGCAGGCGCGCGCTCTGGAGTTGCGCTACGAACTCCGCGTATTGGCGTTGCAATTCATCGAGATGCTTGAGCTTGGCGGCGAGGTCAGTCTCCAGTTGCTGTTGCTTGGCGATGAGGTCGGCGCGGCGCTGGGCCTGGATGGCGGTGCGGGTGTCGTAAATATCGAGCTGGGTCTTGGTGACTTGCAACTCCAAGGTCTTCATGGTGTAGAAGATATCGATCGCCAGATGGCTGATCTTCTCCACTTTGAGATGCTGATAGATGGCGACGCCAGCGACGCCGGCGAGCAGCAGCAGCGCCAGCGCCAGCAATCCCCAATGGCGACGCGCCTGCTTGCGCGCCCGGATCAGCACCGCCTGGCGCACCTTGGCGGTGTGATCGCCCACTTCGCCGCTGTAGTCGGGGTCGAGGTAGCGGCGGGTGATGGCCGCGGTGGAGTCGGGAACGTCCTCTGCGGCGGGTGTAGACGCAGGTAAGGGTATATTGGGATTGTCGAGGTGGATGACCGGCCCGGCGCGACCCAGCGCCAGCGCCATCTGTCGGCTGATCGGCTCCGCTTCGAGGCGCTCACCGTCGCGAAACGTGCCATTGCTGCTTTTCAGGTCGCGCACCCACCAGTGACCGTGGTGCAGGAAGCATTCGAGATGCCGACGGCTGACGCTGGGGCCGTCGACGCGGACTTGGCAAGCCTTGTCCCGCCCCACCTGGAAAGCGCGGGCAAACTGCGCGCTGCGCTCGCCATCCTCCGCCGGATAGCGGATCTGCAGCGGCTGAATGGCGCCGCCAGGCGGCTGGGGCATGATTTTCAAGCGGGTCTGTTCATCCATGCGGCTGGGCTTTACAAGGGCGCGATGTTGTACTACAGTCTCGCCGTATTAAAATTATAATAAATGTATCCAAAAGGATACGACAATAGACGCGATAGGAATCCGAACATTGCAACTTGGACCGTGAATGGAATTAAGGATTGCCACAGCATTATGATGTCACAGGCGATGACGATCAAAACGCTCGCCAATCAAAATCGAGCGTTCGGCGGTACCGGCGGCGTCAGCTGCGAAAACCGCTGCCTTGGATTCGTGCCGGGATTTCTGGATCGGGAAACAGGCACGATTTACCTTTCCCGCAAAGCCGACGGCACGCCAGCGCCGATCCACCTCATGGACGGCTTGCCCGCAGAACTGGTCATCGCCCGCACCTCCTCCGGGCAAGTGGCGTCGATCAAGGGCACGGTGATCGCCGGCTTCATCCTCGACGGCCATTTCTACACCCGCGAACAAGCCGCTCACATCTTGAATCTGATCGCCTGACCGCCAATCTTCCCCCCGCATCCGCGCCTTCGTCGCCATTGAGCATCGCGAATCCCACCGGTAGACTGCCCCTACCGTGCCACGCACTCCAGTTAGAGCACGGGCGACGATCACACTCACGGTGGGACTAAGCGATGAAAATCTTGATTGCCTGCATCATGGCGGCCAGTCTGCTGGCGACCGCCACCCTCCATGCCGCCGAAGAAGCACCGTCCAGCGTGCTCATCCCGGTCGGCGCGGCAACCATCGAAACGCTGATTGCGCCGGGCGATCTTGCTGTTTCCCATGACCAGATCGGCGCCTGGATCAGTGCCGCGGCGCACACCGTGGAACGCTATTATCAACGCTTTCCGGTGAGCAAAGTACATCTTACGGTAACGCCGATAGCGGGTGACGTCATCCACGGCGTCACCTATCGCGGCACCGAGCCGCTGATGTTGATCCAGATTGGCGCGACCGTCGGCCCCGACCAGCTCGCGCACGACTGGGTGATGACCCACGAGATGGTGCATCTCGCGTTTCCTCCGGTCGCCCGCCGCCACCACTGGATCGAAGAAGGCATCGCCACTTACGTCGAGCCATTGGCGCGCGCGCAAGCGGGTTTGCTGGATGCCGAAGGCGTCTGGCGCTGGCTCCTGAACGGCGCGCCCAAGGGCCTGCCGGAGCCCGGCGACCGCGGCCTGGACAATACCCCGACCTGGGGTCGGACGTATTGGGGCG
The DNA here is from genome assembly GCA_046347515.1 of Gammaproteobacteria bacterium. Lineage (GTDB taxonomy): Bacteria > Pseudomonadota > Gammaproteobacteria > Competibacterales > Competibacteraceae > JAXMFZ01. Next base: position 28,677 of record JAXMFZ010000015.1, on the reverse strand, counting down.
GCGCGCTCTTCTGCCTGCTCGCCGACATCGCCATCCGCGAGCGCACCAGCAATCAGAAGAGTCTGCAGGATGCGCTGCGCGCCGTCACCGCCAGCGGCGGCACGATGCAGCAAGACGCATTATGGCCGCTCGCTGATGCCTTGGAGATCGGCGACCGCGCGACCGGTGTGCCGGTGCTGGCGGAACTTTACGCACAGATGAAGGACTCCCCTACCGTCACCGACCTCGACGACCTTTGGCGGCAATTGGGGGTAGCGATGCACAGTGACAGCGTCACATTCGACGACGGCGCGCGCCTCGCCAAACTACGCCAAGCCCTTACTACCGTCGCCGCACAGTAAACCATGTGCTTGATCCTGATTGCTTACCGTTGCCATCCTCGGTATGAATTCGTGGCCGCCGCCAATCGCGATGAGTTTCATGCGCGCCCCACCGCGCCGCTGGCGGAATGGAACGATGCACCTGGACTGTGGGCGGGGCGCGATTTGCAAGCCGGCGGCACTTGGCTCGGGTTGACGCGCACCGGCCGGTTCGCCGCTGTGACCAACTACCGCGACCCCGGCGCATTCCGCCCGAACGCACCCTCGCGCGGCGCGCTGGCGAGCGATTTTCTGAGTGGTCGGGAAGCGGCGCGCGCTTACCTGGGACGCGTCGCGGATCGCGCGGCGCTCTACAACGGCTTCAATCTATTGATGAGAGACGGCGCCGGACTGTATTACTTCTCCAACCGTAGCGGCGCGGCACCGCTTGCATTGGAGCCGGGTATCCATGGCCTCAGCAACCATCTCCTAAACACACCCTGGCCCAAGGTCGAGCGGGGCCGGGCAAAACTCGCGGCGGCGCTCGAAATCAACGACGGCGAACCATTGGTGGAAAACTTGCTCTCTCTCCTCGAGGATCGCTGGCAACCGAGCGGCGCGGAGTTGCCCAATACCGGCGTCGGCGCCAACCGCGAGCGCCAACTGGCACCCATGTTCATCGCTACCCCCGAGTACGGCACGCGCTCATCGACGGTGGTGCTGATGGCTCATGACGGGGCCACGCGCATCATCGAGAAAACCCACAGCGACGGCGCGCTGCGCGAGTTTCGCTGGGATAGCGCTAACCCGGGCAGCGCTCAAGGCTGAACAGCGATCCAATCCCATAGCGCCGCCATCTCGCGCAACCGCCGCGCGACATCTTCGGCCAGCAACAGTCGCTCCGTTACCAGCGCTTGCGCGGCCTGCCCGGCTTTCTTGAGGTAGTCATTCTTGTCTTGATAGAGGCTGGCGATGCTGGGTCGTGCGTCGGCGCGCGCCGCGCGTTCCCGTTCGGTGCGCGGTAACGGGATGAACAACCCGTAGTAATCGACCAGTTCGTCGGTAGGCGGAATCGAGCGCAGCAGCCAGGGTGTGTAAGTGGCGAGCGGCACGCGTAGTTCCAGCCCCCGCACGCCGCCTTGCTCATTGCCGAGCGCATCGGCTTGCGGCACGCGCACGGGGAACGCTTTGCCGATGGCGGGCGGTTCGCGGTCGATGATGCCTTGCGCCCAACGCGAGCCGTAATCGACCCGATAAGCCTCGTGGGCGACGCGCGGCGCGCGGATCCCGGTCAGAGCCGGAAACGCATAGCCTGGCAACGGAACCAGCGTATGGTGATCGATACGCGGATACTGGCTGGCAGGCGGTTCCTTGCCAGCTCGCACCCAGTCGACCAAGGCCGCGAGCAACGCGCGCTCAGTGTAGAGAAACTCCAGGGGATTGCCGATGTAGGCCCGAGTCCCCGGCAGCGGATCGGCCTGCGGTGGGAACGGCACGATGAAATGCTGGCTGCTGGCGAGGTGATAAATCCGCTCGTTGGCGAGCGGTTCGACATCGCGCGCGCCATCGAGCGAGGTATGGATTAGCGCGCCCGCCCGCCCCCAATACTCATAACCGGTATTGGTGACCATGATCTTCGGTAAATGGGCAGGATCGATAGAGCTTAGCAGGCCGTCGGTGATGCCCGTTTCGGGGTCGGTCTGGGCGCTGCTGGTGAACGGAAACAAATCGGTTGGAAAGAAAAACGCCGCGAAGCGGTGGGCGTCGCGCGAGGGTTGAGCGAAGCGGTGGTTGAAGCTGCCGCGGCCCGCACCGGCGGTATGGATCAACATGCCGTCGAAAGCGATCCGCCTGCGCTCGTCGGTATTGAAGCCCTGATACAGAAAATGGCGCAGAAAGCGCCCGCTCTGCGAGATTCCGAGCGCGATGCCGCGTTTCACGGCGAACGGGCTGGCAGGGTCATATTTGGCGTAGGCCATCGTGTCGCGGATCGCGGCCAGCCCCAACCCCGCGATCTTAGGGTTTTCCGCGACATACACCAGTTCATAGACCTGGCCGGGTTGAAACCCGTCCACCATGAGGATATGGCTGCGATCCTCGATGATCTTACCTTTGTCCTCGCGCGCGAATCGCCACGCCGCGCGCGGTACGACTTGGCGCTCGGCCAGGCGCCCGCCGCGCACCGTAAGCACATTGGCGGGGTCGCTAGGATCGACGACCGGATACGCGCTGTGGTCGCGATGGCCGAGCGCGAGCACGCGGGTCGGTTGATCGACCGTCCAATCGGCGCGCACCAGCCCGCGAATCGGGCCGTCCGTCCCGCGCGCCACGGGCGCATCCAACCGGAGAAGACCGGGGCGCGGCGGCACGTCCTGCTGCCAGCCGACCCAGATCAGCGTAAGCCCCAGCCTCTGCAACAGGCCATCGCCGAAATCCTCGGGTTTCACGGGGTCTTGAACCCATGCGCCGCGGTTGAAATACGGCAGCGCGGCCATGCCGCCGCGATTGCTCACTTCAAGGAGCGCGGTGCCGCCGTCGGCGGGCGGATTTTTCGGCTTCAGGACGATGAAATTGGCGCTGGCTTCGACTTTGCCCGCCGCGTTGCGTGGTGCTTTATCGAGATCGACGATGACGGTATTGGCGGGGTTGGCCGGATCGACCGTGAAATGGATCGTGCCTTTGAGTTTTTCATACGGCCCGGCGCCACCGAACGGCTGGCCTTGGAGCACGTCGGTACGCTCGGCGATCTCGAGGCGGGTGACTTCGGCGTGGGAAATCAGCGCAAGACAGGCCATCCAAACGCCCCATAAGACACATAGGATGCGGTGAGGCACGAACCGCATCGCCGTAGCGGTAGCCAACATGCTATGGCCCCGCATCGGGGTCGGGGTTTGCCGCCAGCCGCGCAAGCGCCGTGCCGGTGAGGCGGTATCTCGTCCAGGCATCCAGCGCCACCGCGCCGAGGCCCTCATAGAATCCGATGGAGGGTTTATTCCAATCCAGCACCGACCATTCGACCCGCCCACAGTCGCGTTCGACGGCAAGCTTGGCGATGAACGCGAGCAGCGCTCGCCCGCAGCCTTTGCCGCGCAGTTCCGGTTTGACGTAAAGGTCTTCCAGGTAAATACCGGGCCGTCCGAGAAAAGTCGAGAAGCTATGAAAAAACAGCGCGAATCCAGCGGATTGGCCCTGATATTCGCCGATGACGGCTTCCGCTACCGGGCGGGGGCCGAACAGATGCCGGCGCAACGAGTCCGCGTCGGCGACCACTTCGTGCAAGAGTTTTTCGTAACTCGCCAGCTCACGGATCAACGCGAGGATCAAACCCACGTCCCGGGGTTCGGCGTAGCGGATCGTAAAATCCGCCACGGCCGTGGTGAAATGATCGGACATCGCTGACTCCCGTTGCACGCCATGAGCTGGGCTATCATTAGCATAGCGAACTGTTTGAGCGGAGAGTACCCATGGATGTTCCCACCCCTGTTGCGGTTTACCCCAGCAAGCGTGACACCTGGCTCGCCGCAGTGATGTGGATTTCGCCGCTGCTGATGGTCGCGGCGCTGGTGGCGGTATGGGCAATGCCGGCAATGCCACTGGCAGTGAGGCTGATCGTGACCTTGACCTGCGGCGCGGGCGCCCTCCTCACCTGGTGGATCATGCTTGGCACGCGCTATACCCTCGATGGGGCGAGCTTGCGCATCCGTTCCGGGCCGTTTCGCTGGGAGGTGCCGCTGGCCTCCATCACCGCCATCTATCCGACCCGTAATCCGCTGTCCAGCCCCGCGCTGTCGCTGGACCGGCTGCGCATCCGCTACACCGGCAGCCGGTTTGGGATCATGATATCGCCCGTCGATCAACAAGGATTTCTGCGCGACCTCGCGGCCCGCGCCCCAGGCATCGTGATCAGCGGCGGCGCGGTACGGCCCGGCGTGGCCCCCGAGACCGGCGCGCAATGAGCGTCGAATTAGCGTACCAGAGTTACGGTACCGGCCCGCCGCTCGTCGTTTTGCACGGGCTGTTCGGCTCGGCGCGCAACTGGCAGAGCAACGCGCGCCGTCTGGCCGAGTTCATGCAAGTGTTTACGGTCGATTTGCGCAATCACGGTGCGTCGCCATGGGTCGAATCGATGCTTTACGAGGACATGGCCGACGATGTACGCGCGTTCAGCGCCCGCCACCTGTCCGTTCCGCCCGTGCTGCTGGGTCATAGCATGGGCGGTAAGGCGGCGATGACGCTAGCGCTCCGCCACCCCGACAACGTGCGGGCCTTGATCGTCGCCGATATCGCGCCCATGTCCTATCCGGACCGCATGTCGGGCTATGTGGCGGCCATGCAAGGCATCGATCCCGCCGCGTTCGCCAGCCGCCAACAGCTTCAGGCACGCCTGCTAGACGCCATCGCCGACGCCGCCATCGCGGCTTTTCTCACCCACAACCTGGTACGGCGCGACAACCACTTCGACTGGAGCTTCAATCTGCCGGCGATCGCCGCCCACCTGCACGACATCGTCGGTTTTCCGCGGGCCCTGGCCGCGCTACGCTACACCGGCCCAACGTTGTTCGTATACGGTGAGCGCTCCGACTATGTCCGCGCGGCGGACCATCCCGCCATCTGCCGGTTGTTTCCCAATGCCCGATTCGTGCCCATCGCGGACGCCGGTCATTGGCTGCATATCGATCAGCCGGAGCGATTGGTCGCCAGCGTGCGTGATTTTCTCACCCGGGCGCGCGTACTTTAGAATACCGGCGCATGGTGGAGTATCATTTCAATACCATCCTAGAGTAGCGAGGAGAATGGCGATGAACGCTAAGAAACGCGTCGTACTGGTCACCGGCGGCATGGGCGGTTTGGGCGAATCGATTTGCACGAAGATGGCCGATATGGGCTATGACGTGGTTGCCACTTATTCCCCCTCCAACACGAAGTCGCGGGAATGGGTGGCGGACATGGAAATGAAAGGCTACCACTTCCACGCTTATCCCGTCGATGTATCGAACACCGAGGACTGCGAGCGCCTGATCAGACAGATCGAAAAAGAAGTCGGGCCGGTCGATGTGCTGGTCAACAACGCCGGCATTACCCGCGACATGACGTTCAAGAAGATGACCAAAGTCGATTGGGACGCGGTCATGCACACCAATCTCGACAGCGTATTCAACATGACCAAGCCGGTGGTGGACGGCATGACCGAGCGCGGCTGGGGACGCGTGATCAACGTCTCCTCGGTGAACGGCCAGAAAGGCGCGTTCGGCCAGACCAACTACTCGGCGGCCAAAGCCGGTATGCACGGTTTCACCAAGGCGTTGGCGCTGGAAGTGGCGCGCAAAGGAGTGACGGTCAACACCATCTCGCCCGGTTACATCGGCACCAAAATGGTGATGGCGATCCCCAAGGACGTTTTGGATACCAAGATCATCCCCCAGATTCCGATGGGGCGCTTGGGCAAACCAGAGGAAGTGGCGGGCTTGATCGCCTACCTCGCATCCGATGAAGCTGCGTTCGTTACCGGCGCCAACATCGCCATCAACGGCGGCCAGCACATGCAGTAAGCCCAGGAAATTTTCGTGTGAATGTGACAAAACGCACAGCTTTTCCCCTTATTGATATCGCATAATGAAGATGGGACTGCGATGCGATGAATCGGAGCAGCCGCCGGAATCGGTGGAGATCATGTCGGGCAGACGTTCGCCTAGAGGCCCAAACCATGGTCAGGGAATGGAGCCACCGCCAAGGCTGCGCCCCATGTTTGGATCAGAGAGCCATGGGCCCCAAGGATGGGGCCGTTCCCGCATGCTCTTGACTCCCGCGTCAGCCTCGTGACTCCAACGCTGTTCTGCATCGGCTGCGGCGCCGGCTTTTCCGGCGACCGAATCGACGCCGCCGAACCCGTCGTCGATACCTTGATCGCGCGTGGCCTATCCGCTGCCCTGATGTTCGAGACGCTTGCCGAACGCACATTGGCGCTCGCCCAGCTCGAACGCCAGCGTAACCCAGACGCGGGCTACGAACCGATGCTAGAGGCATTGCTAGAGCCCATCCTGGCGAAATGCGCACGCCACGCGATCCCGATCATTGGCAATTTCGGCGCCGCCCATCCGCGCGCGGCCGCGCGCACGATCGCCGCTCTAGGGCGCAGGCTAGGCCTTAACCGGCTGCGTATCGCCGTCGTCGAAGGCGATGACATCCGCGGCCGGATCAGCCTGGATCAACTCACCGTGGTCGACGGCGACGCCAGCCTCGCGGCCACATCGGCCGCCGAACTGCTCGCCGCCAATGTTTATCTGGGCGCCGCCGAAATCGCCCAGGCGCTCGCCGCCGGCGTCGAAGTCGTCGTCACCGGGCGGGTCGCCGATCCGGCGCTGGCGCTGGGGCCGCTCATCCATCACTTCGGCTGGCGCATGGATGACTGGGATCATCTCGCCGCCGGCACGCTCGCGGGCCATCTGCTGGAGTGCGGCGCGCAGGTGAGCGGCGGCTATTTCGCCGATCCGGGCCATAAAGACGTGCCCGACCTCGCCGAGGTCGGATTTCCCATCGCCGAAGTCGGCGCCGAGGGCGATCTGGTGATCACCAAAGCCGACCACACCGGCGGTCTGGTCGATACACGCACCGTCAAGGAACAGCTCCTCTACGAAATCCATGACCCGGGTGCCTATCTCACGCCCGACGTGACGCTCGACATCAGCGGCGTGCGCGTCGCCCAACTCGGCGCCAACCGCGTGCAGGTCAGCGGCGCGCGCGGCAAGCCGCGCCCCGCCACCCTCAAAGCCACCGCGAGCTTCGCCGGTGATTGGTTGGGCGAGGGCGAGATTTCCTACGCGGGCGCCAACGCCGCCGCGCGCGCTCGGCTCGCCGCCGCGGTGCTGCGCAAACGCCTCGCCAAGCTCCAACTCGCGGCCAGGGCTCGCATCGACCTCATCGGCCTCATCAGTGTGTTCGACGGCGATGCTGGCACCCTCGCCGCCACCCAAACCGACGCCGCGCCTGACGACGTGCGCCTCAGAGCTCGCGGTATCCGCCGCCGACCGCACGAGCGCGACCCGCGCCGCGCGCGAGGTGCTGGCGCTGTATTGCACCGGTCCGGCCGGCGGCGGCGGGGGTGCGCTGGCAGGTGACGCCGCGCATCAAAACCCTGTCCTACCTGGTGCCGCGCGAGCAAGTGGAAGCACGCTGGAGTTTTTACGAGGAATAAGCCATGCCCGCCGACGCCGATCCGATCGAACTGCCGCTGCACCGCATTGCCCACGCGCGCACCGGCGACAAGGGCAATCGCGCCAACATCGGACTCTTCGCCTATGATCCCGCCGTTTATCCAGTGCTAGTCGAGCAAGTGACCGCCGAACGCGTGCGGGAGCGATTCCGGCACCGCGGCGCGGGGTGCGTGCGGCGCTACGAACTGCCGCTTTTGCACGCGCTCAACTTCGTGATCGACGATGTACTGGAAGGTGGCGTCAACGGCAGCCTCAACCTGGACGGCCACGGCAAGACGCTGGCTTTTCATTTGCTGGGGCTTACGGTGCGGATACCGAATTCCATTACGCTTTCTCATGCCCCGTAATAGTGCGAGAACTGGTCCGCGATCTGGAGGAGAGCGGGCTTTGTTTATCGCGGCGGCCAGGGTAGCCACAGGAATTTCGAGCACTCTACCGGAATACGTATTACGATCTCTGGCCAACTTGGCGACGATGCCAAACCGTATCAAGAACGCGAAGTAAGGCAAAAGCTTCAGGAGTCTCAGCAATGAAAGACAGCGCTCGCTATGTGAAGCTTGTCGAGTGGTCCGACGAGGATCAATGTTTCGTCGGTCAATGTCCGGCGATCATCGACCCCTGCTGCCATGGCGATGACGAGGCCAAAGCCTATCTGGAGCTTTGCCAGGTCGTGGATGAATGGATCGAACTGCTGAAGAAAGACGGGAAATCACTGCCACCGCCCACCGCGGGTCGGAATACAGCGGAAAAAATCCCTGAGGCCGAATGACGCCGCCAAGATCACCTCGTTTCCCTCCTCTGGAGTCTTACCGATGACTCTTGTTACCGATGCGGATATCCAAGCCTATCGCGAGAACGGCGCCATCGTCCTGCGCGGCGTGTTCCGTGACTGGATCGAGCGGCTGCGCGCGGGGGTGGAGTACAACATCACCCATCCGGGCACGTATGGGAAGCTCTATACCAAACCTGGCAATCCTGGTCGGTTTTTCGGCGACTACTGCAACTGGGATCGCATTCCCGAGTACCGAGACTTTCTGTTCGACTCACCCGCGGCGCAGATCGCCGCGCGGCTGATGGAATCCACTGGCGCGCGCCTGTTCCACGAGCATGTGCTGGTGAAAGAGCCGGGCACGCTGGAGGCGACGCCCTGGCACCAGGATCAGCCGTATTACTGCGTGGACGGCTGGCAGGTATGCAGTCTATGGATTCCGCTCGACGCGGTGCCCAAAGCCACTTGCCCGGAATACGTCGCGGGTTCGCACCGCTGGGGGCGATGGTTCATGCCGCGGCGCTTCACCGGCGCCGATTTCAACCATACCGACGCACGCCTCGAAGCCACGCCGGATATCGACGCGCAGCGCGACGCATATCAGATTTTGTCCTGGGACTTGGAGCCGGGCGATGCGCTCGCGTTTCATTTCATGACCTTGCACGGCGCGCCCGCCAACCGCACGGAGTTACGCCGGCGCGGATTCGCCGCGCGTTGGCTGGGAGACGACGCGGTATTCGCGCAACGCAGCGGTGATATCTCGCCGCCATTTCCCGGTTTGGAGAAGAAGCTCCGGGTCGGCGGCCCGCTGGACAGCGAGGAATTCCCGCTGGTGTGGCCGCGCCTCTCACCCTACCCTCTCCCCGAGGGAGAGGGAAACCAGGCTCAGTGAATTTCGGCGGAGCCGATGATGGCAGCTTTCAGCTTTTCGACGTTGAAGCCTGGCGCGCGGCAGGCGTCGAGAATGACTTTTTCGCGCCGCGCCAGCAGTTCCGCTGCCGCCGGCAGGGCTTGCGCGATATCGTGCGGAATCACCACGGCGCCGTGGCGGTCGGCGTGGATTAGGTCGCCGGAGGCGACCGTCATGCCGTGGACGTGTACGCTACCGCCGAAATCGACGCAGTGCACATAGGCGTGGCTGGGGTTGACCATGCCGCCGAGGATTTGAAAGCCCGGCGCGCTCGCGTCGATGTCACGGAACGAACCATTCGTGATCGCCCCTAGCGCGCCCAGGCTTTTATGCACGGTGGTATGCACTTCGCCCCAGAAAGCGCCGAAGCCGGGTTGTTCGTCCAAATCCTGGATCACCACGATGCTCGGCAACGGCCCCGCGGCCACGTAATCGTAATAAGCAAGCCGTTTCTCCCGCACTTTGTCGGCGGGAAGGCGCGGCTGTTCCAGCGCCCGGATAGTGGCGGTGCGCGCGTAGCCGACCATGGGCGGCAACGAAACATCGAGGCAGACGAACGGCTTCGAGGTGAAACCGATCACGCGGCGCGCCGGCGCCACGAGTTCGATGGCGTTGCAGATGGTCGGCGTGTCGAAACGCCGCAGCGCGCCGAGATCGGCCTGCGTCAGGGTTGCGGTCATCGTGCGTATCGCTCGGTTGGTTAGCGGAGGAATTTTCCGGCCATGCCCAATAGGTCATCGATGACCGAGCCGTCGTGATTGGCGTCGAGCAGTGAACCGAGACCTCCCAATCCGCCGCCCGCGCCGGGCAGACCGACGCCGCTGCCTTGCGCGCCGCCTCCGATCAAACCACCGAGAATGCCGCCGAGGCCGCCGGAACCCGCGGCGCGCTTGCTGAGTGCGCCCATCGCCAGCCCCGCGATCACCGGCAGCATCTGCTTCAATAGGCTGGAGCTCAGGCCAGTTTGCGCGGATGCGCGGTTGGCGAGTTCGCGGCTCACATCCTTGCTGCCGAAAATATGACCGAGGATATTGTTGCCATCATCAATGGTTTGCGGCTGGGCGAGGACATCGGGGTTGTCCAGATACTGATCGTGCCCGCCATTGCCGAGCGCGTTCAACAGGCTGTCCAGGCCGCCTTCTTGGCTGGCGTTGCGCTTGATACCACTGGTCAGCGCCGGCAACACCTGCGACAAGACATTGCCGACGTCGTTTTCGCTGATACCGAACTGGCGCGCGAGTTGGCCGACGGTGTTGCCGTTCTGCGAATTTAAAATCATATCGATCATGTTCATAGCGTACTCCTCTGGGGTCATGACGGCAGCGAGGGCCGGAATCCGTTAACTCTAGCAGCAAATGAACGCCATCGGGACTTGAGCCTTGCGTTACCATAGTATTTTTATCGCTGTTTGTCGCAGCGTATTGCCGCCGTCATCCGAGGTCGTTATGGAAGCTGCTTTTTGGCACGAGCGTTGGCAGAGCAACAATATCGCCTTTCATCAGCCACAAATCCATTCTAGTTTACGCCAATTCTGGCCCAGTCTCGGCATCGCCCCCGGCGCGACCGTGTTCGTGCCGCTCTGTGGCAAGAGCCTGGACTTGGGATGGCTCGCCGATCAAGGCCATCCCGTGCTGGGAGTGGAGTTGAGCACGCTGGCGGTAGAGGCGTTTTTCCGCGAGCACAAGCGAGTTCCCGAGGTGCGCAGCGAGGGTGGGTTTCAAGTCTGGCACAGCGCTGGTATCACGCTGCTGTGTGGCGACTTTTTCGCGCTCCAGGCCGAACACTTGCGCGCAGTCGCCGGTGTTTATGACCGCGCCGCGCTGGTCGCCTTGCCGCCGGCGTTGCGGGCCGATTACATACGCCATCTTAGGGCGATTTTACCCGTACCCTTGCCCACGCTGCTGGTAACACTGGAATATGACCAGCGCGAAATGAACGGGCCGCCGTTCGCGGTGCTGGAACAAGAGGTGCGCGACCGTTATGGCGCCGATTACGCCGTGCGGCTCCTGCACGATCACGACATTCTGCCGGAATCGCCGCATTTCCGCGCCAAAGGCGTCACCGCCATGCGCGAGAAGAGCTATGTCTTGCAACCACTAGCGGCGCCGGCCTGAACGGCTGCTGAGCGCACCCTCGAATCATGGCCGCCGAGCGCCGTTACTGGCTGGGCCTGTTCAGCCACGGCACCTGGAACACGTTCGTGGCCAACGGCGCGCATACCATCGGTTTCCGCGAGAACCGCTGGCCCATCGTGCAAAAGCTCAAGCCGGGCGATTATGTGCTGGCTTATCTGACCGGCGTGTCGCGCTGGATCGGCGCGCTGGTGGTGACCGGTGAGCCGTTTTTCGATGCTTCGCCATTGTGGGCCGAGGATGTATTGCCGGCACGCGTCAAGGTCAAGCCCCTGGTAATGCTGACCCCGGAAACCGCCGTGCCGATCGCCGAACTGCGTGACAAACTCACCCTGTTCCGCAAGCTGAAAAATCCCAACGCCTGGACCGGGCGGCTGCGCGGCGCGCCAGCGCGCTGGACGCGCGGCGACGGTGAGGCAGTGGTCGAAGCCCTGCTCGATGCCCAGGTGAACCCGGTGGTGCGCGAGGTCGATGGCCGCAAACTGGCGTAAACCCGCTTTGCTGGGCGCGGCGCGCTTCAGCGTGGCGTTGCCCGACCATGATGTGCAAGACGTCACGAGCGAGCCATGAGCCGGCTCTACACCGAAATCCAGTGGCTGCTGCTCAAGCTCGGCAGCGACCTCGGGCTGGATGTGTGGGTGGCGCGTAACGCCACTGCGCAGGCGCTACGGCAAATCAGCGCTTCTCGATCTGCCGCGCCTGCGCGCCGAGTTGCCGCGCCAGTTCGACGCCGCCACCACCTGCATCGTCGAACTCATCGACGAAGGTGGCTGCAGGGCAATGCCATCGTGGCGGCGTTCGAAATCGAGAGTACGACATCGATTTATTCCGGGCTGTTGCGCTCGCCGATCTGGTCGCCATGCAGCCCAATCTCCATATTCCGCTTTATCTGGTCGCGCCCGACGAACGCCGCCGCAAAGTGTGTGCCGAGATCAACCGCCCTGCGTTCAATCGCCTTGCACCACCGCTCAACCGGATCTGCCGCTTCATTGCGTTTTCCACGCTGCGCACGCAGATTCAGGAAGCCCAACCGGTGTTGCGCTATTTGCGCGCGGAGTTCATCGACCAGATCGCCGAATCTTGCCTTTCTTCGCCCTTGCCTGCGCCGAAGAGGGCGGGTGCTTAACCACCATGCGGGCGGATCGTGAGCGTGCCGTTCTGTTGGACGATTTCGAACAGCCGCAGGTAATCGGCTCCAACAACACCCAGCCGCTCGAGCTTCATGGACGGCATGACCAGCGCGCGCACGCCGTTGGCCCTGCAAACCGCCCAGGGTGACGCTCTGCAAGGTGGGTCCATAGCCATCGGTACGTTGGCGGTATCGATATGTTTGCCGGCGCCCACGCGCAAGCCGAGCCGGCGGCCAAATCCGCCGACAACGCAACCGTGGTCGCGCCGGTATCGATGACGAACTCGACCGGTTTGCCATTGATCGTGCCGGTGCTGCTGTAATGACCGGAACTCTGCTGGCGCAGCACGACCGCCGGCGGTTGCGAAGCCTCGCCCGCGGGTTGCGCGGCCGGGTCGGCGACCACGCCAGTCGTGGGCGGATCACGGGGCGCGCCGATCTTGCCGAGCACCCGCACGCGTTGCAGCCGTGTATCGGCGCCGGCGCTGGTCTCGCGCAGGATCATGTAATTGTAGCCTGCGAGTAGCGGCGGATGCCGGCTTCCAGCGGTTCGTCGGCAAAGCGCAGGCGCAAGGGATCACTGAGGTCGGTAACGCCGACAAACTCCACGCCCGTCTTTTCCGTGGTGAGGGCTAACGCTTCGCTGAGGGGAATGGCGGAAAAGTCCACGCTCAAACGCCCGGCGCGATATTCCACGGTTGCTGAATCCGCGGCGCCGGCCACGCCCATCCATAACGCGGCCAACACCCACAGCCCGCGCCGATACCAATCGTTGCCACACTTCATCGGGGATGACTCCTATAAACCCTTCGCCATGACCCACGCATCCTCACGCCCATCTTTGGCGGATAGTAAGCGCGCCGCACGCCGACACGGGTGAACCCGGTCGCGCGGGATAAAGGCGCAGCGCCGTATCAAGCTGGAGGGGCGCACTTCCAGAAAAGCCTCGCGCGCGCCGTCCACCCGCGCCAATTCCAATAATTCATCCAACATGTCGCGCTGCCGCGCTGGCGCCATTCGGGGCGCATCGGCAGAGGTTGAGGATATGCGCTTCCTCGGCGCCCACCGACATAACGCCATAACTGCTGATGTAACCACGCACTTCCAATACCCGGCAGCGATAGCCGGCGCGGATGCAGTCCCAGAATATGCCCTTATCCAGAAAACGTAGCCCAACTCAATCGCCATGACTTCCTTCAAATCGGCTTTCATCATTGGGCGCAACCGCGAGAGGGCAGTATTCGCCAGGGCGCTCATCTACGACTCGATCTCCCCTATCCGAGCGCCGCGAAGGTACGCAGCGCCAGCTGTAAGTCTTCCCAGGAACGCTTCTTTTCGCGCGGTGCGCGCAGCAAATAAGCCGGATGATAAGTGACGATCAAAGGCGTTGCGCTGGCACCCAGGCGGTGCACGCGACCGCGCAGCTTACCCACCGGCACCTGCGTTTCCAGCAAGCTTTGCGCGGCGACACGACCCATCGCCAAAATGATCTTGGGGCGTGCCAGCGCGATCTGGCGCGCCAGAAACGGCCAGCAAGCGCGTATTTCCTCGGGCGCGGGGTCGCGGTTGTTGGGCGGGCGGCTTTTCAGGATATTGGCGATGAAGACTTGCTCGCGTTTGAGTTTCATGGCGAATAGCATGAGATCGAGAAGCTTGCCTGCTCTGCCGACGAAGGGCTCGCCTACGCGGTCTTCGTCCGCGCCCGGCGCTTCGCCGATGATCATCCATTGCGCCTGGCGGTCACCGACCCTGAAATGCTCTACCGGTGCGCGAAGCGTACAAAGGCAGGCGGTGCAGTGCTCGACCTCGGCCCTGGAGTTCATCCCAATCCAGGGTGAAATACGCCGGCCGTGCGCTCGTCCGGAAGTGGCGCGGGCGCTGACGCGTTCGCTGTCCGCGCCGGAAGATGGGGGCAGCGGTTCCATGCTTCATGCTATCCACGGCCGCCTGGCCGCTTCTGGGCGATGCTCGCCGTCGCCACACCTCGATTCCCGCGGCCTGCAGGAAATCTCGGTAAGCCGTCGGCTCATCGCGCGGACTCAGACCTGTTACATTAGCGCGAAAACGATCGGCGTGGTTGGCATCATGGGCTTCTCGGCGTTCGTCAGATCGCGTCGGCGCATGCGCAGATAGCGCCGCCGCAAGCTGAGCAGCGGGCTGACGCACCGTACAGCAGCGCGGCGGTGAACAAGAATTTGGCGGGATCGAAGTCCAGCACCATGAACACGATGGGGATGATCAGTAGGGCGATGAGCGCGATGTGCGGCGTTTGATGTCCACTTCGTTTTTTGAAACTGAAATACAGGATATTGCTGACCATCAACACGCCGGCGATCAAGGTCAACGCGAACGCAAACCATGCCCAGTCCTGGCCTTTCACGCCGCTGTCGTAACCCACCCACACCATGCCGACCACGATGGCCGCCGCCGCCGGGCTGGACAGCCCGATGAAGTAGCGTTTGTCGGTGCTGCCCAGTTGGACGTTGAAGCGCGCCAGGCGCAACGCCGCCGCCGTGGCGTAGATGAAGGCGGCAAGCCAACCGAGCTTGCCGGGGATTTTACCGAACTGGGCCATGGCGCCAAGCGCCCATTCGTACATGATCAACGCCGGCGCGACACCGAACGACACCATGTCGGCCAGGCTGTCGTACTGGGCGCCGAATTCGCTTTCGGTATGGGTGAGATGGGCGACGCGACTATCCAGATTATCCATGATCATGGCGATGAACACGGCGATGGCGGCAGCCTGGAAGCGCCCGTTCATGGCGGCGACGATGGCGTAGAAGCTGGCGAACAAAGCAGCCGTGGTGAGCGTATTGGGCAGCCAGTAAATGGCGCGGCGCGGCTTGTGCTCTTCGATTGCGTCGATGTCGTCGTTCATCGCCATACCGGACCCGCGCCCGCCAGGGCTTGCTTTGCTGCGATCCACCAGTGTGGTTGGCGAAATCCACGGCATCATGCTGGCGCAGGCGCTCGCCGACTTTCTCGACCTGGTGCGCCTGACCGATGCGGCGCATGGCTTTCAAAGTGGTCGCGCTGGCTTGGTTTTCCATCACGAACTCGCGCGCGAACTGGCCGGTCTGGATTTCCTTGAGGATCCGCTTCATCTCGGCGCGGGTCTCGTCGGTGATAATGCGCGGGCCGCGCGTGAAATCGCCATATTCGGCGGTGTTGGAGATCGAATAACGCATGTTGGCGATGCCGCCCTCGTAGATCAAGTCTACGATGAGCTTCACTTCATGCAGGCACTCGAAATACGCCATCTCCGGCGCGTAGCCGGCGTCCACCAGGGTCTCGAAGCCGGCCTGGATCAGCGCGGTGAGGCCGCCGCATAGCACCACTTGCTCGCCGAACAAATCGGTTTCGGTCTCTTCCTTGAACGACGTCTCGATGATGCCGGCGCGGCCGGCGCCGATCGCGGCGGCGTAGGACATGGCGATGTCCTTGGCCTGGCCGCTGGCGTCCTGGAAAATCGCGATCAGGCTCGGCACGCCGCCGCCCGCTTTATAGGTCGAGCGCACCGTATGGCCCGGCCCTTTGGGGGCGATCATGATGACGTCCAAATCCTTGCGCGGTTCGATCTGGTTGAAGTGGATGTTGAAGCCATGGGCGAACGCGAGCGCCGCGCCCTGCTTAAGGCTCGGTTCGACGTTCTCGCGGTAGATGCGGCCCTGGTGTTCGTCGGGGGCGAGCATCATCACCACGTCCGCGCCCTTGACCGCGTCGGCCACCGCCTTCACCGGCAAGCCCGCGTTCTCGGCCTTGATGGCCGAGGCCGAGCCGGGGCGCAGGCCGATGGTGACTTTGGCCACGCCCGATTCATGCAAATTGAGGGCGTGGGCATGGCCCTGCGAACCGTAGCCGATGATCGTCACCGCCTTGTCTTTGATGAGGGAGAGGTCGGCGTCTTTATCGTAGTAAACATTCATCATGGAGAAAGTCCTGACTGGTCGATGGTGGGTGGCGCGTCCGCCAGGGCGCGCTGGATTCTTTAGTCAAACGCGCAGCGCCTTGACGCCGCGCGCGATGCCGGTGACGCCGGAGCGCACCACTTCAAGCAAATTGTCCCTGCCGGCGGTATGGATGAAACCGTCCAGCTTCGCGCTGTCGCCGGTCAACTCGATGGTGAACGTGCTGTCGGTGACATCGACGATGCGGCCGCGGAAAATATCGGCCAAGCGCTTCATTTCGTCGCGCTGTTCGCCGTCCACCGCCTTGACTTTGGCCAGCATCAGCTCGCGTTCGATATGGCTGCCCTCGGTGAGGTCGATGAGCTTGACGATATCGATGATCTTATTGAGCTGTTTGACGATCTGCTCGATGATCTCGTCGGTGCCGTAAGTCACCAGTGTCATGCGCGACAGCGAGGAATCCTCGGTGGCGGCCACGGTGAGCGACTCGATGTTATAGCCGCGCGCCGAAAACATATTGGCCACCCGCGACAGCGCGCCGGGTTCGTTTTCCATCAGAATGGAGATGATATGCCGCATGCTCACACCAGTATCATCCTTCTTCGTTAGTGGATTTCATGGCGTCGCGCCCAGCCCAGCAGCAGCATTTCGTTGTGCGCGCCTGCGGCAGAGATCATCGGAAACTGGTACCGCCATCCGGGATCGACGAATGAAATCACCGGGACATGTCGGTGCTCTTTTGGGAAGCGGGCAGCAACTGCGGCGAAAAATATGACGCCATAACCGAACGTCGATGCTGCGCCGCCCGTGACGCGTACCGTAAGCCTCGGCGAATGTTGACGAAATCCGGCAGCGCCCCGGTGAAAAGCGAAGATCCGCCACGGGACATGCCAGGGTAGCGCTTGTCGTAGAAAAACTCTGCCTGCCAACGCACACCATGCCAGGTAGCGGTTGTTATAGTTAATGATCTTCACCGGCGTGCGGTACTGGCGCATGGTCGCTGCATCACATCATCTGGATACTGCCCTCGCCGGTGACGCAGGCCGCATCGAGGATCCGGAAGCCAGACTTCGCGCCCATCGCCGCCGGCGGCAAACCCATGGTGCCGAGAGCCGCCAGAGTTGAATCCCAACGGCGCGGCTGATCGAACCGATAATACTGGGCGGCCCACATCTGGTGCTGGCCCACGTCCAGGTGACAATGGCCCCCTGGCAGCAGGTCCCCTTCGTAGAGCTTTCGATGACATATTGCGGTTTAATGATCTTGTCGCTTTTCTGATAGCGCAGCGATTCTACGGCGCGCCACTCGTCGATTCTCTTCCACCACGCCGCCAGCGCCTTGCGATCCGGCTGGAATCCGCCTTCCTTGATGATGTCGATCATTTGCCGCAGCACGTTCGCCACGGAACCGACGATCGGGATTTCGACCTTGACGTTCTTGGCAATCGACGACGGGTCGATGTCGACATGGATGATGCGCGCGCCCGGGCGAGAATTTCTCAAGTTGCCGGTGACGCGGTCGTCGAAGCGCTGGCATACCGCCAGCATCACGTCGCAATCGTGCATGCCCAGTTGGCTTCGTAAGTGCCGTGCATGCCGAGCATACCGACGAATTGCGCATCGGTGGCGGGGTGGGCGCCGTGACCTATCGCGTGTTGGTGATGGGGAAGCCAAGCAAGCGCGTGAGTTCGACCAGTTCCTTGGCGCCGTCGCTCAGGATCGCACGCCTGCAAGCGTAAATGATCAGGCGCTGGGCCGCCATCAGCAATTCCACCGCTTTGCGGATCTGGCCGCTGTGGCCTTTCACCGTGGGGTTATGAACGCAGCTTGACCTTCTTGGGGTAGTCAAACGCGGTTCTGGTATTGGTGACATCCTTCGGCAGATCGACTTCCGCTTCACGGCCCAGGCCGTCCGGTAATGCCGTGTAAAACGCTTTCTTCATGGTCTCGGCGAGCTTACCCGTCGCCAGCCAGAAAATTATGCTTCACAGGGGCGGGTGATGCCGACCAGATCGACTTCCTGGAAGGCGTCATACCGATCCAGCTTGGTCGGCACCTGGCGGACAGCACGATCAGCGGGATCGAATCCATATAAGCAGTGGCGATGCCGGTGACGGCGTTAGTGAGCCCGGCCCGGAGGTGACCAACACGCCCGGTTACCGGTGGCGCGCGCCGTAACAATCGGCGTGCGCGGCAACCTGCCGAACACCGCAGAACATAGGCGATGTCGTTGTTTGTGAAGCGCATCATGGGCATCCTGCAACACAGCGCAGAATGGCCGAATACGAATTCGACGCCCTCTTC
This sequence comes from Gammaproteobacteria bacterium, assembly GCA_046347515.1. GTDB lineage: Bacteria > Pseudomonadota > Gammaproteobacteria > Competibacterales > Competibacteraceae > JAXMFZ01. The sequence continues at coordinate 10,013 of JAXMFZ010000015.1, read as the reverse complement.
TAACAAACAACGGACGACGATCTCCGGCGCCATTCAGTTCCGGCAGGGCTCCTCCATTACTGAATATGTGGAAAATTACGAGAATGCAACTTTTAGCGCGTTGTCAACGAGACTTTGGAAGTTGCTGATTTATAGGAACAAAAGGTCAAAGGTGGCGTTTTCTTAGCTTTTGACAACCGGTGGGCTGGGCTTGCGCGGGACGCTCTACGCTTGTCATTTTCGTTTTCACCGCCCGGACGGATGCCAAGAGTTTCACGTAACCCGTATCAACGATCAGGAGCTCGATGCGCTCGCGGGCGACCAGCACCACGCATAGCGAGACAAGCCTGGATATCCTGCTTCTCTCGCTTGAGATAACCTTCGAGCAGCGTTTCCGGAGCATCTCCCGCCGCTAGCATCCCCAGCACATGTTCCACTGCGAGCCGGTGCCCGCGGATAATCAGCTTGCCCCGAAAATGTTGGGGTTGAACGTGATGCGTTCTAATAGTTGGTTTTCGTCCATCGTTTCAATGCGGGTACGTGGTCGAAAAGTATACCGGACGCGGCCAGCGCATCCTCGATCATGTTTGAGCAGCGGCGCGAAATCGCGCAGCGCCGCCGAGCGCGAGGGTGGCTGGCGCATGTGCCATTAACGTATCATGAGGCAAAGAGACAGCACCGCGAGTAGAGATACAGAAGTCACCAAACACGATCCTCGACCTCGACCTCGAAAACATCATCCTCACGGGCCACATCATTGAGCGCCAGCGCGACCATAAACGCGTGAAATCAAGTACCGTATCAGCGACCTCACCCTCGACGACGCGCAAGCCGAGTCATCGTCAAAATCGGCCCAAACGGCAATCTTCGTTATCACCGTCTACCTCGCCTAGTGCATCTGTACCTCTGGACGCCGAGGCGTCCAGCTTCGCAAAGTCACCCACGGCTTCGGTCGTGGTCAGAGTCTTGGTGATGAGGACATCCCGATGTGGTCTTGCCCGCATTGCGGCGTTTCTTACTTCACCGCCCAGACGCTGCACAAGGAATCGACACATCAAAAGGCACTTCGTAAAACCGTGGCCGTTGAGCATTGTCCAGTCGCGTCTTTCGGAAACCAGTACTGGCCGTCATGCCGATTGAGATATGCCATTCGTCGGCGCCCGTCGAGGATTGATCGTTTCTCAACAGCGGCACCGTCTTCCGCAACACCCACCAGCGCCGACCAAGTGCTGGATGTAGCTCTTCAATCTCTGTTTCCATATTCCGCCCAAAAATTTCACCGTTGTGACTTTTGTCACAGATTTTCCCCCGCCGCCCTGATTTTGACGTCTCTTCAGCAGAACATAACGATTGAAGATCAATGATAACAATCTGGGAGGGACGCGATGAACGCCGACTTGGGCGTGCCATCACGCTCGTAAACCACATTCCTTCTCTCGGCCAGCGGAAACCACGGCTACGGCTCGCGGCGCTGCCGTGAATGGCTCAACAAGCTTTGCCGGGGAGTGCTGCACCGCTGGTCGTTGGCCTCATCCTGCTCGACGAGCACGGCAATATGTTGTTCATGAACCGAGCGGCGCAGCTGGCGGAGACCATATCCGTACCGGTGAAATCGCTTATCGACGATGCGCTCAATTCACAGCTTGCCAGCGACAGAACCGCCACCACCCATCGCCGATGGCATTACCGCTAACGCGCCACCGCCGGAAAGCTTCTGCGTTATGTTGGCGACCACCACTCAAAACTGACCAACATTTCCTCAAGCCATCACCGCCGTCATCGTGATCGATTCGAACCGCGCATTACCGTGCCCCACCACAGCGCTTCCGGGCATCTGCAAACTGAGCCTTTCGGCTCGTCTGGCGGCACGGCTATCAGCGGCGCCTCGCTTGAGAGCATCGCGCAGGAATTGGGCATCGAAAACACTGCGGCGCAATCAGCGAAGCGATCTTCCAGAAAACCCGCCTGCCACCGCCAGGCGAGTGGTCAAAGCCTATGACGTTGAAGCAGCCTGGCGTTCAGCTTTAACTTGATTTTGGTGCGTAGATTTATTTTGTTTTTGGTCAAATGGATCATGACGGATTTGTCAGACCAGTGCTATATGAGAAGCTATGAGGTGTTTTAAAAGTCCTCTTTAGTTATTCCTTCGCAGGAACACTGGGCACGATCCCCGGTCGGGGAGATAAAATACCACTGGCTGCATTTTCACAGCGAAGGATAAGCAAAGACTATATGAGAAGCAACCGGCGTGACTTCTAAAAATCTGTATGCTTTTACGCTTTTGCCCTCGGTGGGGCGCTCAAAGTCAGACGCCTCGCGAGTTACCGGAACCGGATCTGGAGTCTATTTCAGACAGGCGATTTTGTATGGCCGAAGAAACCGGCACCGCCGCGTTCCATCCCTCGCTCTGGAAGCGCCAATTCACCATCCGCAGATCGAGAACAATGGATGAAAGAGATGCCTACCTCAAAAATTACACAGATCAGTCTCCCAGCGACACAGTAATGCAGCAGGAGACTTGAGACGCTGCGAGATGATGAATTACAGAAGAGAATTTATTGCGGTGTATGCTGGTGCTCAAAATTGGGGGTGCGGGTTTATGCTAGGCTCCGTATATGTCGGGCATCGGAATTCTTGAAGTCGATTTGAACAAAAATTCCATGGGTTATTGAAGCCCTGGCGGGTAAGGGTATGGTGCGAACCTATGCAGAATGGCTAGCGGAAGATCGGACCAGGTTGTTGCTCAGGCACCTGAACAGCTTGATTCAAGAGCAGCAGGCTAAAGGTAGTGGTAAACTGAAAACGTCATTTAAGAGCCACTTCTACGATTTTGGAACTTTTGGCCTAAACACCGACGATTCAGGATTTTATTGTTCTAAACTTGCTTGGTTGAGTATCTATCGATCTCTTGGTTTTGCAGTCGATGGCGATGAAAATCCAAATCGGATGCTTTTGGTTCTCGCCAAAGCAATTTCTTTACCTTCAACCATTGAGAGACTTCATGATCAGGGCCATACGCACTTGGATAAAAAATTATATAAATAATCTCAATCGAATAAATCAAGGAAGTTTCAACTATGCTAGGTTTTTCCGAACGCTTTCTCCTCAATGGTAACAGCTCTATCATACTATCAATTGCGCTCCTAAAATAGCTCATACTAGACGCTGCCAGCATGGAAAGGCGAATGAAGGCTCTCTCGTATTCATTCATTCACTTTTGATAAAACTGGAACAATTTGCCAGGATAACAGCTATGGGACGGGATTTATCATTTCACAATTTGGTCATGCAACGACTGCTAGTCATGTTGTTTTGGAAGAAGATAGTCAGGAACAAGCAAAGTACATTTGGCTTCTTCGATTCGATCAAAGGAAAAAATCAGCTTATAGGCTAGAATTAATTAAGAGATTCGCGACGTGATGTTACCCTTCTTCGGGCTGCCAGTTGGGTGGAGTTGCTTATAAGGCAGTTACATTTAGTGATAATCGTGTGCCCGATGATGCTCCGCTTTGTATACAGGATTTCGGAAGCAATTTCAAGCAGCTCGCCGGCGACGGAATCAGCAGTAACAGACACGGTCCTGGGGGCGTTGGCAAACTACCGCTCAAGATGTAGAGGCCAAAGTGGCGGACCTGTCTTCGATATGACTGGAAAAGTTGTCGCTATTGCCGCAGCGGGTTCCGATGAATATCAACGAGATAACATTTATTCCGATCCTTACCGCTAAAGAGAATAATAGCTCGCTGGCTTTATCCCCCCGATTGAGCCTTATGGCTGGCCACGCCCGGTAAGTGGCGGGAGTTGAATCAATATCGCAGGGTTTGCGTTCTTTGAATCTATTGACTCTGACAAGCAAGGGTAAAAAAAGCTTTACTGCCTGCCGAATGGATACGGTGTTACCGGTGTGACCCATCAGATAACAACGCAATCGAGCAAACAACTGCTATCGGTAGCCTGACCCCTAATGGCATTAAGAACATGTCGAGGTAAGGGCCGTTATCAGCCAGGCAGGCGTAGATAAAATTGGCCCAATTATTGTCAACCTTAGAGCCGTCGCTTCAGCTCGGCGTTGATCTAGACGTCACTGGCAACAAACCGATTAAATGTAAAGCCCAGCATTGATGCGCCAACCGCCTTCAATGCGCACTCAACTCAAACGCACGTTGCTTTGATATATCAATTAGGCAGCTCTTCATCATTCCTCAACGGCGGCGCCGCCTTCTGCCCCAGCGCCAGGTGCCGACAAAGCCGGTACGAAGCGTGGACCAGCGGCCTGCTGCAACACCGTGGTGAGCGCCACCGCCGAAAGGGATAGAACACCCTCGCTGTCCGCGACCCACTTCAATACCGCCCAGGCGGTGAGTCGTACCCACCGCGGCGATCGGGAACGTGAAGTGATCCCAATAAGCCGTACTCAGCGGGAACGCGCGCAGCACGTCGCGTCGCGTCGCTTGCGCTTTCAGCACCACGCTGTCGTGAACCACGCGGCAACGATAAACCGGCAACGGCAAATGGCGCCGGCAGCACCAGCATCGGCAATCAGCGTGATGCCGCCACCGAGCGCACCGCCGCCGATGTTGCTAGTGATTTCGTTGATGCGATCCAGAGACGTCGCCAATCGCACCGTGGTGACGTTTGACTTCGCGGTGACCGCCGCTTCCACACCGCGATCTCCAGCACTCTGGCGTCGCGCCGAGGTGGCGACGCCAGCATTCACGACGCGTGGTTGAGCAGCTCCAGCGCGACAGGCCATATTGGCGAAGTTGAGCTGCATGGTGCGCCAGTCGAGTTCGCGCACATTCGCAATCGTGCCGGTGATGTCGCGCCCTAGCACGTTGACGGTGATGGTGTCGCCGAGCTTGATGCCGAAGGCTTCCAGCACGTCTTTATGCACCGACAAGAGCGGCGGGGCAAAACGCCAATCGCTCGGCCACCGTTAGCCCCTGGATGATGTAGGCGTTCCTCCGGCGGAGTCGCGGGTAGATTGAGGCCGCGAAGGTAAAGCTGCGCAACGCTTCGGGCGTGGTCGTTGACCAACGTAGAACTCGGCGGACTTGCCGTTGATCGCCATGATCCGTCCACGCAGAAACGGCACTTTCATCAGATCTCAAGCCTTTACCCGGTATGGCGGAAACCAGATCCGCCAAAGCGGTCGATCTGGTCGGATTGCACATCGACGAAAAACGCCGCGCAGGGATGCTGTCTTGCGCAGCGGACATATTGCCCTCGAGCAAAGCGCGAGCTCGCGCGACCAGCACGGTAGACGATGCCAAAGCGACAAATACCACGATAGGCGTGGGCGCCCACGACCGGTGCAGATTAGCGAACGGCTTAAACCCGGTCGGCGCGGGCGGCGCAGGCGCGCGGTGATACGCATTACGCCCCAGGCGGCGGCGTAGAACACCGCGAGGGTGACGATGGCCCCTAACACGAACCAGATCGCGAACGATTTCCTGTCGGCGCTGGCGATGGCAAGCCCGGCGAGGAGCAGAGCGCTCGCCAGGGTGAGCAGGATATACCCCGCGCGCGGCAGCTTGTGGGCGTGGCTCACCACGTCGCGAAACAGCGCGGCAGCGGGAATTTCGTGGGCGCGCGCCAGCGGCCACACGGCGAAGCTCAAAGTCGTGAGCAAGCCGAACGCGGCGGCGAGCAGCAACGCCATGGGATAGATGCCGGTTTGCAGCGGCACGGGCAAGAGGTTTCTCAGCAGCCAGCCGGCGGCGACGGGCGCTAGCGCGCCGATGGCGAGGCCGATCATGATACCGATGCCCGCCAGCACCAAGAGTTGGCTGAGGTAGGTCTGGAAAATGGTGCGGTTCGGCGCGCCCAGGCATTTGAGGGTAGCGATGGTGTCGAGCTTGGTGTCGAGATAGGCTTTCACCGCGTTGCTCACGCCCACGCCACCTACCAGCAGCGCGGTGAGGCCGACCAGGGTCAGGAACAGGTTCAGGCGCTCGATGAGTTGTTCGATGCGCGGCGCGGCGTTGCGGAAATCGCTGATGCGCCAAGCGGCGTCGGGGAAGGCTTGGGCGAGGTCGGCGCGGAAGCGGTCGGGGTCGGCGCCGGGCAGGAGTTTCAGCCGGTACTGGTGATAGAGCAGGCTGCCTTCGCGCGCCAGACTGGTCGCGGCGAGCGCGGCGCGGGAGATCATAATGCGCGGCCAGAAACCCGACTCGCCCCCGGCGCCGGCGCGGTCCGGCTCGCGCTGGATCACGCCGTTCACCGTGAAATCCATATCACCGATGACAAGGTGATCGCCGAGTTTGACGCCCAGGCGGTCGACGAGGGCGGGGTCGATCAGCGCGCCCCAGGCGTTGTCTCGCTTGGCGAGTGCGCCGGCGAAGGGCAACCCGTCGCGCAATTCCAAGGAGCCGAACAACGGGTAATACTCGTCCACCGCTTTGAGTTCCACCAGGGTGCTGGTGTCGGCGCCGGCGCGCCGCGCCATGGTACGCATCTCGATGAAATGGCTGAGACCGACGCTGGTGCGCTGAAAATAGGCCAGTTGTTCGGGACTGGCTTCGCGGTAGATGGTGCGCACCGCGACGTCACCGCCGAGGATGGCGCGGCCGTCGTTGCGCAAGCCCGCGAACACGCTCGACGCGATGGACTGCACGCTGGCGATCGCGGCCACGCCGAGCGCGAGACAGGCGAGGAAAATGCGAAAGCCCTTGAGGCCGCCGCGCAGTTCGCGCCGCGCAAGGCGCAGCGCCACGGCGAACGGTGGCGCGTTCATGCGCCGAGCGCCTCGGCGATTCGGGGCGCCGGGATTTCGCCATCATCGGCGATCAAACCGTCCACCAGCCGAATCTGGCGGCGGCAGCGCGCGGCGAGCCTCAGATCGTGGGTGATGAGCACCAGCGTGGCGCGGCGTTGGGCGCTCAAGTCAAACAGTAAATCCATGATCTGGCCGCCGGTTACGCCGTCGAGGTTGCCAGTGGGTTCGTCGGCGAGCAACAAATCGGGTTCGCTCGCCAGCGCTCGCGCCAGCGCCGTGCGCTGCTGCTCGCCGCCTGATAACTGGCCGGGGTAATGGCTCAGGCGATGGCCCAGACCGACCGCCTCCAGCCCGGCACGGGCGCGCTCGAAGGCATCCGCGCGACCGGCGAATTCCAACGGGATGGCGACATTTTCCAGGGCATTCATGGTCGGAATCAGATGGAATGCCTGGAATACGATGCCGACGTGGTCGCGCCGGAACAAAGCGAGCGCGTCCTCGTCCAATTGGGTGAGTTCGTGGCCGGCGACCCTGACGCTGCCCGTGGAAGGCCGCTCCAATCCCGCCAGTATCATCATCATGGTAGACTTGCCCGCGCCAGACGGGCCGACCACGCTGACGGTTTCGCCCGCGCCGATATTGAGGTCGATGCCGCGCAGGATATGCACCGGTCCGGCGGCGCTTGGCAGGGTGAGATGCACATCCCGGACTTCCACGATAGGCGCAACGGCTTGCTGGGTAATCGCTGACAACACCATGACTCCTGAAATTGACGTTTCCGTGCAATATGGTGGCGGCGCGCCGGTTTACCAACGGCTGCTCGCTATCCTCTTGCTGCTGACCCTGAATCTGGGCGTAGGTTCAAGCCATGCCGCCGACGCACCCATCCGCATCCTGGCATTGGGTGATAGCCTCACCGCCGGTTTGGGTTTGACCCAGGAGCAGGCAATTCCGGCGCAACTCGAAAAAGCGTTGCGCGCGCGCGGGTTGAATGTGGCCATCAGCAACGCCGGCGTATCGGGCGACACCAGCACCGGCGGCTTGGCGCGCCTCGATTGGGCGCTCGCCGACCAGCCGCACGCCGTCATCCTCGAACTCGGCGCCAACGACGGCCTGCGCGCCATCGACCCGCAGCTCACGCGCGCCAATCTCGACAAAATTCTTTCGACGCTGAAAGCCAGGAACATCCCCGTGCTGCTGACCGGCATGGTCGCCCCGCCCAATCTGGGCAAGGATTACGCAACCGCGTTCGACGCGATTTACCCCGACCTCGCCCAACGATACGGCGTATTGTTCTATCCGTTTTTTCTCGACGGCGTCGCCACTGACCCCAAGTTGAATCAGGAAGATGGTATTCACCCCAACCCTAAAGGCGTGGCAGTCATTGTCGAACGTTTATTGCCATACGTGATCCGCCTGATCGAAGGTAGCAAACCATGAGCGAAGAACAGGTAGCCCCGCAATCCAAGGCCGCCAGCCGCCAGCGCCTGCAAGCCCTGCTGGCCGAACTGGCGCGGCGCGGCCTGGATGGTTTCCTAGTGCCGCGCGCCGACGAGCACCAAGGTGAATACGTGCCGCCACGCGCCGCGCGCCTCGCCTGGCTCACCGGCTTCACCGGCTCCGCGGGCCTCGCCGTCGCTTACCGGCGCGGTTCGGCGATCTTCGTCGACGGCCGCTATACGCTCCAAGCCCAGGATCAGGTCGATACCGAATCGTTCAAACCGCAGCATCTGGTTGACCATCCGCCCAAGCGCTGGCTCGCGGAAACGCTCCAGCGCGGCGACAAGATCGGCTATGACTCGTGGCTGCATACGCCGGATAGCGTCGAGAGCTTACGGGCCGCCTGCGCCAAGGCTGGCGCGGAACTGATCGCCTGCGCGGACAATCCGCTCGATGCGATCTGGACCGACCAGCCGGCGCCGCCGCTCGCACCGGTCGCACCGCAACCGTTGGAATACGCCGGCGAAACCGCGGCAGCGAAACGCGAACGCATCGGCAAAGCGCTGCTCAACGAAGGCGTCGATGCCACCGTGCTGACCCAGCCCGACTCTATCGCCTGGCTCCTCAATATTCGCGGCGGCGACGTGGAGCACTCACCATTGCCATTATCGTTCGCGACACTCCATGCCGATGGCCATGTCGATTTATTCATCGATGAACGCAAGCTCGGCGCCGGCGTGCGCGAACATCTCGGCAACCGCGTAACCGTTTATCCACCGGATCAACTCGGCGCACGCCTGGACAGCCTCGGCCAGGCCGGCAAGGCCGTGCTCGCCGATCCGAAGAGCGCCGCCGCCTGGATTTTCAATCGGCTTGCCGCGACCGGCGCGAAGATCATCCAGGGCAACGACCCCTGCGTATTGCCGAAAGCACTGAAGAACGCGGCGGAACTCGCCGGGCTGCGCGCCGCCCACCGCCGCGACGGCGTGGCGCTGAGCCGCTTTCTGCACTGGCTGGACGAGCATGCCGCCAGCGGCTTGGTCGATGAACTCGGCGCCGCCGAGCGCTTGCGCGAATTCCGCGAAGCGAGTAGCACGCTGAAGGATTTGAGCTTCGCGACCATCTCCGGCGCGGCGGCGAACGGCGCGATTGTGCATTACCGCTCGACCGCGGCGACCAATCGCAAGCTTGTGCCGGGCACGCTGTACCTAGTCGATTCCGGCGGGCAGTATCTGGACGGTACCACCGATGTCACCCGTACCATCGCGATACGCACGCCAACGGCTGAGCATCGCGACCGCTTCACCCGCGTGCTGAAGGGCCACATCACCCTCGCCATGGCGCGCTTTCCCAAAGGTACGACCGGCTCACAGCTTGATGTGCTGGCACGTTATGCGCTATGGCAGGCGGGCCTCGATTATGACCACGGCACCGGCCACGGCGTCGGAAGTTATTTGTGCGTTCATGAAGGCCCACATCGGATCTCGAAGATTCACAACGATGTCGCGCTGCAACCCGGCATGGTGGTATCCAATGAACCTGGTTATTACAAGACCGGCGAATACGGCATCCGCATCGAAAACTTGGTAGTGGTCACCGAAGCCCAGGATATTCCAGGCGGCGAACGGTCTATGCACGGTTTCGAGACACTCACGCTGGCACCCATCGACTTGAATTTGGTCGAACGCACGCTCCTTACGGACGCCGAGGCCACATGGCTGAATGCCTTCCACACAGGGGTTTATGAGACCGTAGGACCGGCATTGGGAGGTGAGACGCAGGCGTGGCTTGAACGCGCAACGCGGTCCATTTAACGATCTTACGCGATGGCGATCAAGTCACGAGGTTGGTGCCCCAAGATATAGTGGGGACAGAG
>JAXMFZ010000014.1:0-88294 GCA_046347515.1 Gammaproteobacteria bacterium | reverse complement strand
CGGTCGCCGGCGGCCTGTCGAGCGCGCAGGCGCTGGCTATATTGCGTGGCCTCGGTAATCTCGACCTGGTCGGGATGGATGTGGTCGAGGTCGCTCCCGCGTATGATCACGCCGAGATCACCGCCATCGCGGCGGCGACCCTGGCGCATGATTACCTCTGCTTATTGGCGCTGAAAAAACGGGCCAGCTCGTGATCCGTCGGTCCGGCTGGAAACCCGTTAGCGTTTTTTTTCGTGCTGGTTGCGCTCCCACCAACAATCGCTAAAATGTAACGCCATTTTTCATTGGTATGGGGCTTGCAGTATGAATTTTCCGTGACCCTGGAATCAAAGCTATTCCCTTATTGAAGGTTTTATGCTTTTATGCGCCATTCACTACGGCTCACTTGCCTGTTCAGCAACCCCTAGCGAATCTCGACTCTTTAGGAACCGAGGAGTTTACCGTAATGTCCACCGATACTTTCACAGGCTTTACACCCTACAAGCTGGAAAAGGGTGAAGAGTATATGAGTGAAAGACAAAAAGAACACTTCAAGAAAATCCTGACGGAGTGGAAACAGCAGTTGGTTGCCGAAAGCGAACGCACCGTCAGCCATATGCAAAACGAACCGCTCAATCTTCCCGATCCCAATGACCGCGCCAGCCAGGAAGAAGAGTTCTCTCTGGAATTGCGCACCCGCGATCGTGAGCGCAAATTGCTCCATAAAATCGAGAAATCCCTGCAACGCTTGGTGAATGACGAATACGGTTATTGTGAAGCTTGTGGCATCGAGATTGGCTTGCGCCGCTTGGAAGCGCGCCCGACCGCCGAACTTTGCATCGATTGCAAACAGCTTGAGGAAAAAAAGGAAAAAAGCTGGGCGGCTTGAGGCTCTTACCCGCCCACTCTGACCAGCACCCCCAAGCCGTGCTCCTCAAGCGCGGCGTTGATGCATTCGCGGATTTGCGCGACATCGCTGAACCGCAATGCTTGCGTGAGTAGCGCGCGCGCGTCGCTGAAGTTGATCGTGCGCACTACCCATTTGATTTTCAACAAATTGCCGGTACTCATGCTGAGGCTGTCCACACCCATGCCCATCAGCAGCACTGCCCCGGCTGGATCACCCGCCATCTCCCCGCATACGCTCACCAACTTGCCCAGCGCGTGGCTGCGCTCGACCACATGCTGAATATTCGACAACACCGCGGGATGCAGGCTGTCGTAAAGCTTGGCCACCCGGTCATTGTTGCGATCCACCGCCAACAAATATTGGGTGAGATCGTTGCTGCCCACGGATACGAAATCGACTTTTTCGGCAAGCGTGTCGATCAGATAGACTGCGGAAGGCACTTCGATCATCACCCCTACCTTGGGGAATAGTACCGATAAGCCGTCCTCGACCAGCTCGGCGTGGGCATGGCGCAGCAGTACCAGCGCTTCGTCGAGTTCGTGTACGCAACTGATCATCGGGAACATAATGGATACGTTCGGATACTCGACACTGGCGCGCAACATGGCGCGTAGCTGGGTCTTGAACACATCCGGTTGATCCAGGGTGATGCGGATGCCGCGCCAGCCCAGAAATGGATTTTCCTCATCAATGGGGTAATAGGGCAAAGGCTTGTCGCCGCCGACATCGAGGGTGCGCATGATCACCGGCTGCGGCGCCATCTCCGCAAGCACTCGGGTATAGATGGTGGTCTGCTCGTCCTCGCTCGGAAAACTGCTGCGCAGGAAAAAAAACATCTCCGACCGGTACAGGCCGATACCCTGGGCGCCACGTTTGCGCGCCGCCGCCACATCCGCAAGCAAGCCGGTATTGGCGTAAATCATGAAATGCTGGCCGTCAGGGGTTTGCGCGGGTTGGTCGCGCAGCGCTTCCAACTCGTGGCTGAGCTCGGCCTCGGCGGCGATCAGCCCCTGGTATTCCTGCAACAGCGCGGCACCGGGCTGGATGCACACGCGCCCACTGTAGCCATCCACTACCACCTGACGGCCGTGCAAGCGCTCCAGCGGCGCGTTGTTGATGCCGAATACCGCCGGCACCGATAAGCCGCGCGCCAACAACGCGACATGCGACGCACCGGTGCCGTGTGTCGATACCAGCCCCGCCATGCGCTCCGGCGGCACTTCGAGAAATTGCGAAACACCGATTTCCTCGCCCATCAAGACCGTGCGCTCCGGATACGAGCGGTTGACCGTTTGCCCCTCATGCAAGCGCTTGATCAGGCGCCGGCCCAAATCGCGGATATCGGCGGCGCGCCCTTGCAAATAAGGGTCATCCATTTCCTCGAAGAGTCTGGCGTATTCGATCACGGTTGCGCGCACTGCCCCCGGCGCCCAATTGCCCTTACGGATGCGCTCGATCGTTCCGTTCACCAAGCTATCGCCGCTGAGAAGCATGGCGTAGGCATCGAACAGCGCGCGATCGCCCGGCGCCAGGAACCGTCCCAGTTCTTCGCTCAGGCGTTTGATCTCACCCATCTCGGAAGTCACCGCCTGGCGGAACACGGCTTCCTCCGCGGCGATGTCCTCGATCACTTTATCCGGAACCGCCTCGAGATCGGCATCCGGAAACACCACGACCGCTTCGCCAAGGCCGATGCCGCGCGCGCTCGCCACGCCTTCCAAGAACAACGTGCTCCCCGCCCCGCCTTCATCGAGGCGATCCAGACGCTGGCGGATTTCGGCCTGTGAAATGGAACTGGCGAGCTGGGCGGCGAGGGTGGCCAGGAACGATTCCTCGTCGCTCGTGTATTTGCGCTCGGCGCGCTGTTGCACCACCAGCACGCCCAAGGTCTTACGCCGGCGGATGATGGGCACGCCCAGATAGCCATGGAATGGCGCTTCTCCGGTGACCGCGATGAATTGGAAATTGGGATGCTCGGGCGCATTCTCGATGTTGACCGGTTCGGCCCGGCTCGCCACCAGCCCGGTCAAACCCTGACCCGACGCCAGGCGCACCTTGCCGACCGCGCCCGGGCGCAGGCCGTCGGTCGCCATCAATACATGCTCGCCGGTCACGGGATCGGTGAGATACACCGAGCAAACGTCGGCATGCATCGCCGATTTGACACGCTCGACGATCAGCTCCAAGGCTTCGTCCAAATCGCCCGCGGCGTTGACTTCATGAACGATACGGCGAAGAATGTCCAGCATGAGGGGCGCGCTACCGGCAATGGTTGACTAAAGTAACCCGCTGTTCAGCGGGAATAAGGGGAAAGCGACTGGCTGTCCTGCTCCACTACCGCGATTCTGGCACCCGCGTTGGGGAACAGCAAAGGCGCGAGTTCCTGGAGCGCACGCCGATATACGGTGCGTTTGAATGGCACCACGGCGCTGATCGGATACCAATAATCGACCCAGCGCCAGTGATCGAATTCGGGCCGCTCGGAAAGATCAAGCTTGACATCGGCTTCCGCGCCCAGCATGCGCAACAAAAACCAGATTTGTTTCTGCCCGATGCAAGTAGGCTTGTTGTGGCGACGCACCAAATGCCGAGGCAGGCGGTAGCGCAGCCAACCCTTGGTTTGGCCGACAATTTCCACATGCCACGGTTGCAGACCGATTTCTTCGGCCAGCTCCCGATACATGGCCTCGGCCGGTGTTTCATCCTCGCGTATGCCGCCTTGCGGAAATTGCCAGGAGCGCTGACGGATACGCTTCGCCCATAACAAGCGGCCTTCGGAATTGCACAGGATGATACCGACGTTCGGTCGAAACCCCTCCGCGTCGATCACGTTAAAACCATTACCAATGCAGTATGTTGAAGCTATTTTTCCACAATCGCGGCGGTTTCGCCAAGAGCGCGCAAAAGCCTGCGCCGCGCGCCGCAACAATCCGCACCGCAATAACCGCTACAATGATCAGTTACTAAACCCTTCCATCCACGCGATTATGATGATTAGAGGAGAGTGCTCACATGCCAAAGGCCATTCGTTTTCATCAAACCGGCGGCCCCGAAATGTTGCGCTGGGAAGAGGTCGGCGTCGGCGATCCCGGTCCCAACGAAGTACGGGTGCGCAATCGCGCGGTCGGCCTCAATTTTATCGATATCTATTACCGCAGCGGATTGTATCCGACGCCTCTACCGAGCGGTCTCGGCCTGGAAGCCGCTGGCGTGGTCGAAGCGGTCGGCGCCAACATCAGCGAATTCAAAGTCGGTGACCGGGTCGCCCACGGCAGCGGGCCGCTTGGCGCCTACGCCGAAGTACGCCTGATGCCAGCCGACAAACTGGTCAAGATCCCCGCCGCCATCGATGACCGCACCGCCGCGGCGATGATGCTGAAAGGCATGACCGCCCAGTACCTGCTGCGCCGCACTTACAAAGTACAGCCGGGCGACGCCATCCTGTTCCACGCCGCCGCCGGCGGGGTGGGCTTGATCGCCTGCCAATGGGCTAACCAGTTGGGCGCGACCGTCATCGGCACGGTCGGCAGCGACGACAAAGCCGACCTTGCCCGCGCCCACGGCTGCCAGCACGTCATCGTCTACACCCGCGAGAACTTCGTCGAGCGCGTCAAGGAGATTACCAAAGGCGAGGGCGTGGCGGTGGTCTACGATTCGGTCGGCAAGGACACCTTCGACCGCTCGCTGGACTGCCTGCGGCCCTTGGGGATGATGGTGAATTTCGGCAGCGCTTCCGGACCGGTGCCGCCATTCGCGCCGGCAACCCTCGCGGCCAAGGGCTCGCTGTTCCTGACCCGTCCTTCACTGATGAGCTATACCGCCAAGCGCGCCGACTTGGTCGCTACCGCCAATGATTTATTCGATGTGGTCGGCAGCGGCAAAGTCAAAATCGAAATCCATCAGACTTACCCGCTGGCGGACGCGGCGCAAGCGCACCGTGATCTGGAAGGGCGCAAAACGACGGGAGCCACCGTGCTGCTGCCCTGACAATCCCCGCTTTCGTGGCCGCGGTAGGGGCGGTGGTTGCCCCTACTATCATCAATACAGCTTGGCCTCGCCTTCGGGCCGGGTCTTGAAACGCCGATGCACCCATAGATACTGTTCGGGTACGCGCCGTGCCCCATCTTCGATGAGCTTGTTGACGCGCGCGACCGCTGCCACCACATCAGCGCCGGGAAAATCCTCCAGCGGCGGCAGAATCGTGACCCGATAACGGCCATCGGCCAGACGTTCCGGGAAATAGGGTACGATCAGGGCCCTGCTGGTCTTCGCCAGGCGCGCGGTGGCGGTGATGGTATACGCCGGTACCCCGAAAAACGGCGCGAATACACTGTTTTTGCCGTAGTTCTGATCCGGCGCATACCATACCGCGTGGCCTTCTCGCAGCGCGCGCAGCATGCCGCGCAGATCGTCTCGGGTCAGCGCCGGCATGCGCGTACGGCGTTCCCGTGCGCGGCGCATGAAGTTTTGATACAGCGGGTTGGCATGCGGGCGATACATGGCGTGGAACGTGAAGTAGAACGTCATGAAGCACGCGCCAATCTCTAGCGTGGTGAAATGCCCGGTGAGTAGAATCACGCCACGCCTGCTCGCCAACGCCCGCTCCAAGTGCTCCTGGCCTTCGATCCGCACCCACGGTTTCAGGCGCTCGTCGGACGCCCACCACCCCAGCGCAGTCTCGAACGCGGCGCGCCCCAGGGCAGCGAAATGCTCATCCAATAAGCGCCGTCGTTGGCGATCGCTCAGCTCAGGAAAACAGAGCTTTAGATTGATCGCGGCGATGCGCCGCCGGCGCCGCGCGATCCAGCCAAAACGCCTCCCCAGCGCGCCGCCCAAGGCCAACGCCCAACCTACCGGCAGGATGGCAGCGATCCGCATCAAGCCTAATCCCAGCCATAGCAGCCAGTAGCGCGGCGTGAGCAAGTCGCGCAGGTGGACAGAGGTGGGCTGGCTCAAGGAACCCCGGCAGTGACCATAAAAGGCGTTATTATCATGGCCTCCCCTGAACCTGTCGATGCCGCCAACGATGTCGCTGCCCATTTCCAGTCTCGCCAAACCCTGGCCTCTGTTCGGGCTGGCGCTTGCCTTATTCGTCCTCGCCAGCGCGGGCGGGGCGTGGCTCTACTGGCGGCTCACCGGCGGTCTGGCGCAACTCGATGGCGCCGCCAATCTCCACGGCCTTACGGCGCCAGTCACGATAGAACGCGACGCGCTCGGCGTGCCCACTTTGCGCGCCGCCAACCGCCTCGATATCGCCCGCGCCATCGGCTTTGTGCACGGCCAGGAGCGATTCTTCCAGATGGATTTGCTGCGGCGCTCGGCGGCGGGCGAACTCGCCGAGTTGTTCGGCGCGGCGGCATTGCCCAAGGATAAAGAATTACGCATCCACCGTTTCCGCTGGCGCGCCGAACGGGCGCTGGGTTTGCTCGCCCCCGCCGAGCGTGACCAGATCGACGCTTACGCCGCGGGCGTCAATGCCGGCCTCGCGGCGCTGCGCGCGCCACCGTTCGAGTACCTGTTATTGCGCGCACACCCCGTGCCTTGGCGGGCCACCGACAGCGCGCTCGTCATCTATGCCATGTATCTCGACTTGCAAGACAGCACCGGCCAGATCGATACGTTCTACGGCCTGCTGCACGACTTCCTACCCGAACCGCTGTACGCGTTCCTAACGCCTGCGGGCGGCGAGTGGGATGCTCCCTGGTCGGCGATCCTTATGTCCAGCCTCCTCCCGACGCCGATACCTTCAATGAAAGCGCTGGCAAACCGAACTGCCAATGAAAAATCAGCGGCAGATCCAACTACCGTGCCGCTGGGCTGGCGGCGGATGGATGGCATCGGCAGCAATAATTGAAGCGGTAGCGGGTGTTATTGCGCATGGCGGCGGCCTTTGCTCGCCAACGACATGCACCTCGGCCTGCGCATTCCGAATATCTGGGTATCGCGCGGCGTTCGTTTATCCTGGCGCAGATGGCGCGGAGCGGCGCGTGACGGGTATCGCTGCCTGGCGTACCCGCCATTGTCGCTGGCAGCAACGGTTCCATCGCCTGGGGCTTCACCAATTCCTACGGCGACTGGACCGATGTCGTTCTTCTCGACATGACACCCGACGGCCAGTATCAAACACCGAACAAGGCGGGCGTTGCCCAGCGGGCCGTGGAAACCATCCACGTCAAGGGCGGTGGAAGTGGAGACGCCTGGAGGGGTGAGCGAAACCCAATGGGGACCGGAGATCGCCAAGGACACGCTGGGCCGGCGGCGTGCTCTGCGCTGGGTGGCGCATGATCCCCGAAGCGGTGAACATGGTGCTCATCCAACTGGACATTTGCGCAACGTGGAAGAAGCGCTGCGTTGCCGCCGCGCTGGCGCAACCTCGCGCAGAATTAAGCCGCGCTGGCGCTGGCCATATCATTGACCTGAATACGCCGATCATGTCGCGCGCGTTCGACGCCGCCCGCTGCAACCCGGCGGACGGCGCCAAGGGTTGGGATGGCTGGCCTGCCTGAGGAACATCCCGCATCGCCGATCTGACCGAACGGGCGCATTTGGACTGCCAATAATCGCACCGACGGCGCGGCGCTCAACTGGCGTTGAGCAGACATTACCGGAGGCGCGGAGCAAATCCGCGATGATTCACCGTTCTGGAGCGCCGCCGAGGCCGACACGGCATATCCGACTGGATGACCGCGCTGTTCCTGCAACGCTGGCGCGATTTACGGCTGGAGACACTGATTCCGCAAGCGCTCAGCGCCGATCCGCGCCGGCGCTGGCGCCAGCAGGCTTCGCCGTCACTGGGGGCGCGCGCTGCCGTGGATTCGGTGGGCTATACGGTAGCAGGCGCCCTGCCGCGCCGTCCTGGAAAAATCGCTGAACCCATCAACGCCCTCCCTGCGGCGCGCCGACAAGAATGCCGATTACACGACGTCTCGCCAGATCGAAGGGCCGGCCTGGGCGCTGGTCACGGCCCGCTCCCAGCATTTGCTCAATCCGCGTTACGACTCCTGGCCGGCGCTGCTGCTCGCCGCCGCCGACGCGGTCATCGCCCAATACACCGCCAACAGCACGCGCCTTGCGGATCATACCTGGGGGTCACAGAACACGAGCGCCATCCGCCACCCGCTGAGCCCGTTCATTCCCATCATCGGGCGCTGGCCTGATATGCCATCCGTACCGCTGCCGGGCGATGCCTACATGCCGCGCGTGCAAAGCCCGGCGCAGGGAGCGTCGGAACGCATGGCGGTGGCGCCGGGGCACGAGGGAGCAAGGTTATTTCCACATGCCGGGCGGCCAAAGCGGTCATCCGCTGTCGCCCTTTTACCGCGCCGGCCATGACGCCTGGGTGAAGGGCGAGCCGACGCCGTTCCCGCCGGGGAAAATCGAGTACAGTTTGGTGCTGATGCCTGCAGCCCAATGAGTTGTGCTATGGTAAGTCTAAATTCAAAAATGCAAGAAATCTAAACCTTAGCGACTGCAACCTTACGGCGAAAGGGCAAATCACCATTCCCAAGACTATTCGCGATGCGCTCAAGGTGCGAGCCGAAGACTGCATCGAGTTTTTGCTCGGCGACGATGGCCGCGTGACCATTTTCGTGAGCTTTATCGTCCTGTGCGAATTGGTCTGGGTGCTGGAAGACAGCCAGCGGCAAAACCGGGCGCAGATTATGAATCCCGGAGCAATTACTCAAAACCGTGCAACTACGCATTGAGGACATCCAGTGGGTCTGGCAGGCGCTCAAGGACTATAGCGCGAGCAATACCGATTTTTCCGACGCGCTCATCGCCCGCCATCATGCCCAATGCGGCTGCGATACCACGCTGACTTCGATAGAAAAGCAGCGCGGCTGGCGGGGTTTACGCAGCTCTCGTCGGTGCAATGAACCTCTACCACCTCGGCTGTCCGGTCTGGAGCAACCGCGCCTGGGTCGGGAATTTTTTCAGCGCGCAAGCCAAACCGGCCGATTATCTGCGCCAATACGCTTCCGTGTTCAATACCGTGGAAGGTAACACTACGTTCTACGGTCTGCCCAAACCGGAAACCGTCGAGCGCTGGCGGGCGGACGCGCCTCCCGAATTTCGCTTCTGCTTCAAATTCCCGCGCGCGATCAGCCGCGACCGGCGGCTCATCGACGCCGGCCAAGAAACGCCTGCCCTTCTGGAACTGTTCGCGCCTTGCAGGATCGCCTCGGGCCGCTGTTCCCGCAACTGCTGCTGAGCTTCGGCGCGGCGGACTTGCTCGCGCTGCATGACTACCTCGTCACCTGCCCAAGGATTTCACTTACGCCGTCGAGGTGCGCCACCCGGATTTTTCCGCAAGGGTGAGGAAGAAAGCCTCAATCTCTTGTTGCACGAATACGGCATCGACCGCGTCGTATTGATAGCTGGCGCGCTGTTCGACGCCAAGAGCGATGACCCCGTCACCCGCGAAGCGCAGCGGCAAAGCCGCGCTTAAGCGGTGCGCGGCCGCGCTTCGGCGGCGGCCCAGCGGTAAGGTTCATCGCCAGATCGACATCGACGCCAATCGGCCTCACATCGATGTGGCTGGACAACTCGCCGAGTGGATCGCGGAAGGTCGGCAGACGCCGTACGTGTTCACGCACACGCCTGATGACCGCTAAGCCGTGGCTCGCGCGCCTCTTTCATAACCTCCTCCTGGAAGAACGCCTGCCCAGCGTCGGCGCCCTTGCCGGCGTGGCCCTGCGCCGCGCAGGGCTAAAGCTGGCGCAGCGTCAGTTCGTCACCGCGCTGGATCAGTTCCAGATGCTTCATGAAGCTCATGCCGAGCAGCACCGTGTCGTCGTCCGTGTTCGGGTTGATACTGGCGTGCACCTCGCGCTGCACGATAGCGCCGAGCCGGATTTCCGGCGGCGATCGTGGCATTACACGGTGACCTGCCGTTGGCGGTCGTCACCTGCAGCGGCGCGCCGCGTTTTAAACTCCAGGCGTTCGGCGATGGACGCGGGGATGCTGACCGTGGTCGCGCCGGTGTCGAGCAGAAACGTCACCGGCTCGCCGTTGATGAAACCGGGGCGACATAATGACCGGGGCCGCGATTGCGCTTCAGCACCACTGCTGGTGCCGTCGCCGGTTTCGGCGGCGGCGAGGTTGTGACTGGGGTTTTCTTCTCGCTGCCCCAGCAGGCGCTGAAAACAGGTTGCATTGCCGAGCGTTAAGATCCATGCGATGTAAATCATCGCCTTGCCGATGCGGTGCTGGGTTTGCTCTGGCCGATCTGGCGAAATTCGCGCCTAAACTCGCTTGGTGATTCTCAGCACATCCCGGTCAGCTGGCCGTATGGCGCGCGCAACCGCGTGATGGGGCGCGACAATAGCATGCCTTGGCATCTGCCCGCCGACCTCCAGTTCTTCAAGCGCATCACGCTGAACAAACCCATCGTCATGGGCCGCAAAACCCACGAATCCATAGGCCGCGTGCTGCCGGGACGGACGAACATCGTCGTCACCCGCGATCCCCGCTACCAGGCCGAGGGTTGTGTCGTGGTGCATTCTCTGGATGACGCATTGCGGATGGCGAATGACGTCGAAGAGGTCATGCTAATCGGCGGTGGCGAACTGTTCTCGCAAGCGCTGCCGCTGGCGGAGCGTATTTACCTGACGCGGGTGAATGCCGAGGTCGAGGGGGATGTTCATTTCCCGGAACTCGACCCCGAAGCTTGGCGCGAAGTCTGGCGCGAAGAACATCCGGCGGATGCCCGCAACAGGTATGCCCACACCCGGATGCTGCTGGAGCGGATCATACCCGCTAAACCGCAACAGGCGCTTTGATCGCAGGCCACGGATCGTAATTCACGATCTCAAAGTCATCGTAGCGATAGTCAAACAGCGTTGGCGGCCTGCGCCTGAGTCGCAAGCTCGGCAAAGGACGCGGTTCGCGCTGTAATTGCTCGCGCACTTGTTCCAAGTGATTCAAATAGATATGAACATCGCCGCCAGTCCATACGAAATCCCCAACGCCGAGATCGCATTGCTGGGCGATCATGTGGGTAAGAAACGCATAACTCGCGATATTGAACGGCACGCCGAGGAATACATCACAACTGCGTTGATAGAACTGACAGGAGAGCTTGCCCTGAGCAACGTATAGCTGGAAAAAAGCATGGCAGGGTTCGAGCGCCATTTTGTCGAGGTCGCCCACATTCCAGGCCGAGACAACAATACGGCGTGAGTCGGGTTGATTCTTGACGAGTTCGACGGCGCGGCTGATCTGGTCAATGCTACGCCCGTCAGGTGTAATCCATTTGCGCCATTGATAACCATACACCGGCCCCAAATCGCCTTTTTCATCGGCCCATTCGTCCCAGATCCTGACGCCATTATCCCGTAGATATTGGATGTTAGTCTCGCCACGCAGAAACCAGAGCAATTCGTGAATAATGGATTTCAGGTGTAGCTTCTTGGTAGTGATGAGCGGGAATCCGCCCTGCAGATCGAAGCGCATCTGATAGCCGAACACGCTAAGGGTGCCGGTGCCGGTGCGATCGCCTTTGGCGACTCCTTTTTCAAGGACATGGCGCATTAGGTCAAGATACAGTTGCATCGCGGCGGTAGGCCAGAAGCATGAAGACAACCCCGAATATGAACATCGGCAGGCTGAGCACCTGCCCCATGGTAAGCCAGCCGAACGCCAGATAGCCGATCTGCGCGTCGGGTTCGCGCACGAATTCGATGGCGAAGCGGAACAAGCCGTAGCAAATCAGGAACAACCCGGACACGGCCATGGTGGGGCGCGGCTTGGCCGAATAAAGCCACAGGATCAGGAACAGCGCGACGCCTTCCAGACCCGCCTCGTAGAGCTGCGAGGGGTGGCGCGGCAAATCGCCGGCGCCTGGCGTCTGGAACACCATGCCCCATGGCAGGTCGGTCGTCCGCCCCCACAGTTCGCCGTTGATGAAATTGCCGATCCGCCCGAAGAACAACCCCGGCGGCACCAGCGGTGCGATGAAATCGGTCACCTCGAAGAAGGTCCGGCCTTGCTGGCGCGCGTATAGCGCCATCGCCGTCAGCACGCCGAGCAAGCCGCCATGGAAGGACATGCCCCCCTCCCAAATCTTGAACAGCATCAATGGCTCGTGCAAAAACGCGTTGAAGTTGTAGAACAGCACGTAGCCGATGCGCCCGCCGAGGATGACGCCGAAGGCGAGGTAAAACAATAAATCATCGACCTGTTGCCCTCTCCAGGTCGAACCTAGGCGGTTCGCGCGATAACGACCCAGCGCCCAGCCGGCAGCGAAACCGAGCAGGTACATCAAGCCGTACCAGCGGACCTTGATGGGCCCTAGGCTGATGGCGACGGGATCGAAGTTGGGGTGGGTGAGCATGACGACAGAGATTATAGCGAATAGCTGGGCTGTTTAGGCTTTGATGCCGCGCAGCCGTTCGTTACGCCGGCGCAAACCCTCGAGCGTTCCCAGCAATAGGATGGAGATGACGATCAGCACGGTGGCGACCGCCAGGATGGTCGGACTGATCTGCTCGCGGATGCCGGTCCACATCTGGATGGTTACCGGGCGTTGCGCGGGGCCGGCGAGGAACATCACCAGCACCACTTCATCGAATGAAGTAACGAACGCGAACAGCGCGCCTGATATCACGCCGGGCGCGATCAGCGGCAGAATGACCTTGAAGAATGTCGTGGTTTCGTTCGCCCCCAGGCTGTGAGCCGCGCGGATGAGATTGCGGTCGAACCCTACCAAGGTGGCGGTGACGGTAATGACCACGAACGGCGTCCCCAATACGGCGTGGGCCAAAATAATGCCGGCGAAGGTTTGGGTCAGATTGAAGCGGGCATAGAAGAAATACATGCCGGCGGCGGCGATGATAAGCGGTACGATCATCGGTGAAATCAGCAAGCCCATGATTGCGCTTTTCCACGGCATCTCGCGGCGCGACAAACCCAACGCCGCGACCGTACCCAGCACGGTGGCGAGGATGGTCGCGGAAATCGCGATGATGAAGCTGTTCTTGAACGAGGTAAGCCATTGCTCGCTGCCGAAAAATTCGCGATACCAGCGCAATGAATAAGCCTCGGGGTCGAGCGCCAGCATCTGTGGCGTGAATGTGAAATAAGGCTCGGCGTTGAAAGATAACGGAATGATCACCAGAATCGGCGCGATCAAATACAGGAAGATCAGCGCGCACAGGATCCGGAACACATAATGCCAGATGCGTTCCAGCGGACTCGCGTAAGTCGGCAGCGCCATGCTGGCCCCTCTCTAGCCCAATTTCATGTTGTCGATACCGACCAAGCGGTTGTACAGCCAGTACAGCGCCAGCACAGCGACCAGCAGGATCGCGCCGATCGCGGCGGCGAGGCCCCAGTTGAGCGATTCTTGCATATGAAACGCGATGCGGTTGCTGATCAGCTGGCCGGTGCGCCCACCCACCAGGGCGGGCGTGATGAAGTAGCCGATGGCGAGGATGAACACCAGCACGCCGCCCGCGCCAACCCCGGGCAGGGTCTGGGGCACGTACACTTTCCAGAACGCCGTCCACGGATTGGCGCCCAAGGAACGCGCGGCGCGCACATAGCTCGGCGGGATGACTTTCATCACGCTGTATAGTGGCAGGATCATGAATGGCAAGAGGATATGGGTCATGGCGATGATGGTGCCGGTCTGGTTGAAGATCATGGACAGACGATTCTGATCGCCGATGATCCCGCTCCACACCAATACGTCGTTGATGACGCCTTGGGTCTGGAGCAGCACGATCCAGGAGGTGGTGCGCACCAACAGCGACGTCCAGAATGGCAACAGCACCAAGATCATCAGCAAATTGCCATAACGCGCCGGCATGTTCGCCAACAGATAAGCGACCGGATAGCCGAGCAATACCGTGAGCACGGTGATCAGCAGGCTCAGGCCGAAGGTGCGCCCGAATAGCAGCAGATGAATACGCTGCTCGCTGGACAGAGCTTCGATCTTGCCCTCGTCATTATGGGTAAAATCGAGCGCGGCTAGCAGATAGGAATCGGTATAGGATCGGCCTTCACGCTGGATCAACCGCCACACCGCGACATTGCCCCATTCCTTGTCGATGGCGAGCACGGCGTCTTTGTAAGGGCCTTGGGTCAGTTTCTCGGCCTGGCGCGCGCTCTTGCGAAACAGGCCGCTCATGCCGCTACGCTCGTAATTGAGGCGCGCGCCCACTTTGCCGATTTCCTTGCTCCGCTGACCGGCTTTGAGGTCGGCCGCCAGCGCCGCGAACGCTTCTTCCGGCGGCGGTTCCTTACCGTCCCAGTTTTTCAGCGCCGCCACCGTGTGGGGAAGAATGCCGATGACCTCGGGATTACGCACGCTCCTGAGCAGCATATCGCCAATCGGCAACAGGAACATGACCAGGATGAAGATCAACAGTGGTGACACCATCAGCAATGCGCGCAGACGGTTGCGCCGCAACGCGCGCCGCAGGCTCAGCTTGAGCGGCGTGCCATCGGCGGTAGTGAGTACTTCAATGGCGGCCATTATTCCTCACCCTACCCTCTCCCGAGGAAGAGGGCTCTTGGATGTTACTTCGCCAACCAAGCGCTGAAGCGCTGGCTGATGGCGTCGTAGTTATCCGACCACCAGGCGGCGTCTTTCTTGATCGCGGTCTTGAAATTGTCGGGATGGGTCGGCATATGCGGGGCTTCACATCGACGCCGGTCTCGGCATGGGTGAGGATCAGCGGCGCCGAGGATTTGCGCGCCGGGCCGTAGGAAATCCAGCGCGCCTGATCAGCGAGGCGCTGGGTGTCGGCGGCGAAGAACAAATACTCCATCACCGCCTTCATGTTGGGCGTGCCCTTCGGAATCACCCAACCGTCGAGTTCGAACACTTGGCCGTCCCAGATGATTTCGAACGGCTGCTTTTCCTTGACCTGGGCATCGAAGATACGGCCGTTATAGCAGGAGGCGATCGCAACCTCTTTATCGGCGAGCAACTGCGGCGGCTGCGCGCCTTTCTCCCACCACACGACCTGATCCTTGACGGTGTCGAGCTTGGCGAAGGCGCGATCCAGCCCCTCTTTGGTGCCGAGCACTTCGTAGACTTTATCGTAAGGTACGCCGTCGGCGGCCAGCGCCCATTCCAGGTTACCGTAAGGGGTTTTCTCGAAGCCGCGTTTGCCGGGGAATTTCTTGAGGTCGAACACGTCGGCGATGGTTTTTGGCTTGTCGTTCGGAAACAGGGTTTTGTTGTAGGCGAACAGAGTCGCGTACACGATCTCCGGAATGAAACAACCGCTCAAACTGCCCTCGATGAAGTCCTTGCTCGGCGGCGTGCCGTCGGGGGCGGCGGCCAGCATTTTGTCGTAATCGATTGGCTCGACGATACCCTGGTCGCACAGACGCAGCGCATCTGGCTCGACCACATCGACCAGATCCCAGGTCACTTTGCCCGACTCGACCTGGGCGCGTAGCGCGGCGGGCGCCGCCGAACCCTGCTCGACATTGACGATCTTGATACCGGTTTTGGCGGTCCAAGGCTCGTGGTAAGCCTTGAGTTGGCTGTTGGAATACGCGCCGCCCCACGATACGACGGTCAGCGATTCGGGTTTGCCCTGCGCCAGCGCGACGATGCTGCCTGCCGCCAGAGTCGCGGCCAGCGCCGTATGCATCGATAAATGCTTCATACTGTTCTCCTCTCGGTTTGCTTGTATAGGCTCACGCGTCCAGCGCGCGGCAGTCTTCCGCTATCCAGCCGATGCGTATCGCGGCGCCTGGTCGCAGACGATCGTGACTAGCGGCGTTCGGCACCTTGACGATGAAATCGTCATGACCGCATACCGCCACCCGGGCGCGGATGTGATCGCCCAAATAAATCAGTTCCAGCACGCTCGCATTGAAATCGTTGCCAAGCCGGCCCGTGGGATTGATCATGACCCGCTCTGGCCGCAGCGACAATAACGTTTTTGCGCCCTTGGCGCCGACGTTGACCTTGAGCGCCTCGATCACGCTGCCATCCTCGGCCCGAACTTTGCAATGCGTGCCGTTCAGTTCCAACACTTCGCCTCTGAGTCTGTTGTTCTCGCCGATGAACTGGGCGACGAACGCATTTTCCGGCTCCTCGTAGAGCTTGGCCGGCGGCGCGAGCTGCTGAATCCTGCCATCATTGAACACCGCGATGCGATCCGACATGGTGAGCGCTTCGCTCTGGTCGTGGGTGACGTACACCACGGTGATCCCCAAACTGTCGTGCAGGTGCTTGATCTCGTACTGCATCTGCTCGCGCAACTGCTTGTCGAGCGCGCCCAGCGGCTCGTCCATCAACACCAGTTTGGGTTCGAACACCAGCGCGCGCGCCACCGCGATGCGCTGCTGCTGACCGCCCGACAGTTGCGCGGGCCGGCGCGAGCCGAACGCGCCCAGCTTGACCATATCGAGCACGCGCTTCACCCGGGCGTCGATATCGGTTTGCGGAAATTTGCGCACCTTGAGCGGGAACGCCAGGTTCTCGGCCACGGTCATGTGCGGAAACAGCGCGTAGTTTTGGAACACCATGCCGATGTCGCGTTTGTGCGGCGGCACGTTATTGATCGATGCGCCATCGAGGATGATGTCGCCGTGGGTGGCAGTCTCGAAGCCGGCGAGCATCATCAGACAAGTGGTCTTGCCGGAGCCCGACGGCCCCAGCATGGTGAGGAACTCGCCACGCTGGATATCGAGGTTGAGGTCCTTCACGACCAGGGTTTCGCCATCGTAGCTTTTCTGGACGTTGGCGAATCTTACATAGGCATTGCTTCCAGTGGACATGGCCCTATGGCTACCTCCCGCCGTTTGGTTACCGTCCGTATTTTCTTATATTTCCCCGAAAAAGCTTAAAAGCTTCCCAAACATAGACTATGACAAGCCATCACTTCCTGACAATATGATGCGCCGGCCCAAACGGAAACTTCGTGATATTTTCGGCGCTCGTTTCCCCGACTACCAGAATATCGTGCTCGCGGTAGCCACCGGCGCCCGGCATTCCCTCGGGGATCATGATCATCGGCTCCATCGACACGACCATATTGGGTTGCAGTACGGTCTGGATGTCCTCGCGTAGCTCCAGGCCCGCCTCGCGACCGTAATAGCGGCTGAGCACGCCGAACGAATGGCTGCAACCAAAGGTGCGGCGCTCGAGCAGACCGTGTTCTTTGTAGATTTCGTTCAGTTCGAGCGCAATGTCGCAGCAGCGCACGCCCGGCTTGATCAGTTCCTGGCCGCGTCTGCGGCACCTGGCAGTTGATCTCCAGCTTGCGCCCAGATGGCGCGGCTGGTGGCTTCCTCGGCGAACAGGGTGCGCTCCAGCGCGGTGTAATAACCGGCGATCATCGGGAAGCAGTTCAGGCTCAGGATGTCGCCGCGCTGATGCGCTGGCGAAGTGACCGGATTGCGCACCGTCGGTGTTGATGCCGGATTGAAACCAAGTCCAGGTGTCCATCAGTTCGGCGTGCGGGTAGGTCTTGGCGATCTCGCGCACCATCGCCTGGGTGGAATGCAGCGCCACTGTGTTCGGCACGCCAAATCGCGGATGGCCCGGACGGAAGCTGCGCCGCCGATGTCGGCGATCCACGCGCCGTGCTTGATGAGGGCGATTTCCTCGGCGGATTTCACCATCCGCATCCGCATCGTGGGTTTGCTGATATCGACGAATTCCGCGGTCGGCAGCGCGCCCTGGAGCTTTCTGAAATTCTCCAGGCTGAGGTGATCAAACTCGACGCCGACGCGCCCACCGTCGGGAATCAGCGCTTTGACCGCCACGAAGAAATTGTCGCGATGCCAATCAGTGTAGCTGATGTTGCCGCCAAACGTGCGCCGCCACGGCTGGCCGGCGTCGATGTTGGCCGAGATCGTGGTGGAATTATCCTGCGTCACCGCCAAACCGAATAGCCGTCCGAACGAGCAATACAGAAAATCGCTGAAATAATTGATGTTGTGATATGAGGTGAACAAGCAGGCGTCGATGCTCTTGTCCGCCATGGTGCGGCGCAATTTGGCGAGCCGCGCGCCCATCTCGGCGGCTGAGAACGTCGGCTTGACCTTGTCACCGTTGTGGATGATCTTCAATTGTTCCATTGCAATCCTCGGCTGGCTGTCGTTGCGCAAGCGATCATCCATTTTGGGAATACCGCGCTGCAAATGCTTTTCCGGCATCGACATGGTTTTGCGCAAAAACACCCGGCGGATTCAGCCATCAGCAGGCTGGATCAAATCCCATTTGTTGCCGTACAGGTCCAAAAAAACGACCACCAAACCATACGGCTCCCGGCGCGGCGTCTCGGTAAAGCGCACGCCCTGGGCCTGCAAGTGATGATAATCGCCCCAGAAGTCCGCCGTGTGCAAAAACAGAAACACGCGCCCGCCGGTTTGATTGCCGATATGCGCCTCCTGCTCCGGCGTGCTGGCCCTGGCGAGGAGCAACGCGGCCCCGGCATTGCCTGCCGGCGCGACGACCACCCAGCGCTTGCCGCCACCGAGCGGCGTGTCTTCCACGAGCCTGAAGCGCAGCGCCGCAGTGAAGAACGCGATGGCTTCGTCGTAATCACGGACCAGCAGGCTGATGGCGGCGAGGGAGTGGGGCATTACCTAGTAACAAGAGCAAGGCTAGCGCTTTACTTGGACTGTCTACGCCAGCTAGGCAGTATTTTGTACACTTGATGAAAACCTTAGGACGGCGTTCCTATGGGCAAACCGATTGGATTTGGGCGGATCAGATCAATTACATACTTGATATCGTATGCGACCAGCAAACCAGTGTTGTAGGGAACCTTCATGCCTGTATCGTTGCAATCTTTGTCTAGCACGGATTCGTACTCTATCTTGAACTTCGACACGACGCCAGCGACGCGGAAGTCGCGACTGCCCTGCGGAGCAAATACGAGTGGACCTCCTGAGAAACCTTCATTATTGATAGCGTCCACGAACAATCGTTGTATACCATCGCCAGTATTAAATGCCGATGAGAGCGTTCCTTTCTTTATAAAGGGGCACGGCCGTCCGGCTAAAACATTGCCAGCATCTGTCCACATTTTGTACGGGTAGCCAACAAAATAGACATCTTGGCCAATAACCATATCCTTGGATGTTGGTTCCAATGGTAGATCAGGAGACAGACGGATATTCGCTACAAAGACAGCAATGTCGACTTCACCCCTTGCGATACCAACGGGCTTGAGCTGAAGGGGTTTCCAGGTATTCTCATGCAAGAACCGGATACTCTCCGTTGATGCGCATTCCGGTAGCAGATGCCGCGCTGTAACCAAATATTGGCGGCCATCAAAGTCAACAGTGAACGCGGTTCCGTATTGGGCGGCGCGAATGAAGAAGACACGACTATAGATGTTAGAAGTGATCATCATTACCTGACCTAAGGCTTACCCCCGAATCAACGACCCAATCCCCTCATCGGTGAACAATTCCACCAGCACCGCATGATCGATCCGCCCGTCGATGATATGCACTGCGCGTACACCGCCCTTCACCGCGTCCAGCGCGCACGCGATCTTTGGCAACATGCCGCCGTGGATGGTGCCGTCATCAATGAGGTCTTGCACTTGGCGTGCACTCAAGCCCGTCAGCAATTTTCCATGCTTGTCCAGCACGCCCTGGGTATTGGTGAGCAAAATCAGTTTTTCCGCTTTCAGCACCTCGGCCATTTTGCCCGCCACCAAGTCCGCGTTGATGTTGTAGGAATGGCCGTCGCTGCCGACACCAATGGGCGCGATCACCGGGATGAAATTGCCGCGCGTCAGCATCTCAACCACGCTGGTATCGATGCTAGTCACCTCGCCGACATGGCCGAGGTCGATGATTTCCGGCGCCTCTAATTCCGGCGTGCGGCGGGTGATCGTCATTTTGCGCGCCCGGATCAGGTCGCCATCCTTGCCGGTAAGGCCGACCGCGCAACCCCCCTGGCGATTGATGAGGTTCACCAGTTCTTTATTGACCAGCCCCCCGAGCACCATCTCGACCACGTCCATGGTCTCGGCATCGGTGACGCGCATCCCGTCGATGAATTTACGTTCTTTGCCGAGCGCTTTCAGGAGGGTGTCGATCTGCGGCCCGCCGCCATGCACTAACACCGGATTGATCCCGACGGTTTTCATCAGCACGATGTCGCGTGCGAAGCTGATTTTCACATCGTCGCCTTCCATCGCGTTGCCGCCGAACTTGACGACGACGGTCTTGCCCGCGAAGCGGCGGATGTATGGTAGGGCTTCCGTGAGAACATGGGCGACATTCATCGCCGATTGTGGGTCTAGAGCCATGGCTGCCTGCTCCTCTGCGTCTTGTTATGTGGAATTACTGTCGCCCTGAATGCCCAAACCCGCCACCGCTACGCCTACTCGCGGCAAATTCTGGGACGATCTCGAACTCGGCGCGCGCCACCGGCACGATGATCAGTTGCGCGATGCGTTCGCCGATTTCGATGACGAACGGCGTGCCGCCGCGATTCCAGCACGATACTAAAAGCTCACCTTGATAGTCACTGTCGATCAACCCGACCAGATTGCCGAGCACGATGCCGTGCTTGTGGCCCAGCCCCGAGCGCGGCAACAACATGGCGGCGTAGCCGGGATCGCCGATATGAATCGCCAGGCCCGTGGGGATCAACTGGGTCGCGCCCGGCGTGACGGTGAGCGGCTCCTGGAGGCAAGCGCGGATGTCCATGCCCGCCGATCCGGGCGTAGCATAGGTGGGCAGTGGGAATTCGCGGCCCAGGCGCGGATCGAGAATCTTAAGCGCGATTTTCAACATGGTAACGCTCCGCGATCAGTGCGATCAGCGCGGTGGCGAGTTCGGCTTTGGTGCTCATCGGCAAGACTTTCTCGCCGTTTTTCCACAGCACATGGAGCGCATTCTGGCCGGCGCCGAAACCACTGCCTGCGCCGCCCACTTGGTTGGCGGCGATCATATCCAGGCGCTTGGCCTTGAATTTGGCGCGGGCGTGCTCGACCACCTGTTCGGTTTCGGCGGCGAAGCCCACGCAGAACGGGCGCCGATCGAGCGCAGCCACGGCGCCGAGGATGTCGGGGTTGCGCACCAGGTCCAGGGTCATGGATTCGCTATTCTTCTTGAGTTTGTGCGGCGCCACGGCGGCGACCCGGTAGTCGGCCACCGCCGCGACCGCGATGAATACCTGGGCATTGGCCGCACGCGCCATGACCGCGGCGTGCATGTCCTGGGCGGATTCGACAGCGATGCGCTCGACGCCCGCGGGCGCGGCGAGCTCGACCGGGCCGCTCACCAACGTCACCTGGGCGCCGGCGCGCACCGCGGCCTGGGCTACGGCATAGCCCATCCGTCCGCTGCTGTGATTGCTGATGTAGCGCACCGGGTCGATGGCCTCGCGCGTCGGCCCCGCCGTGATCAACACCCGCGCACCCGCCAACGCGTCGCTACCGGCGAACAAGCGCACGACGTGGTCGCGCAACTCCAAAGGCTCCAGCATTCGGCCTTCACCCACTTCGCCGCACGCCTGGCCGCCACTCGCCGGCCCCCACAGCGCCACGCCGCGCCGTTCGAGCAATCGGCCATTGTCTTGAGTCGCGGGGTTTTGCCACATCAAGCGGTTCATCGCCGGCGCGAGCGCGATGGGTTTGTCGCTGGCGAGGCAAAGCGTGGCGAGAAGGTCGTCGGCGAAACCGTGCGCCAGGCGCGCGATGAAATCGGCGCTGGCCGGCGCGACCAGGATCAAATCCGCCCAGCGCGCGAGTTCGATATGCCCCATGCCGGCCTCGGCGGCGGGATCGAGGAGTTCCAGGCGTACCGGCCTGCCGGACAGCGCTTGCAGGGTGAGCGGGGCGATGAAGGCAGTAGCGGCGGGGGTCATCACCACTTGCACTTCGGCGCCGACCTCCTGGAGGCGGCGCGTCAAATCGGCGGCTTTATAGGCGGCGATGCCGCCGGTGATACCGAGCAGGATGCGTTTTCCGGCTAAGAGTGGCATGGAAGTCGTGCTCGCGGCAGCCCCGGAAATGGATGGAATCTATATAATCGCAGCAATTGCTTAGCACGAGAAGGTGGAACGATGCCGATCCGTGATTGGCCCGAATCCGAACGCCCGCGCGAAAAACTACTACATCGAGGCGCGGCGGCGCTGTCGGACGCCGAACTCCTGGCGATTTTTCTGCGCACCGGCGTGGCGGGCCGCAGCGCGGTCGACCTCGCCCGCGATCTGATCGCCCAGTACGGCGGCCTGCGCCAGCTGTTCGAGGCCGACCGCGAGAGCTTCTGCCAGGGGTTGGGTTTGGGCATCGCCAAATACGCGCAATTGCAAGCGGTGCTGGAAATGGGCCGGCGCTACCTGGAGGAAACCCTGCAACGCGGCGATGCGCTTGCCAGCGCCGCCGACACCCGCCGCTACCTGACCGCCCAGCTTCGGCACGAGCCGCACGAAGTCTTCGCTTGTCTGTTCCTCGATAACCGCCACCGCGTGATCAGCTTCGAGCCGCTGTTCCATGGCACCATCGACGGCGCTTCCGTGCATCCGCGCCAGGTCGCGAAACGCGCGCTTTATCATAACGCCGCCGCCGTCATCCTCGCCCACAACCACCCGTCCGGGGTCGCCGAGCCGAGCCACGCCGACGAGCAGATCACGCTGCGCCTCAAGGAGGCGCTGGCGGTATTCGACGTGCGCGTGCTCGATCATATCATCGTCGGCGACGGTGCGGCGGTGTCGCTGGCCGAACGCGGCCTGCTGTGACGAACGACACCATCGTTCCTATCGAGCGCCGAGCCCGTATAATGGGCTGCGCATACTGATCCCGATTCCAATCCCATGGCTTCTACACAGAATCCCATTCGCCGCGCGTTGATCAGCGTTTCCGACAAAACCGGCATCGTCGATTTCGCCCGCGCGCTCGCCGAGCAAGGTGTCTCCATCCTCTCCACCGGCGGCACCGCCAAGCTGCTCGCCGACCATGGCGTAACCGTCACCGAAGTCTCGGCGTACACCGGCTTTCCGGAACTCATGGACGGCCGCGTCAAAACCCTACATCCGAAAATCCACGGCGGATTGCTGGGGCGGCAGGGGGTGGACGACGACGCCATGCGCGCTCACGGCATCGAACCCATCGACCTGCTGGCGGTCAATCTTTACCCTTTCGAGCAGGCCGTCGCCAGGCCCGGCTGTGACCTCGCCACTGCCATCGACAACATCGACATCGGCGGCCCCGCGTTGCTGCGCGCCGCCGCCAAGAATTACGCCAGCGTGACCGTGGTGGTGGAGGCCACCGATTACACGCGCGTCCTGGATGAAATGCGCGCCAACGCCGGCGCGGTGAGCGCCGCCACCCGCTTCGAGCTCGCGGCCAAGGCGTTCGCCCACACCGCGCGCTATGACGCGGCGATCAGCAACTATCTCGGCATGCGCGACGGCGCGGGCGGCGAATCCGACTTTCCGCGCACCTACAGCGTCCAGTTCCATAAGAAAATGGATTTGCGTTACGGCGAGAACCCGCACCAGAAAGCGGCATTCTATGCCGAAGCCCGGCCCGTGGATGCCGCGATCGCCACCGCCCGCCAATTGCAAGGCAAGGAACTCTCGTTCAATAACGTCGCCGACAGCGACGCCGCCCTGGAATGCGTGAAGACCTTCGGCGCGCCTGCCTGCGTCATCGTCAAGCACGCCAATCCCTGCGGGGTGGCGCTGGGGGACACGATCCAGGAGGCCTACGAGCGCGCTTACCGCACCGACCCGACCTCGGCTTTTGGCGGCATCATCGCCTTCAATCGCACACTCGACCGCACCGCCGCCGAGACGATCATCGCCCGCCAGTTCGTGGAAGTCATCGTCGCACCGAGCGTCAATGACGATGCGCTCGCGACGCTCGCCGCCAAGGATAATATCCGCGTGCTGGCCTGTGGCGAGTGGAGCCGGCAGCGCCATCCAGGACTCGATTACCGGCGCATCGAGGGAGGGCTGCTGGTGCAGGATCGCGACATCGGCGCGGTCGGCGTCGCCGGCCTCAAGGCTGTAACCCGGCGCGCGCCGACCGATAAGGAATTGGCCGATCTGCTGTTCGCCTGGCAGGTGGCGAAATTCGTCAAATCCAACGCCATCGTCTACTGCCGTGACGGCATGACCATCGGCGTCGGCGCCGGCCAGATGAGCCGTGTCTACTCGGCGCGCATCGCCGTGTTGAAAGCCGCCGACGCGGGGCTGGAAGTCCGCGGTTCCGTGATGGCCTCGGATGCGTTTTTTCCGTTTCGCGACGGCATCGATGCCGCCGCCAGCGCCGGTATCAGCGCGGTGATTCAGCCCGGCGGCTCGCTGCGCGACAAAGAGGTGATCACCGCCGCCGACGAGCATGGCATGGCCATGGTATTCACTGGCATGCGCCACTTCCGTCACTGAACGACACCGTGCCCATGCCCCGCTGGATCGTGGTCGCGCTGGCGCTCTTGTGCGGGCTAGTCGGCCCAGCGCTCGGCCAGGTCAAGCTTCCGCTGCTGCCCGGCGGCCTCGAGGGCAAACCCGAACAGATCAAGGTCGATACTCTACCCGAACCGACCGCGCTGCAAGCCGGCTGGTGGCATTACTTCGACGCCAAGGGCGATGAACTGAAAAACCGCGTGCGGGCGACGCTCGACAGGTTGGAAGCCCTGGCGACGAGTTTACCAACCGAGACCCTGCAAGCCGCCCGGCCCAGCATCGAACTCACCAAAGCCAATTTACTGGCATTGCCCGAGGCGCGCGCGCAATCGAGCTTGAAGCCGCCCGCCCCGCCAGCGTTCGCCACCACTTATACCGTCTCTCAGTTGTTGGACATCGCCAGGCAACTACGCTCGACCCGCGCCGAACTCGGCACCGGTACGCTGGACGTCGATATGGCCGACAAAGGTGCGAAATCCGTGATCCGCCGCGTCGATACGCTGTTTGCCGCCTATCTGAATCTGACGCCTACCGACCCAAAGCGCGTGTTGCGCGGCTTGGAAATCATGGCCGAACATACGACACTCTTAGTCGCCGAGGAACGTTTGCGGGTGAGCAAAGCCGAATTGCAAGCGGCGGAGACGCGCGCGCAGCAACTCGAAGAAGAACTCGCCGCCGCCCGCGAACGGCTGACTGCGAATGGGTCCGACCTGATCCGTTTGGACAATGCCATCGCCGAGGCGCAGGCCAATGTCGAGCGCGCCCATGAACACACCCTCAAAGAGCAGACCGGCGCGCTCAGCGTGGTCGGCAATAGCGAGGAGGACAAGGCGACCGCGCCGTATCGGCAGCAGCGCGTGATTCGCGCGGCGGTGCAGGAAGCGATCAGTCGCGTCGATTTGATCGCGATGCAATCCGAGCTACAGCTGACCGGACTCAAACTCAATATTCCCGGAACCAACTTCCAGGCACTGCGCGCCGACGTCACGGCCTGGAACACCGAGCTTGCCGAGCTGCAAAAACAGATCGATAGCTGGACCGTCGATAGCGAGCGCGAACGCAGCCGCACCGGTTCCGCGGCCGCGGCTGCGGGTGTAGAACAACAAGCCGACGTCAAACCGCCGCTGGCGGTGACGCTGATCAACCAAGATCGCTTCAAACTGGCCCAGGAAACCCTGGTCGCCATCCAACGCTTACGCGACGAAATCACGCGTGCCGATCTGGTCATTCAGCTCACCGAAAACCAACTCCTTGCCAAGGAAGGGCGGCTCCAGGACTGGCTCGCGCGCGCCGAGCAACTGTTCCAGCAAGCTTGGAAGACCGCCGCGGGCTGGATCAACATCAGCTTGTTCAAGATCGGCGAGACGCCGGTCACCACGGTAGGCTTATTGCGCATCGCGCTGATTCTTACCATCGCCTGGTGGATTTCGCACTGGCTCAGGCGCGCTCTACAACGCCTCGGCGAGCGTGGCGACGGCAGCAATCTACCGGCCCTTTACACCATCGGCAGGTTATCTCATTACCTGCTGATCATCCTGGGCTTCTTGGTGGGCTTGTCGTCGATCGGCATGGACTTCACCAATTTCGCCCTGGTCGCCGGCGCGCTCGCCATCGGTATCGGTTTTGGCTTGCAAGCCATCGTCAACAATTTCATGTCCGGACTGATTCTGCTGTTCGAGCGCAGCCTCAAGGTCGGCGATTTCATCGAATTGGCCACTGGCCTGAGTGGTGAAGTGAAAGCGATCAATGTGCGCAGCACGCTGATCAACACCAACGATGACATCGACATCGTGGTGCCCAACTCGCAGTTCATGAACAATAATCTCACCAATTGGACGTTATTGAACGCCTACCGGCGAATTCATCTACCGTTCCGCGCGGTCTATGGCAGCGACAAGGAATTGGTGAGAAAAGCCGGCTTGGAAGCCGCCGAGAAAGTACCGCATACGCTATCGGGTATTCCCGGCAAGAATCCCAGCGTATGGCTCGTAGGGTTCGGCGAGAACGGCTTGGACTTCGAGTTGGTCGTATGGCTTACGCCGCGCGCGGTAAAACGTCCAAGCGCGGTGCGTGCCGCTTATATGTGGGAATTGGAAACGGCGCTCCGCAAATACGCCATCGAAGTGCCCATCCCGCAGCGCGATCTACGCCTCCGCGGCGGCATAGAACCCGCCGTGCTGTCGTCGGCTCCGTCGCTTGCCGAGGTCAAGCTGGAAAAGCCGGTGGAACTCAAGAGTTCGGTCGTTTCGGCCCAGCGCTAGAGGGCGTCGGGGCCCGCTTCACCGGTGCGAATGCGAATAGCGCGCTCAAGATCGTAGACGAAGATTTTACCGTCACCGATCTTGCCGGTGTTGGCGGCTTTGGTAACGACCTCGACTACGCGATCCACCATGGGCTCATCGACAGCGATCTCGAGTTTGACTTTAGGCAAGAAATCCACCACGTATTCGGCGCCCCGATAGAGTTCGGTATGGCCTTTCTGCCGCCCGAAGCCTTTGACTTCGGTAACCGTCATACCTTGCACACCGATATCGGAAAGCGCTTCGCGTACGTCGTCGAGTTTGAACGGTTTGATAATGGCGGTGACTCAGCTTCATCGCTGCCTCGCTTTGCAATTCATAGATCAATGGATTGAGGAAAGTGGCTACCCGAGCAACGCTCACCGCCAGCATCCAGGCGTCGGCGTCTCATGCGCGTGTTCGGAGCTTTAGCAGATATTGCGCCAGTCGCTAAATTTTTAATAAAAACAAAATTATAATATAAATTTTCGAGGATTGAATAGATTCCAGGCGCACCAAAAATAAGCAGATCAACCACTACGGCGCACCAACATGGAGCGTGATCGAATAGGATCGCGATTCATCAATCTTCCGAGTAAACTAATGAAGTCATTCTATCTACTATCGAGCTCTAGCCATGATCGACCTTCCAATATTCGATGATTTTGCCAGGCGCGTCGCCGACGCTGATGCCGCCCGGCCTGCGCCTGATGAAGACCGACGCCGAAAAAACCTGCGCGCCATATTGCAAAACGCGTTCAGCAAAATGAATCTGGTGACGCGCGAGGAATTTGACGTGCAACAGGCGGTGCTGGCCCGCACCCGCGCCAAGCTCGATGAGATGGGCGGCGAGTAGCGGCGCTGGAAGCGCGTGCTCTGCATCAACAGCGGCATCGACATCCACCGACGGGGGCGAGACGCGCCAGTTTTGAGCGCGGGTGTTGCAACCTCCATGGAGCGGCTGATCGAACGGCTTTGCCAATACGCCCTGCTGATGCGCTGGGACAAACCCATCGGCGCCCTACTCTGTTGTGGCCGACGTTATGGGCACTGTGGCTGGCGGGTCGCGGCCAGCCGGATCGCGGCGTGGTGACGATTTTCGTGCTCGGCGTGTGGCTGATGCGTTCCGCCGGCTGTGTCATCAACGACATCGCCGATCGCAATTTCGACCCCTTCGTCGCCCGTACCCGCGACCGTCCGCTAGCAGCGCGGCGGGTAACGGTAGCGGAAGCGCTCGCGCTGTGTTGCGCGCTGTGCTTGATCGCGCTAGCCCTGGTCTGGCAGCTCAATGCCCTCAGCATCCAACTGGCCGTGCCAGCGCTGGCGCTGGCCGCAAGCTATCCGTTCATGAAGCGCTTTCATTCGCTGCCGCAACTGCATTTAGGGGTAGCCTTTGGCTGGGGTATCCCGATGGCGTACGCGGCGCTCACGGGCACGCTGCCCGCAGCGGCATGGTGGCTGTTTGCCGCCAATATCGTGTGGGCGCTCGTTTACGATACCCAATACGCCATGGTGGACCGCGATGACGACCGCCGCGTCGGCGTCAAATCGAGCGCCATCCTATTCGGCGACTGGGACAAACGCATCATTGGCATTCTGCAAGCCCTGCTGCTCGCGCTGCTCGTCGCCGTGGGCCTGCTGAACGGCCTCGGTTGGCGGTATTATCTCGCAGTGGCGATGGGCGCGTGGCTGCTTCTGTATCAACAATTTCTGATCCACGAGCGCGCACCAGCGGCTTGTTTTCGCGCCTTCCTCAACAACAATGGGTTCGGACTCGTGATCTTTTGCGGGATTGTTCTCGATCTACTCCCTTCAGGCAAGGTTCAATAGACGCGCATGGCCCACACACGTTTCAATGGCACCGATGATTACGTCACTACCGCCGATCTCGATATCGCGGTGAATGCCGCTATCACCCTGCAACGACCGTTGCTGGTAAAAGGCGAACCCGGCACCGGCAAGACCCGACTCGCCGAGGAGATTGCGCGCGCGCTCGGCCTGCCGCTTCTGCAATGGCACATCAAATCTACTACCAAGGCCCAACAGGGCCTGTACGAGTACGATGCCGTGGCGAGGCTCAGGGATTCACAACTCGGCGATGTGCGTGTCCATGACATCGCTAATTACATCGTCAAGGGCAAATTATGGGAAGCGTTCGAGTCCGACAAATCATCGGTGTTGCTGATCGACGAGATCGATAAAGCCGATATCGAATTCCCCAATGACCTTCTGCTCGAACTCGACCGCATGGAGTTTCATGTCTATGAAACCAAGCAGTTAGTGAAAGCGCGCCAGCGCCCGATCGTGGTCATTACCAGCAACAACGAAAAAGAATTACCGGATGCCTTTCTGCGCCGCTGTTTTTTCCACTACATCCGCTTTCCCGATCGGGATACGATGGCCGCCATCGTGGGGGTGCATCACCCGGCAATCAAGAAAGAACTGCTGAGCGCGGCGCTCGAAGCATTTTTCGATCTGCGCGAAGTGCCAGGACTGAAGAAAAAGCCTTCGACCTCGGAACTCCTGGACTGGATCAAGCTGTTGCTCGCCGAAGACATCCCGCCGGAGGCGCTGAAAAGCGACGATCCGCATAAAACGATTCCGCCACTCCACGGCGCCCTGCTCAAGAACGAGCAGGACGTGCACCTGTTCGAGCGCTTGGTGTTCATGCACCGGCGCCAGACTCGTTGATCATGCTCATCGACTTCTTCTTTCAGATGCGCGTCGCGCAAATACCTGTTTCCATTACAGAATTTATAGCTCTTATGGAGGCATTAAAGCGCCATATAGCAGGCTTCGATATCGACGATTTTTATTATCTCGCGCGCGCGATTCTGGTCAAAGACGAGCGCCACTACGACCGCTTCGATCTGGTGTTCGGCGCTTACCTCAAAGGGCTGGAAACGGCGTGGGAAATGATCGGCGCCATTCCTCTGGAATGGCTGCGCGCACAGGCCGACCTCCTGCTGAGCGACGAGGAAAAACGCCAGATCGAGGCGCTGGGTGGCTGGGACAAGATCATGGACACGCTGCGCCAACGCCTGGCCGAGCAAAAAGGCCGCCACCAGGGTGGTTCCAAGTGGGTCGGCACCGCGGGACGCTCGCCATTCGGCGCGCATGGCTATAATCCAGAGGGCGTGCGCATTGGCGAAGACGGCAAACGCGAACGGCGCGGGATAAAAGTCTGGGATCAACGCGTGTTCCGCAATCT
Source organism: Gammaproteobacteria bacterium (assembly GCA_046347515.1). Lineage (GTDB taxonomy): Bacteria > Pseudomonadota > Gammaproteobacteria > Competibacterales > Competibacteraceae > JAXMFZ01. The sequence goes on along the minus strand of JAXMFZ010000014.1, from coordinate 58,562 downwards.
CGATGATACCGTCGAAATCGGCACCCGCAACATTAAACTCGCGCTGCGCAGACTCAGGCGTTTCGCCCGTGAGGGCGCCGTCGAGGAGATCGACCTACCCGACACCATCCGGTCCACGGCGCGCAACGCGGGCTATCTCGACCTCAAGCTGGTACCAGAGCGCCACAATGCGATCAAAGTGTTGTTGTTCCTGGACGTCGGTGGCTCCATGGACGATCACATCCGGATCTGCGAGGAATTATTCTCGGCGGCACGCTCGGAATTCAAACGCCTGGAGTATTTTTATTTTCACAATTGCTTGTATGAGTCAGTCTGGAAAAACAACCGCCGCCGCCATGCCGAACGCACGCCGACCCTGGACGTGATGCGCACTTACGGCGCCGATTACAAAATCATTCTGGTGGGTGACGCCACCATGAGCCCTTACGAGATCACCCAGGCGGGCGGTAGTGTGGAGCACATGAATCTCGAACCGGGCGCAGTGTGGCTGAACCGCCTATTGACCGTATATCCACATGCTATCTGGTTGAATCCGCAACCACAATCATTGTGGGACTACACGCCGAGTATCAAAATTATCCGCCAGTTGATAGGCGAGCGCATGTTCCCGCTCACCTTGGAAGGGTTGGATCAGGGCATGCGCACCCTGCGGCACAGACATTGAAAGGGTTTCCACCCAGCTTGAGTCGCGGTATAGTTTGTTTATCTTCTCATCATCTCAGCTTTGACCGATACCGTTATGCCGGCTCGTACAGCGACGGTGAAGCGCGCGACCCTGGAAACCCAGATTCAAGTCAGCGTCGATCTCGACGGTGAGGGCCGTTCTCGCTTCGCCACTGGGCTGCCCTTCCTCGATCACATGCTCGACCAAGTCGCACGGCACGGGATGGTGGATTTAGACGTCGATGCCAAGGGCGATCTTCCTATCGATGCCCACCACACCGTAGAAGATATCGGCATCACGTTGGGACAAGCGTTCAAACAAGCCCTCGGCGATAACAAAGGCATACGCCGTTACGGCCATGCTTATGTTCCACTGGACGAAGCATTGTCGCGCGTAGTGATCGATTTTTCCGGACGGCCGGGCTTGGAATACCATGCCGAGTTCAAGCGTGCCCGAATCGCCCAATTCGACGTTGATCTCATCCGCGAATTTTTTCAGGGCTTCGTCAACCATGCGCAGGTGACCTTGCATATCGACAATCTGCGCGGGCGCAATGCTCACCATGTCGCCGAAACGATATTCAAGGCGTTTGGGCGCGCCATGCGCATGGCCGTTGAACCCGATCCGCGCGCGCCTGAGCGCGTGCCTTCCACCAAAGGCAGTTTATAGCGCTGCAATCCCGTCCCAGCGCGCGCTTTTCCGGAAATAGCCACATGACCCGCATTGCGATTATCGACTATGGTATGGGCAACCTGCGTTCGGTGGCCAAAGCCCTGGAATACGTCGCCCCCAAGGCCAACGTGTCAATAACCCAGGATGCGAACGCCATTCTTGCGGCCGATCGGGTAGTGTTTCCCGGTCAAGGCGCCATCCGTGACTGCATGGTAGAGATCGCCGCCTTGGGCCTGGCGGATGCGATTCGGCGCGCGGCGCTGAACAAACCGTTTCTGGGCCTTTGTCTGGGGCCGCAGGCGCTGTTCGATTTCAGTACCGAGAATAACGGTGTGCGGGGACTCGGCGTATTGCCGGGGCAGGTGCTGTGGTTCGGCGACCGTTTGCGTCTGGACGCGGGTACCGCGCGGCTCAAAATCCCGCACATGGGCTGGAATCAAGTGCGGCAAACACATGCGCATCCGTTGTGGCGTGACATCCCACAGGATAGCCGATTTTATTTCGTACACAGCTATTATCTGCAACCCAGCGATCCCAATCTCACGGTTGGCACGACGGACTACGGCTTTGAATTTACCTCGGCGATTGCTAGGGATAACATCTTCGCCGTGCAATTTCATCCCGAGAAAAGCGCACGCTGGGGATTGCAATTGTTGGCGAATTTTGTTGCTTGGGAGTTGAATTAATCTATTTTTTAAAACAAATAATTATAAGGCGAGATGATACGAATATGCTGCTGATACCCGCGATTGATATCAAGGATGGGAAATGCGTGAGGCTGCGCCAAGGCCGAATGGATGATATCACGATCTTTTCCGACGATCCTGTCGCGGTTGCACAACGTTGGGTGGAAGCTGGCGCGCGCCGTCTGCATATCGTCGATCTCGATGGGGCAAGCGCGGGTAAACCGGTCAACATCGAAGTGATCCGGCGCATCGTCGTAGCATTTCCTGACACCGATGTGCAAGTCGGCGGCGGCATTCGCAGCGTTGCCAACACCGAAACATACCTCAATATCGGCGCACGGTTCGTTATCATTGGGACTAAGGCGGTGCGTGAACCTCACTTCGTGAGCGATCTATGCGCGGAATTTCCAAACCGAATCATCGTAGGACTCGATGCTCGCGATGGCAAAGTTGCGGTTGATGGTTGGTCGAAACTGTCGCGCCATGATGTCCTCGACCTCGCCCAGCACTTCGAGCGTGATGGCGTGGAAGCCATCATCTACACCGACATCGGCCGCGATGGCATGATGCAGGGCATGAACATCGAATCCACCGTCCGTTTGGCGCAAACGACCTCGGTGCCTATCATTGCCTCGGGCGGGATCAGTAATCTGGAGGATATCCATGCGTTGTGTGCGGTCAGCGATAACGGTATCGTAGGCGCTATCATCGGTCGCGCTCTGTATGAAGGCAGTCTCGACCTCGCTGCCGCGCAGAAACTGGCCAACACTTATCCATCCTGAGCGGTTACGAACTATTCCATGGGCCTAGCGAAGCGCATCATACCGTGCCTGGACGTGGATCGCGGGCGCGTGGTCAAAGGCGTCAAGTTCATCGAATTGCGCGACGCTGGAGATCCGGTCCAGATCGCCCACGGATATGATGAACAAGGCGCCGATGAATTGACTTTTCTGGATATCACCGCAAGTTCTGATGGCCGCGACACCATGGCGCAAATCGTTGAGCAAGTCGCTAGCCAGGTCTTTATTCCGCTTACCGTAGGCGGTGGCATCCGCCAAATCGCTGATATCCGGCGGATGCTTAATGCCGGTGCCGACAAAGTCTCCATCAATACTGCTGCGATCCATCGCCCCGATTTCGTGCGCGAGGCCGCCGAGCGATTCGGCAGCCAATGTATTGTCGTGGCCATCGATGCCCGCCGTGTATCCGCGCCGAGTGAAGCCGCGCGCTGGGAAATCTTTACGCACGGCGGGCGTAATCCAACCGGCATAGACGCGATCCGCTGGGCACAACGTATGGCTGCTGATGGCGCAGGTGAAATCCTGCTGACCAGCATGGATCGAGATGGCACCAAGCAGGGCTTCGACCTCGAACTCACGCGTGCCGTCAGCGACGCGGTACAGGTTCCCGTGATTGCTTCCGGTGGCGTAGGTACGCTTGACCATTTGGTTGACGGTATACTACAAGGTAAGGCCGATGCGGTGCTCGCGGCCAGTATTTTCCATTTTGGCGAGTACTCGATAGAGCAAGCGAAACGCCATCTTCAAGCGCATGGTATAGAGGTAAGATTGTAAAGTATGTCGTTCGCTGAACCGAGCAAGCAGATCCGCTGGAATGAAGCTGGCCTCATCCCTGTGATCGCCCAGGATGCCGGCAATGGCAGGGTATTGATGTTGGCTTGGATGAATGCCGAAGCATTGCAGGCGACCATCGCTTCGGGCGAAGCGGTATACTGGTCAAGATCGCGTGGCCAGTTGTGGCGCAAAGGTGAAACATCAGGCCACCTGCAAAAAATTCGCGATATCCGACTGGACTGCGATAACGACGCGCTGCTATTGCTTGTTGAACAAGTGGGTGGCATTGCCTGTCATACCAATAGGGAAAGCTGTTTTTTTCAGGAACTTCAAGATGACCTGGACTGGCGCATCATCGAACAGCCGCGTATAAACCCAAGCGTACCATTCGTAATGAACGATATACTGCGGACCTTGGCGGCGACACTGGAAGATCGCAAGGGTAAAAGTCCGAACGATTCTTATGTGGCTAGCCTTTACAGTAAAGGGATTGACACGATCCTCAAAAAAATCGGCGAAGAGGCAACGGAAACCGTTATCGCGGCGAAGAATGGCGAGCCGGAACAATTGGTGCGAGAGACCGCCGATCTGTGGTTTCATACGCTGGTCATGCTAGCTTATCAAGGGCTTGGACCGGATCCTGTACTTCGAGAATTGCAGCGCCGCTTTGGCACTTCGGGCTTAGCCGAGAAAGAATCGCGTAAGGAATCCGCGAAGCGGTAAAATGATATTGATAGGTCAGGCTTGGATTTCGAGGATTGCATGCAGGCTTGCGTGGGTCTGTTAACTGATTGAGGTAATCACTATGGGCATTGGTAGTTTTTGGCACTGGATGATTCTGTTGATCGTCGTATTGTTGATCTTCGGCACCCGCCGTCTCCGCACGCTGGGATCGGATGTAGGTGCGTCAATAAAAGGGTTTAAGGAAGCCATGAAAGAAGGTGAGAAAGACGATGTCTCCAAGCGAGTCGAACAACCGGACGTTCAGAATCGCGTGATCGATGCCGACGTAGTTAAAGAAAAACACGAAGTCTGACATATTCGAGTAGCCCACCATGTTCGAGATCGGCTTCTGGGAAATCGTCGTCATCTTCGTGGTCATGTTGGTAGTGGTTGGCCCCGAACGACTGCCGAAGCTGGCGCGTACCGCCGGGCTCTGGATCAGCAAGGCGCGGTCAATGGTGGCATCAGTCAAAGCCGATGTGGAACGCGAACTCCAGCTTGACGAAATCAAACGCAGCATCCGACAGCAAGTCCCTGAAGATGACATCAAGCAGATAACGGATCAGTTCAAGTCAGTCAGTACCGACTTGAGTTCTTTTGATAAAGATGTGAAATCGTTTGCCACCGATACCACACGGGCGATTTCCAGCGGGCCTTCCACCGTATCTCTCTCGCCGCCAGATGTGAATCCGACGACAGCGCTCGCTGCATCTCCTGCCACGACGTCCGCCGATTCGCCTGCCTTTGTCGCGCCGCCTTCGTCTCCAACGCATTGATATGCAAATGATTGTTGCCTAGCCGTGTTTTATCAATACCACCAGCAAGAACAATCCCAGAAAGCTGTGCCACAAGAAGACTATGATGACCGAGAGCAGTCCTTTATCAGCCATTTGCTGGAACTGCGTCATCGGATCATTTTGATGCTGGTGGGAGTATTTGCGGTATTTATCGTGCTCGTTCCATTTTCGAACGCATTATTCCATTACCTCGCTCATCCGATCTTGGCGGCATTGGGCGGAAAGAACTTGATATCTGTGGGGACGATGTCGCCTTTTTTGGTGCCTCTTAAGTTTACCTTGTTTTTATCGATTTTTATCGCGATACCTTGGCTGCTATACCAAATCTGGGCGTTTGTAGCGCCCGGCTTGTATCGGCACGAAAAGCGCCTAGTGATGCCTTTGGTGGTCTCTAGCACCGTACTTTTTTATTTCGGCATGGCATTCGCCTACTTTGTCGTGTTGAAGTTATTTGCGCTCTACATGACGAAGACGGCGCCCGCAGGTGTCGATTGGGTTCCTGATATCGACAATCTGCTGAATTTCGTACTTGCACTGTTTATTGCTTTCGGTGTCGCATTCGAAGTTCCCGTCGCAACGATTCTATTGTGCCTCATCGGCGTTACGACGCCCGATGCTATGCTGGAAAAACGGCCCTATATTGTTGTCGGCGCTTTTTTTGTTGCCGCCATCATGACGCCCCCGGATGTCATTTCGCAGATCATGATGGCGATTCCTATGTGGCTGCTGTTTGAAGCAGGTGTCATCCTCGCACGCGTGTTACTGCGGCGCAAAGAGGAAGGGGCAGGTCACATGGGCGCGGATAATTCATACCCGCGCATTGAGGATAAACGAGATGAGGGCAGTCAGAAATAATCACTAGGCGGTTATGATTCGCCTAGTTTTATCTCGTCTTCGATGGTGTATTCAAGCTTTACCTCATTGATTTCCAGCACCATGCGCGCTTTCAATACCTCGTTACCTTTGAGCCTACCGTCAGCGACGGCAGCTTGAACAGCTTGCTCGATTTCGCGCTGCGATGTTACGCCTACCCGTTTTAGGAATTTACGCAAGGACATGTTAAATATGTCTGGGTTCATATGGGCCTCTACAGATGGCTGTTCCACGTGAAACATTCATGGAACATGTGAATACTATTGATACACGATATCACGGCTCTGCGGCTCAAGGTATACTTGGGTTTTTCATAGTATAAACTGGAGATTGTCGTGCCTGATGTGGCAACCTTTCAAGGGCTTATCCTTGCATTGCAGGAGTATTGGGCGGCTCAAGGATGTGTATTGATGCAACCTTATGACCTGGAAGTCGGTGCCGGGACCTTCCACCCTGCGACATTTTTGAGGTCGATTGGCCCTGAACCATGGAGTGCAGCCTATGTTCAACCATCCAGGCGCCCCACCGACGGCCGCTACGGAGAAAATCCCAACCGCTTGCAGCATTATTACCAGTATCAAGTGGTCATAAAGCCCTCGCCCTTAAATCTTCAGGATCTGTACTTAGGGTCGCTCGAATACCTTGGTTTCGATTCATTGATTCACGATATTCGTTTCGTGGAAGACGATTGGGAATCACCAACCCTGGGCGCGTGGGGATTAGGATGGGAGGTATGGTTGAACGGTATGGAAGTTACCCAATTCACCTATTTTCAGCAAGCGGGAGGCCTCGACTGTAGGCCGGTTACCGGCGAACTTACCTATGGGCTTGAGCGGTTAGCAATGTATTTGCAGGATGTCGAAAGCGTTTATGACTTGACCTGGACAGATGGTCCGCTTGGTCGTGTGACGTATGGCGACGTTTATCATCAGAACGAAGTCGAAATGTCGACCTACAACTTCGAACATGCTGATGTAGAGTCACTTTGCAAATGGTTTACAACCTGTGAGGCTGAGAGCGCTCGACTTATCTCGCTGGGCTTACCGCTCCCCGCTTATGAAATGACGCTCAAAGCGTCGCATACATTTAATTTATTAGACGCTCGCAAAGCGATATCGGTTACTGAGCGGCAGCGCTATATCTTGAGGGTTCGTAACTTGGCGAAATCCGTGGCTCAATCGTATTACGACACGCGTGCCGCGTTAGGTTTTCCGATGTGTCAACGTAGCCGCGGAGTTGTCGATGGAACCAACTGAATCGCTTGATTTATTAGTTGAAATCGGTACAGAAGAGTTGCCACCCAAAGCCCTCAATACGCTTGCAACTGGATTAGAAGAAGGCATCAAGACTGGGCTCCGGAAAGCTCAAATCACGTTCGGATCGGCTCAACGCTATGCCTCCCCGCGACGGTTGGCGGTCTACATCAGTAAAGTCGCAAGCGTCCAACCCGAGCGTCGAAGCGAACGCAGGGGGCCTGCGCTTGCAACCGCATTTGATGAAAATGGAAACCCAAGCAAAGCAGCGGAAGGGTTCGCACGGTCGTGCGGCGTCAGCGTCGAACAATTGCAAAAACAGGAAACCGACAAGGGTGCTTGGCTGATGTTTGTCAGCGTTCAGCCCGGTCAACCGAGTTCGTCGCTCATACCGACAATCGTCGAAGAGGCGCTCCACGCCCTGCCAATTCCCAGGCCCATGCGTTGGGCTGATCGCAACGACGAGTTCGTGCGTCCGGTGCAGTGGGTATTATTGCTATTCGGCAATCATGCTCTGAAAGCGACGATTCTGGGTGTCGAATCGGCGGCTTCAACGCGTGGCCATCGTTTCCATCATCCGGAACCGATCATTGTCGAGTCTGCTTGCGATTATGCGCGGATACTTAAAGATCGCGGGTATGTGATCGTTGATTTTCATGAGCGTAGCGCCATCATTGCTAAGCAGGTGAACGAGCTCGCTCATGACGTGGGCGGGACGGCAATCATTACGGATGAATTGCTGAGCGAAGTCACAGCATTGGTCGAATGGCCTGTTGCATTGCTCGGCAATTTCGATGAACGTTTTCTGGCGGTGCCTGCGGAAGTATTGATTACCACCATGCAAGAAAAGCAACGCTACTTTCCTATCCGCGACCGCAACGCTGAGCGGCTGCTTCCCTGCTTTATTACGATTGCGAACATTGAGAGCAAAGACCCGCAACAGATTCAGAGGGGCAACGAACGCGTCATTCGCCCGCGATTCAGCGATGCCGAGTTTTTCTGGAATCAAGATCTGAAGACACCTCTGGCCGACCAGTTGCCGAGCTTGAAACAGGTCATTTACCAGCAGCAACTCGGTAGCCTCTATGACAAGAGTATACGGGTATCCAAGCTTGCCGGTTTTATTGCTGAATCTATCGCAGGCAACCGACAGTGGGCAGAACGGGCTGGCTTGCTAGGCAAATGTGACCTGCTTAGTCAGATGGTGCAAGAATTTCCCGAACTACAGGGAACCATGGGTAGATACTACGCTTGGCATCACCATGAGCCCGACGAAGTCGCCCGCGCAATCGAGGAACAATACCTTCCCCGATATGCTGGCGATTCGCTTCCCAGAACATCTACGGGCCAGGCTATGGCACTAGCTGATAAGTTAGACACGCTGCTGGGTTTTTTCAGCATTGGACAAGTCCCTTCCGGCGCGAAAGATCCCTTTGCTCTTAGGCGAGCAGCCAATGGCGTACTGCGGATACTGATAGAATGCCGATTAGACCTGGATTTACTCACCTTATTGGATTATGCGGCGAAAGGGTATGCTGTCGATCAATCCGCGCACACTGCGATCCCTGTATTATTTGATTTCATCCTTGAACGGCAGCGCGCTTATTATATGGATCAGGGGATCAGCAGTGACACTTTCGATGCCGTTTTTGCTCGTAAGCCGAGTCGTCCTCTTGACTTCGACCGCCGTATTCAAGCGGTCGCATCTTTTCGTAAATTGCCTGAAGCTTCGAGCCTTACTGCAGCCAATAAACGGATACGCAATATTCTAAAAAAGTCGGATCAGGTTGCGCTCGGCACTTCCATTGAATGGATGCTGCTACGGGAGCCGGCGGAGCGAGCGCTAGCGGAATGCCTACGTACAATATCGGCAACGCTCCAGTCACTTTTCGACGCGGGGCAATATGGACCCGCAATGACACAGCTAACGACGCTGCGTGAACCGGTTGACCGATTCTTCGATTCCATCATGGTCAATGTAGAGGACATCCCATTGCGCAATAACCGATTGGCCTTACTCACGGAACTGGAGAATCTATTTCTTAGAGTTGCTGATTTCTCATGTATCCAGATTTAATAGCGGTTATGTTCCATGTGGAACAATCGTATTGAAACCAATTTCAATCCATGACGATGAAATTGATGATTCTTGATCGCGACGGCGTCATCAACTATGACCGCGATGATTACGTCAAAACTCCGGATGAGTGGATTCCTATTCCAGGAAGTTTGGAAGGAATTGCCAAGCTATGCCACCAGGGCATCAGAGTCGTGGTTGTTACCAATCAATCGGGTATTGCCAGAAGAATCATCGATTTGACGATGCTTCATCGAATTCACGCCAAGATGCACCGTATGATAAGCGAGGCAGGTGGATCAATCGACGCCATATTTTTTTGCCCCGCCTTTGATGATACGCACCCAGACCGCAAACCTAATCCCGGAATGCTCAAGGATGTCATGGAACGGTTTCGAGTCGATGCCCAAGATGTGCCCGTCATCGGGGATACCGAGCGCGATATACACGCTGCGATCGCCATTGGTGCACGCCCGCAATTGGTGCGCACGGGTAAAGGCGAATGTACCTTAGCCAGGAGCCTCAATCTACCCAATGTTCCTGTATTCGATGATCTCGCCCATGCCGTCGATCATCTACTCAGAGTCAAACCCTCAAACACCGCAACCCCACCGTGAGCAACCCATCCGATCTGCTGGTGGCTAACGTCGGGCTATTCATACGGTCGATTCTCTTTTTCCTGGGATTCGTGATCTCCACGGTCATTATCGCGTCGCTCGTCTTAATGGCGTTTTTTCTGCCCTTACGCTATCGTTATGGCATTACCAAAATTTGGACTCGCTTCAATATCTGGTCTGCCCGCTCAATCTGTGGTATTACCTACGCTATTGATGGCGCAGAACATATCCCGTCGTTTCCCGTGATCGTGCTGTCCAAACACCAATCGACTTGGGAAACACTATTCCTTCATCAATTACTGCCTCCCATCGCCTGGGTACTAAAACGCGAGCTATTCTGGGTACCTTTCTTCGGTTGGGCGTTGGCCCTCGTAAAACCCATCGCCATCGACCGCAAGGCGGCCACATCAGCGATTCGCCAAATCCTCACGCAGGGCAAGGAACACCTGGATAAGGGTCAATGGGTATTGATCTTTCCGGAAGGCACACGTATTGCACCAGGCCAGCGCGGGCGCTATCGCGCGGGCGGCGCAATGCTCGCGGCATTTAGCGGCTATCCCGTGCTGCCCATCGCCCACAATGCTGGTGAGTTCTGGCCAAGGCGCGGGTTCATCAAACGACCGGGCCAGATACGAATTGTTATTGGACCCTTGATCCAGGGCCAGGGCAAATCCGCCGCGCAAATCAACAAAGAAGTCGAAGAGTGGATCGAGGGAACGATGAAAGTCATCAGCTCGGCTCCCCCCATTGACCAGACCGATGGCGAACAAGCCGAAGCGGGCTAACCTTCGCTGCCATCGAACAACGCCCCTTGCGGATGATCGGGTCTCGCCTTCAAGCCAAGGCTGCGATAGCCGTGTTGTGTCAATATTCGGCCACGCGGAGTGCGCATGAGAAATCCTTGCTGGATGAGATAGGGCTCCACCACATCCTCGATGGTACCGCGTTCCTCGCCAAGCGCCGCCGACAGATTATCGAGGCCCACCGGCCCGCCATCAAATCTGTCGATGATCAGCCGCAGCAAGCGCCTATCCAATTCGTCAAATCCATTGTCATCGACTTTCAATAGCGCCAATGCCTGCCGTGCCACCGCTACCGTGATCGAACCGTCGGCTTTCACTTGCGCAAAGTCACGTACACGACGCAGCAGCCGATTCGCAATACGCGGAGTGCCACGCGACCGCTGCCCGATCTCAGCAGCCCCTTCAGGATCGGTAACAACGCCGAGGATGCGCGCGGCACGTTGCACAATCGTCGTCAACTCATCGTTGGTATAGAAGTCGAGGCGATGCACGATGCCGAAACGATCACGCAAAGGCGAAGTCAATAGCCCTGCGCGGGTGGTGGCCCCGACCAAGGTGAACGGCGGCAGATCCAGCTTGATGGAACGTGCGGCAGGGCCTTCGCCAATCATGATATCGAGCTGACAGTCCTCCATCGCCGGGTACAACACCTCTTCGACGATGGGGCTGAGACGATGAATCTCATCTACAAACAAAACGTCGCGCGGTTCGAGGTTGGTCAAAATCGCAGCGAGATCGCCCGGGCGCTCCAGGATCGGGCCCGACGTTTGCCGCAAACTGACGCCGAGTTCGGCAGCGACAATATGCGCCAGCGTCGTTTTTCCCAAACCAGGCGGCCCGAACAACAATACATGATCGAGCGCTTCTCGGCGCGCGCGCGCGGCCTCGATAAAAATATCAAGCTGCTCGCGCAGCGCCTGCTGACCGACATACTCCGCCAGGCGCTTTGGGCGTATGGCGTGGTCGATGGTCATATCTTCAGCAACTGCGTCGGGCGCAATCAAGCGATCGGGGGTTATCATAATGAAAGCTTCAATCAGCCATGGACCGCTGATTGTAACGCAATCCGAAGGGGATATCCTCGCTGGCAAGCCCTTGCGTATTGATCGCCCTCACCATCCGCGTGGCGTCGGTGGGTTTGTAACCCAGCACCACAAGCGCACTAATCGCGTCGTCAATATGGGTGGTCGGCGCAAATCGGTCCGCCGCTATCGCTACCAGCCACCAATCCCGGCCCCAAATCGACAACACAAATGCGAATGCGCATCTCTATAATCAACCGCTCCGCCGTCTTCTTGCCGATGCCGGGCAAGCGCACGAGCGCACTGCTGTCACCCTCCCGCGCAGCGGCTGAACAGCTCGACGGTCATGCCGAACGCAGAATCAACAATGCGAGCTTTGGCCCCACACCGCCGACTTTGATCAAACTCCGGAATAATCCGCGTTCAGCGAGGGTGGAGAATCCAAACAATAAATGGGCATCATCGTATTGTCAAGTGGGTGAACAACGTGACTTCCCGCCCAACTTCCGGCCAACTTGTAAAATGTGGACAGCGGTGTTTCCACCTCATAGCCGATTCCGCGCACATCCAACAGCAAGAATGGCGGCTGTTTGAGGGCAAGCACGCCATGCAGGCGTCCAATCACAACCTTCTCCGAGTGAGTAACTGTGCGGCGACGGGTAATCGTGCCTGGGTCTGCAGAGTATGCGCATGGCATAGCGCGACCGCCAACGCATCGGCGGCATCCGCCAGCGGCGCTTCCGGCAATTTGAGCAACGCACGCACCATGTGTTGAACTTGGCCCTTGGCAGCCGCGCCATAGCCGACGACAGCCTGCTTGATGGCACGCGGCGCATATTCATGCACCGTCAACCCCGCGTTTGCCGCAGCACAAATCGCGACACCGCGCGCTTGGCCCAGTTTGAGCGCGGCATCGGCATGGCGATGCATGAACACGATTTCAATCGCCATTTGCTCGGGATGGTGGCGCTCGATCACCGCACCTACACCCTCGAAAATGGTGCGAAGGCGCTCCGCCAGCGACTGCTCAACACGGGTGCGTATACAACCGCTATCGAAATAATGGAATCGCGGACCATTGACTTCGACTACACCATAGCCGGTAATTTGCGACCCTGGATCAATGCCGAGAACGCAAGTCATGAACTGGCGAGCGCGCCTTTATTATTAGGAGTGCACCTGCGCCAGCACGTCTTCGGGCAGCTCCGCATTCGAATAGACATTTTGAGTATCATCTAGATCTTCCAACATATCCAATAGCTTGACCATCTTTTCAGCATCCTCGCCGGCCAGGGTCAACGTCACATTGGGGCGCATGGCGATCGCCGCCTCCTCGGGCGCCAAGCGGGCTTCCATCATGCTGCTTTTCACCGCTTGCAAGGCGGACGGATCGGTGAGCACTTCAATCGAGCCGTCATCGCTTACAATCACATCGTTGGCACCGGCTTCCAACGCAACCTCCATGATACGATCTTCGCTACTGCCAGGAGGAAACGCGAGCGTACCCGTCTCGCTGAACTGGAACGCCACCGAGCCCGTCGTGCCGAGATTACCGCCACATTTATTGAATACGTGGCGCACTTCAGCAACCGTGCGGTTACGATTATCGGTCATGCAATCGACGATGACGGCTGCTCCGCCGGGGCCATAGCCCTCGTAACGAACTTCTTCATACACGACGTCATCCAACTCACCCGCACCGCGCTTGATGGCGCGCTCGACGGTATCCTTGGACATATTGGCGGCAAGTGCTTTATCAATCGCCAAGCGCAAACGTGGATTGGCGCCGGCATCCACACCGCCCATCCGCGAAGCGCTGGAGATCTCGCGGATCAAACGTGTGAAAAGCTTTCCCCGTTTTGCGTCTTGCGCATTTTTTCGGTGTTGAATATTGGCCCATTTACTATGCCCAGCCATGGTGTCCTCAGAGCAAGGGATTGCAATAAATGTATAAGTGTAACATCAAGATAAATACTGTTACAGCAGCGACCTCAAGAATTGCCCATGGCTGAGAAACGCAAGCGTTTGTTCAACCACTTCAGCAGAGAACAGCATACCCGTATGGCTCACCGGCAAACAGATATGATCGCTCATTCCTGGGCACATCGTCTCGGCTACCGAGACCGCACCATCACTAGGGGCCGACAGGCGCATCACCAATCGCCCTAAACCAAGATTGTACACCCCTGCGATAGAACCCAAATCGCGCTGCTCCGGCCAAGGCGGCACATCGCCCAGCAAGCCCGCCTCAACGCTCTTACCCAGCACGAAACCCAAGCGGCCACCATGCAAGGCGCTGGCAACCTGGCTGCGCTGATGCGGCGTGCCAAGCGTGACCGTGCGCCCCCAAGGCAAGCGGTCGCCAAATCGCGCGAGTAAATGGCGCACCACCAATCCGCCCAGGCTATGGGCGACGAAATGGAGCACATCGCCATCGATATCGGCAATCTGCTCGGCAAGCACCGATGCATTATCCGCTGGCGTCGAGCGCTCGGCGGGGTAGGAGAACAACACTGTGCGATACCCCCGCAATTTGAACTGATGCGCCATCCAAGCCAAAACAAAGGCGCGCGTGAAAATTCCGTGCACCAAGACAACGGTTTGGTAACCTTCTCGTTCAATAAGACGACGATGCATGGAAGCGCTCAATGCACGGGCACAAACCGCAAGATTGCATCGCGATTGGTATAAGAAGTTACCTTTTCCAGGGCTTCGGGACGCGCCAGCCAAACATATTCACTGTGCTCATGGGCATTCAATACCACCGGCACGCGTTCCGCCAGTTCTAAAGACAACACATGCTCGAGATTATGCCGCACATTCGGCGCGTAGCGGTGTTTCCACGCCGGTTTGATCGGAAAGCGATTGAGAATGTGCTGATCGACAATGGCGAGGTCGCCGCCTAGGCCAGTTTCTTCCTGGACCTCGCGGCGGGCAGTAACCAGCGGATCGGCCTCGTCCCACCGCATACTGCCAGTCACCGATTGCCAGAACGCTGCGGGCCGGCGCCGGCGCATCAACAGCACGTCGCTGCGTACGGTGTACACCACGACCAGAACCGATTCCGGGCGTTTGAACAGCCGGCCCTCATCCACCGCAAATACCTACGCTGACGGTTGACGCACCCGGATATACAACTCGCGAAGCTGCGCTTCGGCAACCGGCGCCGGCGCTTGCGTTAGTAAACAAGCCGCGGTTTGAGTCTTGGGAAAAGCGATCACGTCACGGATCGATTTCGCACCCGCCATCAACATCACCAACCGGTCTAGACCAAACGCAATGCCGCCATGCGGCGGCAATCGAAGCGCAGCGCATCGAGCAGAAACCCGAATTTGACGCGCGCCTCCTCGGCGCCGATGCCAGCAGTTCGAACACCGCACGCTGCATGTCATTGTTGTGGATGGCTGCACCAATCTCGCCACCCACTTCGACGCCGTTCAGCACCAGATCGTAAGCGCGTGACAGGCAGGCCGAGGGATCGTTTTTCAACGCGGCGGGATCATCAACCTTGGGCGCAGTAAAAGGATGGTGCAACGCACTCCAGCGTTTTTCCGGCGCATCCCATTCGAACATCGGAAAATCCATTACCCACAACGGCGCCCAGCCCTCGCGCACCATGCCAAGATCGTGACCGACACGCAGGCGCAGCGCACCGAGGGCATCGTTCACCACCTTGGCGCTGTCGGCGCCGAAAAAGATGACATCGCCGTTGACCGCTCCCGTACGCGCTAGAATCTCGCTCAACACCGCATCCGGCAAGAACTTGACGATGGGCGATTGCAATCCCGCGCGGCCCGCCGCGAAGTCGTTGACCTTGATATAAGCGAGACCCTTGGCCCCGTAGCGTGTGACGAATTCACCGTAGCCGTCGAGCTCGCTACGCGCGAAGCGATTGCCGCCTCCCGGCACGCGTAACGCCGCCACCCGACCCGCAGGGTTGTGCGCGGCGACAGCAAACACTTTGAATTCCACATCGCGCATGGCGTCGGTGAGTTCGGTAAACTCCAACGCGATGCGCAGATCCGGTTTATCCGATCCATAACGGCGCATTGCCTCGGCATAAGTCATGCGCGGAAACGGATCGGCGAGCGCCACCCCGGCGACTTCCAGGAACAATTTGCGGATCATCGCTTCCATCAACGTGGTGATCTCGGTTTCATCCATGAATGATGTCTCGACGTCAAGCTGGGTGAATTCCGGCTGCCGATCGGCGCGCAAGTCCTCGTCGCGAAAACAGCGGGCGATTTGATAATAGCGATCCAATCCGCCGATCATCAGCAATTGCTTGAACAATTGCGGTGACTGGGGCAGGGCGAAGAAACTGCCGGGGTGGGTGCGGCTCGGCACCAGGTAGTCGCGCGCGCCTTCCGGGGTTGCACGGGTGAGCATAGGCGTCTCGACATCGACGAACCCATTATCGTCCATGAATCGGCGCAGCAACGACGTCACCCGCGCCCGCAGCCGCAGCCGCTCCTGCATTTCTGGGCGGCGTAGATCCAGATAGCGATAACGCAATCGGATTTCTTCCGAGGTATCGGGATCGTCGAGCTGGAACGGCACCGGCTCGGAGCGATTGATCAGCGTGAGCTCCGAGGTCAGCACTTCGACCAAACCGGTCGGCAGATTGGGGTTTTCGGTGCCTTCGGGCCGGCGCCGCACGCGTCCTACGACCTGCACCACATATTCGCTGCGCACGCGTTCGGCGTTGGCGAAACGCCGCTGGCGTGTCAGGTCGATCACGACTTGCACCAAACTCTTCGCGATCACGCAAATCGATGAAGATAACCCCACCATGGTCGCGGACGGCGGTGAACCCAGCCACACAGGGTAACGGTTTGATCCAGCAGAGCGATATTGACTTGTCCGCAATAGTGACTACGCATCATGGAAGTGGGCTTCCGTATTGGCAAAGGGAAACGAAGTGACGTTACGGATTGCATTGACTGATCGCAACTCAAAACCCTTAACCTTCACGCCGTCATCGGCCTGCACCAGCATCTCAACAGAGCCAGGCCACCGCGGGAGAAATCACGCTGTCTGGCTTGGCGGATGCTTTGCTCTCGGCCTGCCTTTCGGTTTTTGCGGTTTCGGCCTTTTTTGAGCCATTTCAACTGTCGGTTTTGGTGTCAGCTTTTTCTGCTTTACCGCTCTCCACCAGGTTCTTTTTCTTATCGCCCGACTTGAAATCGGTTTCGTACCAACCGCCGCCTTTGAGGCGGAATCCGGCGGAGACGAGCTTACGCAGAGCAGCAGCTTCGCCACACTCCGGGCAATCGCCTTGCAGTGAGCATCGGCAAGCTTTTGAATTATCTCCAATTCATGGCCGCATTTTTCGCAACGATATTCGTAAATAGGCATGGACTGAATCCCCTCTCCTTGTAAGTCAAATCATCGGCGGACGTAGAAGGCGCAATCGCTGGGTATTTGGTGGCGCAGCGCTTGATTTCAATGGATGGCAAAGCCGTCTATGCTCCTGGTATGAACCGCAACATTCTGCTCCTCGCCGTTTGCCAGGCGCTACTCTTCACCTGCACTTCGCTGATGGTCACCAGTTCGGCGCTGGTGGGTGAGCAGCTCACTCCCTCGCCGACCCTCGCCACATTGCCATTGAGCCTGCAATTCATCGCCATGATGCTGACGACATTCCCAGCGTCGCTGCTGATGAAGCGCGTGGGCAGACGGGCGGGACTCATGACCGGCATTTTATCCGGCATCGCCGGTGCGAGCCTGTGTGTGTATGCCGTGCTGCATGGGCGATTCAGCGTGTTCTGCATGGGTAGCATGTTGATCGGATCGTTCAGCAGCTTTGGCCAGTATTACCGTTTTACAGCGGCCGATGTCGCCAGCGCCGAGTATCGCAGCCGGGCGATTTCTTGGGTCATGGCGGGTGGCGTAGCGGCGGCGTTTCTTGGCCCGAACCTCGCGGCCTGGACACGCCAAGCGCTGGCAGTGCCATTCGCGGCGAGTTTCGCCGCTCTGGTCGGTCTACAGCTACTATCGCTCACGCTGTTATCGCTGCTGCGCATTCCCCCACCCACCCTCCAAGAGAGCGCCGCGAGCGGGCGGCCACTCGCCGAGATCGCGCGCCAGCCCGTGTTCCGCGTCGCGGTGTTGACCGGCATGATCAGCTATGGCGTCATGAATCTAGTGATGACGGCCACGCCGCTCGCCATGCACGCTTTCGCCCAGCCATTCGCCGATACCGCGTTCGTGATCCAATGGCATGTATTCGCAATGTTTGCCCCGGCGTTCTTCACCGGCCATTTGATTCGCCATTTGGGCGTGCTCAACGTCATGCTGATCGGCAGCCTCTTGCTCATTGCCTGCGCGGCGACCAACTTCGCCGGTGCCACTGTTGCATATTTCGCGACTGCACTGGCCTTGCTCGGCGTGGGCTGGAATTTCGTGTATGTCGGCGCCACCACGCTGCTCACCGACACTTATACGCCAGCCGAGAAAGCCAAAGCGCAAGCACTCAACGATTTCATGGTATTCAGCACCGTAGCGGTCACCGCTTTTGTTTCGGGATTGCTGCAACATCGCCTCGGCTGGCGATTCATCAACGCTGGCGTACTGCCGCCGATAGTCCTGTGCCTGGCCGCTATCGTCTGGTTACGCCGGCGGCAACCCCATCCGCCTGCCGCCTAGCCCTCTTCGCCGTGCTTGCCGGCCAGATCGAGCAAGGGTTTAAACAAATCCAGCGGCACTGGAAACACTACGGTGGTGTTATTAGTTACGCCGATATCGTGCAGCGTTTGCAGATAGCGCAACTGCAGCGCCTGCGGCTGGCGAGCGATGATGATGGAGGCTTGTAGTATTTTTTCAGCGGCCTGGAGTTCGCCCTCGGCATTGATCACTTTGGCGCGCCGTTCGCGTTCGGCTTCGGCCTGGCGAGCGATGGCACGGATCATACTCTCGTTCAGATCGATGTGCTTGATCTCGACGTTCGAAACCTTGATGCCCCAGGCGTCGGTCTGCGCATCGAGAATCGCCTGAATGTCCTTATTCAATTTATCGCGCTCGGCCAGCATCTCGTCCAGTTCGTGCTGCCCGAGCACGGAGCGCAGCGTCGTCTGGGCGTACTGATTGGTTGCCTCACGGAAATTTTCCACCTGGATCACCGCCCGTTCCGGATCGACTACACGGAAGTACAGCACCGCGTTGACCTTGACCGACACATTATCGCGCGAGATGACGTCCTGGCTCGGAACATCCATGGTCACGGTGCGCAAATCAATACGCACGAACTGCTGGATGAAGGGAATGATGATGATCAATCCCGGCCCCTTCACGCGCTCGAACCGGCCCAGAAAAAACACTACGCCGCGTTCATACTCCCGCAATACCTTGAAGGAGATGAGCAGCAATGCGACGACGACGCCCAACGCCACGAGCAATACCTGAGCCATGTCTATGATCTCCAGAAAGAACTTTCAGCGGATCATCCGCGCCTGTCGCCCAGCGCGGCAGGCCGCACGAATAACTGCAACCCGGTGCGCTTGACGATCCGCACCGGCTCACCCTTCTTCAAGGGTTGTTCGGCGGTCGCGCGCCATGCTTCGCCCAGCACCCGCACCCAGCCGCCCTCACCGTCGAAGTCTTCCAATACCACCGCGGTTGTACCAAGCAATCGAGCATCGCCGTTCACGCCACGCTGCTGCCGATTGCGGCAGAGCCAGCGTTCCCAACCGTCGCGAACAAAACCCCGCTGGCCAACGCGAAGCCAAGAATCAACGATAAAGGGGATATCGTAACCCGCGATCCGTTCGTCCTATTGTGCATCACCGGAACTGACCACGAACGCGACCACGCCGCCCAGCCCTAACGCGCCGAAGTCGGCAGAAACGCCTCAGCGACTGCGAATGCCAGATCCGCGCGATCAAACTGGAGGCCTGTATAGTTGACCGGCAGCACCTGGAATGCGAACAACGCGAGCAGCAGACAAGATGCCGCCCAGTACGCCTGGCGCCACCGCGCCTGATTGGCGAGTTCGAAAAAATAAGCCATACACGCCGATGAGCATCAAAACATAAGCGACCTGCGGGTCGGTGATGATGGCGAGCAAACGGTTGCGCCAATCGGGAGCGATGGTTTCAACCACCGGATCGGGTGAGCGCAAGTATTTGTTTCGCCCCACGACCTGGACTGCGCGGCCTTGACTTTTCTTGATCAGATCGGTGACACTCGTCGCGACGAAATCGATAACCCCGCGTGCCTGGGCGTCTTCAGACGATAGGTTAGCGGCATCCTGCACCGCTTGCTCGGCTCAGTCGACGTTACGCCCGCGCAGTCGAGCCAACGAACGGATATAGGCGCGGGCGTCGTTGACGATCTTACGCTCCATCGCCGATTTGGCGCTTTGTCCAACGCGGGCTGGGCTTGTTGGGGTTGTTGATTGTCTTTGGCTTGATCGCCCGCTTCCTTACCCTTGATTTACCTTCATCGGGCGACTCACCGCTGGGAAATGCCGGGGACGCCGCCGATCTGCACGGCGTCGCCGCACCGAGGTTGGTGGCTTTCAGCGCCATCGCCGCAATATGGCTAGCGTAGAGAATATATGCCGGCGCTGGCGGCGCGCGCTCCGCTCGGCGCCACATAAGTCGCCACTGAATCTGGAAGAGAGGATCGCCTGGATGATATCGCGCATCGAGCTGTCCAACCTCCTGGCGTATTCATGCGCAATATCAACAGTTTAGCGCCACCTGCGTAGCCTGTCGCCGCGTAGTACCAAATCCTTTTGCTCGCCGGCCTGATCACGCCCTGCAATTCCAGCACAAACCTGATCCTCCGCCCAACTCCGCAGCGGGAAAAATCAATACCAGCAACAGCAATAACACCTGGGCTATGGCATGGCTTTCCTCCGCCTGAACCGGACATTGTCCCCATGATACCGGAATCGGCCCGTAGCCGCCCGCTCCTGCCGCCTACTGCTCGCGCAGCCGGAAACTGGATCGCATCCACGCGTCGCCACGGCGCGCGCGCCCTGCCGAGCCGGGATGAACGCCAGCCGCGCACCGCTTCCAGAGCCGCTTCGTCCAGCACCGTGCGGTTGCCGTTGGCGCCAGAATCGGCCACCGCGCTGCTCATGGTCACAGCGGCGCTCACCAACACCCGACCCTCCCAACCCCCTGGCGGCGGGCCGCAAACGGATAACGCGGCGGCGGATTGCGCAGGCCGTCGCCTTCATGCCGTGCCTCCACGAATGATGGAACGCCCCGGCTGCTCGGGGCGCGGTCTTGAGCTGCTGGCGCCACCGCTGGCAACGTTGAATCTGCCTCGCCCCGCGCCGCGGTGGCGTTGACTGCCAGCTTGGCCGACGCAGGCTTATCCGGCGTGGGTTTGAAGTGCGATTAGCGGTATGCGGTGGTTTCGTGCTGGCGGATGCGGTGGCGCCACGCGCGCGCGTTTTGCCGTATCGGTACGTGGGCGGATCGGCGTCAGGCTTGGCGGATGCGTTTCGCTCAATTCGGCATTGACCTCGGTGGATACGGCTGCCGGCTTAGAGACTGGATGGGGTAATGACTCGATAATGCGCGGTAGCCTATGCCGGCGGACACCGCCAACGCGGAAGGCATAAGCGGCGAGGCTATCACGGCCGGCGTCATCGCCGCTGTTTCTATCTTGACCGCCAAGACAGGCGCGGCGCACCGGCTGCGGCGTGCCGAACCTGTGCCGAGAACAACAGGCACGGCGTGCGCGAGCAGCGACGCCAACAGCGCTTGCCGGAACCAGCGCTTTTCTCCACTCGCCAGGGGAAAAGCAGCGCTTCCGGCAAAGGTTCCGATCATGAGGCCAAGGATGCGCTCCACTGGCACGATCACCCGCGCTTCGTCGCGCAGCAACGCGCGCACCTTGCCAGCGCGCAAGCTGCGCGGGTGTCAATACTCATCGACCGCACCGCTCGCCGCGACCTCGCTGGCATGCAGCAATACCAAACGGTCGCAAAGCGCGCCGCTGTGGTCAAATCATAAATACCACCAGCACGGCGATGCCGGCGCGCCAGGCCCTGCAACAATGCCATCATATTCAGGCGGTGCGCGGATCGAGGCCGGAAATGGGCTCGTCGGCAAGTAGAATCGACGGGTTCGCCCGCCAGCGCCTGCGCCAACAGCACGCGCATTTGCTCGCCGCCGATAGGGAAGGCGTTGATCGTGACGCCGTGAAAGATGCGCAACGTCGCTGTACACCATCGCCCGGATGTTCATAGTCATCCGCGGAGCGCGCCAGCCTGCGCCGCGGTGCGGCAACGTCCCAGCGCCACTACTTGCTCTACCGGCGGATCCCACGGTATTCGCGCCTTGCGGCAAATACGCGAAAGCTGCTGCGCTTGGGTTTGCGCGTACATGGCCTGCGCGGAGCGCCCAAAAATCGCGAGCTCCCGCGCGCCGGCTTGAGCAGCCGCGCCAGCGCTTTCAGCAGCGTGGATTTACCGGCGCTGTTCGGTCCCAACAAACCCACCAGTTCGCCACGCGCCAGGGTGAAGTCGATATCCTCCAGCACTGTACGCCCCCAGGCGCAGGGTGAGGTTACCGCTGGCTTGCAGCGCGCCTACGGCAATTAACGTCGCAAGCGCAGCAACAAAGGAGGAAAAACGGCGTACCGATCAACGCCGTGACCACACCCAGTTTGAGTTCGGCGTCCGCCACCAGGAGCTGCGCGGCGCCATCGGCGGCCAGAAAGAACGCCAGGCCACTCAATGCGCTGACGGCGGCAGCGCCGCCGGACGATGCCGCACCCAGGGCTGCAGGACATAAAGCGCGATCAGCCCCATAGCTGATGCTGCCCGCCACCGCTACCGCCGCGCCGACTGCCGTCGCCACCGAGCACGATCACCCATCTTTACCTGCTCAGATCGAACCCGCAGGCTGCGCGCCGCGTCCACCCGGCGGGCGCATCCAGCGCCGCGCGCAGGCGAACAACAGCAACCAGCTGAGCGCGGTGAGCGGCAACAGTAGCCAGACATGCTCGAAACTGCGATCCTGCAGCGAGCCCAGCAGCCAGAACACGATTTCCAGCACGGTAGCTGGGAGCAAGATTGAGGCGAGCGCGGGTCAGCGCATTGGCCAGGCTGTTGATCGCCACCTCGCCAAAATCACCGAGCGCGCTGCGTACGCGCCCGGCGAGCAAGACGGCCAACGCCGCGCTGGACCAGGGTTCCGGCCATGCCGCGCCTGGAAGGCGCAGAGCAGGGCGAACTGATCGGCGAGGCCGAAGTAAAACGCCAGCACCGCGCCCAAACTGGCGGTCGCCGATGCGCCGATCAACCCCGGCTCTGCCAGTGGGTTGCGCAGAACCTGCAGCACGGCCCCGGCGAGCCCCAGCGTCGCGCCGATGACCAGCGCCATCAGTCGCGGCGCGGCAGACGGATTTCCAGTGGCAGAATCAAGCGCCAGGTTGCCGCCCGGTGCCAGGCGCCGGCGAGCAGCGCGGCGAAGGCAACAGCGCGTCCGGCGGCCAGATCGACGCGCAGAACAGTACCGCCACCACAGCGCGTACTGATCAGCGTCAGCCGCGGTGGCGATGCCCAGGGAACCGGGCTTGGCGTCATGGCTCCAAGCTCGGCGCAGCGAGCAGCCAGGCGCTCGACGGCTTCCGCCAACGCATGGCCCGGCGCACCGCTGGCCTGATCGGCAACGTCATGCTGGAGGCATGTTGCCGAACTGCTGCAGCGCCGGGTGGCGCAGCAACTGTTCGGCAAGCGAGGGTGATCGCCGCTGGCGCCGAGCAACAGAATATCGGGCGCTGCCGCTGGCCAATTGCCCGCTGAAATGCCCTCGATGGCCCCATGCCGAGCTGAGCGGCGAGGTTATCGAGCCTGGCCTGGTGAGCAAATCATCGGCGAGGCTACCATTGCCACCGTGAATCCATCGGCCTGATAGATCGCGGTGAGTAACGCGGCCCAAAAGCTGGCGCGTGCGCGCCGCGCAACGCAGCGATCCATGCAGCGGCGATCACCGCTTCGCCATTGCCACCAACGCCCAGCACGGCGGCCAAATCGCGAATTTGGGTAATGCGACGCGGCAAGCGTGGACGGATTGTCCAGTTCGACGAGCGCCACGCCGAAGCCGCGAATAGCTCCACCGTCGCACGCCTGCCGGTAGCGGGCCGCCACCACCAGATCGGCCAACGCCAGGCACTTCCTCCGCCGCGCGCTGGTTGAGTGCAATGCCGCGCGCCTCCAAGGCTTTGGCGACTTCTGCGCTGCAACGAGATAGGATAACGAAGCGATAGCGCGCGGCGCGAGCTCCAGCACCAGCGTGTCGGCGCAGAGGCGATGCGCAATGCGACCAGGCCCCGCCCAGGCCGTCGTATTGGCGCCCCAGCACCAGCGCCGATGGCGTAGAACAGCGGGCGCATCATGGTCAGGCCCAAAATCCCAACACGGATTAGCAGGGCGGTGAACGGCACGAGGTCGAGGCTGCCGCTCACGCCGTCCACTCGATAACGAAACGCCACCGCAGCCGGCCCGCGCAACTCGACTTCGACCTTTCGCCCACTCTAGCGGATTGCAGTAAATCCTCGTCCCAGCGCTCACCCAAAGCGGGGCTGCTGAAGGTAGCAAACGGCGCGCGCGGCGGGTGTCTTCAGCGCGCTCCACGAACGTGAGCCAACGCGGTACGCCATCCGTGCCGTAGTATTACCCAGCCATCGCAGTTGCTGGCCATGGCGCACCAGTTGCACACCGGATCACGCGCTTGGCCACCAGATGCCCGCAGTCCTGGTCGGCCAGGGCGGTTGAAAGGCACGAGTTCCGCGCGCCGCCGTTCGCTGCCATCCAGTTGATAACGGAACGTAGCGGAGCGAGTGGAACGGAAAAAACGGAGGTCGCGCTACCCACGGCCTGTGACGCACTGGGCGTTGTCCTGCGGCATTCCCACGCCGGCCTGGCAAGCGTGGTCAACTACCCGGCACGCCTGCGCCGTCTTCAACGCGCCGAACTGGCTCACCCAAGCATCTTGGCCGGTCGCGCTGAAGGGCAGGCAATGGCGGGCCGCGCCGATGCGCGCTGGTTGCCCCGCTGCAGGATCGGCAACAGCCTGCTGGGCAGGCCTGGACCCACCGGCGACGGTGTAGCCTTGAAATCATGCAGGCCGTACCCGGCGAACGGCAGCACGTCCGGCGTCACCACCACCCCGGTAGTGAACAGGGGATTGCTGGCGGGGAACGACGAATTGGGAAACTCCAGCTCGACGAAATACGCACTAAAGCCCTGCGCGGGAGGGGCGACAAAGCCGACGTAAACCCCGCCGCCACGATCCTGCAAATCGTTGGCATGCCAAGCGGGGCCAATCGCCTCCAGGCGGAAATCGCGATGCGTCGGGTTATGCGCCTGCCACAGCCGAACATGCTCGGGCGGGTCGATGGTTTGCACCCGAATCGACCCATCGGCCTCGACGCGCCAGTCGAAGCGCGGCGCTTCGCGATTCGCGCGCACATCCTTGAGCCAGGGAATCGTGCTGCGAAACAAGCCGATGACATCTTCCAGATCACCCTGGGAATGGCTGGTGTTGGGCGTGTAGCGCAAGCGCTTGGGTTCGGGCAGATCGTCGTAATAAAACCGCCAGGAATCGCTCACGAAGAACTGATCACCCGCTGAGTTGATGATGAGCTTGGGCATGGTGTAGCGCTCGCGGTAGCTCAACGGGTCGATGATGCCGAGCAGTTGCTGGCCGCGCGGAGTCTGCATCCGGCACGCGATATCGTATTCCTCGTAATCGCGCACCGACGGTGTGTAAAAGCCATACGCTTCCCAATGATGCTGGAACTGCTCATCCAGATTCAAAAGATCGATGGAGATCGGCACCACGGCCTTGACTCGCGCATCCACCGCCGCCGCGAGCCAGGTCGTCCAGCCGCGCTTGGAGCCACCGAGCACGATGAAATCGTCGATATTGGGAACACTGCCGTGCGTGCGCGAAAACGCCTGCACCGCGTCCATGGCCTTGACCGCCGCCTTGGTCATCGCCAGATGCACCGGCCATTCCTCGTCGCCGGTTTCGAGGTATTTGTTCAGGCTATAGGCCAGGATGGCGTCCTCGCGGCGCGGGCGTTTGAACTCATCGGCAAATTGCAACGGCTGATTGGGTACCTGCTTGATCACCGCCACGACCGTGCACAGGCTGGTGGCGATGACGCCGGCGGTTGCGTCGATTTCAGTGGTGAATTCGCCGGGATCGGGATTGCGGCCACCGGCGATCATGAGCAGCGCGGTTTCGCGGTGATCGCTATTGCACAACAAGAAATTGGGTACGATCACGATCAGTTCGTGCTCCCAGATGGATCGATCCACTTCGGCGGCGCTGCGCCAGCGCTGGGAGACGAGTTTGATGAAATACGTATCGGCCACCAGCTTATGATCTACCGCGTATTCTTGCCAGGAGAAATCCGGCTCGGGCTTGGCGATGTAGCGATCCAGCGCGGTTTGGGCGAGGGCCGGTGTGCCGCTGAACAACACTGCGATGAGGATGAAATTCCTCATAAAATCATATTGAATATTCATGGTTTCGGTATGCCCAGATCCCGACAAATCTTCTTTGCTAGTTCATCACTGATTGCCACATGGCGAGGAACGCTAGACCGACGATTACTCTCAGGGTTACTCCACCATGAATGTTTTGCACCTTCGCCACCAATACACAATCGTCGCCATCTTCATATCTCCATCAAAATACAAGATCACGCTACTACGCTACTGCCAATGCCTGATAGCTCGGTATACTTGGGCTTCGTGCACGACCTCAAGGCTAGTTATGCACCATTCCAAAAAAGCACGAATCGCCCATCGCTGCTCGCTGGAACACAAAAATTTGAAGTTTAGATGAGGAGATTCAGGTGACTTAGCTCGCCCGTATTCGGCAAGCGCATGAATTGTCCAATCAGTTACTAACTGATCGTATCTATCCTTATTCTGAATACACCATTGAATATAAGACGGTACTAACTTGAGATAATTCAGTTCTCCAGATAACTCCAAAATATTTGGATTTTCCTCTATCTTCCAATTAAGTTCGGCAGTGCTTTGCAGAGAACCTGGGAAGGCTGTTTCGACGGTATATGCAATGTCCATTTCTTTTTCAGAGATTCAACAAAAGCCCCATGCCTAACGACACTATATTTTAGCCGCATCCCCACTCTGGCACTTCCCACACAGCCCCAGCACCTCGACCATTTGCGCCTCGACCTGGAATTCCCGGTCAGCGGCTTGCACGCGAATAGCGTCTTCCACGGTGTGGCTGTCCATCTCGCTCACGTTGCCGCATTGCCGGCAGATCAAGAACTGGCTGCTGTGATTCGCCGCCGGTTGGTTGCAGCCGATGAACACGTTGAGCGAAGCCAAGCGGTGTACGAACCCTTGCTCCAGCAAAAAATCCAAAGCCCGGTATACGGTAGGCGGCGCGCCGCGCCGGCCTTCGTCGCGCAGGATATCGAGGATGGCGTAAGCGCCTTGGGGCTTAGGGTTACTGAGGACGATTTCGAGCACTCGGCGGCGCAGCGCGGTCAAGCGCGAGCCGCGTTGCGCGCAGAGCGCTTCCGCCGCGCCAAGGGCGTGCCGGATCTGGGCTTTGCTCTTGCCAGGTTGGCGTAGCACGCCGGTCAGCGTCGGTTTCCGTTCTACGATACTCGGTCTGATCATATCGCAATCGCTGCAAGGATTCGCCGTATTATGTCGCTTTCCAAAGGTTTGCGGAGGGTGCTGGTTGGGTGTACCCGGTCGGCGTCTGTATAATGACGCAATCGCGCATCCGCGATATTTAGCGTCAACCCAAGTTTTTCACCGCAGCCGCCGAGGAAAATCATGCCAGCTTCCAGCCGTTGTTGTCTCATCCTGACCGCATTGTTCGCCGCTGGCGCAGCGCGCGCCGAAATCAGCATCGAAATGCACGCCATCAGCGCTGATGGTGTGAGCAGCAGCCTCGGTACCGTAACTGCCAATGATACCGATCGAGAGCTTGCTGCTGACGCCCAATGACGGGGCTGACCGCCGGTGAACATGGTTTCCATGTCCATACCAATCCGGACTGCGGCGCCGCCGAAAAAGATGGCAAAAAAGTCGCTGGCCTCGCCGCGGGCGGCCATTTCGACCCTGCCGGCACCAATGCCCACAAAGGCCCGCACGACAACACCGGCCACCAGGGCGATTTGCCGGTGCTGGTAGTGAACGCCGACGGCACGACGACCACTCCGGTACTAGCCGCCCGCTTGAAGGAAGCCGATCTCAAAGGCCGCTCGCTGATGATCCACGGGGGCGGCGACAACTACAGCGATCAGCCCAAGCCGCTCGGCGGCGGGGGCGCCCGCGTCGCGTGCGGCGTCATTCCTTGAGGGCCGGGCCATGCGCGAGCTGAGCGCGGATGAAGTCACCGAACTTGCGGAGATGTTCCGCTTGCTGGGAGAGCCCAACCGCCTCGGCATCGTGCTGAGTTGCCTGGAAAGGCCGGTTACCGTGGGCAGCATGGCGGAACGACTGGGGTTGTCGCCGTCATTGGTCAGCCACCATTTGCGGCTGTTGCGCGCGACCCGGCTGTTGCGCGGCGAACGGGACGGCAAGCACATCCGTTCCATGCCCGGCAACATGGTCGAGCATCTGGTCGAAGAAGAGCGCGGCGACGACTAGCCAGCGTTTCGTGCAACGCGCTCAGCCGGTCGCCCGCTCCGCCGCCCGCGCGCGTTCACGCTTCAGTTCCTCGGCCAGCAAAAACGCCAGTTCCAACGCCTGTGACGCGTTCAGGCGCGGGTCGCAGTGGGTATGGTAGCGATCACCGAGGTGGCCATCGCCGATGTCTTGCGCGCCGCCGGTGCATTCGGTGACATTCTGGCCGGTCATCTCCAGGTGAATGCCGCCGGCGTAACTGCCTTCCGCCCAATGCACGGCGAAAAAATCGCGCACTTCTTTCAGAATACTCTCGAAAGGCCGGGTCTTGTAACCGGACCGCGATTTAATGGTGTTACCGTGCATCGGATCACAGGACCATACCACGCTACGCCCTTCACGCTGCACCGCGCGGATCAGCGGCGGCAACCCATCGCCGACCCTATCGGCGCCCATGCGCACGATCAATGTTAAGCGCCCTGGCTGGTTGTCGGGGTTGAGAATGTCGATCAGCCGCAGCAGTTCATCCGGTGCCAGGGACGGTCCGCACTTGAGGCCGAGGGGGTTTTTGACGCCGCGTACGAACTCGATGTGCGCGCCGTCGGGGTCGCGCGTGCGGTCGCCCACCCACAAGAGATGCGCCGAACACGCATACCAATCGCCGCTGGTCGAATCGACGCGGGTGAGCGCTTCCTCGTAAGGCAGCAGCAGAGCTTCGTGGGAGGTGAAGAAATAGGTCTCGCGGATTTGTGGCGTGGTTTCAGAAGTGAGCCCGCACGCCTCCATGAACGCCAGGGTTTCGGTGAGCCGGTCGGCGAGCGCCCGATAGCGCTCCGTCTCGAGGCTGGCGCCGACGAAATCCAGCGTCCAGCGATGCACCCGATGGAGATCGGCGTAGCCGCCCTGGGCGAAGGCGCGCAACAAATTCAGGGTCGCCGACGCCTGGCTGTAAGCTTGCAGCATGCGCTCGGGGTCGGGCTGGCGCTCTTTGGCGTCGAACTCCAGGCCATTGACGATATCGCCGCGATAACTCGGTAATTCCCGCCCGCCGCTGATCTCGGTCGGCGTCGAACGCGGCTTGGCAAACTGGCCGGCGAGGCGGCCTACTTTGACCACCGGGCAGGCCGCGCCGAAAGTCAGCACTACCGCCATCTGCAACAACACGCGAAACGTGTCGCGGATATTATTGGCGCTGAATTCGGCGAAACTCTCGGCGCAATCACCGCCTTGCAGCAGGAACGCCCGGCCTTTGGCGACCTCGGCGAGCATCGCTTGAAGGCGGCGCGCCTCGCCGGCGAACACCAGCGGCGGAAACACGCGCAACCGTTCCTCGACGCGCGCCAACGCCCGCGGGTCGGGATAATCCGGCATCTGCCGCACTGCCTTGGCGCGCCAGCTCTGCGGGGTCCAGGTCGAAGTCATGGGCAATCATGGGTTCGGTCAATGGCTCAAGGCGCATTATACGTCGATTTTCATCCCGTCCCAGGCCACTTCCCATCCGGCTTCCCGCACCGCGGCGCGCTCCGCGCTGTCGTCCAGCAGAATCGGATTAGTGGTGTTGATGTGGATGAATATCTTGCGCTTCACCCCCAAATCGGCGAACGCCGCCAGCGTACCATCCGCGCCCGAGACGCTCATATGGCCCATGCGCTGGCCGGTCTTGGTGCCGACCTTGGCGACGATCATTTCGTCATCGCGCCACAGCGTACCGTCGAAAAACACCAGCGGCGCGCCGCGCAGCCTAGCCGCCAGTTCCGGCGGCATGGAGGCGCAACCGGGGATATAGAAAAATCGAGTGGCGCCCGTCTCATCGCGTATTTCCAGGGCGACGGTATCCTCGGCGACCGAGCCGAAATTCGGCTCCCTTGCTCAGGTCTTTCGAGCCATAGCGCGACCTTGCCCGGCACCGCGAACGGCACGACATGGACGCCGGTCGGTTCGCCATCGGCGCGGCGGATGGCGATTTCGGCTTCGTCGAGGCGCATCGGATTGCGCTTGACGAAGTCGGGGTTCGGCGACATTGAACACCGGATTCGCCGCTAGCACCGATAGCACACGCTGAGTTCCATATAAATTAAAGGCCTGCGACTCGCGCAGGGTCAAAAGCCCGGTGATGTGATCGACGTCGGCGTTGGTCACCACCACCGCCTGGATCAGGCTGTAGCGCAGCGGATCGTCGGGCCGGGGCTGGAGGATGGCGTTGTCGTTGATTCGCTGGCGCAGATCAGGCGAAGCGTTGCAGAGCGTTCAATCGCGGCCATTCGCGCTCACCGTGATCGACGACTGGGTGCGCGGCCTGGCGTTGGGGTCGCGCGCGCGCGCGCGGCGACTGTTGGGATGATTGCAGTTCCACTGCGGATAACCGCCACCGGCGGCGGCGCCGAGTACGCGGATTTTCATAGCGAACCTCCTGATGTCATGTGCCGAAATGGATAGGAATAATTATTTCCGTCCATGCGGCTCGGAAAAATCAACATCCGGCCCCACCGGCACGATGCCGGTCGGGTTGATGTTCCTGTGGCTCATGTAGTAATGCTTCTTGATATGGTCGAAATGCACGGTGGCGGCGATCCTCGGCTGCTGGTAGAGGTCGCGCGCGTACGCCCACAGATTCGGGTAATCGACCAGGCGCTTGCGATTGCACTTGAAATGGCCGACGTAGACCGGGTCGAAACGCACCAGTGTCGTGAACAAGCGCCAATCGGCCTCGGTGATGCGCGCCCCGGTCAGGTAGCGCTGGCGCGCCAGTTTTTCTTCCAGCCAGTCCAGCGTCTCGAACAAGGGATAGACGGCTTCCTCGTAAGCGGCTTGGGTGGTAGCGAACCCGGCCTTGTAGACGCCATTGTTGAGGGTATCGTAAATGCGCGTATTGAGGGTGTCGATCTCCGCACACAGTCCCGCCGGATAATAGTCGCCGGGCAGCGCGCCGACGCCGTCGAAAGCGCTATTCAACATGCGGATGATCTCGGCGGATTCATTGTTGACGATGGTGTGGGTTTGCTTGTCCCACAACACCGGCACCGAGGCGCGTCCGCTGTAGCGCGGCGCGGCTTTGGCATAGACCTGATGCAGGTATTGCGCGCCGTTCACGGTGTCGGGGATCACGCCCGAGCCATCCGCGAAGGTCCAGCCCTGATCGCCCATCAGCCAATGCGTCACCGACAGCGAGATCATGTCCTCCAAGCCCTTGAGCGCACGGAAAATCAACGCCCGGCTCGCCCACGGACAGGCATAGGACACGTACAAATGATAGCGCCCCGGCTCGGCCTTGAACCCGCCGGCGCCGCTCGGCCCCGGGCCGCCATCGGCGGTGATCCAGTTGCGAAATTGCGTGCTCTGGCGTTGAAACCGCCCGCCGCTCGCGCCGCCCTCGGACGCCGCAGCGCGCCATTCGCCTTCGACTAATAAGCCCATGACAAGCCTCCGTATCAAGACGTTTTCGTTGCCGGCAACGGATGCCCCGGCATCAATTCATAGGGATGGACCCAGCCCGGCAGCGCCTGGATGCGCGCGAGCCATGATCCGATATGCGGGAAATCGCTCCAATTTACGCCGAACTCATCCGGCCAGAATAAATACCCGCACATCGACAAATCGGCGATGGTCGGGCGCTCGCCTAGCGCGAACGCATGGTTCGCGAGGTGGCCGTCGAGGACAGTGAGAGCATTATTCACCCGCGCGCGCAGGAATTCGATGACCGTCGGCTGGGCGTTTTTGGCGAACTGCAAAAGATAGCGCAAGGTCGCGGTGTAGCCGGTGAGTTTGTGATTGTCGAACAAGAGCCAGCGCAGCACCTCGCGCCGTTCGTCTTCGTCGCGGGGCTGATATTGACCAAAGCGGGCGGCCAGATAATCGAGGATTACGCCGGACTGGCTGAGGGTCTTGCCCTGGTGCTGCAAGACCGGCACCTCACCCATTGCATTGAGCGCGCGGAAAGCCGGCGTGCGCGTCTCGCCATTGAAGAAATCGACGAAGCGCGGCTGCCAATCGGCTTTGCAAAGGCTCAGCATCAACGCGGCTTTATACGCGTTGCCGGATTGCGCGAAGCAGTACAGTGTGTAGTCGGCCATGCTTGCGATCTCCCGTTGCGGTAGAGGCTGTATTGTAATGGACGTCTGCGCCGCCGGAGGGAACGAGCGCTTGAGTTTGCATTTGTTATATTATAACATGGCTTGTCATTCATCCTTTACGTTGCTTCTCTGCTCCCGTCATGTCTCCTTTGCGCGCTGGCCTCGGCAGTCGTTTGGCGTGGGTGTTCGCCATCCTCGTCCTGTTGTGGATCGCCGTGTACTGGGCTTTGGACTAGGATCGCCATGTCCGCCGCCATCCGTCTCCACAATCTGACCCTGGGTTATGAGCGCCATCCGGCCGTGCATCATGTCTCGGGGGAATTCGCCGCTGGCAGTCTTACCGCCGTGATCGGCCCCAATGGTGCGGGCAAATCGACGCTGCTGAAAGGCTTGGTTGGCGTACTCGCGCCGTTCACCGGCCGCATCGATTTACACGAATGCAGCCGGCAGGAAATCGCCTATCTGCCGCAGCAAGCCGAAATCGACCGCAGCTTCCCCATCAGCGTGCTGGATATGGTCTCGCTCGGTCATTGGCGGCGCGTGGGTTTGTTTCGCGCCATCAGCGGGCCGTTACTGGAGCAAGCGCGCCTGGCGTTGGCGGCGGTTGGTTTGATCGGCTTCGAGCAGCGCTTGATCGGTTCGCTGTCCGGCGGCCAATTGCAACGCGCGCTGTTCGCCCGGATGCTGCTGCAAGACGCCAAGATTCTACTGTTGGATGAGCCGTTCACCGCCATCGACGCGCGCACCACGGCGGATCTGCTCGAACTCATCCATCGCTGGCACGGCGAGCGGCGCACGATTGTCATGGTACTGCATGACCTCGACCTGGTGCGCGAGCATTTTCCGCAAGCTCTGCTGCTTGCGCGCGAGCTACTCGCCTGGGGGCCGACCGGAGAAGCGCTGACCGCACAGAATCTGCTGCGCGCCCGACGCTTGTGCGAAGCCTGGGACGATCGCGCCGCGGTGTGCGCGGAAACCTGAGCCTATGTCCATCGGCGAATGGCTGTTTGCCCCCTTCATCGAGTTTTCGTTCATGCGCCGCGCGTTGGTCGGCTGCTTGGCGATGGCGCTGGGCTGCGCGCCGATCGGCGTGTTTCTGGTGCTGCGCCGCATGAGCCTGATGGGGGATGCGATGGGCCACGCCATTCTGCCGGGGGCGGCTATCGGCTTTCTGATCGCAGGTTTGTCGCTCCCGGCGATGACGCTGGGCGGACTGATCGCCGGCCTCGCGGTGGCGCTGGGCGCAGGGGCTGTCGCGCGCGCCACCGCCCAGCGCGAAGATGCGAGCTTTGCCGCATTTTATCTCACCTCGCTTGCGCTCGGTGTGACCATCGTCTCCACCAAAGGCAGCAACGTGGACTTGCTGCATGTGCTGTTCGGCACCGTGCTCGCGCTCGACAATGCCGCACTTTTGCTGCTCGCGGCGATTGCCTCCATCACATTGGTGGCGTTGGCGGCTATTTACCGCGCGCTGGTGGTCGAATGCTTCGATCCGAGTTTCCTAAAAACTCTAGGTGGCACCGGCCTGTTTGGTGATAAAGGCTCATTCGTGCATTTGCTGTTTCTCGCTTTGGCGGTACTGAACTTGGTGGGTGGATTCCAGGCGCTGGGCACGCTCATGGTGGTCGGCATCATGATGCTGCCTGCCGTCGCCGCGCGTTTCTGGGCGCGCGAAGTCTGGAGCATGATCGCGGTCGCTATCGTCATCGCGGTGCTCGCCAGTATGGCCGGACTGCTCATGTCCTACCACGCCAATTTGCCCACGGGCCCTGCCATCATCCTCATGGCGGGTGTGCTTTATGGCGTTTCAGTGTTGTTCGGCTTTCACGATAGCGTCTTCATGCGCCTGATTAAACTGCCGCACCTCAATACCCATCCCAGTCGAGAAGGATCGCGTTCATGATTCCATCTAATTTGTGCTTACCGTTTCTGCTTGCGCTCGGCTTGGGCATGGCCGGTATCGCCAATGCAGCCGGCCCGCTCAAGGTCGTCGCCACTTTCAGCATCCTCGGTGATATGGTGAAAAACGTCGGCGGCGACCATATCGCCCTCACCACACTGGTCGGCGCGGACGGCGACGCCCATGTATTCCAACCGTCGCCGGCGGACGCTAAAGCCGTCGCGGACGCAAACCTGGTCATCATGAACGGACTCGGTTTCGAGGGCTGGATGGAACGACTTTTGGAATCAGCCCAATACCAAGGCAAAGTCGCGGTGGCGAGCGCGGGTGTCAAGGCGCAGAAAATGCCGGACGATTTCGCGGAAGAAGAGGGGCACGCCAGCAGCCAAGAACAAACCCATGATGGACATGGCGCCACCGATCCCCATGCCTGGCAAAGCCTTGGCAATGGCAAGCGCTATGTCGGCAATATCGTCAACGCCTTGGCCGACGCCGACCCGACCAATGCCGGCGACTACCAGGCCAGGGGCAAAACCTACCTCGCCGCCTTGGATCAGCTCGACCAAACCGTCAAAGCGGCATTCGACGCCATCCCCAAACGCAACCGCAAAGTCATCACCTCACATGACGCCTTCGGTTATTTCGGCGCCGCCTATGGCGTCACGTTCTTGGCGCCGGTGGGCATCAGCACCGAGGCTGAGCCCTCGGCGGGAGAAGTCGCCAAGTTGATCAAGCAGATCCGCAAGCACGATATTCGTGCGGTCTTCGTCGAAAATATCACCGATATCCGGCTGGTCGAGCAAATCACCCGCGAAACCAAGACGTGGATAGGCGGCACGCTATACTCGGATGCGCTGTCTGGGGCGGATGGTCCGGCTCCAACCTACATCGATATGTTCCGCCACAACGTCAAGCTACTGACCGATGCGATGGGCGGACGCTGATCCGTCGTCAGAACTCCGCGTTGATTCTGGCTCCGTACACAAAACCCTTCACATCTTCGGCATCTTTGTATTCGTCCTTGAGGTATTGGAAGTCTAACGTCAACGCGCTGTTTTCAAACAGTTTGAATTTGATGTAAGCCTCCAGCGCGTTGGTTGCGTCGATGCCGCCGTTGCCACCGTCGAGGTGGGCGAATCCCAAACCAATCGCATCGTCCTCTCTGCCCCAAAGCGAGCCTTTGATATTCAGCCCGACCGAGTACAAGCTGTCGTAGTCGATGGCGGCATCGTCGCTTTGCCAACCGAAGCGCGCGAACACGCCGAAATTCTCGCCAATGGCCTGATCCAACGAGACGCCGATGCCCCTGAGGCTTTTCTGCGCTCGCCAGCGGGGTCAAAAAAGCGATCATTGGTGGTGAATCCATAAACCCGGTAATTACCCGCCCCCAGCCCCGTTTCCAATTTATAGCCGAACTGGAGCGCGTAGTAATTGAAGTCATCGTCGTCATTTTTTGAGTTCATGATGACGCCGCGAACCGAGAACAAGGGGGCGTCGAATTCGACCGCGCCACCGACATCATAGGAGGGCAGATTGGCGATGGGGCTATTGACGAAGACTTCGTTCAAGAACTGTCCGCCCTCGTCGTTGGCGAATTCGTTGTCGTCGATGTAACTGGAAGCGTCGATGATGCCGCCGGTAAGACCGAGCGAGCGCTCTTGTTCAAACTGGAAGGTGTGCTTGTACCAGGCTTCGAGCAGATAATTGCGGTGTCTGCCATTGAGATTCTTGACGTCATCTTCCAGGTTGGCGTCGAACGTGCTCAGCACGAACGGCGATACCAGATTCAGGCCATTGCCGCCCGCGAATCCTAGCCCTAGATGGAACTCATCGTTCTCCGTCAGCGTGTAGCTGAACGATGGCTCGATGGCGATGGCGGCCCGGCCGGTACTGTCGGCATCGGCATCGTCCACGTCTTGATACTGATAAATACCAAGCACTTGCAGGTCGATGGTGAAATTGTCCTTGACCTTGAAAGCCTGGCTGATGCCAGGCAGGGTCAAGAACAGCAATGAAGAAATAGTCGCCATCCACCGCCCGCAATACATACGCTTATCTCCAGCTCAGAAATACTGATTGTTTATGTCCTCGAGGGACTGGCTTATTGTGATATTTTCCGCTAATTTTGTGCTATTAGCACGCGGAGAATCACCATGCCTAGATATGATTATCACTGTTCAGAAAACGCTCAGACTCTAGAGGTCTGGCATAGCATGAATGAAACCCTCTCCACTTGGGGTGAATTATGCGCGCGCGCCGAAATCGAGCCCGGCGCTACCCCTTCTGACGCCCCGGTGCAACGCCTGTTATCGGGCGTCGGCCTGATCAGCGGCGCGGGCGCGACGAATGCCGCACCCAGAACCGCCCCCATGCCGGCAAGTTCTTGCTGCGCCCACGGCCGCTGCGGCTGCGGCTGACGCGTCCGGCGGCTAGGCGAGCGGATAGCGGCTTTTCATGCCGCGGTAAACCAAAGTCGAGATTTCGCGGATGATCTCGCTACGGTCTGTTACCCAACGCCAATAAGGTTGGGCACGCCGTGCTTTTTCGATCATCCCGACCACGATATAGGGGTAGTTTTGACCATCCAAACCGCGCGCGACCAAGATGCCCATGTCGCCGCATAGCCGCGCCGTCGTGCCGGTTTTATCGTAAATCAGCGTGCCCATAGGAATTTCTGGCACGCCTTGCACGAGACGGTCATGATTGGGTAAACCCATCAGGGTCTTGATCTCCATGGCAAACGGTAGCCGATCATGCCAGAGCGCGTGGAGAAACCGGCTGTAATCGCCGGCTGACGCTCGATTGCGATAGCAGCGGCCATCGGGCGGGATGAATTCCATGATCGAAGTCTGGCGGAATACGCCGCGCACGCGGCGTTTCAGAAGCCGCTCTAGCTCACGCGGCCTTCTGGACAAAGGCGCATCGCTGATGGCGGAGATGAAGTAATTGGTCGCGCGGTTGTTGCTGTCGCGAATCATCTCTTCCATCCGATACCGGGTCGCGGCATCGTAAGGATAACGCGCGGGGTTCTCGCTGTGTCTAACAAAATAAGCCAGCGCGACCAAGGGCTTGATCATGCTCGCGCACTGGAAAGGCGTGTTTTCGTTGAGCGCCACCAAGGGCTGATTCTGGGTGAGGTCATAAACCGACCACGCGGTTTTCTCATCCGCCGCCAAGCGCCCGTCCTGGCGCATCGCCGCGAGGTAGTCCTTGATCTCGTTTTCCAACGCCGAGCCGGTTCCGGTGGGGACCGCCGGCTTGGCGGTTCTCGCGAAAGCCGTGACCGGCAGCCCTGTCGCCAGCATCCCACCCATGCCCATGACGGCTAACAGCAACCGTCGCCGTCCATCCACCTGTTGTTCCTCTAACACCACCAGCGCCTCGCCTTTTACAATGCATTGTCGCACTATGCTAAAGCACTCTCGGCCAGCTTTGAATGGCTGCCAATACCGTTCTTTTATCCTATCATCGTCCCCTCCATCCCGACCCGGAGTACGCTATGCCTGTCCGCACCATGATCGCCAAGCTGATCGCGTTCAACACCGTATCGCGCGATTCCAACCTCGCACTCATCGATTACGTGCGCGATTACCTGGACGATCACGGCATCACTTCCCAGTTGGTGCCGAGCGACGATGGCCGCAAAGCCAATCTCTACGCCAGCGTCGGCCCGGCGGTGGAAGGCGGGGTGGTGCTGTCGGGGCATACCGACGTGGTGCCGGTGGACGGCCAGCCCTGGGATACCGATCCGTTCGTCGTGACCGAGCGCGACGGTCAGCTCTATGGCCGCGGCACCTGCGACATGAAGAGCTTCATCGCCATCGGCCTGGCGCTGGTGCCGGAGATGAACAAGCTCAGGAAACCGATCCATTTCGCCCTGTCCTACGACGAGGAGGTCGGTTGTCAGGGCGCGCCGCGCATGATCCGTGAAATCGCCGCGCGGCTGCCGAGGCCGGCCGCCGTCGTGGTCGGCGAACCGACCAGCATGAAAGTCGTCACCGCCCACAAAGGCATCACCGTCCTGAAGACCACGGTCACCGGCTATGAAGCGCATTCCAGCCAGGTTCACCGTGGGGTAAGCGCGGTGATGACCGCCGCGCGCCTGATCACTTATCTCGACGACCTCGCCCAGCACAAATACGCGAGCGAGACTACCAACCCCGATTTCGCTCCTGGCCATACCAGTATCCACGTCGGCACCGTGCAAGGCGGTACGGCCGTCAACATCATCTCTCGCCATTGTGAGTTTGGCTGGGACATCCGCAATCTTCCGGGCGAGGATCCGCAACCCATCATCGACCGTTTTCAGGATCACTGCCGCCATCAGGTCGAACCCGCGATGCGCGCGCGCGCGCCGCATACCGGCGTGCAAACCGAAGTCATGGCGCGGGTGCCGGCTTTCCGTCACGATCCCGACAGCGGCGCGGTGCAACTCGCCAAAGCGATCACCGGCCAGAACGATACCTTCAAGGTTGCCTACGCCGCGGAAGCGGGCCAGTTCCAGATGGCGGGGCTGCCCACCGTGATCTGTGGCCCCGGCTCCATCGACCAGGCCCACCAACCCAACGAATACATCAGCCTGGAGCAGGTCGAGGCGGGGACAAGATTCATCCGCAAACTGATCGAGAAGCTATCGTAGGCACGCTTCACTCGCTCGCCGGTAGCGGCGGTACGGATTTGAGATAAACCGCGATCGCGTCGCGATCTTGCGGGGCCAAATGGCTGGTATTGTCGTCGATGACTTCGGACATCACGCTGCCGACGAAATCGCCATCCGGCAGCATGCCGTTCTCGAGCACAGTCGTAATATCGGATTTGGACCAATCGCCAATACCGGTTTTTTCGTCCGGTGTGATATTCGGAACCTTGCCCTCGTCGGGGCCGTCCGGATTGCCAGCCAAATAAGCGTCCGTATCGAGCGCGCCGGTCCAGCTGCGCGGAGTGTGGCATTCGCCGCAATGGCCCAGATGGCGCACGAGGTAAGCGCCGCGATTCCACTCGGGCGCTTGCTTGGGATCGGGTTGGAACTCGCCCGGCGTGAAATTCAACCACTTCCAGAACGCGAGCGGGAAGCGGAAAGACACATACCAGGACAGTTCGTGCGGGCGATTGGGTTTGTGGATCGGGGGCAGGCTGAACAGATAGGCCTTGAGATCGAGCATATCCTGGCGGGTGATGCCAGTGTACGCAGTATAGGGGAACGCCGGGTAGTAATGATCGCCCTGCGGGCTCACGCCCTCGCCGAGGGCGCGAATGAAATCCTCGTCGCTCCAGCCGCCGATGCCGGTGTCCTTATCCGGCGTGATATTGGGCGGATAAAAGGTACCAAACGGCGTGACGAGCGCCCGTCCGCCGGCCATGAAACCCTCGGGTCCAGATTTTTTCGGCGTGTGGCAACTGATGCAGCCGCCTGCGTACAGCAGATACTCGCCGCGCTTGGCGTCACGCGCGGCGACGCATGGACCGACTCCAAACCCCAGTGCAATCAGCAAAAAGACCAGGGTTGGGAGGAGGTTGAATCTCAAAACCGAGTTACTTCTTGACGCGGAAGTTATCGTGGCAGTTCTTGCAAGCCCCGAACAGACCCTTTACCGCTTCGCCGGTCTTGGCCTTGTCATCGCCCGCCGCCGCGAGGTCGCTGGCCGCTTTCTCCAGCTTGGCTATCGCTTCTTTGAATTCGGCGGGTTTATCCCAGATTTCTTTCTTGGCGTCGGTCTTGTCGCCACTCGCGGACTCCGGCGGGAAAAGATCTTTGACCATGGGCGCGATCAACGCCACGCCTTGGATATGCGCTTTCAAATGGCCCGCCTGCGCATCACTGGATTTGCCACCCATGATGGCGCCGATCGCACCGGCATGGCCGCCCAAGGCATCCATGGTATTTTTACGGTACTTGATCAAATCGGCGGGATCGGCGGCGTACAGGCTAGCGGCGCAGCCCAGGGTCAATGCGACGACGGCGGTGGATGTAAGCAGTTTACGCAACATAGTGCCTCCTCAGTGCATGGCTTAGATGGTCTTGGTCAAGTCAAGACGCCGGTAAAGCATAGCCGTAAACGGTCGAGATGGCCTCTTTAATTCTCACTTGCGCGCAATCCAATCTTGCAGAATCGCCGTCAGCGCCTGCAAGCGCTCGGCGCCGCCATCCATCTCCAGCAGGGTTTGCTTGACATCGAGCGGCAATGGCAACAACTCCGCCAGCCGGCATCCTATCCAACCGGTGTTCACCCAATCTTCGGCGAGCCAGCGCCGATAGGATTGCAACTCCTCGCGTTCCAGCAAATCACGCAGCAATTCAGCGAGCGGCACGTAGCGCTGCGCCAGCGGCAGCGGCGGCTCCGGCGCCAGCCATTCCACCTCGGCGACGATGAGTTGGTCGGGCTGCACGCGATGGGCACTCGCCCGCAGCTTCTGCCCGCCCTGACAGGTGATGCCGAGCATGCCGTCCGCTAGACGATCGAAATCGGCGATCCGCGCCAACGTGCCGATCTCATGGAAGATGGCCGGCGCGCCCGCTTCGCGCCCCTCTCGGATCAGCACGACCCCGAAGCCGTTGCCGTTGCGCATGCACTCGCCGACCATCGCCACATAGCGCGGCTCGAAAATCCTGAGCGGCAGCACACCGCCGGGAAACAGCACGGTATGGAGCGGAAACAGTGGGATTTCCAAGGTGCTCATCGCGGTTCGCCTCGCTCGTCCAAACCCCAGCGCGGGGTTAGATCGTTGGCGATGCCCAGCTGGTCGAGCACGCGCGCGACCACGAAATCGATCAAATCATCAATGGTTTCAGGGCGATGGTAAAACCCCGGATTGGGGGGCAGAATCACGGCCCCCATGCGTGCCAGTTTCAGCATGTTTTCCAGATGGATGACGGAAAACGGCGTCTCGCGCACCACCAGGATGAGTTTACGCCCTTCCTTCAAAGTGACGTCGGCGGCGCGTTCGATGAGGTTGTCGCTGATCCCGGCTGCGATGGCGCCCAGGGTGCCGGTAGTGCAGGGGCAGATCGCCATTGCGCGCGGCGCCGCTGAACCACTCGCCACCGGCGCGGTCCATTCCTCCTTGCCGTAGACGCACAGTTGTTCGGGCGCACAGCCATGGCGGTCGATGAAAAAATGGCGGATTTCGGCGGTACAGGCAGGTAGCGCAAGATCCGTCTCCATGCCGATGACGACTTGCGCAGGTTTCGACAACATGAGGTAAACGGTCTCGCCCGCGCCGAGCAAGCATTCCAGCAAGCGCAAGCCATACTGGGCGCCGGACGCGCCGGTCATTGCGAGCGCGAGAGGACGGGTCATGACGGGTTCGCGCCGGAATGCCCGCGCAGCGCCGCCAGCAGCTTGTCGTGGATGTCGCCGAACCCGCCGTTGCTCATGATGAGAATATGGTCGCCAGCGCGCGCTTCGGCGGCCAGCGCGGCGACTAGGCCAGCGATGGAATCATGGACCACGCCGCCCGCTTTGGCGGCGACATCGGCAATCTCCCAATCGACATTGGCGGGGCGGTAAAACAATGCCTGGTCGGCTTGCGCGAGCGCCGCCGGCAAGCCGTCCTTGAATACGCCCATGCGCATCGAATTGGAGCGCGGCTCCAGTACCGCGAGGATACGCGCACCGCCGACCTTGGCGCGCAAACCGGCAATCGTGGTCGCGATGGCGGTGGGATGATGGGCGAAGTCGTCATACACGGCGATGCCATCCACCACGCCGCGCCGTTCCAGGCGCCGCTTGACGCTTTTGAAACCAGCGAGCGCTTCTATCGCCACTGCCGGCGCCACCCCGGCATGATGCGCGGCGGCGAGCGCCGCCAAGGCATTTCGCACATTGTGCTCGCCGAGCAAATTCCACTCGACCCGACCCTGCCGTTCGCCGTTGCGCCAGACCTCGAATGCGCTGCCATCAGCGGCCGCGTTGCGCGCTTCCCAATCACCCGCAACGAAACGCTCGACCGGCGTCCAGCAACCCATACGCAGCACGGCATCTAGGTTCGCATCCACGCCGTTCGCCACGATCAGGCCCTGGCCCGGCACGGTGCGCACGAGGTGGTGGAACTGGCGCTGGATGGCCGCCAGGTCGGGGAAAATGTCGGCGTGGTCGTATTCGAGATTGTTCAGTACCAGGGTGCGCGGGCGATAGTGGATGAACTTGGAGCGCTTGTCGAAAAATGCGCTGTCGTACTCATCAGCCTCCACGACGAAGAACGGTCTGCGCCCCAGGCGCGCCGATATGCCAAAATTGGCCGGCACGCCGCCGATCAGAAATCCTGGCTCCAGCCCCGCTTGTTCGAGTATCCAGGCGAGCATGGCCGCGGTCGTGGTCTTGCCGTGGGTGCCGGCCACCGCCAGCACCCAGCGCCCCGGCAGGATGTGCTCGGCCAGCCACTGCGGGCCGGAAGTGTAGGGCAGGGCGCGATTCAGCAGATGCTCGACGATGGGCTTGCCGCGGGTCATGACGTTGCCCACCACGACCTGCTCCGGCGCGGGCTCCAGATGCTCGGGCAAATAACCCTCGCGCACCTCGATGCCCGCCGCCGCGAGCTGGGTGCTCATCGGTGGATAGACATCCGCATCCGAGCCGCTCACGGCAAAGCCCGCCTCGCGCGCGACCAGCGCCAGCCCCGCCATGAAAGTGCCGCCGACGCCGAGGATGTGGATGCGCTGGCTCATGGCGACAGCGGCGGCAGAATCAGTTCGCCGATCACGAGCAGAAGAAAAAAATAACCCAGCGCATACGCCACGCCAATGCCGCGTGAGGTCGAAAACGCCTGCTGCAGAATATGACCATTAACCATGATGCTCCAAACCGCCAGGCCCTGCGATAGCAACCAGGGCAAACTCGGGTCGCCTTTCTCGTCCAGGGCCTGCGCTTGCCAGGCAGTCAGAGGCAGCGATGCCACCTGCAACAGCGCGCCGACGCCGAACAGTGCGGTCAGCGTCTGCACCCAGCGATTGATCTGGCCAAGATGGCTCAACATGGCATAGCTAAACCCGGCGATCAGGCCCATGTCGATCAAGGTTAGGATCAGTGCTCCGAACCAGCGTTGCGCGCCGAATCCCAGCAGCAACGCCCCCAAACCCGACAGCCCATACGCCAGCACGCATATTTCCAGCAGCGCATACGAATAGGGCAAGTCCTGCGGGCCGCTGCGCAGCAGGCATACATCCGCGACCTGGTCGAGCCATTTAGCCATCAAGCTCAATGGCGCGTTTCCGAGCCTGGAGCCGGCGCGCTATGCGCGAACAACCCGGCGGCATCGACGGCATCGAACCGGTAATTCTGCCCGCAAAATTCGCATTTCACCTCGACCTGACCCTGCTCGGCGATGATAGCCCGCACTTCCTCTTGGCCGAGCGCCGTCAGCATGGCGCCCGTGCGCTCACGCGAGCAAGTGCAGCGAAAACCGATGGACTGCGCCGAGAACAAACGCACGTCGTCCTCATTGAACAAGCGATGGAGAATGTCTTTGGCGTTTAGCGTCAGGAGTTCCGGCGCGCTCAGCGACGCGCCGAGCATTTCGATGCGATTCCAGGTGTCCGCTTCCGGTAACTCGCCTGGCAGGCGCTGCAGCAACATCCCCGCCGCGCCGTACTCGTCGGACGCCAGGCGCAAGCGCGTGGGCAATTGTTCGGACTGCTCGAAATAGCGCTCGAGCGCCGCCGTAAGCGTGATGCCGCCGAGTTCCACGATCCCTTGGTAGCGCTCGCCCTCGGCGGGATCCAGGGTGATCGTAAGCGTTCCGGCGCCCATGAGCCCAGCGAGTTTTTGCTCGGGAACCGCGCCGCGCCAACGCGCCAGCGCGCGCAAATTACCCGCGCTCGTGCATTGCACGACGACCAGGTACAAGGGGCCGTCGCCCTGCATTTGCAAGGTCAGCAGGCCGTTGAACTTGATCGTGGCGTGCAGCAGCGCGGTCGCCGCCAGGGCTTCGCCCAACACTTGCCGCACTGGCGACGGATAGCTACGGCGCTCCAGGACGGTACGCCAGGTAGCGTCCAAATGCGCG
This sequence comes from Gammaproteobacteria bacterium, assembly GCA_046347515.1. GTDB lineage: Bacteria > Pseudomonadota > Gammaproteobacteria > Competibacterales > Competibacteraceae > JAXMFZ01. Next base: position 14,238 of record JAXMFZ010000014.1, on the reverse strand, counting down.
ATCTCGCCGCGCACCGGAAAATGCTCGAACACGAAACGGTGCAAAGTGTCACGTTGCCTCATTGCCAAATCGACACTCGTGGTTTCAGGGCTTCAGCCTAGCGAGCAGCAAGTCGTTGACCTGCTGCGGATTGGCCTTACCCTTGAATTCCTTCATTACCTGCCCGACGAAAAAGCCGAGCACCTTGTCCTTGCCCGCGCGGTACTGCGCGACCTGCTCGGGGTTGGCGGCGATGAGTCTATCCACCACCACGGCGATGGCGGCGCTGTCGCTCACCTGCCTGAGCCCGCGCTTGGCGATGATGGCGTCGGCCTCGCCCTCGCCGTTCCACATCGCCTCGAAGACCTCCTTGGCGATTTTGCCGGAAATGGTACCGTCCTGGATGCGCTTCAGCATCCCCGCCAATCGCGCCGCACCGACCGGGCTCGCGCCGATCTCCAGACCGGCTTTGTTGAGCGCCGCCATCACCTCGCCCATCACCCAGTTGGCGCAAAGCTTGGCGTCACTGCCCAGCGCTTGGGCCGCCGCATCGAAGTAATCGGCGAGGTCGCGGCTCGCGGTGAGGACGCCGGCATCATAAGCGCCGAGGCCGTAGTCGACCATGAAGCGCGCGCGTTTGGCGTCGGGTAGTTCCGGCAAGCCGCGCAGCACCTCGTCGATGAACGATTCCTCCAACACCAGCGGCAGCAGATCCGGGTCGGGGAAGTAGCGGTAATCGCTTGCCTCCTCCTTGCTCCGCATCGGGCGGGTCAGGTCGCGATCGGGGTCGTAAAGCCGGGTTTCCTGCACCACTTTACCACCGCCCGTGATCCGTTCGATCTGGCGTTCGATCTCAAACTCGATGGCGCGTTCGACAAACCGAAACGAGTTCAAGTTCTTGATCTCGACCCGGGTGCCAAGGGCGTTCTGGCCGAGCGGGCGCACCGACACATTGGCGTCGCAGCGCAGCGAGCCCTCCTGCATATTGCCATCACAGATACGGAGGTAGCGCACCAAGGTGTGGATTTTTTTCATGTACGACACTGCTTCCTTGGCCGAGCGCAGTTCCGGTTCGGAGACGATTTCGAGGAGCGGCGTACCGGCGCGATTCAAGTCCACGCCGGTCATGCCGTGGAAATCTTCGTGCAGCGACTTACCGGCGTCTTCTTCCAGATGGGCGCGGGTAATGCCGATGGTCTTGACGCTGCCGTCGTCCAGTTCGATGTTCAAGCGACCTTTGACGACGATCGGTTCTTCGTACTGGCTGATCTGGTAGCCCTTGGGTAGGTCGGGGTAGAAATAATTCTTGCGCGCGAACAGCGAGCGACGCGCTACCTGGGCATCGATGGCGAGCCCGAATGCCACGGCCATGCGCACGACCTCGCGGTTCAGCACCGGCAACACGCCGGGCAGCCCGAGATCAATGGCGCTCGCTTGGGTGTTGGGCGGCGCGCCGAACGTGGTCGCACTACCTGAGAAAATCTTACTCTTGGTGGCAAGCTGGGCGTGGATTTCCAGCCCGATGACGGATTCCCATTGCATGGCTATCGATTTATTTAAGCTAAAAATTTACTTCCTGCTCTAGCAGTGGCAAGCACGAGTAGCTTGGAACAAGCGTGAGCACAAGCTAATAAGTTAGTAATTCACAATTCTCATCTAGGATTCTTCCATCCTAAGTTTCAATAATCTCGAATTCAACTTCTAGTTTTTCGCATAAATCACTCAAAACTTTCATCGCTCTATCTCGGGCATAATGAGTTTCCATTGTATAACCATTGTACTTTACAGGATAGAAGAAAGATCTGTTATTTGGATGCTTGGGTGGATCTTGATTAGTTATGACATATCGTTGTTTGCTAGTTCCCCAAGGTAACGGCAGTTTCAAAATTGAGCCTTGCTGAACGATATATTTCAGAATATCTTCAAAAAGTGATCTGACTATTGAGTTTGAAAAAATCTGATTGTTGATTTTGACTACTAGACGGGTACCTGCTATTCGACCTTTACCAGAGTTAGTATCAGATGTACTGTAATCAATTGTTCCCGCCTCAACTAAAGCATCATAGATAGAGTCGAAAACATCGCTATATTTTTCATATAGAGCTAAAGCCAATTTTTTCTCTTCATGAGTAATAGCCATTTTAAGCCCTCTATATCGAATCTTTAGATTTTTAATGTATTGAATAATAAACGGCTTTACTTTCTCATTGAGGCGAGGATGATCAAGAAGAGGAATCAACAATTTATCATTCAGTAGTTGATAATCTAAACAATACCATCTTTGATCACCAACAGTTGTATCTGAGTTATGTAATAAACTTGGCGTCAGATATATTAGAAAATTAATGTTACTTTGATGGTTGTTGAAAAGCCAGTCTGCATATTTTTTAGATTGTTCAAAGCTAGGCTTAGAATCGATTTTGAGTTCAAAAATAATATTCAAGCGGCCTGAGTTTTCAAAAGAATCCATGTACTTTGCATTTACGAAAATATCAAATCTTCCGACACCAGAAACACTTGTTTCAATTGATAGAGATTCATTAGGAGTAACTTCAACATCTGAAAACTCCGCAGTCGGAAGAATCTTTAATAAAAACTTCTCTTGATGACTACTAGATTTAAGGCATCTGCCATCAAGAAGCAATATTAGGAAGCTTTTAAGAGTGTAATCCGTAAGAAGATGAGAGCCAAGAGGATCTAATAGCCAGCCAAAAAAAGATGAATGCCATCGCTCATAATGAGAGCGGCCAACGATTCTAAAGAAATTTGGTTCACTCAGAATATTCTCAAATTTAATGAATTGAGGTTCAGAAATAAGATTCAAAAGCCTCTGAGTGAAACTGGCTTTCTCTTTAGGCACAGATAGTTCTCATCTCATCTACTAATTTCATACCAATTAAATGCTGAAATCAAACAAATGCAGTAGGCGCGCGCTTGTGCCAATCCGTTTCCTGCTGATAACGATGGGCAATATTGAGTAACTTTGCTTCCGTGAAGTAATCGCCGATGATCTGCAATCCCACCGGCAACCCCGCGATAAAGCCCGCCGGAATGGATAGCGCCGGCAGCCCCGCCAGGTTGACCGATACCGTATAAATATCGGAAAGATACATCGTGACCGGATCGTCCAGGCGCGCGCCGAGCTTGAACGCCGGCGTGGGAAATGTGGGGCCCATGATCACATCGACTCGCTGGAACGCGTGCTGGAAATCATCGCTGATCAAGCGCCGGATCTGCTGCGCTTTGCGGTAATAAGCGTCGTAATAGCCCGCCGACAGCGCGTAGGTGCCGATCATGATGCGCCGCTTCACCTCGGTGCCGAAGCCCTCGCCGCGCGAGCGGGTGTAGAGATCAAGCAAATCCTTGGGGTTGGCGCAGCGATAGCCATAGCGCACACCGTCGAAACGCGCGAGGTTCGATGAGGCTTCGGCGGGCGCGATGACGTAATAAGCGGGTACTGCCAGATTGGCGTTGGGCAGGCTCAGGTCGATGACCTCCGCGCCGAGCCGGCGGTATTCATCAACCGCCGCCAGAATCACTTGCGCCATGCCCACCTCTAGCCCGGCGCCGAAATATTCCCTGGGTAGGCCAATCTTGAGCCCGGTGAGCGGCGCGGCAAGCTGTGCGGAATAATCGGGCACCGGCTGGTCGGCGGAGGTCGAATCTTTGTCGTCGAAACCAGCGATGGCTTGCAGAAGCAAAGCCGCATCTTCGGCGCTACGCGCCAGCAAGCCGCCTTGGTCGAGGCTGGAGGCGAATGCGATCATGCCCCAGCGCGACACCCGCCCGTAAGTGGGTTTGAGGCCGGTGAGGCCGGTGAGCGCTGCCGGCTGGCGCACCGAACCGCCGGTGTCGGTGCCGGTGGCGACGGGTGCGAGGCGCGCTGCCACCGCCGCCGCCGAACCACCCGACGACCCACCCGCCACGGTGTCCAAATGCCAGGGATTGCGCGTTGGCCCGTAATAGCTGGTTTCGGTGCTAGAGCCCATCGCGAATTCATCCAAGTTGGCCTTGCCCAGCATCACCATGCCCTCGGCTTTGCAGCGCGCCACTACGGTGGCATCGTAAGGGGCGACGAAGTTGGCGAGAATTTTGGAGCCGCACGAAGTCAGTATTCCCGCGGTGCAGAAGATATCTTTATGGACGATGGGAATGCCGGTGAGCGGCGCGGCCCCACCCGAACGAATGCGGCGGTCGGCGGCTTCAGCATCCAAGCGCGCCTGATCGGCGCTCACGGTGATCAGCGCATTGAGCACGGGATTATGACGCTCGATGCGCTGCAAAAATGCCTCGGTCAGCTCGGCGCTGGAAAACGCGCCAGCGCGCAAGCTCCGCGACAGTTCGGCAAGGCTGCGATCGTGCATGGCGCGCGTTTACCTTACTCGATCACCTGCGGCACGAGGTAAAGCCCGGCTTCGGCTTGCGGCGCGAGCGTCTGATAATCGTCCCGGCGGTTGGGTTCGGTCACCGCGTCCGCGCGCAGGCGCTGGGCGCTGCCCACGGGATGGGCGAGCGGTTCCACGCCATGGGTATCCACCGCCTGCATCTCCGCCACTAGCCCGAGAATGGCGTTGAGATCGCGGGCGTAACCAGGGATATCGTCGGCGCGGATGGCGAGCCGCGCGAGATGGGCGATTCTTTCTACCTCGGCCAGGCCCAGTGACATAAATCGTTGTTTCCTCGTTCGTGACAACGCGCTCAAGGCGGGTTACGGTATCATATTTGCCGACTTGCTCCCACTCCCCGCGCCTTGTTAGCATTACCCGCTTTTTTCGCTAACCAGAAGCTCGGTTTTAAGGCTCAATCCACACTAAGTATTCCAACATGTTCAAACGTTTACGCGGGCTCTTTTCCAACGACTTGTCGATTGATCTGGGCACCGCGAATACCCTGATTTATGTCCGTGGCGGCGGGATCGTGCTGAACGAACCCTCGGTCGTCGCCATCCACCAAGATTCCAATCGCGGCGGCCCGCGCACCATTGCCGCGGTCGGTATGGACGCCAAACGCATGCTGGGGCGCACGCCGGGAAATCTCACCACGATCCGCCCGCTCAAGGACGGCGTCATCGCCGATTTCGTGGTGACCGAAAAAATGCTCCAGTACTTCATCAAGAAAGTGCATGCGCGCAAATTCTTCAACCCCAGCCCCCGGGTGCTGATCGGCGTGCCGTGGCTCCACCCAAGTCGAGCGTGCGCGATCAAGGAATCCGCCATCGGCGCCGGCGCGCGAAACCTATCTCATCCCCGAGCCGATGGCGGCGGCGATCGGCGCCGGCATGCCGGTCGGCGAGGCGCGCGGCTCGATGGTGCTCGATATCGGCGGCGGCACCTCGGAAGTGGCGGTGATCTCGCTGAACGGCATCGTTTATTCGGCCTCGGTGCGGATCGGCGGCGACCGTTTCGACGAGGCCATCATCAATTACGTGCGCCGCAATTTCGGAATTTTGATCGGAGAACCGACCGCCGAGCGCATCAAGCAGGAAATTGGCAGCGCCTATCCCTCCAATGAAGTGCGCGAGATCGAGATCAAGGGCCGCAACCTCGCCGAGGGCGTGCCGCGCAGCTTCACCCTGAACAGCAACGAAATCCTCGAAGCGTTGCAGGAACCGCTGTCAGGGATCGTCGGCGCGGTCAAGACCGCGCTCGAATCGACCCCGCCGGAACTCGCCGCCGACGTCGCCGACCGCGGCATCGTGCTCACCGGCGGCGGCGCGTTGCTGCGCGGCATCGATCAACTGCTGATCGAGGAAACCGGATTGAACGTGATCATTTCGGAAGACCCGCTGACTTGTGTCGCGCGCGGCGGTGGGCGCGTGCTGGAACTGATCGACGAACACGGCACCGACGCGTTCGCCATCGAATAGGCGTCCGCAAGGATTCCGCCTTCGCCATCGGTTTGCGCGGGCGGACATCGAAGCCTAAAGAGTAGCGAGGTGCGATCTTGGTCCGGCTAACGCAGAATTCAAAATCGCTGTTCAGCGTCGAGATCGCGGCCAACATCCGGGTCGTACTGTTCGTGCTCGTCTCCATTGCCCTGATGACGCTCGACCATCGCTATCACAGCCTAGAGGGCCTGCGCAATCTATTGAGTACCGCGCTTTACCCGCTGCAATACGCTACGCAGATACCGGCGTTGTTGATGACCCGGGTCTATCAGAATTTCGCCGAACGCGCCAGCCTCATCGAGGAAAACGAGCGACTGCGCAAGCAACAGCTTTTCATCGACGCCCAGGTGCAAAAGCTCACCGCCCTAGAAGCGGAAAACCGCCGTCTGCGCCTGCTGCTGGACTCGTCGGCGGCCATCCGTGAGCGGGTGCTGATCGCCGAACTGCTGGCGGTCGACGCCGACCCTTATCGCCATCAAATCCAGATCAACAAAGGCCTCGAGCAGGGCGTACACATCGGCCAGCCGCTCCTGGATCAGCACGGCGTCGTGGGTCAGGTGATCCACGCCAACAATTTCACCTCGACCGCGATCCTCATCACCGACCCCAACCACGCGCTGCCGGTGCAGATCAATCGCAACGGCCTGCGCACCTTGGCGGTAGGCACCGGCAATTATCAGGAACTGGAATTACCGCATGTCCCCAACAATCAAGACGTGAAAGTCGGCGATCTGCTGGTGACCTCCGGTCTGGGCGGACGGTTCCCGCGCGGTTATCCGGTCGCCAAGATCACCAAGGTGGAATTCGACCCCGGCCATTCGTTCGCGCGCATCATTGCCCAGCCCACTGCGCAGTTGGACCGCATCCGCGAAGTCCTGTTGGTGATCAGCGAACCCGTGCCCGAAGCCGATAGCCTGCCGGTCGGTCCGTTCAAACAGCCATGACCTTCCTGCGCCATCCCGGCGGCTGGGTCATATTGTTGAGTTTCATCGTCGCACTGTTCCTCGATTCCGTAGCGCTACCGCTGTGGGCCGACCGTTTTCGCCCGGACTGGCTGGCGCTGGTGCTGATTTACTGGTGCATGGCGCTGCCGCAGCGGGTAGGCATCGGCACCGGCTGGTTCATGGGCCTGTTGCTGGACACCGCGAAAGGCGCGCTGCTCGGCCAGCACGCGCTCGGCCTGGCAGTGGTGGCCTACCTGGTCATCCGCACTTACCGGCGCGTGCGCGTGCTCCCGCTCTGGCAGCAAGCGCTCAGCGTGACGACGTTCCTGCTATTCGAACAACTGCTGATGTTTTGGATCAACGGCATGATCGGCTATCCGCCACGCGATTGGTGGGTTCTCGCGCCGGCGCTGAGCAGCGTGCTGTTCTGGCCATGGGTGTTTATCATTTTGCGCGACTTGCGACGCCACTTCCAGGTATCCTAGATCTTAATCGATGCCATTGATCGCCGGACGACGCATGTTAACCCTCGGTCCTATCGCCAATGCACGAGGCGGCCATCCCCTCAGCAGGGCCAAAGATCATGTGCGCGAAGCACGGCTGTTCAGTCGGCGTGCGCTTACCGCCTTGGCCTTGGCGTTGGGAGCGCTGCTCGCACTGGCGGGCAGGCTCGCGTTCTTGCAGGTACTGCATCACCAGCACTTCATCACACTGTCGGAGAGCAACCGGGTCCGCATCCAACCCTTGGCGCCCACGCGGGGCTTGATCTTCGACCGTAACGGCGTGCTGTTGGCCGAAAACCTACCGTCGCATCGCTTGGAAATCGTACCCGAGCAAGTGGATGACCTGGACGCCCTCCTGACCCAGTTGCGCGCGCTGGTGGAAATCAGCGACGCCGACATCAACCGTTTCCAGCGCCTGCGCCGGCTGAGCCCGCCCTACAGCGGCATACCGCTGCGGTTTCGCTTGAACAGCACGGAAGTCGCGCGGCTCGCGCTCGATCTGCACCGTTTTCCCGGCGTCAACATCAAAGCCGATCTGACCCGCCGCTACCCCCTGGCGGCGCGCGCCGCCCACATCATCGGCTACGTGGGCCGGATCGACGAGAAGGAACTGCAAAACATCGACGGCGGCCAGTACAGCGGCACCAGCCACATCGGCAAAACCGGCGTGGAACGCTCCTACGAAGCCCTGCTGCACGGCCAGGTCGGTTATCAGCAAGTGGAAACCAATGCCCAGGGCCGCATACTGCAAGTGCTGGAGCGCACGCCACCGATTCCGGGCAAGAACATTTTTCTCACGGTCGACATTCAGCTCCAGAAAGTCGCCGAGGAGGCGCTCGGCGACTACAACGGCGCCATCGTTGCCATCGATCCACGCAATGGTGAAATCCTGGCGCTGGCGAGCATGCCGACCTATGATCCCAACTCCTTCGTCAACGGCATCGATGCGGAAGCGTTCAGCGAGTTGAATACCTCGCCCGATCGACCCTTGTTCAACCGCGCCTTGCTGGGGCTTTATCCGCCTGGCTCGACGATCAAGCCCATCATGGGCCTGGCGGGGCTGGAACTGGGCGTCATCGATGCCAACAAATCCGTTTTTTGCCCTGGCTTTTATCGCTTACCAACCCAGCCGCGCAAGTTCCGCGACTGGAAACGTGGCGGCCACGGCCGCACCGATTTGAACAAAGCCATCATGCAATCCTGTGATGTGTATTTTTACGACCTTGCGCTCAACCTGGGAATAGACCGCATCCACGGCTATCTCGATCAGTTTGGCCTGGGGCGTCGCACCGGCATCGACCTGAGCGGCGAGAAAGCCGGCGTGCTGCCATCGCAAGATTGGAAAAAGAACGCTTACAACCAATCCTGGTACGCCGGCGAGACGCTGATTGCCGGCATTGGCCAGGGCTATATGCTGACCACGCCGCTGCAATTGGCCCACGCCATCGCCACGCTGGCGCAGCGCGGAGCCAGCTTTCAACCGCGCTTGCTCTACGCCACCCAGGCGCAGGGCAGCGACGAAATCAACCTGGAAACGCCACGCGCCACGCCCTCGATCAAGGTGGTGAGCAGCCTGAACTGGCAATACGTCGTCCACGCCATGACCCAGGTCGTCCACAGCAAACAAGGCACTGCACGCCTCATCGGTGCGGACGCGCCTTATATCATTGCTGGCAAAACCGGCACCGCCCAAGTCTTTTCCCTGGGCGAAGACGAGAAATACAATGCCGATCAACTCGCCAAGGGCTTGCATGACCACGCCCTGTTCGTCGCTTTCGCCCCCGCCGAGGATCCGCGCATCGCGGTCGCCGTAATCGTCGAACATGGCGGCGGCGGCGGCGCGGTCGCGGCCCCGCTGGCACGGCAAGTGCTCGACGCTTACCTCTTGAAAGCCTCATGAGATTCGTGCTGTCGGTCGGCGTCAGCGCAGTTGACGAGGAACCGGCCAACAACGGCTTGCTGGGGCGCGTCAACCTGGATACACCACTCCTGCTCGCCCTGCTTGCGGTTGCCAGCCTGGGGCTCATCATTCTTTACAGCGCCAGCGGCCAGGAGCTGCGCATCGTGGTGCGCCAGTGTGTGCATGTCGCCGTGGGCTTCGTGGTGATGATCGTGATCGCCCAGATTCCGCCCTACCACATGCGTACCTGGACCCCCTGGCTTTATTTCTCGGGGCTTTTGCTGCTCGGCGCAGTGTTGGCGATCGGCGCGATCAGCAAAGGCGCCCAGCGCTGGCTGGATTTGGGCGTGCTGCGCTTTCAGCCCGCCGAACTGATGCGGATCGCGGTGCCGATGATGATGGCCTGGTTTTTTGCCGACAAGCCGTTGCCCCCGCAATTCAAGCATGTGCTGATCGCCCTGCTGGTGACGGGAGTGCCCTTTCTGCTGATCGCCAAACAACCCGACCTCGGCACCGCACTCTCTGATCGCCGCGAGCGGCGCTTACGCCCTGTTCCTCGCCGGGCTCAGCTGGAAAATCATCGCTTCGGTGGCCGCCATCGTTGCCGCCGGCACGCCGCTGTTCTGGACTTTCGCCATGCACGACTATCAGCGCCAGCGTGTGCTGACTTTTCTTGACCCTGAATCCGATCCGCTGGGCACGGGCTGGAATATCATCCAATCGAAAATCGCGATCGGTTCCGGCGGCTTATACGGCAAAGGCTGGCTGAACGGCACGCAATCGCACTTGGATTTTTTGCCCGAGGGCTCGACGGATTTCATCTTCGCGGTGTTTTCGGAGGAATTTGGGCTGATCGGCGTGTGCATGTTGCTGCTGTTATATTTTTTTATCATCGCGCGCAGCCTATACATCGCCACCCAAGCGCCGGACACTTTCACGCGCTTGCTGGCAGGCAGCTTGGCGCTGATCTTTTTCACTTATGTGTTCGTCAATGCCGGCATGGTCAGCGGGTTGATGCCCATCGTCGGCTTGCCGTTGCCGTTGGTGAGCTATGGCGGCACGGCATTGGTGACGATCATGGCCGGATTCGGTATTCTGATGAGCGTATATTCGCATCGTCGGCAGTTATCGCGTTGACGTAGAGACTCCTGATGAGAACTCATTTTGCATTGTTGGCCGCGGCGCTGTCCGTCAGCGCCTGTACCCATCCGCCGCCGACGCAGGCGAATCATTCGGCCACTGGCGGGGCTGATCTCAGCACGCTGGTGCTGCCCGGTCCGTTCGCGGCACGTCCCGAGGTAAAGGCATTCATCCGCACCGTCGCACGCAAGCATGGCTTCAACTCCACCACACTCGATGACCTCTTCGCGCGCATCGAGCCGCGCGCCGACATCATCGCCAAAATCTCGCGCCCGGCCGAGCAAACCAAACCCTGGTACGCTTATCGGCGTATCTTCCTCGATCAGCAGCGCATCTTCAGCGGCGTGACCTTCTGGAATACCTACCGCCAGGCGCTGGAGCGCGCAAACCAGGTTTATGGCGTACCCGCGGAAATCATCGTCGCCATCCTCGGCGTGGAAACCCGCTATGGCGAGATCACCGGCAATAACGGCGTGCTGGAAGCCCTCAGCACGCTGGCCTTCGATTATCCTAAACGCGCCGACTTTTTCCGTCAGGAATTGGAGCATTACTTGTTGCTCACCCGCGAGGAAAACATCGACCCCTTGAGCCTCAACGGCTCTTACGCAGGCGCCATGGGGCTTGCGCAGTTCATGCCGAGCAGTTACCGCTCTTACGCCGTGGATTTCGACGGCGATGGCCACCGCGATCTGTGGCGCAATCCAATCGACGCCATCGGCAGCGTTGCCAACTACTTGAGCAAACATGGCTGGCGGCGCGGCGCGCCAGTGGTCACGCCCGCCACCGTACAGGGCGATCAATATCAAAATCTGATCAGCAGCAACAGCAACAGCAGCAATTTCAAACCACGTCACGCGATCGTGGAGTTACGCCAGCAAGGCGTCACCCCCCAACTCAAGACCGGCGACAGCGACCGCGCCGTACTCCTGGAACTCGACGGCGACGGTGGCGCCGAACACTGGCTCGGGTTTTACAATTTCTACGTCATCACCCGCTATAATCGCAGCCCGTTATACGCAATGGCGGTTTATCAACTTGGCCGGGAGATCCGCGAACATTTGCACGGCTGACCCCGTAACCAGCTACCATATCTAATAAAATGGTTGGAGAGAACACTACCGTGAGCATCATACCGACAGACCGTTTCGGCGGCTTTGGCTTACTTTGTCTGGCTCTACTGCTATCCGCTTGCGCCAGCCCATCCAAACCGACAACGGTACGCGGCACCGCGCCACACCGCAGCATGCTGAGCGGCATTGAACCCACCCCTAGAGCGGAAGCGCCAAGCCGTACCGGTAATCCCTATTTCTATGAAGTATTCGGCAAGCGCTATCAGGTGAACAATAGCAATCGCGGTTTCCGCCAGCGTGGCATAGCCTCTTGGTATGGCGAGGAGTTTCAAGGTAAAAAAACCTCCAGCGGCGAACTCTACGACATGTACACGATCAGCGCCGCGCACAAGACCTTGCCCATACCGTCTTATGCGCGCGTCACCCGCCTCGACAACGGCCAGAGCATCGTCGTCAAAATCAATGATCGCGGCCCCTTCGTCGGTGATCGTATCATCGATTTGTCCTATGCCGCCGCCACCAAACTCGGCATCGTCGGGGGCGGCACGGCAGCGGTGGAGGTCGCGGCGGTACCGCCCTATCAAGACCTCGCCCGCTCCGAACCAGCGCCCGAGCCGGAGCCCGCTGCACCGCTATGGGCGAGCCGATCCGCCGTCCCCGCACGGGCGGAATTGCCGCCGGTCAAACTGGTGAGCGCCGTATACTTGCAACTCGGCGCCTTCAGCAATCGCGCCAGCGCCGAGCATCTGCGCCAACGCCTGGCGCAACGGCTGGGTTATTCAGTGCAGATCGATTCCAGCAGCGGCGCTTTGCATAAGGTCCGAGTCGGACCATTGAAAAACCCCGCCGACGCCGAGCAAATCGAACTGCAACTCGCGCATCTCGGCATCAATGATTTGCACCGTGTTTACGAGTGACTCTACACTTTTTCCTGAAACCCGTGCTTGATACGCTGCATGCCATGCGTCGATCGGCTCTGGTCGTTCTAGGCGCGGCGCTTCTCGCTGTTCTTACCCTGTTCGCAACGCCGCTGATTGCGCAGCAGCAACCCGCAGCGCCGGCGGCACCGGCAGCGAGCCAACAGCCGCCACCCGAATTGCCGGTGCGGGGTTATGTCCTGATCGATTTCCACAGCGGTCGCACGTTGGTGGACAAAAACAGCGAAAGCCGCATGGAGCCGGCCAGCATCACCAAGCTGATGACCGGCTATGTGATTTATAAACGGCTCGCCGAGGGCAAGCTCAAACTGACCGACCAGATCGCCGTCAGCGATAACGCACGCAAAGCCGAAGGCTCGCGGATGTTCGTCGAAACCGGCGACAAAGTAGCGGTGGAAGACTTGCTGATGGGCATGGTGGTGCAATCGGGCAATGACGCGACCATTGCCCTGGCCGAGCATATCGCCGGCAGCGAGGCCAGTTTCGTCACTATGATGAATCAATACGCCACTGAACTCGGCCTCACCAACACCCACTACATGAACGTCACCGGGTTACCGCACCCCGACCATTACACCACCGCGCGCGATATTGCCACACTGGCGCGCGCGATCATCAAAGACTTTCCCGATCACTACGTGCGCTATTCGGTGAAAAGCTTCAAATACAACAAAATCGAACAGCCAAACCGGAATAAGCTGCTATGGCGCGACCCGTCGGTGGACGGCATCAAGACCGGCCATACCGCCAGCGCGGGCTTCTGTCTGGCGTCTTCCGCCAAACGCGGCGATATGCGCCTGATCGCCGTAGTATTGGGGGCCAAGGTCGAAGAGGAGCGCTTCAAGGCCAGCCAGGAACTGTTGGAGTATGGGTTCCGCGTGTTCGAAACCCACAAGCTTTATGACGCCAATCATGCCGTCACTGAAGCGCGCGTATGGAAAGGCGATGCCTCCAAGTTGCCGCTCGGCTTTCTCAATAGCGTGTTCGTCACCATCCCCAAAGGCCGTTATCAAGACCTCAACGCTTCATTGCAAGTCGATACCGCAATTGAAGCACCCGTGCATAAAGGCGCGCGTTTCGGCAACGTCAACATCACCCTCGACGGCACCGCGGTCACCGATTTGCCGCTGGTCGCCCTGCAGGATGTCGCCGAGGCGGGGTTGCTGGGGCGCCTCACCGATGATGTGTTATTGATGATCTACTCTCTGTTCGATTGAGCCATGACCGCACAATCCGCTATCGCCTACTGGAACGGCGCTTACCTCCCGCTCGACCAAGTGAGCGTTTCACCCTTGGATCGGGGATTTTTGTTCGCCGACGGTGTCTACGAAGTGGTCGCCGTGTACAACGGCCGTCTGTTCCGCGCCGCCGAACACCTCCAACGCCTCGCCAATAGCTTGGCGGGAATTGAACTCGAGGCACGCGATCACGATTGGCCAGCTCTACTAGCGTGCATCGTGGAACGCAACGGCGGTGGCGATTTGTCGGTCTACTTGCAGGTGACGCGCGGCGCGCCCGCGGTTCGCGACCATGGCTTTCCCAGCGAACTCACGCCGCCGACCGTGTTCGCCATGGCCAAGCCTCTCAAACCGCTATCCGATGCCGTGTTGCGCGCCGGGCTCACCGCCATCACCATGCCCGATATTCGCTGGGGCGCCTGCCACCTCAAGACCATCGCGCTGTTGCCGAATGTGCTCGCACGCCAACGGGCGCTCGCGCAAGGCGCCGCCGACGCCATCCTGGTGCGCGACGGTTATATCACTGAAACCAGCGCTGGCAACGTGTTTCTCGTGCGAGACGGGACACTTTATACGCCGCGCAAGGATCACCGCATCCTGCCCGGCATCACCCGCGACGTCATCCTCGAACTCGCCGCT
>JAXMFZ010000013.1:0-89873 GCA_046347515.1 Gammaproteobacteria bacterium | reverse complement strand
CGGTGTAAAATGCCACCGCGCGGCTCTGCCAGCGCTCCGGCATGAGGTCAGCGAGTGCTTTCAGCCCCGGCATGTAGGTGCCGGCCAGCCCCACCCCTTGCAGGAAGCTCCACAGGCTCGCGCTGGCGGCGCCCGCCGCCATGAAGGCGAACCCCAACGCAGCGAGCGCGCTCAAGCCCATGCACGCGAGGTAAATGCGGCGCGGATCGCGGCGGTCGGTGAGCGGCATCAATACCCCGACCGCCACCAGATAGCCCGCGAAGTACATCCCACTCACCCAGCCGGCGGCGGTATTGCTCATCGCCCACGTTTCCCGCAAGCGCGGCAACAACGCCGGAAACGCCGCGAACGCGGCCATGCCGAGAATTTCGGCGGCGCACATGGCAACAATCAGCAGACGCGGCGAAATCGCATTGCCAGAATGGCTTTTTCGGCTAGAGTTAATCGCCATCACACACCAACATTGAAGGGCATCCGAGATGGATCAGGAACTCTACGAGACTGGGTTGAGAATCCGCAAGGACGTGTTGGGCGCGGAATATGTGGACAAGGCATTGGCGGGCGCCGATGAATTCAACCATGAATTTCAGAAATTGGTGACCGAGTATTGCTGGGGCGCAGTCTGGGGAAACGCTGGGCTCTCCAAGCAACAGCGCAGCCTGAACAATCTGTGCATGCTGGCGGCGCTGAATCGCGGCCACGAGTTCAAGCTGCATTTTCGTGGTGCTTTGCGTAACGGCTGCACGCTCGAGCAACTGCGCGAAACCTTGATGCAAATCGCGATTTACTGCGGCATTCCGGCAGGCGTGGAGGCGTTTCGCCTGGCCCGCGAAGTGCTGAAGGAAGAAGGCGTCAAGCTCGAAACCAAGCCGCTGGGAGGCAAACCATGAGCGCTGCGCCGCTGGGTTTCGTGGGCCTGGGCAATATGGGTGGGCCGATGGCGGCCAACATCGCCAAGGCCGGTATCGATCTGATCGTTTACGACCAGGCCGGTAGCGCGGCGCGCGCACCCGCCGGCAGCACCCCCGTCGACTCGCTCGCCGCCGTGGCCAAGCGCGCGCGGAGCATCTTCCTCAGCGTGCCGGATGGCGCGGCGACCCTCGCCATCGCCACCGAGATCGCCAGCCTGCGCGAGCGCGCCACGCAAGTGCTCATCGACCTCTCTACTATCGGCGTGGAAAGCGCACGCCAGGCGCACCAGCGCTGCGCGGCGGCGGACCTCACTTATATCGACGCGCCGGTGAGCGGCGGCCAGGCAGGGGCGAAAGCCGCCACCATCACCGTCATGTGGGCCGGCCCCAAAAGTCTGCTCGCCGAGCACCAACCGGCCTTGCAGGCGATGGCGAAAAACATCTTCCATGTCGGCGATCGCGCAGGCCAAGGCCAGGCCTTGAAGCTTCTCAACAATTTTCTGTCGGCGACGGCGTTACTCGCGACCAGCGAAGCCGTGCTGTTCGGGCTTGCGCAAGGGCTGGATTTCAAAACCCTGCTCGATGTGGTCAACGTCTCCACCGGGCGCAACAGCGCGACCGCGGATAAATTCCCGAACCGCATCCTGACGGGTACCTATGACGCAGGCTTTCATACCACGCTGATGGCGAAGGACGTCAAGCTCTATCTGGAGAGCGCCGCCGCGTCGGGGACGCCGCACGATGTCGGCGCGCTGGTCGGGAAGATCTGGCAAGCCGCCCGAGACGCCCTGCCGGGCAGCGATTTCACCGAAATATTCAAGTTCTTGCGCAGCCACCAAAGCCGAGCCGAGGGCAACCCATGAGCACCCCCGAAACCTACCAGGTCTACGCCATCCGCTACGCCACCAAAGCCGACCGCCAACGGCGCGAGAATTTCATCGCGGCCGACCCGCACGAAGGCGCGATGCCGATCGATTACTACGTCTGGGCCATCGTCAACCCACGCCGCACCATCGTCGTCGATACGGGCTTCGACCATGAGGAAGGCCAGCGCCGCGGGCGGGTGCTCACGCGCCTACCGCGCGAAGGGCTGGCCATGCTCGGTATCGACTCGGGCAAAGTGGCGGATGTGGTCATCACCCATCTGCACTACGATCACGCCGGCACCCTGACCGATTTCCCGCAAGCCCATGTCCATGTACAAGACCGCGAAATGGCCTATGCCAGCGGCCGCTACATGCGCCACGCGCCGTTCCGTCATTCTTATAGCGCAAGCCATGTCAAACAAATGATCGACCGCTTGTTCGATGGCCGGCTGGAGTTCCACGACGGCGACGAGGAAATCGCGCCCGGCGTGAGCGTACACTTGATCGGCGGCCATACCATGGGCATCCAGTGCGTGCGCGTCCACACCCAACGCGGCTGGATAGTGCTCGCCGCAGACGCAAGCCATTTCTATGAAAACATGGAGAAGATTTCGCCATTCCCGATCGTATTCAGCGTCGCCGACATGATCGAAGGCTATGGCAAATTGCGCCGGCTGGCCGACTCCAATCAACATATCATCCCCGGCCACGACCCGCTGGTGATGGCGCGTTATGCGGCCCCCAGCCGCGAGTTGCAAGGCATCGTCGCGAGCCTGGACGGAGAACCACTGGTGCAATAACCAGGCGCCACGTGGCAAAACTCCGAGATCGCGCCTATAGTCGGTGAATTCGCGCCCACTCCCCATCGCCCCAGGAGGATACCATGGCCAACGCTTTCGAGAATCGGCTCACCCGCCGCCGCTTCCTGCAACAATCCACCGCCCTCGCCGCACTGGGAGTCGGCACCACACTCACACCCGACCTGATTTACGCCGAATCCAAGGCTGATTTGAAAGGCGTGACCATCGACTACTGGAACATGATCGGGGTGCAAAACAAAATCGTAAGAGAGCAGTCCGAGGCTATCGTCAAAGCCTTCGAGCAGAAAACCGGCTGTAAGGTGAACGTCACCTGGAATAGCTACGGCGATATCATCGGTCCCAAGTACCGCACCAATTTTCTGGGCGGGGTCAAGCCCACCGTGTTCGACGCGGCCTCGCGCTGGATCGGACAGCTACGCCGATTCCTGCGGCCATTCGATGATTTCGTAGCCAATGAACTGGACGCTTCGACGCGCGACGCCATCGCCTGGATGTTTCCGTTGTTCGAGCGCGAGAATCGCGGCTTCAAGGACGCCAAGACCCAGTACAGCATGCCGCTCAATTTGGTCATGCAAGCGCCGTATATCCTGAATCGCGACCATTGGGACAAGGCCGGTATCGATTTCGACAAAAACTATCCGATCCGCGACTCCGACCATTACATCGAACTCTGCAAGGAGATCAAGGCCAAGGCCGGCATTCCCTATCCGACCGAGGTGTACGGCAAGATCTGGGATTTCGCCGACACCCAGTTGAACGGCTGGATTCGCTCGGTCGATAAAGCCACTAGCGATTTTCTCAACGACGACTGGACCAAGTCCAATGCCACTTCGGACGCGTGGCTGAAAGGCGTGCAGTTCTATGTCGATATCTTCCGCAAATACGATTTGTCATCCCCCAATACGCCACAGAGCACCGATGAGCAGGCCGTCGATCAGTTCATCGCCGGGCAAAAAAGCATCGTCCACTGCGACCTCCTCAACCGCGGCACGCTGCTGACCAAATTGCCCGACGCCGTGAACAGCGGGCGGGTGGTGTGGGGGCCGCAATTCCCACTGGCCGGCCATCATTCGGGATCGCAGTGCTTTCTCGCCATCAACACTTTCCATATCGTCAAGCAAGATGGCCCGGATGCCGCTCTCAAGGAACGCGCGGCCTGGGAATTCATCAAGGAATGGCTGGCGGCGGACAATGCGCTGGCGGTGTCCAGAAGTTCCGGGCTGAGCGGCCGCCGCGACGTCTGGGAACAACTCAAGGGCGAAGCGGATCGCAGCACCGACGCCGCCATCGCCACCATCGGCGACGACCCCGGCGTATGGAACAACCATCCGCGTTCGGTGGATTTCCAATATAACCTGATCGCTCCGCACGGCCAGAAGATGTTGCAGGGCGCGCCGGTAGCGGACGAATTGGCGGCCTACGCCAAGGAAGTCGACGCGGCTCTGCGCGAAGGCTGATCCCATCCCTACTCTTTCGCACACGCGCGAGAGGGCGTGTTTGATCCGATGAGCCTGCGCGAATTCCTGCGAACCTCGAGCCGCGAAGACCAATGGCTGATCGCGCTGTTCCTGCTGCCGACCGTGCTGTTCATGGTGTTGCTGCTGTGGGCACCGTTCCTGAAAGGCATCTGGATGAGCCTGCACAACTGGCCGTTTCTGGGTGAACCGAAATGGAAGGGGCTGCAAAACTACCGCGATTTCATGGCTGCGGAGTATTTCTGGATTTCGCTCAAAGCGACGCTGATCTATTCACTGTCGACGCTGTTTCAGCTCATTCTGGCGCTTACCGCCGCGCTCGCGCTGAAGCAGCGCTTTGTGCCCTTCAAGGCGTTGTGGCGCGGGATCATGCTGATCGCCTACACCATGCCGCCGGTAGTGGTGGGCGCCATTTGGCTATTTCTGCTCGACCCCGACTTGGGTATGATCACCCATTATCTTCTCAAGTTCGGCATTATCGACCAGCCGATCTACTGGCAGTCCGATAATACCTGGGCAAAGTGGATCATCACTTGGGTGGCGTCCTGGACGTTCTGGCCGTTCATGTTCCTGATCATTCTTGCGGCTTTGCAGTCGATCCCACCCGCGCAGTACGAACTTGCGGAAATCTATGGCGCCAATGCCTGGCAGCGCTTTCGGCATGTAACCTGGCATCACATCAAGGGCGCCCTGCTGGTGGTGGTGATTCTGCGTCTTGCCTTCAATCTGGCCAAGATCGACCAGCCCTTTTCGCTCACCGGCGGCGGACCCGGTTACGAAACCAGCGTACTCAGCATCCTCATGTACCGCTTCGCGTTTATGTCGGGCGATTTCGGCATGGCGTTCACGGTTGGTATGTTCCTGGTGCTGATCACCGCGATCCTGATCCTGCCGTTTGCGGTTTTCTACCAAAAACACTATCGCCACGGCGCTTATTGAACCATGCGTGGCGACGACCGTTCGACCTTCGGGCAGAAAATCCTGACCTTTTTGGCATTGGCGTTGGTGCTGGCGCTGATTTTGATCCCCTACGTCTACGTGATCGCCACCGCGTTCAAATCCCCTGCGGAGGTGTTCGAGGTGCGCTGGTGGCCGAAAGAGTTCAGCGTGCAAGCGTGGATCGATGCCTTCAAGGTCAATGAATTCCATCGCTATCTCTGGAATAGCCTGGTCTCCGGCCTGGGCGCGGCGGTGCTGGCCGTGCTGATTTCCGTACCTGGAGCGTATGTGTTCGCGCGCAAGCGCTTTCCCTGGCGCGAGCCGTTTTTCTATCTGATCGTCGGCACCTTGATCTTTCCATTCATTCTCCTCATCGTGCCCATCACCATCACCTGGATCGAAATCGGCTTGTTCAACCGCTTCCTGGGCTTGTGGCTGGCGTTCCAGATTTTCGCGGTACCCTATTCGATGTGGATATTGCGCGGTTATTTCATGCAAATGCCACGGTTTTTGGAAGAAGCGGCGATGGTGTACGGATGCACGCAGTTCCAGGCGTTTTATCGGGTCATCCTGCCGCTCGCCAAGCCGGTCATCGTGTCGGTGCTGTTTCTCGCGTTCCTGCAAGGCTGGAGCGACTTTCTGTTCTCCAATATGCTGACCACCGGCGACGGTCCACGCACCGCGTCGGTGGCGATTTACGTCGCCACCGCCGGCGGCGAGCGCATCGAGTGGGAGGCGCTCATGGTGATGACGCTGATCACCGGTATCCCGCCCGTGATTCTGTACATATTCGCGCAGAAACACATCGCCAAGACTTTTCAGACAGCGGCCTGAGGATGATCGAAACCGATGGCGGAAAATGAAGTCGGGCTGCGCGTCCAACACTTGCGCAAGAATTTTCGTGGCGGCAACGTGCTCGCCTGCGACGACGTCAACTTTGCCATCGAACGGGGCGAGTTGCTGGTGCTGCTCGGCCCATCCGGCTGCGGTAAAACCACTACCCTGCGCTGCATCGCGGGGCTAGAGCGCCCCGATAACGACGATGCGATCTGGCTGAATGGCCGGAACATCACCCGCATGCCGCCGAAAGACCGCGACTTGGCGTTCGTGTTCCAGGATACGGCGCTGTTTCCTCACCTCGATGTGCGGCGCAACATCTCGTTCGGCCTCGATATGCGCAAGCGCCTGTCGCCATCGGCTATCGCCCACCGCGTCGAAACCGCCGCTAAACTGCTGCGCGTCGATCACCTGTTGGAGCGCCGCGCGCACGAAATCTCCGGCGGTCAGGGCCAGCGTGTGGCGCTGGGGCGCGCGATCGTGATGGAGCCGGCAGCGTTCTTGCTCGACGAACCACTCGCCAATCTGGACGCGGCGCTGCGCGTGGAGATGCGCACTGAGATCAAACTGATCCAGCGCAAGCTCAATTCCATGATGATTTTCGTGACCCACGACCAAGAAGAAGCGCTCACCCTGGGCGACAAGATCGCGGTCATGAAAGAGGGTGTAGTGCAGCAACTCGATACCCCGCGCAACATCTATCGACGACCAGCCAACTTGTTCGTGGGCACGTTCATTGGCTCGCCGCCAATCAATCAGTTTGACTGCGCGCTCGAAAGCAGAAGTGATAAACTATATCTCATATGTGCGCATTTCGATCTCGCCCTCCCCTCCGCTATCGCCCAGGCGTTGTCGGCCACCCATATCGACCGCCTGATCCTCGGCATTCGTCCGGAGTTCATCGAGATCGATCCGCGCGGCAGCTGGACGGGACAAGTCAAGCTGACCGAGTTGCTGGGCAGCCGTACTTTAGTCCACGCCGATGTCAACGGCGCGCAGGTCAAATTGCTGATGCAAGGCGGCGCTCCAGTGGCCGAGGGCGAGCGTTTACCGCTCTCCGTGCTGCTCGCCAATGCGTTTTATTTCGATGAAAATGGCAAAAATCTACTGAAGG
Source organism: Gammaproteobacteria bacterium (assembly GCA_046347515.1). GTDB lineage: Bacteria > Pseudomonadota > Gammaproteobacteria > Competibacterales > Competibacteraceae > JAXMFZ01. The sequence goes on along the minus strand of JAXMFZ010000013.1, from coordinate 82,910 downwards.
AGACGGTATGATCAGTGATCGCGATGTTCGATTCTACAAAGAGCACGGTTACCTCCTCGTATCGGATGTGCTGTCGCACGAGCAGATCACGGCATTGCGCGCGGATGTCGAGGATATCGTCGCCAAAGCGTACCAGGTGACCGCCAATAACGACGTCTATGACCTTGAGGACAGCCATAGCCAGCAGCAGCCGCGCGTGCGCCGCATCAAAACTCCGCATGTGTTTCTGCCAAGCGCCGGCAAGCTCGCCTCCGATCCCAAGCTGGTGTCGATTCTGACCAAGCTGATCGGCCCCGGCGTGCGCCTGCAGACCAGCAAGCTCAACATGAAGGCGGCGGGCTACGGCGCACCCGTGGAATGGCATCAAGATTGGGCATTCTATCCGCACACCAACGACGATCTGCTCGCAGTGGGCGTGATGTTGGACGACGTGACCTCCGACAACGGCGCGCTACTCGTCATCCCCGGCACCCATACCGGGCCGATCTACGATCATCACGCCGATGGCTTTTTCTGTGGCGCGATGGATCCCGAGACCTGCGGCGTCGATTTTTCCAAGGCGGTTGCGCTCACCGGTACGGCAGGATCGATGACCTTTCATCATGTGCGGCTTGTGCACGGTTCCGCGCTCAATCGCTCGAGCCGCCCGCGCCGTTTGCTATTGTACCAATACACGGCGGTGGACGCCTGGCCGCTGGTGCAACCCGTGACCGACATCCGCGATTATGACCGCCTCATCGTCGCCGGAGAAGCGACGCTCACGCCGCGCCTCGCCGAGGTACCGGTGCGCATTCCTCTGCCCCCCGCGCCGCATCAAGGCTCGATCTATGAAAATCAAAAAGGATCGGGGCGGCGTTACTTCGACACCTATCAAGAAACCGAGGAAACCGAGAGTGTATCCAACTGATCCAGAGGCATTATGCCGCGTGACTCCCTGAAGGCCATGGATTTGGCGAATCCCCACCGATCCGCCGCCGCGGTGCTCGCGGTCACGCTGTTGTGCGCGGCGTGCGGCGCACCGACAGCGAACCCGCCCACCAGCGACCCTGCGGCAGCGCCGGCCCCGGCAAACACTGGCAGCAACAGCGCCAACCGCACCAAGAAAACCACCTACGCTTGTGGAGCCAAGCAATCCTTCGTCGTCACCTACACGAGTGGCGGTTTGGATGCCATCGTCACGGTGGATGGCAGAGGAACAGTGCTACCGCGCACGGCGTCGGCAGCGGGTGAGGATTTCAGCGATGGTAAAACCACTCTGCATATCATGGGCGACAAAGCCTTCATCAAGGTTGGCGATCAGAAAACCTTTCCTGACTGTAAAGCCGTTCGATAGCGCAAGGCGGCACCCGAGGCTAGCCAGGGTACCATTTCGGCTTGCGCTTTTCGACGAAACTCCGTAACCCCTCGGCGGCTTCCGCCGATTGCCGCTTATTCGAGTGCTCGACGGCCAAACGCTCTAGTACCACATCATCGATCCATGCGCCAGCCAGTTCGAGGCAAGCTTTCTTGCTGTATGCCACCGCCTCTGGCCCCGCCAGCAGTAGACTATCGATGACAGGCGCCGCCGCCTCGTCGAGTTTACCGGTCTCGCACACTTCGTGGACCAGGCCGAGGGCCAGCGCCTTACTGGCGTCGAAACGTTCGCAGCTCAGCGTGTAGCGCCGTACGTTGCGCAAACCGATGGCGCCAATCAGCTGCGGAAAAATGATGCCAGCCACTACTCCCCAGCGCGCCTCGCTGATCGCAAACTGCGCGTCGCGCGAGGCAATGACGATATCACAGGCCGCCGCCATGCCAGTGCCACCGCCAAAGCAGCCACCGTGAATCAGCGCAATCGTAGGCAAGGGCAGCTGATTGAGGTCGCGCAACGCGCGCGCGGTCAGCCGTGATACGTCGAGATTGGCAACCGCATCGAGGGCGGCAATGTCTTGCAGCCAGCGCAGATCAGCCCCTGCTTGAAAGTGTTTGCCGTTGCCACGCAGCACCACGATGCGCGTGCGGCGATCGGCCGCCAGCGCGGTGACACCGGCGGCGAGTTCGGCAATCATATCGCCATTGTAGGCATTGTTGACTTCGGGACGATTGAGGGTCAGCGTGGCGACCCCGCGCTCATCGATTTGCCGCAGCACCAGCGCTTGCGTCATGGTGGCCTACTCCGTCAGCGGTCCAGTTCGGCGCTGCCACGGCGCTGCTGCAAAGCTTGTCTCAGCAATTGCAGCTCATGCCCCCACACCGAGAAATCACCGAGGCTGGCAATATAATCAATGACCACATTCCAGTGGCGCTTACCGGGATGATGCAGGGTCTCGGCCCAACTGCGCGCGTTCATGGCTTCCTTGAGAAAGATGTAGTTCATGCACACGCGCTGGCTATTGGCGTGCAAATTGAACGAAGCTACGCCTTGCCGGGTCCGCCATTCCAAGGCTAGGCTCCATTCGGGAGTACCACGGTAATATTCGTCGGCGGTCACCTTGGGCATGAACGCCTCTGGATCCACTTGATTGTGTTCTTGCACCAGCTTGTCGATTTTCTCGATCAGCAGATACAACATTTCAGCGGAAATGGCGAGATGGGTAACCACAGTATAGCCCTCTAGTGTTGTCAACGAAGCGCACCGTCCACCTTTGTAGCACATTCATTGTCCACTTTTTCATTCCTCCACGGCAAAATCAATAGACGGCACCCATCTGGAGTGGATGAACGGCAATGACATCCGCCTGGGTGTGGCACGCCGCCCTTATATGATCCACAATGGAACTGTTCGCTTGGAAGGCACGCGCACAAGCCTGGTACGCAACCCCGAAGTCGTGCACGCGTATTGGGGCGGGGCGGCGCAATATGGGTAGGCATGGGCGCGCAATGGCTTCCCCTGGTTTCATTATCCTACAGAAATACCCCGAACTAGGCTGAGAAAGGAAACACCATGATCATCGACCACCGTACGTACACATTCCATCCTGGCAAAATCGGCGCATGGCTCGAACTCTTCGAAAAAGAAGCACTGCCCATCCAGCAGAAGTTTCTCGGCAAGCTGATCGGTTTCTTCGTCAGCGAAGTCGGGCCGCTCAATCAGGCCGTGTTTCTATGGGCTTACGACAGCATGGGTGACCGCGAGCAGCGCCGCGCGGCGATGGAAGCCGACCCGGCCTGGGCCGAATTCCGCAAGAAATCGGGCGCGCTCGGTGCGCTGATGGCGCAAGAGAACAAAATCCTCAAACCGGTCGGATTTTCGCCTCTCAAATGACGCCATGCCTTCCACTTCCAGCAAAGTGATCATCATCACTGGCGGCGCCGGTGGAATCGGCCGCGCCATGGCGCGCGCCATCGTCGACGGCGGCGGGCGCGTGGCGATCATGGATCGCGACGGCGCTGCGGCGCAACAGTTTGCCACGGAACTCCAAGAGCGCCATGGCGATGGCGTCGCGCTCGCGTTGGTAGGTGACGTAGCCAGCGAAGCCGATTGCAACAGCGCGGTCGCGCGCAGCGTGACGCACTTTGGCGCGATGGATGGACTGATCAACAATGCTGGCATCGGCGTGAGTTCGATTCGCCCCGACGCCGAGCGCAACGCGCCATCCATCATGGAGATCACCCCGGAACTCTGGCGGCGTTTTTTTGATGTGAACGTCACCGGCGCCTATCTGATGACGCGTGCCGTGATTCCCCATTTCCTGGCGCAGCGCTGGGGACGCATCGTCAACATTACCACCAGCTTCTTCACCATGCTGCGCATCCTGCCTTATGGCGCGAGCAAAGCCGCGCTGGAATCGGCATCGGCGATCTGGGCCAAGGAATTCACCGGTACCGGTGTCACCGTCAATGTGTTAGTGCCCGGGGGACCAACCGATACGCCTTTCGTACACGACGAGTCGGGCATCAATCGCGCTAAAATGCTGAAACCTGAAATCATGGGACCGCCCGCGCGCTGGCTGACAACGACCGATTCCGATGGGGTGACCGGGCAACGCTTCATCGCCGCGCGCTGGGATGCCACCCTCACTGACGACGAGGCGGCGCATCGCGCCGGCTCGCCCATCGGCTGGCCGGATCTCGCCCGCTCGACAGTGGTATGGCCCAAAGACTGAGCATCACGGCACGCGTCGGACCCCATTAGACTGGAAGCGCAGTCTGCGGTTGTCCTATCCAGCGCGTGAGAACCGCGTGCAACTGTGCGCGGCTGATCGGCTTGCTCAGGAAATCGTCCATGCCGGCGGCAAGACACCGCTCCCGATCCCCGCTCAGCGCGCTTGCAGTGAGGGCGACGATGGGCGTGCGGCGGCCATGTGCTCTCTCAAATGCGCGGATACGGCGCGTCGCTTCGAACCCATCCACGCCGGGCATGTGACAATCCATCAATATCAGGTCGTAACTGCCTGTTATGACAGCGGCCTCGGCTTGTTCTCCATCCACCGCCAATGCCACTTGACAGCCCAAGGACGCCAGCATTTGCTGGCTGACCATTTGGTTGATCGAGTCGTCTTCAGCGACCAAGATGCGCGCCGGGTGGAGAAACATATCCAGTGCACCAACGGCGCGTGGCGTCGTATCGACTGCGTTGGATTCCACCCACGTGAGCTCCAGGCGGAACCAGAAGGTGGAACCCTCGCCTAGCGTGCTGACAACCCCGACTTCACCGCCCATCAACCGTACCAGATCCCGGACGATGGCAAGCCCTAGGCCGCTGCCGCCATATTTGCGTGCCATGCCGCCGTCCGCTTGCACGAAAGCGTCAAAAATGCGTGGCTGGAGCGCGGTATCGATGCCAATTCCAGTGTCCTTCACCTCGAAGCGAATTCGTATCTGATTGCCTTGGCCTTCGGCACAGTCGACGTGCAATTGCACCGTTCCCCGTTGGGTGAACTTGATCGCATTGCCGATTAAATTGACGAGAATCTGCCGCAGCCGGGCGGGATCACCGTGCAATGTGGGCAGTTGCGCTGGCAAGACATAGCTGAGTTCCAAGGCTTTGGCCCGGGCGCTGGGGGCCAGCAACTCGATGAGGTCGTGAATGAGGCTGTGCAAATCGAAATCGGTAGAATCCAGTACCAGCTTGCCGGCTTCGATACGCGATAAATCCAATACATCATTGATGATCTCGAGCAGCGAACGGCCCGAGCCGAGCACGGCTTCCGCGAATTTGCGTTGCCGCACGCTCAGTTCAGTCTCGAGGAGCATTTCAGTCATGCCAATGACGCCATTCATCGGGGTGCGAATTTCGTGGCTCATCACCGCGAGAAACTGCGATTTTGCTTGATTGGCGCTTTCCGCTTGGCGGCGCGCCAAATCAAGTTCCTGCGCTTGGGTTTCGAGGTCTTTGGTTTTTTGGTCGAGCTTTACGAGCAACTCGCGTGCCTGATACACGGCGGCCCGGGTGCGATTGCGCAGATACTGGACGGCGAGGCTGGTGAGGGCGATATAGGAACCAGTCAAGTACAGCAAGGCCACGAGTGGAATCTGGTCACTCCACACCACTGCGCGCTTTTCGAGGTAGGCGATGTACAGCGTATAGAGGAGGTAAACCGTGGTCACACAATGATTGAAATAAAACGCGCGGCGAAACCCGAAGCCAATCTGATCAGAGACCCGGGCGAGCAAAAAGAAGGCAAACAACGCGGGATTTCCTTCCAAATGATGCAAGGCGATGAGCCAAAATACAAGATCGACATGGAGAAAAAACAAGCCAAGATCGAAGCGTCCGACCCGGCCATAGAAACGATGCAGGATCAATGCGCTGGTCAAACAATAAGCGCTCAAAATTCCAAACAACCGTAAATAATCCGGCAACGAAAACGAAGGGCGGCTGACATCCCAGACCAGAACGATGAGGCTTAAGATCAGAAATCCGATGCACCGCAGGCGCGACACCTGCACCGCGTTGATGCGATAATCGCGCGCCGCTTTCTGCCGCCGGGCTTCTTCGGCATCGAGCGTAAATCCACCCGCGTCCAGGGTGAACACGTGGGCGGCTGATTCCAACCGGGCGCGCGCTGCCGCGATTTTTTGCGGGAAAGCGTCAAGCGATGTTTTCATAGCGATCCGCCATTCATTTATCGTTGCTTGGCATCATGCCGCGGTGTTCCCAGGATCGACTTCTGCGATGGCGAATATAACCTAAACTTTTTGATATGAGTGTGAAATTTTATGAGAAATCGCTCTACCCCGCGCAGCGCGGCGCACAACTGAACAGTTCCTAATCGTTCGGGAAATCGACTCTCCCTCTCTCGAGTCGATCAATACGGACTAAGCACCGAGCGCCTGCTTGAGTGCCCGCGCCGCGTCACGCTGCGCCTCTCCGGCCATGCTTAGGGCGCCTGCCATGCCAAAAAAGCCGTGGATCATACCTTCGTAACAACGGTATTCCACCGCGACGCCGGAGGCTTGTAGTTTGTCGGCATAGGCACGCCCTTCATCCAGTAACGGATCAAATCCAGCGGTGATGATATAAGTCGGTGGGAGATCGCGAAAATTCTGAGCAAACAAAGGAGAAGCGCGGGTATCGTGGCGATCCGCCTCACTGTGCAGATAATGGCCGACGAACCATTGCATGGCCGCGCGCGTGAGCCGATACCCCTCGGCGAAGCGGCGGATGGATGGCGATGCCAGCGTCATGTCGGTGGCCGGATAGATCAGTAACTGCAAGCGAATCGCCGGGCCGCCACCGTCACGGATGATCTGAGTGACCGCCGCCGCGAGGTTGCCTCCCGCGCTGTCTCCGCCAATCGCGAGCCGGGCTGGATCGACGCCGAACGTCGGCGCATGCTCCGCGATCCAGCGGGTGGCGGCGAGCGCATCGTCGACGGCGGCGGGGAACTTGTACTCGGGCGCAAGCCGATAATCGACCGCAATCACCGCGCAACTGGAATGCGCGCACAGGGCACGGCAGATGTCGTCATGGCTGTCGAGATTGCCGATCACCCAGCCGCCGCCATGAAAATAGATCAGCGCCGGCAGCGGACTCGAAGCGGCGGGACGGTATAGGCGGATCGGCACCGAGCCGGACGGGCCCGGAACAGCCGCGTCGTGCACCGCATGCACGGATGCCAATGCCCCGGCCAGCGCCGGACGGGTGCCGAGAAACTGCGCACGCGCCTCGGCGACCGGTAAGGTATTGACATCGGGTAGCCCCATCTGCGCCGCCAGTTCCAGGAGACGCTTGACTTCCGGATCGGTACCGGCCATGATTCACAGCTTCCTGATAGAGGTGATAGGTAGGACCGCTCGCCTGGCGGTGGCCGGTGCCGACCGCGACGATGCGGTTCAACCAGGTGTAGCGCTCGGCGCGCTGATCTCGAAGGCCGGGGTGATGCGGAAATAATATTCCGAAGGATCGACCTTGTCGCCGCGATTGAGGCGCTCCATCACCGCCGCCGGACCATAGCGCAACCCGCGGTAGGTCATGTAAATGAGGGCGTCGTCGTCGGTCTTGAGGATCAAGCGTACATCGAGCTGCAACACGCCGTCGTTGCGCAACAGCAACCAATCCCCACCGCCGGGCAGAGCCGTGCCTTTCAGCTTAGGCCCCGCAAATTCGCCGCCCAACACCTTGGCGATGCGGCGCTCGCCATAGGGCGTCTTGCCGAGCATTTGCAATGGCGCTTCCACCTGGAGTGTCAAGGTGAAGAGGGGTTCGGTCTTGAGTTCGAGCATGGTAATGGGTCTCATCAGAGATATTGATGTTGATATAATATTGCTACAATACGTTCACGGAGAATCCACCGTCTACCGCGATCGCCGCTCCGGTAATGAAATTCGACGCCGGGCTCGCCAGGTACGGCAATGCCGCGAAAATCATCGATCACACCCCAGCGCTTAGCGGGCGTGCGCGCCAGCTTGCACTTTCTCGTTCAGGCCTTCGATCTGCTGGCGCGCCGTTTGGGTCAACGCGGTATCGATCCCAGCCCGGCAGGAAACAATTGACCTGGATGTTGTCTGCGGCCCAGGCGGTGGCCAAGCGATTTGGTGGCGCTGGACGTACCGCCAGCAGGCCGCGGCCACCCGGCCCCCAAGGCGATCCGAAAATCGACAGCATCGAACCATTGTTGAGGATCGCCACCCGCACGCTGCTGCATCGCCGGATAGCGGGCTTTGCTGCACAAAGGCGCTGCTGAGATTAGTGTCGAGCACGGTATGCCATTCGTCCTCGGCCAATACCTCAGGGCGCTTGCGGATATTGGTGCCGGCGTTGTTGACCAGGATATCCATGCGCCCCAACTGGCCGGAGCACGCCCTCCACCATTGCCGCAACCGAACCCGAATCGGTGACATCGCATTCCAGCGCGATTGCCCTACCCCCCAACTCTTGCAAATCCGCCAGCGCCTGGCGGTTCTTAGCGGGTTGCGCGCGGCAATGGCGACCATTGCCCGCCTCGGCCAAGCCGCGCGCCCATGCCCAGGCCAATGCCGCTGCCCACCGGTGACGATGGCGGCGAAACCCGGCCAGTGAGATCGACCGTTCATGATGCCCTCTCGTTCAATCAGGGTTTCAGCACGATGCGGCCCTTCACCTTACCGTCGCGCAAATCGTTGAGCGACTGGTTGGCGGCGTCCAGTGGGCGCGTCTCGATGGGGAATCGGCGCGACTTTGCCCGCTTTCACCAGCGCCATCAGCTCGTGCATTTCGTCCAGGGTGCCGACATATGAACCCATTAGAGTCAACATCTTCAGCGGCAACAGCGCGAGCGGCTGGCGAATACGTCGCCGAATAACTTAACCGAGATGTACCCCGCCGCGGCGCAGAGCATCAATGGAAAATTCGGCGGTTTTCGGGGCGCCGACGAAATCGACGGTCGCCGCCACACCGCCACCGCTCAGCGCGCGAATCTTTTGCAGGGCGTCGGGCGCACCATTGTCGATGGTCTCCCACGCGCCGGACTGGCGCGCAGGAGGCGCGTTTGGCAGGATCGACATCCGCCGATGACCTTGCCCTTGATCATACTGGAAGCAAGATGGACACCAGCCAGGCCGACGCCGCCGGTGCCGATGATGAGCAGATGGTCATTGACGCCAACGACAGCGACCGCTTTCTTCAAAGCGCTATAAGCGGTGATGCCGGAGCAGGCGTAGGTGCAGGCGAGTTCGGCCGGAACACCCGTGTAGTCGATCAGGTAGCGCGGATGCGGCACGATGACATGGTCGCTGTAGCCGCCGTCGCGGCGCGTGCCCGGCGTGCGCGGATTGTTGCAGAGCAATTCTTCGCCGCGCTGGCAAACTTCGCAAGTACCGCAACCGATCCACGGGAATACCACGCGCTGGGCGCCGATTTCGACGCCCTTGGCATCCGGCCCGAGCGCGGCGACGCTGCCGACGATTTCATGGCCGAGCGTGAGCGGCAATTTGACGTTGCGCTCCGCCATGCGGATCATCTTGCCGCCACCGAGGTTGAAACCTCCCTCCCAGATATGCAGGTCGCTGTGGCAGATACCACAAGCGCTTACCCGTACCAGGACTTCGGTGCCCTGCGGCAACGGGGTCGGAATGATGCGGCCTTCGAGCGGCTGGCCCCACGCAACGATTTGTTGGCTGTACATCATGGCTCTCCTATTGGATTCTTATTCAGCAAATATAGACCAGCGGCGGCGGCGATGGCGGCGACGCGACAATAAATGCGCTCGGATAGCCGTGGCCAAGCGCGGCGATCGTGCCGAACCACAGGCGGTACCACTACCACGCAAAGACATGACGAACTGCACACCGCCGGTGATTTCACTCGATTTACCCGCCAGCGCGAGGCGCGACTTCAGCCAGAAGACCGCGCAGTTCCAGCTGAAACTACTGGCACCGAGAGCACGAAGCCGTGAACGAGCAGTAGCAGCATTCCAGGGTGCGAGTCAGCGCGGCGCTGAGGGCGAGGCAGCACGCGGTCAATAGACCGACTGCGCAAAGGCATGAGTCGTGGCGCAACCAAGCGGCTCGCCAGCGCGCCCACAGCAAACGTCCACAGATGCCGCCGGCCTGGACGGCGGCGAATATCCAGCCGGCGTGGACCAAATCCATGCCAAGGTCATGGACCAGATAGACGACGAAAAACGCGCCCACGCTGACCTGGCAACCGGCGTAGGCGAATGCCACCAGCGTGGCGGCGCGCAGCGTGCGCTGGCCGAATACCGCCCGCAGCGGCCGCGCGACACTGATTCCCGCCAGTGTCCTGCCTGCTTCGCGGCCCGCGTCGAGGCGCTGGCGCAAGGGCTGAGTCAACGCCGCCACGACCAGCGCGAGCGTTGCCACGGCCAGTGCCGCGACTTGCCAGCTCGCGCTGCTCACCACCGTGGGCAACAACGCGCCCGCTAGCGCGCCCCCCAACGGAATACCGGTTTGCTTGATGGAGAAAATCAGCGGCTGCCAGCGCGTCTTGCCGAGTTCCATCAGCACATGTACTCGCTGGGTTGAGGGCGCCATAGGCGATCCCGAGCAGCAGCGCGCTCGCCAACACCAGCGGCAAGCGCGCTTGGCTGAACAGCATCATGGCGATGGCGGTCGCCAGCAACGTGCACTGGCAAACGCGGAGCGCGCCATAACGCGCCACGAATGCGCCAGTAATCGTGCCGCTGAACATGGCGCAAACGTAAACCAGCGCAGTGAAAAAGCCGATCGACGAAGGATCGACGCCCAGGCTTGGCGCGGCTTCCGGGGCTAGCACCGATACCGCGAACACCGCCATGCTGGCGGTCGCCATCACCGCCAGCATGGCTGGCGTGGGCCACCAATGCCCAGCGCTCAGAGCGCGCCCGCCAGGCGGGTCAAGAGCTCCTGCAGCAACGGTCGCGGCGTAGCGGAAATTGAGGCGCACGCAGCCCGCGCCTGCCAGCGCCGAAGAATACGGCCATCGCTGAATGCGACTTTGGCGTGTTTACCGAAATATTCATAAGGTTCGCGTGGCAGTTGCAGCGCGCGGCAATCGAGCCAAGCAAGATAAGTCGCTTGCGGCGCGCGGTAGTCGATGCTATTCGCTTTGGAACCCAGAGTGTCGGCGATGAAATCCGATTCTGCGCAAATAAGAGCAACGCCTGATCAAGCCATTCTTGGCCAGATTGCCAGGCCACGCGGGTGGCAATGAAAAGGCCCGGGCGTATTGACGCCGCCACGCACATGGACGGCACACTGTTGAAACGTTCCTGCAGAGCGGCGCTGCCGAAGATCGCCACCGCGAATCGAAGACCGGCGATATTGAATGCTTTACAGTAGTCGCCGAGTAAAAGTAATGGTGCGAGACTCGATCTCCGGCCCCAGGGTCGCGAACGGCATGTGGCGATTGCCCGGATACACCAGATCCGCGTGAATTTCGTCGGCCAGCACGATGAGGTCGTGCCGCAACGCGAGGTCCGCCAGCGCTTCCAGTTCGGCGCGCCGCCATACCCGACCGGTCGGGTTGTGCGGGCTGCACAACAACAGTATCCGGGTGCGCGCGTCGATGGTATTCGCGAGCCGCTCGAAATCGATCTCGTACTCGCCCTCGGCGCCCACTGACAACGTGTGGCAGACAGCGGTGCGCCCGGTGTCTTTGGCGGCATGCAGAAACGGCGGGTAACTGGGCGTGAGAATCACCACGCCATCGCCCGGTTCGCTGTAGAGTTGCAGCGCCAAATAAATACCTTGTACCACATCGACCAAGCATTCCATGCGCCAGGGATCGACGACCCAGCCAAAGCGCGCCAACGCGCGCTCGGCGAAGATGTCGAACACCGGATCATCCTTGGGGGGCCGACCCGGATAGCCGTAATCGTTGGTCGCCACGATGCGCTCGAGTTCATGCTGAATCGCTGCGGCGATCGGAAAATCCATGTCGGCGATCCATGCCGGGATGACATCTTCGGGATAACTGCGCCACTTCCTGGACTGGCGGGCGCGCAACTGTGGGAGATCGAAGGCTTGGAAATTCATGGCGGCGTTCGATGGTGAACTGGCGACAGTATAGCCGGGCGGGCGCGGCTATCCAAAACCGCTCTTGCAATCGCCCGTTTATCGCCTAGCTTTAGTGGATAGCGGTTGAGCAGGTCAGCGTTCCACCGTCCCGCTCGACGCCGTTATCCACTCAACTTGGAGGATAGAACTATGCAGAATGATCTGACACCCAAACCCTTGATGACTGAAATGACGCGGCGCCAATTGTTAGCGACCACCGCGGTAGCGACGGCCGCCGCGGCGGCGGCGCCGCTGGCTCTCGCCGAAGACAAGTTCGCTAGAGATCGCGATTGGACCGGTAACGCCACCGTTACCTACCCCGAACCCGCTTGGGAAGTCAAGGATAAGCGTTTCAGCGGGCGCCAAGGCAACGCGACCTTGCAGCGCATTTGGCACGGCATGGGCAACGACGCGGCGTTGTGGTGCGAAGGCCCGGCCTGGATGGGCGACTGGGGCTGCCTATTGTGGAGCGATATTCCTAATCACCGCGTACTACGTTGGAGCGAAGACGACGGCCATGTGAGCGTATTCCAAACTGAATCCGGCTATTCCAATGGCCATAGCCGTGATAATCAGGGCCGCCTGATCGCCATGGAGCACGATACGCGCAGAGTGCGGCGGCGTGAGTATGACGGCACTTGGACCGTGCTGTGTGACAATTTCGAGGGTAAAAAGCTCAATGCGCCAAACGACGCCGCTGTCCACAAGGACGGTTCGATCTGGTTCACCGACCCGGGTTATGGCATTCTCGGCCCTTATGAAGGCCATAAAGCCGAATTTGAACTGCCCACTCGTGTATATCGCATCGATCCGAGCGGCAAAGTGACGGTGGTCAGCGAAGGGCAGCTGCGCCGCCCGAACGGCCTTTGCTTCTCTCCCGACTTCAAACGCCTTTATGTCGTCGATACCGGCGCGACCGACGGGCCGGATTATCCGGCCAATGTATTGGTATTCGACGTCAACGGCGAAGGCACGAATGTCGCCGGTAAGGGGCAGGTTTTCGCGGACTTCAGCCCGGGCTTCACCGATGGCATTCGTTGCGACACCAACGGCAACGTCTGGTGTGGTTGGGGTTGGGGCGGTCCGGACACCAACGGTGTGCGGGTGCATGCGCCAGACGGCCGCTGCTAGCGTTTCTGCATACGCCGGAAGTCGTCGCCAATCTCGTTTTCGGCGGCACCAAGCGTAACCGGCTATTCATGACCGGCAGCACGTCGATTTACGCGATCTACGTCAATGCAGTGGGCGCCGCCTTGAGCTGACGGCAAGGACCGCAACCCGGCCTTACACGTTTCGAGGCGTATCGAATCGATCACTTCAATTTTTCATCGTGATCACTGCTCGTCTGGGCCGGAGCTTGCTCCGGCCTATTTTTTGCCCGGTTCAAAAATCCGCAAGATTGGTCGATAATCCGCCGCAACTCCAATCAATGCTGCAACGCCTTGCAGGGAGTAGCTCGTATGAAAACTATTTTGTTACCGTTCCATGATGACGACATCGATCAAGCCGCGCTGGAAACCGCGCTGCTCATCGCCAAGCGCTTCGGCAGCTACATCGAGGGTTTGTTCGTATGGCAACCGCCACAGATCATCGCCGGCGCCGGCGAAGGCATTACCTGTACGGCGACTATGTCACCCAAATCGCCACCGAAGGCCGGCAACTCGCCGGCCAAGCACACGAGCGTTTCAGCCGACTGCTGCAGGCACACGATGTTCCCTGGCTGGATGTGGGCGTGGCGGTGGACAAGCCGTCGGCGGGATGGCGTGATGGTGAAGGGCTGGAAGATCGGGTCGTGGGCGAATACGGAAGAGTGTTCGACGTGATCGTCGTCGGTCGCACTACCAAGCCGCCGACCGGGGACTGGAACACCGCCTGTGAAGCGGCGCTGTTCGAAAGCGGGCGTCCGGTGATCGTCGCCCCGCCGACCAAGCCGGCCACATTGGGCGAGAATGTCCTCATTGCCTGGAATTGCAGCACCGAAACCGCGCGCACCATCGCCCTCAGCATGCCGTTTCTGGAACGCGCCAAACAAGTGACGGTGCTGACCGTGGAGGGCGGTACCGTGCCCGGCCCGAGCGGCGAGGAAATCGCCAAGCATCTATCCCGACACGGCATACCGGCGAGCGCCAAAACCACCCATCAGCAAAACCGCACGGTAGGGGAAGCGATCCTACAAGAGGCGGAAGCATTGGGCGCGGATTTCCTGGTGAAAGGCGCGTACACGCAAAGCCGGCTGCGGCAGATGATTTTCGGCGGCGCGACCCGCCACCTCCTCACCTATGCCATGCTGCCACTGATTCTCGCGCACTGACCCCGGCTACACCTCCAGCCATTGCGCGCGCACGTCGGCAGCCGCCGCGAGCGCCGCCGTGGCTCCTTCATAGACAATCTGGCCGTGGCCCAGCACATAAGCGCGTTGGGTCAGCTTGCAAGCCAGTTCCAGTTTTTGCTCGACCAGCAGTAGCGTCACACCCTCGCGCGCCAGATCGATGAACAATGCGCCGATTCTTTGCACTACCATAGGCGCCAGCCCTTCGCTCGGCTCGTCGATCAGAATCAGGTCGGGGGAACCCATCAGCGCGCGCCCCAACGCCAGCATCAGGCGCTCACCACCGGATAGCACGGCTGCACGGGTATCGGCGCGCGCGCGCAGATTGGGAAACAAGGCGAACACGGCATCCTCGTTCCAGCGCCGCCGGGTCTGACCAGGCTGGACACCGAGCACGAGGTTTTGGCGCACGGTCAGCGTCGGGAATATCGCGCGGGTCTCCGGCACGTAGGCGATCCCCAAACGCGCGATTTCATGAATCGGCCACGTGCTCACCTCGACACCCTGAAACCGAATCGAGCCGGTGCGCTCGACCATGCCCATAACGGCTTTCAAAAGCGTCGAGCGGCCCGCGCCGTTGCGCCCGAGCAAGCCCGCGCACTCCCCGGCAACGATACGCATGTCCACGCCTTGCACAACGTGGCTTGCGCCGTAATAGGCGTGAACCCCTTTGAGTTCGAGCAACGCGGTCATGGCTCACCGAGATAAGACGAGCGCACCGCCGCATCCGCCCTGATTTCCGCCGCCGTACCGGTCGCCAGGACTTGCCCTTGCTGCAAAACCGTAATACGGTCGGCGAGGCTGAACACGATGTTCATGTCATGCTCGACCAACAGCACGGTTTTCCCCGCCGTCAAGCGATCGATCAACACCACGGTTTGCGCAGCCTCGGCACGGCTCATCCCAGCGGTCGGTTCATCCAGCAGCAGTGCCTGTGCGCCACCGGCCGTCGCCATCGCGAGTTCCAACGCCCGCCGCTCACCGTGCGCCAGTTGATCCGCCCGCACGGCGCGACGCTCATGCAATCCTACGCTGGCAAGTAAGCTCTCGGCGTGCTCAAGAAACTCGGCTTGGCGCCCCAACAGACGCGCACAAGAATAGCGCCAGGGCTGGACTCCCGATATCGCGGTGTAGAGATTTTCCAATACACTGAGTCGCCCGAACAAAAGACTCAACTGAAAACTGCGACTCAAACCGAGGCGGCGGATACGCTGCGCCGGCAAACCCGTGACGTCCCGTCCTTCAAAGCGTATCTTGCCGGCGCTCGGGCGCTGGCGCCCACTGATCAGATCGAGCAACGTCGATTTGCCGGCGCCGTTGGGGCCGATGAGTGCGCGGCGCTCGCCAGCGTCGATATCAAGATCGACGCCACGGATGATCTCCGTCGGTCCATAGCGCTTCCACACGCCGCGTAATTCCAGCACCGCACTCATGGCTGCACACGCCCCACCATGCGCCGTCCGGCAGTGATTAGCAAGCCGACGATGCCATCCGGCAGGAATAGGACGACGCCCACGAACACCAGGCCGAGGTAGAGCTGCCACAGCTCGGTGTAGCGGCTCAACACGGTTTGCAACAGCGTGAACACCACTGCGCCGGTGATCGGCCCGAGAAAATGGGCGGCGCCACCGATATAGGTCATGAGCAATACATTGGCGGAAGCTGCGAGGTCGAGATTTTCAATGGTCACGATTTCATAGTTCACGGCGAACAAACTACCTGCCACCCCGGCCAGAAAGCTCGCGCACAAAAATACCAAGAACCTGACCACGAACGGGTTATAGCCTAGAAAAGCCGCACGCTCCGCATTGTCGCGCACGGATCGCGCCGCCAAACCGAGCGGGGTTTGCGCAAACAGCCAAGCGCCGAACGCCGCCAGCCACAGCCATGCCGCGATCAGCGCGTAGACTTCGACATCGCTGACGAATCGCAAACCCAGCACTACCGGCGCCACCGTGCGGTTCGTGGCAATACCCTCCTCGCCGCCAAAAAAACCGGTCAGAATCAGCGCGCTCGCCGACACCAGTTCGACGACGGCGAGCGATACCATGGCGAATACCGTACTGCCATGCCGTACCGAAAACCCGCCGATGGCAAGCCCAAACAACGTGGCACCGCCCCCCCCCCGCAGCGGCAACAACGGCAACGGCACGCCGAGCGCGCCATTCAAGGCGTGGGCGGCGGTGAATCCGCCCAGGCCAAAAAACACCGCGTGACCGAATGACAGCATCCCACCCAGGCCGAACAACAGGTGATAACTGAGCGCGAATACGCTGGCGATGCCGATTTGGTTCAATACCGACAGCGCCGCGCCCGAACGGAACAGGAGCGGCAATAAGGCGAGCACCAAGGCCGCTGCGCCCCAGCCTGCCCACGTACGCGCGTTCATGCCGCGCGTTTGCCGAACAGCCCCGACGGACGCACGATTAGCACTACGATCATCAGTAGATAAGGCAACAGCGGCGCAAGCCTCGGCAGGGCGACATCCCACCGATCGCGGGACCCGGATTCGGCATTGAGGTACCAACCGAACCACCGCAGGACGTCGGCAAGCGTAATGTCCCAGACAATCGCGCCACTCTGCAGAAACCCCACTGCCAGCGCCGCTACCAGCGCACCGGTCAGCGATCCTAGGCCACCGATCACGACCACGACGAACACGGTCGCACCCAGTGTCACGGCCATGCCCGGATAAGTGCCGAGCACCGGCCCCGCCAATGCCCCAGCCAGGCCCGCGAGACCGGTGCCCAGACCGAATACCAGGGTAAAAACGGTTGGCACGTCATGACCCAGCGCCGCCACCATCTCCGGATGGCTGAGCGCGGCCTGTACGATCAAACCCAAGCGCGTGTAGGTCAGCAGCAACGCAAGCGCAACGAAGATGGCAAGCGCGGCGGCTAGCAACAATGCCTTATAAGTAGGAAACCCCAGCCCCGCCAGAATCAGCAGCGGCGCCCGCAGCGCCTCCGGCTCGTGGTAAGGTAGCGCCGCCCGGCCCCATACCAGTTGCACGCCCTCCTCGATGAGGAGCGCCAAGCCGAAGGTAAACACCAACTCGGCGACATGACCCACTCGGTGCAAATGCCGCAACGCGAGGCGTTCGACCAATGCACCGCCGCACCCGACCAACAGCGGCGCGATCACCACGCCACCCCAAAACCCGGTATGAACGCCAATCGCGTAGGAGAAGTACGCGCCCAACATGTAGAAGCTGGCGTGCGCCAGATTGAGGACGCCGAGCAGGCTGAAGATCAGCGTCAAACCGCTTGCCAACAGAAACAGCATTAAGCCGTTGAATAGCCCTTGTAACAACGCAAAACTGAACAGCTCGGCCATCGCGGCGCGCGTCAGGACGCCGGGCGCGCCATCTGGCAAGTGGTGGGTAAGGTGGCTTGCTCCAGCGGCACGGTGACTTCCGTCACCAAACCGAAACCGGAGTTGTCCATGTCGATGGCGACGCCCTCGTCGGTATGACGCGAGACGTGCAGCGGTTGGAGGAGTTGATGGTCGGCGGCGCGCATCAGTGCGTGCTCGCCGGCGATGGTGGTGGCTTCCATGCCTTCCAAAGCCAGCGCGACTTTCAGCGGATCGTCGCTACCCGCTTTTTCCAGGGCGCGCGCCAGCATATCGACCATGGTAATGATCTGGAATTGGGTGATGTCGGCGTCTGCGTAAGCGGCTTTCAACCCCTTGAAATAGGCAAGGTATTCCGGTGTCGGCTGCGGGTTCCAGAGGCCGACACTAACCAACCGAATCCGGCCTTTGCCCGCCGCCCCGATGGCGGCGCTGATACCGTCGCCCAGCGCATAAAACGTATAAACAGGCAGATTCAGCCCGGCATCGCCCACCGCCCGCGCCAGCCCCAGCATGTCCGTACCCCAATTACCGGTAATCAGCGCTTGCGCCTCGCTACTCTTGATCTTCGCCGCATACGGGCTGAAATCCTTGACCTTGCCGATCGGGTGCAGTTCATTGCCGACAATTTTGAGGTCGGGCCGTTTGGCCGCCAACATGCGCGTCGCCGCCGCTGCGACTGCTTGGCCGAAGGAATAATCCTGGCCGAGCACGTAGACGCTCTTGACATCGGCCTGGGCGGCAATGACATCGGTCAGGGCGTTCATCTTGATGTCGGCATTGGCGTCGAATCGAAAATGCCAAAAACTGCATTTTTCATTGGTGAGCGCCGGATCGACCGCGGAATGATTGAGATACAGAACGCGCTGTTCGGGATTGCGCTCATTATGCTTGGCGACCGCTTCCAGCAGCGCGTTGGCGACCGCCGAACTGTTACCCTGGGCGATGATATGGATGCCTTCGTCGATGGCGCGCTTAAGCTGGATCAGGCTTTCCTTGGGGCTGACCTGGTTATCGAACGGCACCACTTCCAGTTTGCGCCCACCCAACACCCCGCCACGCTTGTTGACGCGCTCCTCGACCGCGTAGCGAAGCTGCTTCAGGCCGGTGTTGCCCGACGCCGCGAACGGCCCAGACAGCGGATCAATGAAGGCGATGCGGATGGAATCCTGGGCTTGTACAGGGCCGAGAATGAGTACCAGCAAGGCAAAAATAACTAGGGTCATGCGGCGTAACAGGTTCATAGCGGCACCTCGGGTGGATTGGCGCAGCCATTACAACACAATCGCGCCGCGCATGAAATCATCACGGAGCGACCCTATCAACCTATCGCACTACCGGCCATCGATAATTCTTGAACCTTTCCCGTAACTCGGATTTGAGCAGCTTGCCGGTAGCCCCGTGCGGCAGTTCCGCGACAAACTCGATGGCATCCGGCAGCCACCATTTTGCGACTTTCTCCGCCAGGTAAGCACGCAGTTCTTCGGCGCTCGGCGCTCCGTCTTTAGCAGGCACAACGACCAGCAAGGGCCGCTCGTCCCATTTCGGATGCGCGATACCGATCACCGCCGCTTCCGCCACACGCGGATGGCCCATGGCGGCGTTTTCCAATGCAATCGAACTGATCCATTCGCCGCCCGATTTGACTACGTCTTTCAGGCGATCGACGATCTGCATCAGGCCGTCCGGGTCGATGGTGGCGACATCGCCGGTTCTGAACCAGCCTTCGGCGTCGAATGCATCCTTGCCGGCTTGCGGATCGTCGAAATAACCGCTGGTGATGGTCGGCCCACGCACCCGCAACTCGCCCGAGGCAACGCCGTCGTGCGGCAACGCCTTGCCGGCGCCGTCCACGATTTTCATCTCCACTCCGAACAGCGGTCGTCCTTGCTTGGTCTTGAGGTCATGGCGCGCGCGCGCCGGCCCGTGCTTGGCGCTCGGTTTGAGTACGCTGGTCGAACCGACCGGGCTCATCTCCGTCATACCCCAACCGTGCAGCACTTCGACGCCAAACTCATTCTCGAAAGCCTCGATCATCGCGCGCGGCGCCGCCGCGCCACCGATCACCACCCGCTTCAAACTGGTGAATCTCGCGCCGCGCTTGCGGGCTTCGTTCAATAGCCCCAACCACACCGTGGGCACACCCCAGGCGTCGGTCACCTCTTCCGACTCGATGAGGTCGAGCAGACTCGCGCCATCCAGCCTGGGTCCGGGGAACACCAAGCTCGCGCCCGCCATCGGCGCGGTATAAGGCAACCCCCAGGCATTGACATGGAACAGCGGCACGACCGGCAGAACCACCGATTCGGCGCTCATCCCGCTCATGCCGGTGGCGAGCACGCTGTAAGCATGGAGGAGCGTCGAGCGGTGCGAATACAGCACGCCTTTCGGATTGCCAGTGGTGCCGGAGGTGTAACACAGCGCGCTGGCGTTGCGTTCGTCGAAACTCGGCCAATCGAATTGCGTGGGCTGCCCGCTCAGCAGTTCTTCGTAGCACAGCGCGTTGGGCAGGGCGGTCTTGGGCATGTGTTCGGCGTCGGTCATGACGATGAACCCACGCACACTCTTCAATTCCGTCGCCAGCGCTTCCAGCAAGGGCAAGAAAGTGAGATCGACGCAAAGATAGCGATCGCGGGCATGGTTGACGATGTAGACGATCTGCTCGCGGAACAACCTCGGGTTGATGGTGTGGCACACGGCGCCAATGCCGGAGATCGCGTAATACAGCTCGAAGTGGCGGTGGCCGTTCCAAGCCAGCGTGGCGACACGCTCATCGGCCTGTACACCGAAGCCGCGCAGCGCATGGGCGAGTTGACAGATGCGGCGGTAGGCGTCGCGGTAGCCATAGCGGTGCATCGGGCCCTCGACGCTGCGCGAGATGACGCGCGCCTCGGCGTTGACGTCGGCGGCGTAGCGGATGATGGCGGAAATCATCAGCGGTATATCCATCATCAGGCCGTGCATGGCTCCCCCTCCCAGGATTCGTTTTAGTTTCACCCCGCACCGCGCTTTGGCAGCACGGCCGCAGGGTGTTTTCGACCGGGTATGGCGGTCAGAAATTGAACTTGTCGATGTTGTCCTTGCTGTAAATGAAAGGCGGCCCCAATAGTACTTCGCTGCCATTGACGATCTTGAGCTTGCCCAGCTTGCCCGCTTCGACCTCGGTCGCACCGGGCTTGAGCTTGCCATCCACTACCGCGCGCATCACTTGCACGGCGGCATAGCCGAGATCGACCGGGTTCCACAGCACCACCGCTTTGACGCAACCCGAGGCCACATAGGGCTTCATGGCATTCGGTGTAGCCAGGCCCACTACCGCGACTTTGCCGCACAGTTTGGCTTGGGTCACCGCCTCGGCGGTGGCTGGCGTGGCGACGCTGGTCATGCCGAACAAGCCCTTCAACTGATCGCCATATTTGTTAAGAAGCGTATTAGCTTGATTAAAAGACAGAATATTGTCTTCTTGCGCCTCGACTGTTTCCAGCCACCGCATCTTGGCGTGGCATTTTTGCTGATACGCCGCCATCTCGGCGATCCAGCGCGCCTGGTTGGGTGTGGTGAAGGTGCTGGTGACGATGGCGAAGCTCCCTTCTTCGCCAATTTCCTTGGCCATGGCGTCGATCATCGCCTTGCCTATGCCGTTGAATTCCGCCTGGTTGACGAACCACTCACGGGCGTCGGGCGTCGAATTAGCGTCGTAGCCGACGACATGGATACCCTTGCCCAGCGCTTTTTTCAGAACCGGGGCAATCGCCACCGGATCATTGGCGGCAAACAGCAAGCCATTGACGCCTTGGGTAATGAAGTTATCGAGGAAGGTGATCTGCTTGTCGATATTGGCTTCGGTCGGGCCGTCGGTCTTGACTTTGACGTTACCCAGTTCCTTGGCGGCGGCTTCCATGCCCTGGGTGGTCGCCGCGAAATAACCGATGCCGATCAGCTTGGGCACATCGACCAAGGTAATTTCCTTACCCGCCAGGCTGGGCGGATTGGTGGGCTGGCCGCCGTCATAGCTTTTGGCCGCTACCGCCCCGCCGGCGGCGGCGCCACAGTCGAGCGGATTGACCGGCAATTCGTCCGCGCCGTCCCAGCGTTTCTGCGCTTGCACCGTACCGAACGCCAACGCCAATGCGAGCAACAACAATGACTTCTTGTACACTTTGACAGTCCTCCCATAGTGGTGAGCATGACAACAGCACGTCCCGAAGCCACTTCATCCTTCAATGACCGCTGCCGCTGCCGCGGCCGCGTTGGATGAGATTGGCGATGAGTATAGACAGGATCAGCACCAAACCAATCACGACAATGGTGGCGTCGCCCTTGACTCCAGTCAGCGCGAGGCCGTTCTTGAGGAGTTGGATCATCACCACGCCCAGCACGGTGCCCAAGATGGTACCGACGCCGCCGAAAATGCTGGTGCCGCCCAACACCACGGCGGCGATCACATCGAGTTCCAAACCCGTGCCCATGTCGGAACGCGTGGTGCTGACCCGCGATACGAAAATGAACCCGGCGAGCCCCGCCATGCCGCCGGATAAGGTATAGATCGCGCGCTTGTAGCGATCCACCGGGATAGCGGAAAACCGCGCCCCCGTCTCATTGTGGCCGATGGCGTAGAGTGCTCTTCCAAACGTGGTACGCGCCAGGATCACCGCCATGATGACAACGGCCGCTAGCAAAATCCATAGCTGGGCTGGCACCCCCCACCAATCGCCCTGCCCGACTTGAAAAACCACTGGGATAACCGCGCACCGAGCGCGCCTGGCTGATGCCTTCGGCCAGATCTCGATAGAACGCCAGGGTGGCGAGCGTCATGATCAAT
This sequence comes from Gammaproteobacteria bacterium, assembly GCA_046347515.1. Lineage (GTDB taxonomy): Bacteria > Pseudomonadota > Gammaproteobacteria > Competibacterales > Competibacteraceae > JAXMFZ01. The sequence continues at coordinate 60,507 of JAXMFZ010000013.1, read as the reverse complement.
GGCGGCACCGGCACCCGGGTGATGAACCAGCCATTCACCCATCCCGCCAGCGCGCCGGTCGCGAGCGCGGCGACAATCGCGAGCGCGAGCGGTAGCCCCAGATTTTTCCAGGCATAGCCGAGCACGATCGCGCACAGCCCCATGATGGCCCCGACCGATAAATCGATGCCGCCGGTAATGATGATGAACGTCATGGGCAGCGCCACCAGGCCGACCTCGGCCAACAAGCGCCCTTGGTTGAGGAGGTTGTCGCGGGTCAGGAATTGCTCGGTCTGGGTCGAGAGCGCGAGCAGCGCGCACGCGAGTATGACGGCCAATACGCCTTCATGGCTGACAGCGAGATCGCGCAGCGCCCAGGCGAGACCGGGATTGGCGGAGGTCGTCATCGGCGTCAATGCAGGCGCGCGTGGCGGCGGCGCCGAGCCAAGTCGGCGAGCACGGTGAGGAGGATCAGCAAGCCCTGCACCGCGCGTAGCCAATAAGGCGATATGCTGACGAAGATCAACGCCGAGCCGATGGCGGCGAGCAGAATCGCGGCCAGCGTGGAACCGATCACGGTGCCGCTGCCGCCGAGAATACTGACGCCGCCGACCACGGCGGCGGTGATGATGGTGAGTTCCAGGTTGGGCGGTACGGTGGACTGAATCACGCTCAACTGGGTGGCGAACAACACGCTGGCGATGCCGGTGAACAAACCGTGGAGGATGAAAACCGTCATCACGATACGCTGCTGAGAAATGCCCGACAGGCGCGCCGCCTCGCGGTTGCCGCCAACTGCGTACAACGCCCTACCGGTGGCGGTGTAGCGCATCCACCAAGCACTCACCACAGTGAGGAACGCCATGAAGTAAATCGGCATGGGAATGCCAAACGGCTGCAACTGCGCCAAGTGGTAGCCGGGCGGCAACTGGCTGATCCACGCGCCGCTGGTGATACTGATCAATCCGCCTTTCAAGATGCTGAGCATCCTCAAGGTGACGACGATGGAGGGAATGCCGAGATACGCGATGAGAAAACCATTGAGCGCCATCACCAACATCCCCGCCACGAGCGGTACGAGCCAGGCGAAGACGATGGGAACGCCAGCCACCGCGAGCGTGCCGCTCAAGGTGGCGAGCACGCCGATCAGCGCGCCTACCGATACGTCGATGTTGCCGGACACGATGACCATCGCCATGCCGATGGCTGCGACCGCGATATACGCGTTGCCGAGAAAAAGGCTTTCCACATTGCGTTCGGCGAGATAACGCGGATTGAGCGCGCCGACGCCGGCGAGGAGCGCCAGGATGGCGAGCAGCAAAACGGCTTCCTGGCTCAGCAACCAGCCCCTCACGGTATGGCGCCACCGCCCGCTGCGCGTGGCCGGCGTCAGCAGCGCCACTGTTGCCTCAGACACCGGCGACCAGGGCCGGCGCCGCGCCCATCATCGCCGCCGCGACGCGTTCCTGGCTGGCGTCGGCATGTGCGAATTCGGCGACAATCCGGCCCTCGCGCATGACTAGGATGCGGTCGCTCATCCCCAGGACTTCCGGCAATTCGCTGGAAATCATCAGAATCGCCATGCCTTGGCCGACCAATTCGCTCATCAGGCGATGGATTTCGGCTTTCGCGCCGACGTCGATGCCACGCGTGGGTTCGTCCATGATCAGCACCCGCGGCTGCGCGGCCAGCCATTTGCCGATCACCACTTTCTGCTGATTGCCTCCCGACAGTTTGTTCACGACTTGTTCCGGCCCGCTCGCACGGATACGGAATCGGGCGATGCTGCCGTCGGCCAGGCTACGCTCGGCGCGACGGTCGATGAAACCCCGCCGCGCCAGGCGTTTCAGAACCACGAGGGAGACGTTCTCGCGCACGCTCATGGGCCGGATCAAGCCCTGACTGGCGCGGTCTTCGGGGATATAGGCGATCCCCAGACCCTGCGCCTGCTCCGGGCTCCGAATCCGCACCGGTTTGCCGCCCACCAGGATCGCACCTGCCTGCGCCGGCGTCATGCCGAACAGGACTTGCGCAAGCTCGCTGCGCCCGGACCCGACCAGGCCGGCCAAGCCGACGATTTCGCCCGCGCGCAGCATGAAATTCACCTTGCGGGTCAGCGGATGGCGGGTAAGATCGCGCGCTTCCAGCGCCACCGAGCCGATGGCGGCGGGCAGCTTAGGGAATAAATTGGCGATGGTGCGCCCGACCATGCGCCCGATGAGGTCTTGCTGATCGGTCTCGGCCACCGCTTGGGTGCCCACGTATTCGCCATCACGCAACACCGTCACCCGATCGGCCAGCGCAAACACTTCCTCCAAGCGATGGGTGATGTACACGACACCGACGCCGCGTTCGCGCAAGCGCCGCACGATGGCGAACAAGCGCTCGACGTCCGCTTCGGTCAACGCCGCGGTTGGCTCATCCATGATGAGGATGCGGGCATTCTGTGACAGCGCCTTGGCGATCTCGACACGTTGGCGGTTGCCCACCGACAATGCACCGACGCGGCGCGTCACCTCGAGATCGTGGATATCGAGCGTTGCCAGGATAGCACGCGCGTTCGCATCCATCGCCGGCCAATCGATGGTGTGGTAGCGGGTGCGTGGCGCATGCCCCATGAAGATATTTTCAGCGACGCTGAGCTCCGGATAGAGCAGCAATTCCTGATAGATGGTCGCGATACCGGCGCGTTGCGCGGCCTGCGGGCTATCGAATTCCACCGCCCGGCCATCGATGAGGATTTGGCCCTGGTCAGGCGCGTATACCCCGGCGATGATTTTGATCAAGGTCGATTTGCCGGCGCCGTTCTCGCCGAGCAGGGCATGCACTTCGCCGGCCTGAACCTCGAAGTGAACGCCCTTGAGGGCTTGCACGCCGGGGAAGGACTTGCTGACGTTGTCGAGTTGCAGGACAGGGGGCACGATGGCGTCCGTGGCGTAGCCTGGCGAGCGCACGCCGAGAACAAGATAGGGCTGGGAAGCCGCGCGCAGCTTCCCGGCCGCTGGCAATACGTTAGCGCGCCGTCACGGCGTTGGGATCGGGCGGCGCCATTTTCACGGAATGCACCGCGGTGAAAATCTGGCCCTGCGAATCGCTCACTTCGATTTGCAGTTCGCCGTCGCGGTCGGGGACGAAGTAGAAGCCGATGCTAGGGTCTTCGCTCACCGCGATATCGGTTTCCGCGGTCATCACCGGCTCGCCGTTGAAACTGATTTTCACGCCGTTGACGTAGTGCGGTGGCATATAAGCCGCCGAAATCTTGTCGGAGCGCAAGCCGGTGACATTCGGATGGCTGATGCTGAGCAGAGTGGGAATGGGTTCGGCGGTAACTTCATCGCGCGTGCGGATCTTGATCTTGCCCAGGCGGGTCAGCGCCGCTTCCAGGTCGGTGGCGAGCGGCGCCGAACAGCCGCCGGAGGCTTGCACGAAGCGCTGCGACATGTACAGCTTGCCGTCGTTGGTTTCGGCGACCGCGCGCACCGCCGTGTAGTCGTTGACGCGCACGCGCAAGCTGAGGTCGGCGCGCCCGCTCTTGGGGGTGAAGACAAAACGACCGACCTCCGGCACCGGATTGCCGTCGATCAACAGCGTGATGGTCTTGATGTAGCGCTCGGTGGTCTGCGGTATCTGCGCCTTGACCTTGAGCGGCACGCGTGCAGCATCCTCGGCGCGGGCGGGCGCTTCCAGTTGGACGATATCCTCGGATTCGATAATCGGGCGATTGCCGAAGGTGGCCTCGCGCAAACCATTGCGCCAAGCGTAATCGCGCATTTCCAAGGCGGTCTTGGGCGCTTCGGCGGCGGTCGCCGGTTGCCAGCACAATAGCGAGGGAATCGCGATCAACACCGCTTTTCGCATTAGCTTCAACATGATTGGTGCTCTCCATTATTGATGATATTCGAGATTGCCATGACCTGCTTACCGACCATCTGTACTCGCCATCATGCGCTTCGATGGTCCCCACCTCAAGCTGGCGGAGAGAAAGGGATTCGAACCCTTGAACCCTCGCGGGTTGCCGGTTTTCAAGACCGGTGCATTCAACCGCTCTGCCATCTCTCCTCGGTGCCGTCCACAATAATCGATTCCGGCAAGCGTGGCTACTGGCGCAGGGCTACTACACCCAGCGCGTCGCATGCCAATTCTTGCGCCCGCGCCGCAGCAAAATGGTTTCGCCATGCAGTAAATCACTCGCCGTCAAGCGTCGATCGCCTGCCACGCGTTCACCGTTGACCGAAATCGCGCCGTTTTGCAGAAATTCGCGCGCTTCGCGCTTCGACGCGACGAGCGAGGACTGCGCCAAGACATCGACCAGCGCGACCCCGGCGCCGTCGAGACTCTGCTTGTCGTGCAAGGAGTTGGGGACGTCGGCGAACACCTCGCGCAAGAGTACACCATCCAAGCCCCGCACGTTGCCGTCGCCGAACAAGGCCGCCGACGCATGCTCCACGGTCTTGAGCGCATCCTCGCCATGGATGAGGGCGGTCATCTGGCGCGCCAACGCCCGCTGCGCCGGCCGCGCCTGTGCGTTGGCCTGTTGTTCGGCTTCGATGGCGGCGATTTCATCCTCGCTGCAGAACGTAAACCATTTGAGAAATTTGATGACGTCGGCGTCATCGGTGTTGACCCAGACCTGATAGAAGCGGTATGGACTGGTGCGGTCGGCGGTCAGCCAGATCGCGCCATCCTCCGACTTGCCGATTTTCTTGCCATCCGAGCGTGTCAGCAAGGGATTGGTGATGGCGTAGCTGTGTCCCACCTCCGGCCCCAGTTTACGGCGTATCAAATCGATGCCGGCAACGATATTGCCGAATTGATCCGATCCCGCCAATTGCACGGTGCAGCCGTGGGTCTGGCGCAAATGGTAGAAATCATAAGCTTGCAACAGCATGTAGCTGAACTCGGTGTAACTGATGCCTTGGTCACGGTTGTGCAGGCGCTCGCGCACCGAGTCTTTCTGGATCATCGCGTTGACCGAAAAATACTTGCCGACATCGCGCAGCATGTCGATGTAGCCAAGCTTGCCCAGCCAGTCGTAGTTGTTGAGGATCAACGCGGCGTTCGAGCGGCCCCGATCGAAGTCGAGCAGGCGCTCGAACACGCGTCGCTGACCCTCGCTGTTGGCCTGGGCCTGCTCCGGACTCAATAACTGGCGTTCGGCGTCTTTGCCGGATGGATCGCCGATCATGCCGGTGCCGACGCCCATCAACGCGATAGGCCGATGGCCGGCGCGCTGCCAGTGCATCAACATCTTGATCGCGACGAAATTGCCGACGGTCAAGCTGTCCTTGGTAGGGTCAAAGCCGCAATACGCCACTCGCCCTGGCGTGGCCAGATGCGCTTCGATATCCTGGCCGGCGGTCTGATACAGCAATCCGCGCCACTGGATTTCATCGAGAAATGTCATACCTTCGTTTCCGCCCGCACTCAGCGTGGATATGGAAAGCCGCTGATCTTACCCCGCAGCCCAGGACGTGACAATGCAGACTTGGCGAGTGAAATACCTGCTGCAGGTCGTGCAGCGCTACGGGCGCTACGCCTCTGTGGCATTGGACACCTGGCGCAGTCAGGGCGCCACGGCATTGCTGGCGCGCATCCGGCGCAAGTTGCGGCGCGCGGCCCCCACGAAACCGCGCAAAATCCCGCCTCTGGAGGCCTGGCGGCCGTTGCAGTTTCCCAGCTTTCAAACACCCGTCGTCTCGATCGTCATACCGGTCTACAACCAGCACCTGTTTACGTTTCGCTGCTTGCAATCGGTGCAAACCGAAACCCACGCGCTGGCCTACGAAACCATCGTGGTCGACGATGCTTCCCAGGACGAAACCGCCGCCATGCTCGCCGCCATGCAAGGCGTCTCGGTAGTGCGCAACGAGGCCAACCTGGGCTTCATCGGCGCTTGCAACCGTGGCGCGCAGGCCGCGCGTGGTGAATTTCTGCTGTTTCTGAATAACGATACGGTAGTACAAACCGGCTGGCTCGACGCCCTGGTGGAAACTTTCTCTCGTCGCCCCGATGCCGGGCTGGTCGGCGCGCGCCTCATCTACCCGGATGGACGCCTGCAAGAAGCCGGCGGCATCGTCTGGCGCGACGGTTCGGCGTGGAACTATGGCCGCGGCGACGACCCCGATCGTCCGCAATACGGCTATCTGCGAGAGGCCGATTATTGTTCGGGCGCCTGCCTGGTGATCCGCCGTACTCTGTTCCTGACTCTCGGCATGTTCGATCCCTACTACGCACCGGCGTATTACGAAGACACCGACCTGGCCTTCAAAGTGCGCGCGGCGGGCAAACGTGTGTATTATCAGCCACGCGCGGTCGTCATTCACGACGAGGGCGTGACTTCCGGCACCGACACCGGGTCCGGCGTCAAGCGTCACCAGATCGCCAACGCCAGGAAATTCTTCGAGCGCTGGCAAGCCGCACTCGCCAGCCACCGGCCCAACGGCCTAGAACCAGAGCTGGAGAAAGAGCGCTCGGTGCAGCGCCGCGCTTTCATCGTCGATCAGCGCATGTTGATGCCGGACCACGATTCCGGATCGCTGCGTATGGCCCATTTGCTCGCGGTGTTGCAACGACTGGGCTTTAAGACTACGTTCGCCGCCCACGACTTGCAGCGCCTGGAGCCCTATACCGGGGCCTTGCAAACGCGCGGCGTCGAGGTTCTTTACGCGCCTTACGTGCCATCCATCACGCGCTATCTCAAACAGCATGGGCAATACTTGGATATCGTCATCCTGAGCCGCGCCGATATCGCCGCGCAGTATGCCGATTCCGTGCGGTCGCTATGTCCACGAGCCAAGCTGATCTTCGACACCGTCGATCTCCATTTCCTGCGCGAGCAGCGCCAGGCGGAATGGCAGGGTACGGCGGCACTCGCCCGCCGCGCCGCCGCGCGCAAACGCCAAGAACTCGCCCGCGCGCGCCAAGCCGACCTCACTTTGGTCGTGAGCCCCTCCGAGAAAGCATTGCTAGAACAAGAAGATGCCACTCTTAACGTGGCGCTAATCTCGAATATCCATACCATCCATGGCGCAACGACACCGTTCGAGGCGCGGCGCGATCTGCTGTTCATTGGCAATTTCGAGCATCCCCCCAATGTAGATGCCATGCGCTATTTCATCGCCGAAATTTGGCCTATGGTGGCAGCGGATTTGGCCGAGGCGCGCCTTGTCGTGGTCGGCGGCGACGCCCCGTCCAGCCTGACGGCGCTCGCTTCGGAACGGATCATGTTCACCGGCGCTGTCCCCGACATCGCGCCGCTGTTCGAGCGGGTGCGTGTATCCATCGCGCCGCTGCGCTACGGGGCAGGCGTCAAGGGCAAGATCAACACCAGCATGAGTTATGGCGTACCGGTGGTGGCGACACCCATGGCGGCAGAGGGCATGGCGTTAACCGATGGCGTGGATGTGCTGATCGGCGCGGATGCCGCGGCGTTCGCGGCGGCGGTGGTGCGGCTTTATCGTGATGGCGAACTATGGCGGCGCTTATCCGCCAGCGGCCTTGTCAATATCGAGCAATATTTTTCATTCGCCGCGGCAGAACGCCAGCTGCGGGCCGCCCTGCTTGGGCTGGGCATCGCAGTGTAGCCGCTGCGGCGTTCTCCTCACCCCACCCGGCATAGCAAGCCTTTGAGGTATTCCCCTTCGGGAAACGCCAGCGTCACCGGATGATCGGAGGGCGGGTGGAGATGGCCGATCACTTGCGCGTTGACGCCGGCATCGAGCGCCGCCCCGGCGACGATCTTGCGGAACAAATCGGCGCCGACGCCGCCCGAGCACGAAAACGTCGCCAGTATTCCGCCGGGCGCGAGTAGTCTGAACGCCAGCCAATTGATGTCCTTGTAACCACGCGCGGCCTTATCGGCTTGCGCCGCAGTGGGGGCAAACTTGGGCGGGTCGAGCACGATGAGGTCGAACGCCCGGCCAGCATCACGCAGCCGCCTGAGTTCCTTGAAGACATCGCCTCTTACCCACTCGACACGGTCCACCGGCAACCGATTCAGGTCGAGATTCACGCGCGCCAGAGCCAGCGCATCCGCCGACGCATCGACAGCCGTCACCGAGCAGGCGCCACCCGCCAGTGCATTGACGGTAAATCCGCCGCTGTAACAGAAACAATCCAGCACCGTACGATTCGACGCCAGCGCGCCGATGCGCGCGCGGCTGTCGCGCTGATCGAGATAAAAGCCGGTCTTGTGGCCGGTCGCGACATCAACCTGATAACGCAAGCCATGTTCAACGATGGCTACCGTCGTGGTCGGGTAGGCCCCCCTCGCCATCCCGGTTCTGACGGGTAATCCTTCCAATTCGCGCACTTCCGCGTCCGAGCGCTCGAAAATGGCGCTGGACTTGGTCAATGCCATCAATTCATCGAACACCACGTGGCGCCAAGCGTCCGCCCCGGCGGTGAGTAGCTGCGCCACCAGCAGGTCGCCGTAGCGGTCGATGATGATGCCGGGCAATCCGTCGGATTCCGCATTCACCAGGCGCAAAGCCGAGTCGGGGAACCACGGGAAGAAACCGCGGCGCGCCGCAAGCGCGTCTTCCAGGCGATTGCGAAAAAACGTGGCGTCGATGCTTTCCGCTTCATCCCAAGACCAAACCCGCGCCACGATCTGCGATGCCGGACTATAAGCGGCATGGGCGAGAAAACGACCATCCGCGGCGCGAACCGCGACGGTCGCCCCAGCATCAGGATTACCCACGACCTTCGCCAGCGCGCCGGAGAACACCCACGGATGGCGGCGCAGTAACGATTTCTCGCGAGTGGGTTTGAGGTGCAGCGTACCCATTCACACCTCCATGGAAATCACAAAAAAAAACCGGGGGACAAACCGTCCCCCGGTCCGCGACCCGTCGGACTTTACTGCACCGTCGCTTTCGCCATGGCGCCGCGCCCGTGGAACCAGGGTTTGTACATGTCTTCCACGTACACCGCCGGCAATACGTAATCGCCCGGCGTCACCGCCCGCACTAAATAGGCGACCGCGAACTCGCGCTGCCCGGATGGCAGGTCCAGCGCCGCCACGAAGCGATCATCGCGCATTTCGGTATGCAGAGCGGTACTTAGCGCCGGCAACCATTCGTAATCGTCCTTGGCTTCGCCGCCCAGCCGGGCGTTTTCGAGTTCAAAACCCGCCGGCAGTAAATCCACGATCAACGCTTGGTGATTTTCGGAAGTGAGAGCATTGCCGCTGATCACCGCCACCAGCATCTCGTTCTGGCCGACCTTGGTAGGATCGACTTCATCGCCGTCACGAGTGTAATAACGGCGGGTGATGGAGAACCCATTTTCCGCCGCCGGCAGCGGCGCGCTCGGCACGCCGCTGGCGTTCGCCACGTACCAGAGCGGCTGCTCGCCCTGGTTGGCGATGCGCAGGACACGCGCAAGCTGATCGAGCGTAGGCTTGAGGTAATACGGGTCAGATTTGGCGGCGACGGCCTGGCCGTCGACGGCGAACTTGAGGGCGCCACGCTGCTTGAGCAACGCATGGGCGGCGAGCAGCATCCAGGACTCCTCCTGGGTGCTCGTATACGCCTGCGAATCCAGCGTTACGGCCATCTGTTCAGCGAGCTGAGGTATCTTGTCGGCCATCATGCCGGACTCGGATAGCAACGCCACCAGCGCGGCGCGATCGCGCAGTACGGTACCGTAATCATGCAAATCATCGGGGTGATCCAGCTCTTCGAGTGCCAGCTCGAACGCTTCTTGGGCGCGCCCTCGATCACCCTGACGCGCCAGCGCCGCACCGAGTTGCGCGCGCGCGAGCCGGGTTGGGAGCTTGTCGAGGTAATTATCGTGGAGATAGCGCAAATCGCCGAGCGGCGCTTGATTCGCCCGCGCCAATACATACAGCGTATAAGCGCGCGCGGCCAGGTCGGCGCGTTCGTAGCTGATGGTATTCAGACTCGATTGCAGCCATCCCAAACCGCGTTGATAGGGATTTTCCGGCACGAGATAGGCTTCGTCCTTGGCGCGCGACAGAAAATCCATCGCATACGCCGATAGCCATTGTTCCATCGGGCTGTCGCTATTCCACAAACCGAACCCACCCTCGAAGTGCTGCATCGAAAATACCCGTTGGATGGCGTTTTGAACGCGCGCATGCAGATTGGCGTCATCCGCTGATTTCGCACCGCCCCAGGATTCCGTCACTTTGTCGAAGTAGATCAGCGGCAGCGCGCGGCTGGTGGTCTGTTCCAGGCAGCCATAAGGATAACGATCCAGACGCTCGAGGAGATGCGGCACATTAAGATTGGGTTTGGTGGATAGACTCAAGCGCAACTCGCTGGTGCCGGGAAGATAAGCCGGAGCCCTCGTTGCCGACCGCCAGGCTCGCGCCAGGTTGGATGCGTTCGGCATGGCGTTCGCTGACGATGGCCTGCGCCGGGCGCATGATCTCCCAATCGCGCGTGAGGTTAAAGCCCTGTGGGCCATCGACCTGCAGAAACGCGACCGATGCCGGGTTGTAGGCCGCGCATGACATAGACATGGCGCTCACTGTTTTGCTTAGCGGCGTCGGCGACGCGGAAAATGCGCTTACGCCCGCCCCCTTCCAGCTTGATCGCGCCTTCCGCCCGCAGTTGTAGGTGATAATCGCCCGCCGCCCCACTCAAGTTCTGGACATTGAGGGTAAAGCGGCTGGCATCGTCCGGAACGAGGAAACGCGGCACATAGGCTTGGATCACGACCGGATCGCGCACCAGCAAGGGCGATTCGGCCCGTCCTACCCGGCTGCGATCCCAGGCCACCGCCATCAAGCGCAGTTCGCCGTTGAAATCAGGAAGTTGCAGTGGCACCGTACCTGGCCAATCGGCGCCCACCGCCGATCAGGCCGGAAAATAGCGCCACGGTCTTCACGGTGCGCACGCCGGTGCCTTCAGATTTCGCCCGCCTGATCGCCGCCGTTGCGCAACGCGCCGCCTTCAGGTTCGATCAGTTTGCCGTAAACATCCAGGAGTTCCAGCCCGAGGCGGCGTTTACCCAAGAAGAACTCGAGCGGATCGGGGGTCTTGAAATCGGTGAGTTGGAGAATACCTCGTCACCGCGGCCAGCGTGGGGTAAGCGGGTTCGCCCGGCTTCACGCCGCTCACCGACACCGGCAGGTCGATTGCTGGCGCGGTTTCAGCTCGCTGGGCGCGGCGAATGCGACTTGCAGGGTGCGCGGCTGTGGGTCGAGTCCCAGCCAGGTCACTCCAATCGCCCGTCCCGGTCCGCGCTTGGCGCCGCCTTCGGCGGGCCGGTACGCAGTCGCAGTTAGATACACGCCCGGCCCCCATTCCGCGGGGATAGGCAGATCGACCGTCACGCCATCGGCGGGCAGTGATACGCTCTTGGTCATCCACATCCGGTTACTGGCTACCGCCAGCAAGACTTCGCCCGCGAACGGGGCTTTGATGAAAGCGTGCGCCGTTTCACCCGCCTGATAAGTGGGTTTATCCAGCCTCAGTTGCAGACGATCGGGGGAATCCCCGCCGCCCGGCTCCACCCACCAGCCGACCTGGAAGCGCACGCTCGAGGCCACGCCGGTCGCCGGATCGATCACTTCGGCACGATAACTGCCCCAATCCAAGGCTTTCTGGGTGACTTTGTAGGGCTGGTCAGCGGCTAGGTTGAAAGCCTGGCCGTTTAGCGGTTGGCTGTCGCGGATGATGGTTTTATAGTCCCAGCGCGAATCGCGGTAATACCAGTAATACTCGTAATCCTCGCGATAGAGTTCATAGCGCAGGCCATTCACTGCCTGTGGATTACCGGAGGCATCGAGCGCCACGATGTCGAATTGGATGGCCTGGCCGATCTCCACCGAATCGGCGCTGGGCTTGATGCCGATCGCGAATGGCTGGACGCGATACGGAAACCCGAGCACACGATTCACCGGCCGCCCGCCCGGCTCGAACAACGACACTCTGAGCACCGCCTTCAGTAGGCGACTGGTGTCGGGGACTTCGTTGAGGCTCACGGTAAGCGTTTCCTTGCCCTGCTCGTCGGTGCCCTGGGTTGCCAATGGAAAACGCTTGGCCGACCAGGATTCCTGGGCCAAACCGAAGTGATAGCCTTTGTATTGCGGCTGTGGATAAGGGTCGGAGTCTTCGCGCAGGGTGACTTCGGCTTCGGTGTTCAGATTGGCCGCCGGCGCACCATATAGAAACTTGCCATCCAAGGCGACTTGGCTGCTCACGCCCGGGGCTAGCGCTTCCTTGTCAGCGGTCAGCGCCAGTTTCAAACGCTGCGGCACGAAGTCCTCGACCTGAAATTTGAGACTCCCCAATCGGCTGGGCTTTCGAATTCAGTGGGGCTCCTTCACCGTCCAAGTGCCGGTGCGCGCGTTGTCGGCTAGCATCAGATTCGCGTGGTAGCCGCCCAGGGCAGGATCCCGTAGCGCCAACTGGTCAGCTTCCACTTCGTCCGGGCGGATCAGTTTGAGGGTCAGCGGCAACCCTTGGTCGATGGCGTAGCCCCGGCTGTCGCGCAGTAGCGTCATCAGTTGCACCACTTCGCCGGGCCGGTACACGCCGCGCTCGGTATAAAGAAATGCGTCCAGCGCCTGCGGTGCGGTGCGTCCTTCCACGCCACGGTCGCTGAGATCGAAACTCGGCCGCGTGAGATCCAGAAAATTGAAATCACCGCTCGCGCCATACGCCATCAGCGCCGCCGGCGCGCGCCCACCTCCGCCGCGCAACAAACCAGGGTCGAAGCGGACATACCCCTGCTCGTCGCTCACCGCTTTGCCGAGTTCGCTGTTATTGCGCGAATAAAGCCCGAGCGTCACTCCGGCGATGGGTTTGGCGCTGGCGAGCGAGCGCAGGAATACGTGCAGTCCGTCTTCCCCACGATAAGTCGAGATACCGAGATCCGATATCACCAGCCATTGCGTCGCGCGCTCGTTCCATTTCTCGATCGCGGGGTCGTCGCGTTCGGCAGCCACTACGTAAATGCCCGGCTCGGTATGGCTGAGAACGTCATCCATGGGAATCGCAGTGGTGACCTCTTGATTCCGTTCGCCTTGGATTTCCATCGTCCCTTCCCATATTTGCTCACCCGACTGCCCGGCGATTTCGTCGATGGCATAACCGTCCAGCACTTTATTGATGCGCTGTTCGTTGATCCGCTGGGCCAGGTTGCGATCGACGATGCGCAATACCCGAATCTTGACCTTGCCGACATTCACGCTGGTGAGCGGCAACGCCTGGCTGCCCGCTTTCGGCAGGATATAAGTCGTGCCACGGAAGCCGATGGTCGGCGCGCGGTCTTCCACCTGGGCGGTGAAGGTTTCGGCGTCGGCGGTGGCTTCGCCGGTCGCCGAAGAAAGGCCGGGCCGCACGGTGACTTGATACGATTGTCCATGCGCGACGCCCTCGAAGCACAGGCGATTTTCCTGAGCGCTAACCACCGCTTTGATGGAGGGTTCGATGGTCAGATAATCCTCCAGGTGGATTTTCTTGTCGCTGGTCACGTTCTGGTTATAGCGCAGGCACACTTTGGGAGTGGCGCTGTCGGATTCGACGTCGACCCCTTCGGCGTGAAACGCGTTGGCCTTGACCAGCGCCTGATAGCGTTCGGCGAGCTGCGGATCCTGCTGCAACCCCAGGGCTTCCTTCCAGACCGCGATGGCATCCTTGGGCTGATTGGTGTTGGCGTACACCGTGCCGAGTTGAGTCAGGGCGCGCGCCTGGGTTTCCGGTGTTTGTGCCAGGCGATAAGCGTTATACGCGGCCTGCTGGGCGTGCTGACGGTTCTCGTCATTGGCGCGGGTATTTTCATCGCCTTGCCAGGCCTCGCTGAGGCGTAGCCAGACTAGGCTTTTGTCTTCGCCGGCGGCGATGAGCTGTTCATAGGCTTGAATGGCTTCCGCCCAGAGTTTCTGCCGCGCGTAATTGGCGGCCTTGCGCAGCGTGGCCGCCAAACCCTCCGCCTGCCCGGTTCCGGCCTTGGCGTAGCGGTCATGGATAATCTGTTGATATTGCGAGGCTTCATTGGCAAGCTTCGGGTTTCGTAAGCCTGTGCCCACGAAACCAACAGCAGGAATACAGCGGCAATGGCAAGCGCGAAACGGTTCATCCCAAAACCCCCGGCATTGAGGAAAAGGCGATGACTATTCTAACGCATCGCCGAGGGATTTTGGGTTGAATATGGGGATTATTGCGCTACTGCGGCAATTGAGAATCGATCCGTTGCCGGACTTCCGCGATCTGCGCATCGCTGTAGCGGCGGCTGGCGGACAATTCAAAATCGATGTGCAGGCTCAACCGTTTCACGAAGGCATCGACCGCGGCATCGCGCAGCCGCCGACGCGGCTCGGCGCCAGAGGGAACCCCGCCCGCAATCTCGCGGTTATCGCCAAGTAATGCTTTGATCGCGTGCAAAACGGTCGGTGAATCGATATCCCGCAGCACGGCCAAGAAAAACTCGGCTTCCGCGCTGCTGGCCTGGTCTATCGTGCGCAACAACGCTGCGCGGGCGGAACGATCCCCGAGCCGGGACAATGCCATTTGCGTCGGCAGCGCGACGCTCACCAACGGCCCGGAATCCGTAAGTTTCGTGTGCTCGGCGCCGACATCCTTGAGTACGATGTGCAGGCTCTGCTCGGTTTCGACGCCGGGAAAATAACCCAAGAGCAATAAGCAGGCCGCTGAACGATTACCCGCGGCGGCACTCGCGCGCAGCGCCACGCCAGCGGCTTTATCGCGCGCCAAAGCGGTCGGTTCATATTGCGAATACAGGGCGCGCGCCGCACGTTCACGAAGGTCGGCGTCTGGATCCCGTAGCGCCTCCAACAGTAACGGCAATGCCTGCGCACCGCCGAGCACGCCAAGCACGGCGACTGCTTCGCGGCGTATCTCCAACTGCCTGTCGTGAAGATAAGGCGCCAGCAATGGCGCCACCTCCGGGCCCAATCGTGGCAAACCGCCAATGCGCCCGAAATCACCCTGTCGCGCGGCCTGAAACGCCTGCTCTACTTGCTGCTGTACATTGCCAGTTTGATCTGCCATGGCGAGGCTCCTGTCAAAGGGTATTCCCGCACCAACCCGCGCAAGTGTTACCAGAGCCACAAAGACAGCGATTGACTTAGCGGCCAAGGTCTTTTTACCCGCTCGAGCTAGGGGTTGATAATGTCGGCGTCGGCTTTGGGAATTTGGGTGCCGCTACCGGAAGAATCCGCCATCAGGTGGTGTCGATTCCGACTATGGCCAAGGCCGAGATGATGCCCCAGTTCGTGAGCCAAAGTCACGCCCGCTGGTTCTCCCGTATTGTCCTCGAAAATGCAGCTCCCGCCGAGTGTGCCCGCCTCGGTGTCATCATGCAAGGGCGTTGCGTCCTGCTCGTATTCCACGACGAAGAATACATTGAAATCCGCGGTTGCATCCGCATGGCTGGTAACGACATCCCATTCATGCTGCGCCGCCGGAACCCCCGGCAGATGCGAAGAAAAGCGCACGACCCGGCCCAGATTCTGCGCAATCGGCAAAGCCGCCGCGCTACGCCGGGAAATTTCGACATTCGCCTGTGGCAGCAAAATGTTATTCGCGGCTGTTATCATCGCGTTGAGATCGCTGATTCTGCGCCTCGTTTTCTGGCGATGGCCGTCATCGACGTAATGAAACGCCGTGCTCACCGTCTTTCTGCTCTTGACCGCAACATCAAGCACGGCGGCAAACGCCGGGCCAGCGCCGATCTGGATCTGGCAGTTGCCCTTGGCGACGCCGGTAATCGTAAGCGTCGTGTGGCCATGCGCCGTGGCGGATGCCACCGTCGCGATGCTGGTGTCGCTGCTCGCCACGGCCAACCCGGCGGCGCCGTGCAATCCCACTCGTTTGCTTCCGCCGACCGGCACCATCTGCCAATTGGGTGAAGCAGACCCATCGAAACCGTCGTTGGGCCGCATTTGGCTAAAACGCACAGCCATCACAGTTTCTCCATCGATCAAACGATTGGAGAATCACGACTGCAGTCTCCATGCCATTACCGCCAGAGGCTTGATTGCACGGGCCCCGCGCGCCAATGCCGACTATCCGACCGACTTCAAACCGATTCCCTGATCGGGTCGTAATGAGCCAAGAGCTCAATTTGGCACGGCCAAATTGAACCTATCTTACTGTCATTGAAAGCATTTACCCATCACCACGCCGACCATGATCAGCGATCACGCGGGCGATGCAGGCGGTCAGTTTACGGGCATAGGGGATATGTAGGAACTCATTGGGGCCATGGGCGTTGGAGCGCGGGCCGAGCACCCCGGTGATGACGAACTGCGCATCGGGGAAGCGCTCGCCCAGCATCGCCATGAACGGAATCGTGCCGCCCTCGCCGGTGTACATGGCGCTGGCTCCGAAGCTCTGCTGTGATGCGGCCTCCAGCGCTCTCTCCAGCCACGGCGCGACCTCCGGGGCGTTCCACCCGCTCGCGCCTTCACCGCCGGTGAAGGTGACGCGGGCGCCATAGGGCGGATCGCTTTCGAATAGGTTCTTGAGCAACGCCAGGGCCTGCCGTCCGTCCACCGTGGGCGGCAACCTGAGCGATAGTTTCACCGTGGTCTGCGGGCGCAGCACGTTGCCGGCCTGGGCGAGCGCGGGCAGGCCCTCGGCGCCGGTCACCGACAGCGCCGGACGCCAGTTGCGGTTCAACAGATTCTCCAACGGGTTGGCGCCCATGGGCAGCGCCCCTTCCAGGAAAGGATAGCCGCGCACGATCTCGGTGCTCAGCAATTCCGCCACCCGCCGCGTCTGCTCCAGGCGTTGGCTTGGAATTTCAACGTGTAACGCCGGTGGCTTGATGCGCCCAGTCGCCGCGTCCTCCAAGCGCTCCAGGAACTCGCGCACGATGCGAAAACTGGAAGGCACGACGCCACTGGCATAACCGGAATGCACACCCTCTTTGAGGATCTCGACGCGTAACACGCCCCCCGCCAGGCCGCGCAACGACGTCGTTATCCACATTTGCTCATAGTTGCCGGCGCCGGAATCCAGGCAGATTACCAAGCTCGGCGCGCCGATCCGCGCTTTGAGCGCATCGATATAAAATGGCAGATCGAAACTCCCGGATTCCTCGCAGGCTTCGATGAGAACGACGCAGCGCGCATGGGGCAGGCGTTGATCCCGCACCGCTTGGATGGCGGCGAGCGAGGCGAACGCGGCGTAGCCGTCATCGGCGCCGCCCCGGCCATAGAGTTTGTCGTCTTTCAACACCGGCGTCCACGGCCCCAGACCCTCCGCCCAACCCGTCATCTCTGGTTGTTTATCGAGGTGGCCGTAGAGCAGTATGCAGTCCTCGGTTTGGCCGGGAATATCCATGAAGATCAGCGGGGTGCGGCCCGGCAGGCGGATGACTTCGAGGCTCATGCCGGTTGGCGCTTGACGGCGGCACCAATCGGCGATCAGGCGCACGGCGTCCTCCATGTAGCCGTGGTTCGCCCAGTCCGGATCGAAGTGGGGAGACTTATTCGGAATCTTGATGTACTCAATGAGTGCTGGAATGATGCTATCGAACCACATCGAATCGATGAAACGCTGCGTTGTTGAAAGTTTCATTTGGCAAAGTCCATGATGGCAATTTATGTTGTACCTACCGTCGACCCCAAAAGTGATAATCCATGACAAACCATCGTGCTCGAATCACTCTGATCATCAGCCTTGCTGCGCTTGGCTCCGCGTTCTTACAGCCCTGTGGCGCAGCCGATGCTGGCATCATGCAAAGCCCGCCCGTCGCACCCTACGCATTCGAGGGCGATCTCCGTAATCTGCCAAAAGCGCGGCTGTGGCAACCTGGCGACCCAGTGCGCGAAGTCAACCCGCGGCGCGTTCACGCCCGGCAACCGATTCGCCAGCCCAACGCACCGCCGTCTTCGGAGAGCGCTCCCCAGGCTTCGCCTCCCACCGACAAGAGTTCGAAAGCATTTGGTATTCCCCTGGTAAACGTCGACGGTATCCCGTTCACCGGCGTTTTACCCCCCGATACCGTGGGCGACGCCGGCCCCAGCCACTACATCCAAATGGTCAACGGCAGCGGCAGCGCGCTCGTTACCATACTCGACAAAGCCGGCGCCACTCTCGTCGCTCCGTTCCCGCTCAGCGACCTCGCTGCAGCCGCCACGATCTGCCAAACCAGCGGCTTCGGCGATCCGGTCGTGCTGTACGATTCGCTCGCCAATCGCTGGCTGCTCAGCGAATTCGCGGATAACGCGTTGGGCACCAGCCCAACGCTTTGTGTGTATATTTCCAAGACCGCCGACCCGGTCGCCGGCGGCTGGTTTGCGTATCAGTTCGCCACCCCGCAATTTCCCGACTATCCGAAATACGCCGTGTGGCCGAGCGCCTACGCACTCACCACCAACGAGTCGCAACCCGCGGTATACGCCCTGGACCGCACCCGCATGTTGGCGGGCCTGTCCGCGACCTTCATCCGCCGCACTGTTCCTCCGCTTGCTGGCTTCCCATTTCAGGCGCTGACGCCCGCCGACCTGGACGGCG
Organism: Gammaproteobacteria bacterium; assembly: GCA_046347515.1. Lineage (GTDB taxonomy): Bacteria > Pseudomonadota > Gammaproteobacteria > Competibacterales > Competibacteraceae > JAXMFZ01. Next base: position 42,067 of record JAXMFZ010000013.1, on the reverse strand, counting down.
CCGCCGCGCCGCCGGTGAATGCACCGATCATCCTGATGCGCCATCGCGACGATGAAGTCCACAATGTCGGAAGCAACAACGCAACCCGGGATTTCGTCGAGATTTGGGAATTCAACCCCAATTTCACCACGCCCGCGAGCACCACTTTGACCGGCCCGACCAACATCGCCGTCGCCGAATTCGATTCCAACCTGTGCGGGCTCACTTCGTTCGCCTGCTTTCCCCAACCCGGCACCGCCACCACGCTCGACCCGCTGCGCGAAGTCATCCTGTGGCGGTTGCAGTACCGCAACTTCGGCAGCCGCCAATCGCTGGTCGGCAATTTCGTCACCGACATTGGCAACGCCGATCGCGGCGGGGTACGCTGGTTCGAGTTGCGCAAAATCGGCGCGGGCGCCTGGACGCTGTTCCAGCAAGGCACGTTGTCGGCGGGAACCGAAAACCGCTGGCTGGGCAGCATCGCCATGAACGGCAAGGGCGATATCGCGCTCGGCTACAGCGTGACCAGCGCCTCCATATTCCCATCCATCCGCTATACGGGCAGGCTCAGCACCGATCCACTCGGCCAGATGCCGCAGGGCGAGCATGTGCTGATCGCCGGCACCGGCGCGCAGAATTTCCTCCCGGCCAACGGCGGCACGCGCTGGGGCGATTACAGCGCCCTCAGCGTAGACCCGGCCGACGACTGCACGTTCTGGTACACCAACGAGTACATCCCGACCGATCACCAATGGCGCACGCGCATCGGCAAATTCCGTTTCGACAACTGCGCGCCGACTGGCCTGATCTTCCAGAATAGTTTCGAATAGGCCACTAATGCGACTCGCGCGGCACCGCCGCGCCGCGCTTGCCGACCAGGAAGTCGAGATCGACCCCACGGTCGGCCTGGAGTACATGATCGACGTAGAGTTTCTGATAGCCGCCGGCCATCGCCGGCGCAGGCGGCGTCCATTCGGCGCGGCGCTTGGCGAGTTCGGCGTCGGATACATCCAAATGCAAGCGTCGATTGGCGACATCGAGTTCGATCATGTCGCCTTCTTTGACCAGGCCAGCGGCCCACCCGCCGCGGCTTCCGGCGCGGTGTGCAGCACCACGGTGCCGTAGGCGGTACCCGACATGCGCGCATCCGAGATACGCACCATGTCAGTGACGCCCTTCGCCAATACTTTCGGCGGCAAGCCCATGTTGCCGACCTCGGCCATGCCCGGATAGCCCTTGGGACCGCAGTTCTTGAGCACCATCACCGCGTTCTCATCGATGTCCAGGTTGGGGTCGTTGATGCGCGTCTTGTAGTGCTCGATGTTGTCGAACACTACCGCGCGGCCACGATGTTTCATGAGATGCGGGCTCGCCGCCGAGGGCTTAATGATCGCGCCACTCGGCGCGAGGTTACCACGCAACACGGCGATGCCGCCGCTCGCGATCAACGGTTTGTTGAATGGCCGGATCACGTCGGGGTTGTAATTGGGCGCGTCGTGGACATTCTGCCATTGGGTCTTGCCGTTCACGGTGAGCGCGTCCTTGTTCAGCATTCCATGTTCGCCCAGCGCGCGCAGCACCGCCGGCAAGCCGCCGGCGTAGTAGAAATCCTCCATCAGAAAGCGCCCGGACGGCATCAGATCGACGATGGTTGGCACTTCCTTGCCGAGCCGGTCCCAGTCATCCAGGCTGAGTTCGACGCCGATCCGCCCGGCGATGGCGAGGAGATGAACCACGGCGTTGGTCGAGCCGCCGATCGCGCCATTGGCGCGGATCGCATTCTCAAACGCCTGGCGGGTGAGGATTTTCGACATCACCAGGTCTTCGCGCACCATCTCGACGATGCGCCGTCCAGCCAGTTGCGCCAGCGCATAGCGGCGCGCATCGACCGCCGGAATCGCGGCATTGGTGGGCAAACCCATGCCGAGCGCTTCCACCATGCTCGCCATGGTGGAAGCCGTGCCCATGGTCATACAGTGCCCTGCCGAGCGGCTCATGCACGATTCGGCGTTCATGAAATCGGCGAGCGACATCTTGCCGGCTTTCACTTCTTCGCTGAAGCGCCAGACGTCGGTGCCGGAGCCGATGTCCTGGCCGCGATACTTGCCGTTCAGCATCGGCCCGCCGGACAGCGCGAGCGTCGGCAGATCGCAGCTCGCCGCACCCATCAGCAACGCCGGTGTGGTTTTGTCGCAACCCACCAATAACACCACGCCATCGATGGGGTTGGCGCGGATCGATTCGTCCACGTCCATGCTGGCGAGATTCCTGAACAGCATCGCGGTCGGGCGTAGGTTGGATTCGCCCAGCGACATCACCGGAAATTCCAGCGGGAAGCCGCCGGCCTCATAGACGCCGCGCTTCACGCGCTCGGCGATCAGGCGGAAATGGGCGTTGCAGGGGGTGAGTTCAGACCAGGTGTTGCAGATGCCGATCACCGGCCTGCCATCGAAGAGATCCTCCGGGAACCCTTGGTTTTTCATCCAACTGCGGTGCAGAAATCCATCTTTGTCGGCATGACCGAACCAGGCGGCGGAACGCAGTTTCTTGTTGGCGGTAGACATGGACATCGCTCTCTATGGTGGCGGACAATGTTCGAGGATTGTCGAGCGCCGCGCCCGCCGCGTCAACACGTTGTCGTATACTGAAGACACAAAGCGCTGCTATTTTCCGTCCGACCGATGACCGATCAGACCTTCTATTCCCATCTCACCCATCTGGGTCGCCCGACCGCGGCGCCGGACTCCCCCGAGAGCGCCGTGCTCGACCCAGTACCCAACCCGCACCCCGACGCGCTCTATGTCGTGCGCTTCACCTGCCCGGAGTTTACGTCACTCTGCCCGGTAACCGGACAGCCCGATTTCGCGCACCTCGTCATTGACTATATTCCTGACGGCGTCCTGGTGGAGAGCAAGTCGTTGAAGTTTTACCTGCACGCGTTCCGCGGTCACCATGCATTTCACGAAGCCTGCACGGTCGCCATCGGCAAGCGCTTGCTGGCGGAATTGCGCCCACATTGGCTGCGGATCGGCGGTTATTGGTACCCGCGCGGCGGCATCCCGATCGATATTTTCTTTCAAAGCGGCGCGGCGCCCGCGGGCGTATGGATTCCCGAGCAAGGCGTGGCGCCATACCGGGGGCGTGGTTAGAACTGATAATTGACCTGGAACTGGATCTCGGTGGAACGCTTGCCCGCCAGTTCCCCGAATGCATCACCCGCTTCGAATAACGCGCCGACAAGCTCGAGTTGCAGATGTTTCCATTCCTCGAAGCCAAACACAATATCCCACTCCTGGCCGATATCGGCGTTGACGCCGTTCGGCTCGGCGCGGATGCGCGCATCGCGCAGGAACGGCACGGCCTCATCCTGGCGGTAGCGGTGATAAACGACTTCAACCGAGCTATCGTCAAGCAACGGTACACCGACGGCGAACGTGGCGATTCGGAGATTCGCCAACTCCGGCTGGAGCAGCGCACCATAATAATGAAAGCGGTTGACGCCTCGGAATTTGCCTTTGTTGTCCTGTAAGCCGGTCTGGCGGAATGCGTGATCGACACCATCGTCGGGATCGCCATCCCCTGACCCTTGCGCAAAACCGAGCGTGATGACCGGATCGAACCGCAGCGGCACGGTCCAACTCGCGCCAACATCCAGCGCCCAGCCGCGCACCCGCCGATGCACGCGCTCCTTGACACGAACTTCAGCACTGTCGGCATCAAAGCGCAAGCGCTCTTCATTGCCGCGCACCAGCGCGCCATCGGCCCAATAATCGAAGCGACCCGCGCGCCCGGTCTTCACGCTGCCAAGCGCGCGCAACCCGAACCACAACAGGTCGGCGTCGCTGTCATCCTCGCCCTCGCGCTTGCTGACCTGCACGCCCACCCCGGGGGTGAGTGAATGATCGTGCTGGTATAGGCCATACGCTTCCAGACTTTGGCGCCCGGTCCACTCCCAAGACGCCCGCCCAAGTACGCGGAAGATGTCCTCGTGCTTCGGATCGATGGCGGTCTCGGCGGTCGTGTCACGCGCCAGCGGTTCGGCGGCGGCGAGTTCAAAGTGCCAGCGCTCGTGATCGTAGTACAGGCGCAGCGCATCGAGTTCAGTGTCCCACCACCAGGTGCGTTTTTCCGCGAAATTCTGGCGCCCGACTTGGATGGCGCCATGCCCATCCAGAATACCGTCGATATACAGCCAGGCCTCATCGAACTCCAGGCTTTCCTCGGATTTACGGTCGCCGTCCTCGGCATACAACTCCGGGTCGGCCAACGCCTTGATGCTGGCGAAAACCGCGGCATTTTCCAGGAATGGATATAACAGATCGAGGCTGAGTTCGTTCTTGAGGCGCAGGCGATCATCGTCAAGATCGGCCAGGCCGAAATTGTGCTGGGCTTGCAGCACGCCTTCATACTCGCCGCCGAATATCAACGGCCTGCCAGCGATATGGGCGATCACCCGCCCGTCCGCCCGGCGCTCGTCCAGGCGCCGGATAGGGATTTGGCCCGCGCCGCGCGCGGCTTCGGGCACAGGCGTCGCCGTCGCGGGCGGGATCGAGTCGCTATCGTCGTCATCGGCCTCGCCGGTCGCCGCTACGGTACCCTCATACTCGTCGTTCAAGGCGCGCTGATTGGCATCAGTCTGGGCGCGCGCCACCGGCAACGGCAAAACGCCAAAGCCGATCGACAGCGCCGCCAACACGACCAGCGGTTTTCTCACACCCACGCTACTGCTCGCTCCCGATCCATATCCCGCAGCAATCGACAGTTTACCTTGCGATGATGGGAAAGCAGTATAAGCAAATCTTCCAGCGCGGAAAAATCCGCCTCCTCCAAGTCCGCGTGATGGAGCATGACGCCAACCCCGGCACCGGCGCCCGCACGCTCAGCGATCCGCAGGCCGAGTTCGGCACGGCCGATCTTCACCCCATTGCGCCTACGCAACCAGTCGATGTGGATCGCGACTTCGTTCAGCCCGCGCAGCATCAACGGTTTGGCCGAAGCATCGCGCGACAGCAGGCGGATTCCGAGGCTTTCCAGTGCTTCCACTGTCGTGTCGGTGCAGCGATTCCAAGGCGGCGTGAAGATAGGATCGAGTGTATTGCCGAGCATGGCTTGCAACCGCCGCCGGCCCGCCGCCAGATCGGCGTATTGCTGCTCGCGGTTGCGGCTTGGGCCGAACTCGCATTTCCGGCCCTCCGGCTCGTGGTTGATATGGCGGTAACCGTGACGGGCGAGTAGCTCCGCGTCAGAGCGCTGGTCAAAGCGCACGGAATCACCGCCAGATCGAGCGGTATCGCATAACGGTCGAACACATCCAACAAGCGCAGCAGCGCGGCGCTGTCCCAACCAGCATCGTCATCGCGAAAGAAAAACCGCACCGGGGTACCAGCGCCGTCCAGAACTTCGCGCAACCGAGCCAGCCAGTCGGTCATGCCGGCGCTCGCATCCGCGCTTGCGCCATCAGATGGCTCAGCAACCGCGCGCTGTTGTCCGCGCCGTGCAAATCCAGAACCAGTGGCTGTGGGCGAAACGCGCCGAGCGCCTGCAGTTCTTCGGCCAAGGTTTCCCCGCTCAAGCGCTCCGCCTCCAGCACCCGCACCAAGCCAAGCCCTTCCAGGCGCCGCGCCCGCTTCATCTGCTCATCTTCGCGGCCTTCGGCGAACGGTACGACCAGTGCCGGCACCCGCGCGGCGAGGATGTCCATCGCGGTGTTATATCCGCATTGGCTGACCGACAGCGCGACGCGGCCCAGCACCGCGCCCAGATCAGGCAGTGACCGCAACAACTGCAAACCCGGTGCGCCCGCGGCTACTTCACCCAGCCCCCGCCACTCGGATTCCGGTAAAAATGGCCCGGCGACCACCGTCATCGGCAGACCCGTGCGCTCCCAGAGCTGGCGCTGCGCCCGCACAGCTGCCTTCAATAAGGGCGCACCGACGATACCGCCGCCCGACGATACCCATACGCGGCGCGCGCGGGTTTGTTCCGGCGCCACCGCGCGCCGCGCGCTGACGAAGCCCGTGTAATGCACCGGAATGGTCAGCGGGCGCGCGGGATGGAATGATTCTTCCAGGCGTGCAAAGCGCGGGTCGGCGTGGGTGAGCACACCGTCGAAATAGCGATTGGCCAGCCACGCCGCGCGGTCGTCGTGACGCTGGGCGTCGTGGCGCGCGCCGACCAAGATGTCGCGGACGCTGGAAAAAATGAGTGGCGGTCGCCGCTGCCGGCGCGCGGCCTTCAGCAGTGGCAACAACTCGAAGGCAAATTTCTTGCGGCCAAAGGGAAACAGTTCGATCAAGATCACGCGCGGATCGCAGTCTGCTAGCGCCGCCAGCACTTGCACGCGGCGCTGACGTTGCGCCTCCTCGACCGAATAGCGAGAATCGCGGCTGATCAAGGCGTAACCCTCGGCCAATCCCAACGGCGGCAGATCGATGACAGTGACGCCATCCGGCGCCGCAAACCCCGGCGGCAGCGGCCCGCCGTTCAGGAACACCACCTGGAAATGGCGGGTAAGCGCGGCGGCGAGCGCGAACGAACGCACCAAATGCCCCATGCCGAGCGCATGTTGGCAATAAAACAATAAGCTCGGTTTCATGCCTGCGCGGGAATGCGGCCGACGGACGGCAAAACCGATATCGCCGCCAGCTTGTGGTGCTCGACTTCGACCAATTTGCCGGCGCGCAACGCCAGTACCCGGTCAAACCGCGCGTGTGGCGAGAACTGATGGCCGATCACCAGCGTGGTCTTGCCGCGCTGGATAGTCTCGAGGGCGCTCTCGATCAATGCCGCTGACTCCGCATCGAGCGCTGCGGTGGGTTCGTCCAAGATGAGGATCGCCGGCTGTTTCAGCAGCGCCCGCGCCAGGCAAAGGCGCTGGCGCTGGCCGCCGGAGAGCGTGCAGCCGCGCTCGCCGACGATACTGTCATAACCATCGGGCAGCGCCAGGATGAAATCATGGGCGTGGCTGAGGCGCGCCACCGCCTCGATCTCCGCGTCGCTCGCCGTCGGCTTGCCATACGCGATGTTGTCCCGGATGCTGGCGCCGAACAGCACCGTGTCCTGCAACACGATACCGATCTCCCGGCGCAGCGAATCGCGGGTGTAGTCGTCGATGGCCCGGCCGTCGATCAGAATCGTGCCGTGCCGCGGTTCAAACAGCCGCAGCAACAGACTGACCAGCGTCGATTTTCCGGCGCCGGACGCGCCGATCAACGCCACCCTCTCGCCCGGCTGGATACGGAATGACACACCATCCAGGATCGGTTTGTCGGCATCGTAGCCGAAACTGACGTCGACGAACTCGATGGCTCCCGCCACACCCTGGGCCGCCACCGCATCGGGGCGGTCGCGGATGGCGGGTTCGATGGCGAGGAGGTCGGCGATGCGCTCGGCGCTCACTTTGGCGCGCGAGAATTTCGCCCATAGTTTGCCCAAATCCTTGACGGGCTTGTACAGGCCCTTGACGTAGGCAACAAAAATCAGAAGATCGCCAGGGGTGAGCCGATCTTCCAGCGCCAGCCAGGCGCCGACGAATACCGTGCCGGCGGTGCCGACCGCCGTCACCAGGCCGATGGCTTTCGACACCGCCGCCGCGACACGCGCATTCTTGAGGCCGCTGGCGGTGCTTTGCGCGCTTTCCAGCGCGAACCGCTCGCCCTCGAAGTCCTCACGGCCAAACGCCTGCACCAGCGCAATCGACGATAGCACTTCGTTCAGCCGCGACACCACCCTGCCCTCTTGTTGGCGTTGGGTGCGCGCCGACAGTTTGATCTGGCGATTCAACCGCACCAACACCACGCCCAATACCGGCAATGTCGCCGCCACCACCACCGCCAACCGCCAATTGACCGCGAACATGACCGCCAGCACGCCGATCAGCATCAGGGTCTGGGCGATGGCTTGCACCACCCAATCGGCGAATACGTCTCGCAGCAAACTCGTGTCGGACGCTACTTTGGCGAGCAATTCGCCGGAGCGCGAACGCTGGTGGAAAACCAGCGACAACTGCTGCAAATGCGCGAACAGCTCACAACGCAGCGTATTCACCAGTTGATAGCCGATGCGCGCGCCGAGATACAGCTGCAAATAAGAAAATACCCCGCCCAGCAATGCGATCACCGCGATGGCGCACGAGAGCGCCGCGAGCGCGGGCAGCGGACCACTGGCCAACAGGGATTGCAGCCAAGCCAACGACTCGGGCAGCGGCTTGGCGAGCAGTATGTAATCGATCACGATCTTGAGCGGCCAAGGCGTCAGCAGTTCCAGGGCGATGGCGGCCAACAGGCTGAACAAGGCAATCGCCACGCTCAGTCGGTTGGCACGGAACCCGGCCATAAGGATGCCGCGCAGGCGACGGGTACCGATCGTGTTCATATGGCCGCTCGCGGTGATGGCATATCCACGCCGGCCGAGGGGCAACCATGGGTGCGCGCCAACCTGGGAGCCAGCCGCTCCGCCAAGCCGATCAGCGCTTCGATCGGGCAAGCGGAGGAATCCTTGAGCCGCGTCAGCGCGCGCGCAGCGCGCTGGCCGATCAAGGCCACAGCGGTATAAGCGCGCACGTCCTGGGCAGGCAGTAGCCACGGCGAGGCAGCGCAATACGCTTCCAGAAACGCCGCCTCCAGTTCTTCCAGCCAAGGCGTCGGCAGCCCCAACAGCAGCCCGCGATAACGCAAGTATGCGAACAAACTTCCCACATCATGGAGCGGCGGCCCCCGGCGCACGCTGTCCACGTCGATCAGGGTAACCGCCGTCCCGTCCACGATGAAATTCTTGAGGTGCAAGTCGTTGTGCAAAGTCACCAGCGCTTGCTGGGGCAAGCGCGCCGCCCAGGCCGCGAAACGCTGATCGAGCGCGGCCAGCCGCCGCCCCAGTTCGGGAAATACCGTTGCGAGCAGCGCGCTCTGCGTGGCCGCCTGCGCGATAAGTTCGGTTGGGTCAACGGTTTCCAGTCCCGCGATTGCCGTACCATGCAGCGCGGCGAGGACCCGCGCGGCCCCCTGCAAGAGGACACGGAACCGCGGCGCGCGCATGTCCTGATCGATCAACCTCTGTCCCCGCACCCCACGCTGCCACACCAGCCGCCGCTCATGATCATGGCCGAGCGGTTGCGCCACCCGCAGCCTGGCATCGCGGTGCGCCGGCGAATCCCATAGCGTACGCATGATTCGGTACGCGGCCTCGCTGTCTTCAGCCGCGTAAATCTTGCCGTACAAGACCAGCGGCTTGATCGCATGGCTTTGCCTATGCTGGAGCCGGACGTTCACCCGTGCCGTGCAACTGCGGTTGGGAACGAAATTGATCACCTCCACGGCCGCTTCGCCGATCCGCCATACGGCGCCGTAACTCGCCGCGAGCGCCGACGGCAGCAAGCGCGCGCGCAGGTTCGCGGCGTTGGTGAGTTCGTCCAGGCCGCGCAACTTACGATCGTTGGGAAACGCCCATGCCACCATGCCGAGATCAGCGCAATGAACCAGCGCTTTTCCGCATGGCGGCGCAGCGAGGGGTCGTTCTCGCGCCTTGGCGAATTCACCGTGGCTGCCATCGCCTGGGAACAAACGCGCGGAAACGCAATGGCGCTTGAGGACTCTGGCAAGGCGGTCTTCCAGCGTCAGCTCATAGCAGAGCACACAGCTCCGACCCGGCTTGTAGCGTGCTTTGACGATCCGGCAGGCTTGCACGCGGTAACGCGCGCGCTCGGCGCGGCTGGTGAACAAAGCGTCTCCTAGGCGTGGCGCTATTGCCGCGCTGTCCAATGCTTGCGCCAGCCCCGGCAGAGCGGCGTCGTCCCGGAGTCGCCGGGAATAGGGCTCAGCCCACGCGGCTGGTAATGACATGATCGCCTTGTTTGCTTGCGCCGACTGCGCGCGGCTTGGGGCGCCGTTCGGCGAGGGCGAGACAAGCGCGGAACAGGTTCAGCAGTTCAATCGTGGTCTTGCTGGAATCGAATACCGCGCAGATCGTCTCTCGCGCCGCGGCGCCCAGGCGCCGCCGCAGCGCGGCGTCGGCCAACAGGGTCGCCAAGGCGTCGGCGAGCGCCACCGGGTCTTGCGGCGGAACCAGTAAGCCGTTGCTACTGTCATTCACGATTTCGGGAATACCGGAAACGCGGGTGGAAACGACCGCCAGCCCCATCGCCATGGCCTCGGCGAGCACGTTGGGAATGCCGTCGCGGTCGCCATTTTCTACGATGTTACAGGGCAACGCGAACACGGTGCAGCGGCCATAGATCTCCCTCAGTTTTTCCTGGGTTGTCGCGCCTTGGAGGCTAACCCTATCGGCCAGCCGCAACTCGGCGATCCGGCGTATCACCAGAGCGGTGTGCTCATCCGGCTCGCCGACGATGAGGCAACGAAACACCATGCCACGGTCGCGCAACAAGCCACACGCTCCGATCAAGTCAGGGAAACCCTTCTTCGCCACCATTCGGCCTACCGCCAGAATCAGGGGAGGATGTTCAACGGCGGCTGGGCGCGGCGCGAATTTGCCGATGTCGAGGCCGTGGTAGATGGTGAATAGCGCGGGCTGTTCGGGGCACAGCCTTTCCAGAGTTTGGCGATTGGCGTCGGTGCAAGTGGCGACGAAGCGGGCGCGCCGCAACTTGCGCGTCAGCAGATTGCCGGGATTGAGTTTGGGCAGATAAATGTCCTTGGCGTGGGCGGTAAAGCTGAACGGAATGCCGGTCATGGTGCTCGCCAGCATCGCCATCGTGGCGGAGCCATGGCAAAAATGGGCATGGAGATGGCGCACCGTGCCCAGAGCCAGGATCTCCTGGGCAACCTGTCCGGCGCGTAGAAAATCCTTGTAAAAGTTTTTTTTTGGGATAGGCCAACGCTGGCCGCGACAGGCGAAGCTCAACCATAGCGTTTCCCCGAGGGCGCGCAGATACCTCCATGGGCGGCGCCTGAATAGTTTTCCATGAAAAGTCGCGTAAAGCGGCAAATTCTGTTTAAGCCAATCCGCGAACGCGCTGTCCTTGGCGCCGGCGGGCTCCGCCAAATACGTCACCTTGGCTTCGATCTTGCCCACCACGGCGTGGTGCTCATGGATTTGCTCCTCGGCCAAGGCAAATATCTTCAGCCTCAGCCCCATTTGCTCCAGCAAATACACTTCATTGCTGATAAACGCCTCGGAGTTGCGCGGAAACCCTTTGGTGACGTAAGCCACCACCGGCTCATTGCGATTGGCATCGTCGATCATGGCCTATCCTCGATCACCACCCTGCGCCGCACCTGGAACGGCGCTTCGCCGTGCGCTGTGAATACGCATTCGTCCACGCAGTACCGGGTAACGTGTTGGACCTCGATACGCAAGGTCAACGCGCCAGTGACCCCGCTCCGTTGCGCAAAGGAAAGTGCGGGCGGCGCTTTGGCATAGGGATACAGCAGGGTCGCGAAGGTCTGGTCGCGCGCCCGCGCCTGAAAGCACACCACCGGGGCACGATGCTTCTCGCCGTAGCGCGCGGATATCCAGCCCTGGCGCAACTCCAGCTTGACATCGGGACGATACGCCTGGGCGATGAGCAATTGCGGCGTCGCGATCACCGTGCAGCCGCGCCGTGGATGAACCTCCACCCGTCCTTGCGCCGGCGCGCCGAGGTGAAACAGAAGTTCGTAATCGTGCTCGCTGGAGCTTCGCAGCATATCCACCACCAGCCAGTATTCACCGGCAATGAACGCGATCTTGCGCTCATGGACGGCGTCGTATTCCGCACTATGGGCGGCGCCGTGCAAATAGTCAAAACCGGCTCCGCTGATGAACGCTTTCAGCTCATGCCGAGGCGGCGGCCCTTGAATCTTGTAGCGGTGCTTTCCGGGCAGCGGCCCATAACGGGTTTGATTCTTGCCATCCACCACCACGGTGTTATGCGCGGCGGTGGCGCGAAATCGCGCACGCCAGTTGACGGCGCCGCTTTCATAGTAGGTATAACGGCCCGGATCGACGACCAGCGACCGGCCATAGCCAGCCAATTCGATGCTCAGCAGATCGAAATGCCCATGATTGCCGGCGCCCAGAGGGCCGCAATCGAACACCAGATAACGCTCGTCGTGGAACGCCTCGCCACGCTCGCCCCAGCCGCTGCGCAGGAAGTAATAGCCCCCAGCGCCAAAACCGGCGACACGCCGCGCCGGCGGCGTGCCCGCCGCGCCTTGGGTGGCCACATACAGCATGTCGGCGCGGCCATACAGTTCATGCCCCCAGTGCAGCACTTGCGCGAATCCGCGGGCATCGCCATCGCTCAGCGCCGGCACCACGCCATCGGGTTTGTGCGCATACATTGCGAATTCCAGCGCCTTGATCAGCGCCTCATCCACGGCGGCGGGCAGCGCGATGCCGTTCATCTTCGCGAGCCGCCGCACGCACAGGTAATTGCGCAAAACGAGGTGATGGTAATCGGTCGAGAGTTCGCAGTGCACGCCATCCGCCAGCAAGTCGTTGGCGATATTGGCGATGATTTCCCGGCGGGCGAAAGCCAGCCAATCCGATGCTTCGCGCCATTGCGGAAATGCCACGGCGGCGAGAAACACGGCGTAAAGCTCCAGGGTGCGATGATTGCGCGCCGGCGACAGATGACCCAGCAAATATCCGACCTGGGCGCGCAGACTCTCCAGCAGCAGTGGGTGAAATACCTTGTCGATTGGCCGCGTGTGGTTATCGAGCACACAATAGTGATAGGCGTATAACCAGTTCTGGATGCGCCTGCCGGCGATCTGCGACGCGTCCGCGCGCAACTCCGGGTTGTGACAGAAATCGGCGGGCGCTTGCTCGATCCAGCTTCGCGTCAGCACCACCCATTGATCGAGGTAGCGCCGCGCGCCGGTCTCGTGAAACGCCAATCCCAAACCCGTCGCGTAATAGAATTTGTGCAGTAGGATATGCCATTCTCGATCGGCGCTGGGATTCCGCGCCCAATCGATGGGCTCCGGCAGGCGATGGGTTTCGCCGTTGAGCGTGAATATATTGTCCAGGATGGCGTCGATCTTGCCGCGTTCGCAGGCTTCCTGGTCGACGACCGGGAAATAGCGCATGGCAGGCGGAGCGGCTTGCATGGCATTCATGGCGTCGCTTGCACTCCCACCGCCGGCTGGTGCGCCGACCGCAGCAGCAAATCGCGCAGGCCGCGTGCCGTCACTCGCGCATCGAAGCGCTGCACGACGGTCGCCCGTGCCGCCTGTCCCAAGGCCGCCGCGCGCCCGGATTGGTTCAGAACCCCGGCGATGGCTTGCGCCAATGCCGGCGCATCGCGCTCGGCTACCAGCAACCCATTCACGCCATCAGTGATCAGTTCGGGAATGCCGGAGATCCGCGTCGATATCACTGGCAACGCCATCGCCATCGCTTCGACGAGGACGTTCGGGATGCCATCGCGGTCGCCATCGGCGCCGATCTGGCACGGCAACACGAACAGCGCGGCACGCCGGTAGCGCTCGATGAGCGCCTCGTGCGGCATGGCGCCGATGAGTTTGACGGCGCGCGCGCCTCCCGCGGTTTCGATCAGCGCTTGCAGCCGGTCACGATCCGGTCCGTAGCCGACGATCTCGCAACGCAGTTCTACGCCTGCCGCCAACAACTGCGCGCAAGCGAGGATCAGGGTGGGAAAGCCTTTCTTCTCGCGCAGGCGGCCAACGCTCAAGATCAGCGGCGGATGCTCTGGCCGCGGGTTAGGCTGAAAACGCCCGCTATCGATGCCGTGATACAGCCGCAGAATGGTGGCGTCGGGTGGCGCGAGGCTAGCGAGGTGGCGGCGATTGTATTCGGTGCAAGTCACCGTGAAGCTTGCGTTGGCCAGCTTGCGCCGCAACACGCCCGATTCGGACAGATAAATATCCTTGGCATGGGCCGAGATGCTGAACGGAACGCCGGACAAGCGCGCGGCGAGTTCCGCCAGCGCCGCCGGTTCGCTGATAAAGTGAGCGTGCAGATGACGGATCCGATGCCGACGCAGCGCGGCGGCCAACCCGCCGGCGCGCAGGAAGTCGAGCAGACCTCCGGATTCCCGGCGGCGCAGGGCAAACACGAGTGTTTGTAAATAACGCTTCGGCGCACAAAGGAACTGCGCGGCATGGACTTTCAGCAAGCGCAGGCGTTGCCCCGGACTCCCGCGCGGAATATAAATGACCGGCGCCTCTATTTGCGCCGTAGCCGCGTGTTGGGCGACATCTGCCGAGCGTTGCAGCGCGAATACATGCAACAATACCTCTTCGCGTTGCAATCCCAGGATTTCGCCCAGGATGAAGGTTTCCGAGAGTTTGGGATACGTTTTTACCAATATACCAATCCGCGGCGAGTCACCCATCACCGTACTTCCGCCCACCGCGGCGCTCGCACGCCGTCCGGATCGCCGCGCCGCCAAGTCAGATCACCAACCCACTCGGCGATGCGGTGCAAGCCATTCAAATCGACTTGATACCAGCCGCGCGGATGGACATTGCACTTGGCGGTTTCCTCGCGCACCGTGGCGATCAAGCGCTGCGGCGTCAATTGCGCGGGATGGATGGCGCGCAGCAAGCCCTTGGCCATCATCCGCTGGGCGCGGATCCATTGCTCTTGGACCGGCGCAATGCGCGGCACCGTGATTGCGCGCTTCTTCAGCGTCAGCAGTTCGCAGATCGTGTTATAGCCGGCCATAGAAACGACCACGTCGGCGGCTTCCATGCAACCCATCATGTCGTCGGTGAATTCGAGGATGGTCACACGCGGTGTCTGGGCTGCGAAGCTCGCGATGCGCTCGCGCTGGCGAGCGGGCAATTCGAATCCCGCAGATCGAGCTGTGATGCTCGGGAGGCTGCGGTTGCGCGGCCAAGCCCTCAGATAGGCGCCGCAAATATGCGCGCCGTCTTCGCCGCCCGGGGTAATCAGCACCAGTTTGTCGCTAGAGCCGATGCTAAGCTGCGAGCGCAAATCAGCGCGCGATTGCCTCCCGCGCTCACGACCGATGAAACCGCAATAGCGGACTTTGGCGGCGCTCGCCGACGGGAAGCGATACTCCTCGCGAATATCGAAGATTTCCGGCGACCCCACCACCAGCACCATATCATAGAGCGCTTGGATCGCATCGTGATAGCCGTTCTTTTGCCAAACCGAAATGGTGGCGTCGGGGCTGTCCAGAATATCCCGCAACAACAACACGAGCCGGGGCCGTTCGGCGCGCCGCTGGCTGAGTTCCAAAGCCGGGCGCAGTTCATTGCCGACGCCGTAAGGCTTTTTATCGACCAAGATGAGGTCGGGTTCGAAATCGAGTACCGCGCTGAGCAGCAGATTGGCGCGCAAGCGCAACGTGCGCTCGACATCCAGCCCGAGCGATTTGGTGGTGTATTCGCCGTCCAGGTTGCGCGTGAGGCACGGCAGTTTGAGATAGTCTAGGCGCGGCGCCAACCGGAATGCATGCAGCATGGGCGAACCGGAGGCGATCAATACGCAGGTTTCGGGATCGCAGGCGACCAGATGCTGGGAAATCGCCAACATTCGGCGAATGTTCCCAAGGCCAAACGTATCGTGGGAATACACCAGTATTTTTTTCATTGTCCAGGTCCCGGTTGGAGTCTCGTCGCTAGCAAGGCAAAGCGTTCGGCTGTAGCGGATCGCCGAGCGGCGCGTTCAAAGCCTGCAATGCATCCGCCAGGGTTTGCAGCGCGAACGGTTTCTCCAGAAATTCTTGCAACCCCAGGCGCGCGGCTTGCGCCCGCCAATCCGGCTTGGCTCTGCCGGTGATCGCAACGCCGCGTAAGCAAGGAGCCAGGCTACGCATGATGGGGAAGGCGTCCAGGCCGTTGCCGTCGGGCAATTCGATATCGAGGATGACGATGGCGACGCTGTGCTCGCGCAGCTTGCCGAGCGCCTCGCCTATGCTGCCGGCGCTGATCGCGATCCAACCCTGTCGCGCAAGAAATTTGGCGATATTGCTCGCCAACACGGGTTCGTCTTCGACGATCAACACGGGTAAACATGCTGTCATGAGGCATCACCCGCCGCAATCGATTGCGCCTGCGCGCCTGCGGCTTCTCGCTGTTGATGGGCGTTGATCATCGCCGAGATCCATGGGTTCACCGTTCCGCCTATGTTCAAAAATGACACGCGATCACAATCGCACCGTTAGCCAGGCGCAAACCGCATGCCAGCGGCAAGAACCCCGTTGTCTTTAGATTTAATAAACCTTTTCATTGCGTTATGAGGGTGATTCAAAAGCCTTATGCGGTGCATTGGGGCATATGCCCAATACCCTGGGGGATTTCCCCCGAAAATGAGTCTTGGCGCCCGGCTACGCCAAGCGCTAGTCAGTAGTAACCAATGGTGCTAGTTGAATAGCGGTTGACAAAGCCAAGCGTGCCAACCACCGTGGTAGGCAGAGCTACCCACCTGCCGTCGATGGAGGCACGCATGACCACCGAAGACTTTATCACCGAGTTGTTCTGCCGCGTAGATGATCGATTTCAAGCACTGGGATTGGGGCGGCATCGGCAGGCCCAGTTGTGGCCGAGCGAGGTGGTAACTTTGGCCTTGCTGTTCGCACTCAAGGGGGTGGGCGGTCGTGCCTTCTATCGCTGGATCAGCCGCGACGGGCGAGAGCTGTTCCCAAGGTTGCCCAGTCGCACGCGGCTGTTTCGGCGTATCGCTACCCACTGGCGCTGGAGCGATGCGTTCATGGCGGAGATGAGTCTGTTGGGAGTGGCCGATACCTACGGCATCGAACTGCTGCATCCCAAGCGCGAGGGACGCAGCCGCGCGCAGATCGGCCGCAAAGGCTTATCGAATCATCGCTGGATCGTGGGTGTCAAACTCGGCGTATTGCTCAACCGGCTGGGGTTGGTGGTGGGCTGGGTGTGGGCGACGGACAACATGCACGATAAGCATTTTGCGGTATTGGTCGAGGCGGCGCGGGAGCAGATGGTCGTCTTGGCCGATCACGGCTTTCACGCCACAGTGGGTGATCCGCCCAACCTCAAACTCTGCCAGCGCGGGCAGTGGAACGAACGGATGCTGGTGGAGACGGTGTTGGGAATGCTGACCACCGTTGCCCATCTGAAAAAACTCAGCCACCGGGTGGCTGCCTACCTTCAGGCGCGCTTGGCTTTCAGCATGGCGTTGTTCAATCTCTTGGCTCAATGGCATGGGTTGACAGCCGATGAAGACGGATTCGTGCGGCTTTCCATCGCCGAGTTCAGCCTATGAACTAGCACCATTGGTTAGTAAAATCTCGGCTTGATTTTGCCATCAGCCCTCAAAGCGCAGCCCCATGCCCCCGCCAATCGAGAACCCCGCAACCCTAACCGGAAAACCGCCACAACCGTCGTCTCTGGGAGCGGGCGCCGTGCTGCTGAGCGGCTTTGCCGCCGCCGATGCGGAATCTCTCCTGGCCGCTCTGCAAGCGGTGATCGCGGAGGCGCCGTTGCGCCATATGGTCACGCCAGGCGGTTTTCGCATGTCGGTTGCGATGACGAACTGCGGCGCCCTGGGTTGGGTGACGGATACGACGGGCTATCGCTACGACGCCATCGACCCGCAGAGCGGCCGGCGCTGGCCGCGGATGCCAGATGCGTTTCTGCGATTGGCGGCGGCGGCCGCGGCGCAAGCATGCTTCGCGGGATTCGAGCCCGATGCTTGCCTCGCCAATCGCTATGAACCCGGCGCCCGGCTGTCGCTGCACCAAGACAAGAACGAGCGCGATTTTGGCCAACCGATCGTCTCGGTGTCTCTCGGCCTGCCCGCGGTTTTTCTGTTCGGCGGCCCGCGACGGGCCGACAAACCAAGCCGCGTTCTGCTGACTCACGGGGATGTAGTGGTATGGGGCGGGCCGGCGCGGCTCCGCTATCACGGCGTGCTGCCGCTCAAAGCCGGCCATCACCCGCTGCTGGGCGGCCAGCGGATCAATCTGACGTTTCGCAAAGCAAGCTGAGTTCAGCTTCTGCGGCCGGCGGCTTGGGCAACCCTCAAGACCAGGATTTCTGTAACTGATACTTGTCCATCCGATAGCGTAGCGTGTCCCGGCTCAAACCCAGCAGCTTGGCGGCGCGCGTCACGTTCCAGGCGGTCTGGTTGAGCGCGCTGCTGATCGCCTCAAGCTCCAGCTTTTCGAGGTTTAAACCAGCCTCCGTAGCGGTGGTTGGCACCGGCGTGGGATCGGCGGCGCGCGTGGCAGGCAAGGCGAGATGCACGGGTTCGATGAACTTGCCTTCGGCCAGCAGTACCGCTTGCTCTATCACGTTACCCAACTCTCGTACATTACCAGGCCAATGATGCCGGCACAGCGCGGCGCTGGCGGCAGGGCTGAGTTGCAGATCGGCTTTGCCGTAGCGCTTGCCGTGACCGCGGATGAATTCCTTGGCGAGCAGCAGTACGTCACCGTCACGCGCGCACAACGGCGGCAATTCCAGGTGGATGATGCGCAGGCGAAACAACAAGTCGGCGCGGAAGCTTCCCTGCCGCACGCAGTCATCCAGATCGCGATTGGTGGCGGCGATGATGCGCACGTCGACCGGCTGGTCGCGCAAACCGCCGACCCGACGCACACTTTTGTTTTCTAATGAGCGCAACAGCTTGGCTTGGAGCACGGCGTCCATCGCGCCAATCTCGTCGAGAAACAAAGTGCCGCCGTCGGCGGCTTCGACCAGACCGAGCTTGCGTTCCTTGGCGTCGGTAAACGCGCCGCGTTCATGCCCGAACAGTTCGGTTTCCATGAGCTGCGCGGGAATCGACGCGCAATTGATCTCGACAAACGGTTTGCCACGACGCTGGCCGTCGAAGTGGAATGCGCGCGCCACCAACTCCTTGCCGGTGCCGGTCGCGCCGGTCACCAGCACCGCCGGCGGCGTACCTTCGATCAAGCGCTGTTCGGCATCAATGAACTGTCGAATCCGGCGCTTTACCGCCAACATCGCCGGCGATTCGCCGAGCATTTTAGCGAGCCCACTCTGCTCCGCCTCGCGGCCTGGTAATGGGCGAGCGCGCCTTCGATGCGTTGCTGGCCCATGATCTTGTCCAGCAATAGTTTGAGTTCGCCGAGCGCGAGCGGTTGCCGAGATAATCGTTGGCGCCGGTTTTCATCGCCTCCACGGCGACCTGGACACCGCCGTGAGCGGTCAACATGATGACCTTGATCCGCGCGTCACGGGCGCGGATCCGCCTCAGCACTTCCAATCCGTCGATGCCGCCGAGATGAAAATCCAGCACGACATCGGGCTGGAACTCGTCCAGCTCCGCCAGCCCTTGCTCGCCACTGGTGGCGGTGCGTACTTCATAACCGTGGCGCGTGAGATAGGTTTGGATATTTTTCGCCAAAGTCACTTCGTCCTCGATGACCAGAATCGGTGCGCCATCGCTGCTCTGCCTTTACCGGTAATTGCAGTTCGGCCGTCGTCCCCCTGCCTTCCCGACTGAACAGTTCAAGATGGCCGCCATAGCGCGCTAGAATACGCCGCGCCAGCGCCAAGCCGATGCCCAAACCGCCGGCTTTGTAACTGACCAGGGGCTGATAAACCGTATTGAGCTGTTGCGCGGAAATTCCGGAGCCGGTATCACTCAAGCGCACCGCTACCGAACGCCGCCGCAACGAGCCGCGCACGCTGAGTTGTCCACCGCTCGGCATCGCCTCCAGCGCATTGGCGATCAGGCTGATCAACACCTGCGTCAACAACCCCAGATTGGCTTGTACCGGCGGTAAATCGGATGGCAACTCCAGGCTGATCTTGACGCCTTGTTTTTCTGGGCGACCGCCGAAATACGCCATGCTTGCCCCGATCGCCTCGGCCACCGACGCGGTCTGCGCGAAGTCGCGGCTGTCCTTGAGCTGCGCCAATACCTCGCGGACCCAACGGTCCAACCGATCGACCTCGCTAATGATGTCGGCGGCGTATTCTCCGACTGCACCATGGCTCTCGATCTGGGCAAGTTCCGCCGAGGTGCGAATCGACGCCAGCGGATTGCGTAAACTGTGGGTAATGGCGGCGGCCATTTCGCCGATCAGCGTCAGCTTTTCCGCTTCGACCAATGCGTGTTGCTGCTGGCGGATCAGGGTGTTGGCGCGATACACGATCCAAAACAGGATAGCGTATAGCAACGCGCCTCCCAGCACCGAGATCACCACCAGCAAGCGCTTGCCCTGACCGATCGCGTCGAATAACGCGACCGGCGCTTTATACATTTCGATCACTCCGATCACTTCGCGCCGCTCCTTGTCCCACACGGGAATATAGCTCTCCACGAAGTCGGTGACATCGCGCGGCAAAGTGACATGCTCGAGTTTGTCATCCTCGCCTTCCTCGGTCTGCTCGCGTTTCACCGCCAACTGCCCGTGGAGCGCGGCGCGTAGCTCGGGATTGGCGCCCAGTCGCTTGCCGATCAGGCTTTGGTCGCTGGACCAGATAATAGACTGATCTTTAGCGTACACGTTGGCGCGCAATACATTGGGTATGAGGGTAATGTGGCGAAAGAATTCTTCCAACTGGGCGCGGTCGCCGGCGTAGTGGCTGCCGCGAAAATAGGGCGCCGGGTCGTTGATCTGGGATATGCTTTGGATGAACTCCATGCTCACGACCGCGTCGCGTTCGAGCAAATGCGCGTTCAAGAATCGAAACAGTACGTAGCCGGACAGGCTGCTGATCAAGGTGATTGTCAGCAAACTTAGCAACGAAAACCAGCGTAACAGATTGAATGGTTGTTCGGCGATTTGCTTCGCGGTCATGAGTTTGTCCTGGCCTTCCCAGTTATTCCGGATAAAATCGCATTCTGACTTGCCACTCGCCGTTGGCGCCGCGGCAGGCGATACCGCCTTCGCTCCGGCTCACACCATTGATGACGCGATTTTCCTCGAATTCACGGCAGTATTGGCCATCGCGCGCCTGGAAGGTGCGTACCGGAATCAGCGTCCCTTCGTTGCCGCTGTTGGGATTACGCCAATTCACGGGGGTTCCGCTGAGTTCCTTGTCCATGCCTTGCAGGAAAGCGCGGGTGCGATGCGCCTCGTCGGCGCTGCTGAACAGGCTCGTTGACGCACCATCGCCATGCCACCAGTAGCCGCTGGCGCCCCCGACCACCAACGCCGCCAACGACGCCGCCAACGCCAATCCGCTGCGCGCCGGCCATGGGGATTTGCGCGCACGCGGCTTCAGACTGACCACTTTGGCGGTTTCGGCTGCGCCGAAATCCAACACCGGCGGTTGTTCGTAAAGAACATGATTGAACGCCGCTCGCACCAATGCCGTGCTTTCGCGCAGCTCACGCACTTTGGCGCGAAGTGCCGGATCGCGCGCCAAGCGCTCTTCGATCTCGGCGGCAGTGGCGGGATCGATCTCGCCGTCCACATAAGCAATCAGCGTGATCTCGTCAATCGTGTCCATGTTGTATTACCTGCTCTGCTGTAACGATTTGCGGTTGTGATCGGTGTGGTGTACATACTCATTGATCGCGATGCGCGCGCGCGCCAACCGGCTGGTCACCGTACCCATGGGTAATTCCAGCGCATCGGCGGCTTCCTTGTAAGACAAGCCCTCCACCGCGATCAGCATGAGCACTACCCTCTGCTCCTCCGGTAAGCGCCAGATAAACTGGCGCACGGCTTCCAAGGTGATTTGCGCCTCCACGGCTGAACCATCGCTGCCGATTTGAGTGTCGGGATCGATAGGCTCGTAATTTCAGTCCCCCGCACGCGGTTGGCCCGCCATTGGTTGATCCGTATCAGACAGGCGATGCGGAACAGCCAACTGTCGAGCCGCGTTCCGGCCTGCCATTGCTCAAGGCGCGCCAACGCCCTGGCGCAAGTCGCTTGAACGAGATCGTCGGCATCGTCATGAGAACCTGTCAGTCCATAAGCAAATCGTTTGAGGCGCGGCAGTAAAGCGACCAGCGCTTGGCGGATGTCCTGCTCGGTGGCATTCATCTATCAGTATTATTTATCGGTAGCGGCTATCAGCCCATCGGCAGACTGCCTTTCGTCATGGATAACACTTCATCCCGGAAATTCTTCCGGGCTGCGTTAACTTCTTTGCCGCATAATAAATTTGATGACTTCATGGAATAAGTCACCCGGTCGATTGTTGTCATCAGTAGAACGGCGCTGTTCAACAGTTACATCAAGCGAATTTTACACTGGAGCACACAATGACCGATCAAACCTGTACATTCATTAAAGTCCAACTTCGACCTGTTTCGTTAGCGGCATGCAGCGCCATCGCGCTACTGTTGGTGGCGAGCCCGGTGAGCTTCGATATCGGCTCCGCCAAAATCGGATACCAAACAGCCAATGCCCGTGGCGGCGGCGAAGGCGGCGGCGGCCACGGCGGGGGCTCCAATAGCGGCAGCGGTTCCGGCAACAGTGGTAGCGGCCACGGCGGGGGCTCCAACAGCGGCAACGGTTCCGGCAACAGTGGCGGTGGTTCCAGCGGTTCCGGCAACAGCGGCCACGGTGGCGGATCCAACAGCGGCTCCGGCTCCAGCGGCGGAACATCCAATAGCGGCAGCGGTTCCAGCAGTTCCGGCTCCAGTAGTGGGAATTCGGGTTCCAGCAACTCTGGTTCCGGCTCCAGCGGCGGTGAACATGGCGGCTCCAGCAGTGGAAGCTCAAGCGCCAGCGGCGGTGAGCATGGCGGTTCCAGCACTGGTGGTGAACATGGCGAGCACGCCAACGGCGACGATCATGGCGAGCATGCCAACGGCGACGATCAGGGTGAACACGCCAACGGCGACGATCAGGGCGTACATCCACCCGGCACTGACGACTCCGCCCAAGGCCTTCGTGGCGCGAGGCGTAGTGAAGCGGTTCATCATCACCGTCGGGGTGAAAACAATGGCGCCGATGATAACGGCATCGTTGTCGGACAACTCCCCAACAGGGAAAATAATGAATCTTTCCGCCATCGCCGCGATGATGATCACAGATTGGCACAGTGACGTTGCCGGATTCAGAAACCGTTGAGTGCGTGTTGTACCTAGTACCGCGGTAATACGATTAAGGGGCAGCGAGACGCCGCCGATGGACTGCACGACTTCAATTTCTGTTACACTGAAACGACGCGATTTTGATGCAATCATGACTCAGAGAACCCCAACATCGGCGCAGTTATCTTTGCGTCCCAAACATCTGGCAGCCTGTGGCGCGGTCGCACTGCTATTGGCGGCTAGCCCGGTCAGCTTCGACCTGGCGGCAGGCAAGATTGGCTATCAGGCGGTCGCCGCCCGAGGCGGCGATTCCGGTGGCAGTGACCATGGCGGCTCGGGTTCCAGCAGCGGTGGCTCCGGCTCCAGCGGCGGCGAGCACGGCGGCTCCAGCGGCAGCGGCTCGGCTCGGTTCCGGTTCCAGCGGTTCCGGCTCCAGCGGCAGCAGCGGTGGCTCAAGCTCCGGCTCTGGCGGCAGCGAGCACGGCGGCTCCAGCGGCAGCGGATCGGCTCTGGTTCCGGCTCAGCGGCAGCAGCGGTGGCTCAAGCTCCGGCTCCAGCGGCGGTAGTAGCGGCGGCTCCGGCTCTGGCGGCGGCGAGCACGGCGGCTCCAGTGGCAGCGGATCAAGCTCGGTTCCGGTTCCAGCGGTTCCGGCTCCAGCGGCAGCAGCGGTGGCTCAAGCTCCGGTTCCAGCGGCGGCGAGCACGGCGGCTCCAGTGGCAGCGGATCAAGCTCTGGCTCCGGCTCCAGCGGCGGCAGTAGCGGTGGTGAACACGGCGGCTCCAGTGGCTCTGTCTAGCGGCTCCGGGTCAACTCCGGCTCCAGCGACGACAGCGGCAGCGAAAACGCTTCCAATTCGGCAATGACGATAGCCCCGATACTGGAGACGACAACAGCACTTCGTCTTCAGCCGTTTCCGCAAACGGTAAGACCACTCCGCCCGCGGGTCGGGATACCGGTCGCGGGCTCACCAGTGAATCGCGCAAGAAACGCGGGAAATCGTTCATCAGCGGTTTTGCGCCGAAAGGACGCGACCTTTCCCAGAAGGAAGAAGCCGACCTGATTTCGCGCGGATGGAAATGATGGCTCTATTTTCGACACGATCCCTAGCCTGTGCAATGAGACTGAGGCGCCGGTTGCTCAGCACCAAGACTCCGTTCCTGGCGTTGAGCAGCGGCGCCTTACTCTCGCTGAGCAGCGCCTGCTCGCACGCACCGCCCACCGCGTCTGCGCCACTCGCCCAACCCTCTGTCGGGGTGCTCAATCAAATGAGCGATCAAGACGTCAAACTGGCCAACCTCCACGTACAGCGGGCCTTGGAAACGCTGGTGAGCGGCCAATCGCTCAGCTGGCGCAGCAAAACGGGCAACCATGCGGGTACGGTCACGCCACACCGCACTTACAAAGCCAAGAGTGGTTTTTATTGTCGAGTTTACGCGGAAACCATCACGATCGATGGCGTAACCGAACAGGTTGACGGCACCGCCTGCCGCAACCAGCGCGGCCGCTGGGAACCGATCTGAGGCCGGCGGTGCTGCACTGGCTCGATAACGTTCTGGAGTCTGCCGAACTCGACGCCTTGCTTGGCCTCATCGCGCACAGCGAATTCGTCGATGGCAGGGAAACGGCAGGATTCCGGGCCAAGCGCGTGAAGCACAATCAACAACTCAAAAAGAATCCCTCCCAAGCGGAAGCCATCAACAGCAAGATCCTGGATGCCTTGCAGCGCCATGCGCTGTTCCAGGCGGTCGCCATCCCCAAACGCATCCACCGCCCGCTGATCAGCCGTTACCAAGTCGGCATGCAATACGGCAAGCACGTCGATGACGCCTTGATGGACAAACCCAATACGCTGCGTACCGACCTCTCGCTCACGATCTTTCTGAACGATCCCGCGAGCTACGATGGCGGTGAACTGGTGATCGACACCGCGCTCGGTGAGCAGGCGATCAAATTACCGCCCGGCGACGCCATCCTCTACCCATCCACGACTCTCCATCGGGTGGCCGAAGTGACCCGTGGTGAACGCCTGGCGGCGGTGACCTGGATACAAAGTTATGTGCGTGACCCCAACCAACGCGAGATCCTATTCGATCTCGATAAGATCCGCCGTCAACTCGACCAACAGGCGCCACATGGCCCCGAAACCGACCTCGCGTACAAAGTCCACACCAATTTGCTGCGCATGTGGGCGGAGGTTTAGGCGATCACGCATGGTAGGCTTTCGCGCCGCGCTGTACTAGATTAGTAGCGTTCCATTACCCTGCTGAGCGTCGTTATGCCCTGTAAGTCCTTTCCCTTGTTGTTTCTGGTCGTTTTGACACTCGCCCTGCCCTCGGCGTTCGCGCGCCGCTTATACCCGTTTCAAGATGACGCCGGGAATTGGCAATACAGTGACATTCCACCCGCCGCGCCCGCGCTGATCTTCACCGCCCAGCCGAAAAAATTTGCACTGCGCAGAAAAGGCCCGGAAAATGAACCCGATTATTGGGCAATCAATGATTATCGCGGGCCGGTCGCGCTCGATGTCAGCGTGGCGGAAGGCAAGAATTTCAAAGCATTCCCGGAGCTGCCAAAGACCATCCTAGTGCCGGGTGGCGCCGAAATCCGCGCGTTCACCTTGCGCCCAGCCGATCCCAGTGCGCCCTGGAATTACAAACTCAAATACAACGTCGCACTGGGTGATCCCAAAGCCCAGCATAAGCCGCCCAAACCCTACGGTATCCCATTCGCCGCCGGGTCGTTCCCGGTCACCCAGGGATTTCATGGCGCTGCCAGCCACAATCATCCCGCCAGCGAGTTCGCCGTCGATATCGCCATGCCCGAAGGAACCGATATCGTCGCCGCGCGCGCCGGCACGGTCATGGATGTCGCCAACGATTTCTTCGGCGGCGGCTTGGACGAAAAATATCAGGAAACCGCCAACCTGATCCGCATCCTCCACGACGATGGCACGATGGCCGTCTACGGCCATTTACGGCTGGAGTCCGCGCGCATCGCGGTGGGCATGAAAGTAAAAGAGGGGCAGGTGATCGGTAAATCCGGCAATACCGGCTTTTCGGGGGGGCCGCATCTGCACTTCGTGGTGCAGAAAAATACCGATATGCAGTTGGTCGCGGTGCCGTTTGAATTCGCCGGCCCTGACGGCAAAGGTTTCGAGCCCAAGCAAGGAACGACCTTGACCGCGCCGCCTTGAACCTTCGTCCTCAGGGCGTAGCGGGTTGCAGAAACGCCATGAGCGCCTGACGCGCCGCCGCCGGCGGCAATATCTTCCCTGCCCTCACCTCCCGTTGCAACTCGACCAAGCGGTTTTGCGCGTGTGGATGGCTTTTCAGCGCCGCCAGCAATTGTTCGCTGATTTCGTTGTCGAGCCATACGACGCGCTGCGCCTCGCGCTGACGTCCGAGTTCACCGCTGTGCTGCAACAACTCAAGGAAGCGCAGCATCACCGCCCACGCCTCGCCGATACCCGCGCCCGTCAGTGCCGAGCACAGCTCCACCGGCGTCTGCCATCCCGCTATGCGCGGCTGCATGAGCCTGAGCGCGTTGCGGTAGTCGGCGGCGCTGTGCGTCGCCGCGCCCAACCAATCGCCGTCGGCTTTGTTGATCAGCACCAGGTCGGCCAGTTCCATGACGCCGCGCTTGATGCCCTGCAATTCATCACCCGCGGCGGGCATCAACAACAACACGAACATGTCGGTCATGCGGGCGACCGCGACCTCCGACTGCCCGACCCCGACGGTTTCGACCAATACCGTATCGAATCCTGCCGCTTCGCACAGCACGATGGCCTCGCGGGTACGGCGCGCGACCCCGCCCAGCGCGCCGGCGGCTGGCGTGGGGCGGATGTAAGCGTGCGGGTGGCGGGCAAGCTGCGCCATGCGGCTTTTATCGCCTAGGATGGAACCGCCGCTCAGTACCGACGATGGGTCGACCGACAATACCGCGACCCTACGCCCCTGGCCGATGATATGCATACCCAGCGCTTCGATGAACGTGGATTTGCCGACGCCGGGCGCGCCGCTCACGCCGATGCGCAAGGCATTGCCGGCGCACGGCAGCAACTGCTGGAGCAATGCCTCGGCGGCGGTCTGGTGATCCGCGTGGCGGGATTCCACCAGGGTAATGGCGCGCGCCAATGCCCGCCGCTGGCCGATTCGCAGCGCGCGCGCGAGTTCGGCCACCGCCTCGGCGGACAAGCTCATACAAATTCGATGATCGGCTGATCGACGCTCAGGCTGTCACCGACTTTCGCCAGCAGTATCGCGACCTTGCCGTCCTGGACGGCGCGCAGAATATTTTCCATCTTCATCGCCTCGACCACCGCCAGCGGCTGGCCGCTCTTCACCTCTTCCCCTTCGCGCACCAGCAATTGCACGAGCAGGCCCGGCATGGGCGCGAGCAGAAAGCGCGACAAATCCGGCGGCTCTTTCACCGGCATCAGCGCCTGAAACTCGGCCGCGCGCGGGGTCAGCACCAACACCTCGACCGGTACGCCATCGTGGATCAGGCGATAACCGATGCCGCGCTGCTCGATCTGCACGCTTAGCGCCTCGCCATTCACGCTGACGCGCGCCAGCGGCTCGCCGAAGCGCCATTCGCTTTCGACTTGGAAGCGCTCGTCGTTCAGCACCACGCGCTGCCCGGATCCATGCGGGCTTACCGTCACCGGATAGCGCTCACCGTTCAGCAATACCGTCCAATCGTCGCCGGGACGATGGCCATGTCCGGGCAGTTGGCCGCTGATCGCGGCGGCACGTGCGACCCATCGGTAATGCAGCGCCGCCGCCACGATGATCAGCCGATCGCGGCTCTCGCCGGCAGGAGCGGCGGGCTGATAGCCCTCTGGATATTCCTCGGCGATGAACTGGGTGCTGAGCCTTCCTTCGCGAAACCGCGGATGCCCAAGCAGCGCCGACAAAAACCCGATGTTGTGGGTCACGCCTTGGATGTGGAATTCATCGAGCGCGGCGCGCAGGCTGGCGATGGCTTGATCGCGATTGATATTCCAAGCGATCAGCTTGGCGATCATCGGATCATAGTAAATCGATACCTCGGCCCCCTCGTACACGCCGGTATCGACGCGGATGTGGCGCCCCTCGGCGGGCGGTGCGTAACGCGCCAAGCGTCCGGTGGAAGGCAGAAATCCGCGCAGTGGATCCTCGGCGTAAACGCGCGCCTCCAGCGCCCAACCGCTCTGCTTCAGGTCATCTTGCTCGATACCGAGCGGCTCGGCGGCAGCGACACGGATCATCAGTTCGACGAGATCGAGGCCGGTCACCATCTCGGTGACCGGGTGTTCGACCTGGAGACGGGTGTTCATCTCTAAGAAGTAAAAGCGTCGCTCGCGATCCACCACGAACTCCACGGTGCCGGCGGAGCGATAGTTCACCGCCCGCGCCAGGGCCACGGCCTGCTCGCCCATCGCGCGGCGCGTGGCGGCGTCGATGAACGGCGACGGCGACTCCTCGATGACTTTTTGATGGCGGCGCTGGATCGAGCACTCGCGCTCGCCCAAATACAGCACATTGCCGTGGCGGTCCGCCATGATCTGGATTTCGATATGGCGCGGCTCCTCAATGAATTTCTCTAGGAATACCCGGTCATCGCCGAAGCTGGATTTCGCTTCGCTGCTCGCGCGCGTGAAGCCCTCCCTGCACTCGGCGTCGTTCCAGGCGATGCGCATGCCCTTGCCGCCGCCGCCGGCGCTGGCCTTGAGCATGACCGGATAGCCGATGTCGCGGGCGACGCTGACCGCATGTTCGGCGTCGCGCAACACATCGGTAAAGCCGGGAATGACGTTGACGCCGGCCCGCTCGGCCAGCCGCTTGGAGGCGATTTTGTCACCCATTGCCTCGATGGCTTCGACATTGGGGCCGATGAACGCGATGCCGGCGCTCGCCAGCGCTTGCGCAAACGCGGCTTTTTCCGACAGAAAGCCGTAACCTGGATGCACCGCCTCGGCGCCCGTTTGTTGACACGCTGCCACGATGCGCTCGATGTTGAGATAGCTCTGCGCGGACGGCGCAGGGCCGATCAGCACGGCTTGGTCGGCCAGTTGCACATGCAAGGCACGGGCATCCGCTTTCGAATAAACGGCGACGGTGCGGATGCCGAGACGGCGCGCAGTCTTGATGACGCGGCAGGCGATTTCGCCGCGGTTGGCGATCAGGATTTTGTTGAACACGGATTCTTGATCAAAAGGGTAGGGTTTAAGGAAACTTGCCCGCTCACGTCCAGAGGATGGCGACGCCATAATCGGCAAACTGCCGATCATGGGTCACGAGCGTCAACTGTTCGATCTGCGCCTGGCTGATCAGCATACGATCGAACGGATCGTCGTGGTGACGCGGCAAGGCGCCAGCGGTGATGGCGTGTCCGACGCTGATCAGCAGAGGTCGAAACGATTGATGGCTAGCGCCTCCTGCAGATCGTCGGGCGCTTCCAGCTTACCGAGCGCTCGTTTGATCGCGATCTCCTGCGGGCCACCGCCGCGCTCACGAAAACCGTATTGCGGCCGTTGCGATCGCGGCGCGGGCGTCGGCGCCGAGCGCCTTATGGTTGGCCAACCACCAGAGCAGCGCATGGGTATCGAGCAGCAGCTTCACGGCGACTCGCCCCGAAAAGCGGCAGCCGGGGGAAGCTCATCGAAGTCCGCGATACGTACCTTGCCGCGCCAATAACCGGCTTGCGCGGGCGTTCATCCTCGCGGTAAGGGATGAGTTTCGCAATCGGCTTACCCGACTTGGCGATGATGATCTCCTCGCCAGCGGCGGCTTGTTCCAACAGCCTGGAGAGCCGGGTCTTCGCTTCATAGACATTGACGGTGAGCATGGGTTTGGCCAATAGAGTTGGTC
The DNA here is from genome assembly GCA_046347515.1 of Gammaproteobacteria bacterium. Lineage (GTDB taxonomy): Bacteria > Pseudomonadota > Gammaproteobacteria > Competibacterales > Competibacteraceae > JAXMFZ01. Next base: position 12,364 of record JAXMFZ010000013.1, on the reverse strand, counting down.
TGACTAGACCAAAGTATAGCAAGAAGCGCGAAACGCGAGAGGGTCGATGCGGCGAGAACAGCCCCTGATTTTCATGATAGCTGATGTTTTTTTCCCGCTGCTATGCTAACCGTTGGACTCTCCAATCAACACGGAGGACCCTGATATGCCCCGCCATACCCGCCTTGAAAATCGAAGCCCGCGCCGCTCGACCGGCGGAGTGTGGTTCGCCACGGGTATCTTTAATTCCGTTGCCGTTGACGGCGACGCCATCGCCCCTAAACGCATCGTGCCGCCTGGCCCGCAACGCCCTACCATGTCCGCGCTGGCCGAGCAGGACAAGCTGACTTCATGGCTATAGGCGCAAGCAGCGTTGGCAAGCTTGGCCACGGCGCGGGCGTTTCTGCAATCGGGGGGCGACCCAACCGCGCAGTTTCAGCCACCGCCGCTGCGCATCGTGCTGCGGGCGCTGGAGGCGCATTATCACTTCAGTACGGTGATCGGCTCGAAGATTTCCGCCATCGACACCATCGCCGCCAATTACCGGAAAGCCATCCAAGTGCTACGGTCGAGTTCGCAACTCTTCGTCGATGACACTACCTCGCAAGAAGCGCTCGACGGCACGCCCGCCCATGTACCTTTCGGCTCGGGCAAAGTCAACTTCACGCCGGCTTTTCGCGAATTCGATAGCGCGAGCGGCGAAGGATTTGGCCCGAAATGCTGCGCGGCAATGGTGCTCCACGAACCCATCCATGTCGTCGATCATCCGCAAGCGCCTTTCGAGATCAACCATGTCCATGAAGGCGATGCGACCTATGCCTCGCAACCGGCGGCGCGGCAGATTCATAACGCCCATAGCTATGCCTGTTTCGCGTAGCAATGTTTCTTCGGCTCGGACACGCGCTTCGGGGCCGATAAACCACAGCTTTATACCAATTTGCGGTCAGAAAAGTATTAATATAGCAATCGAACTCCCTAAGGAAAGATGACCTTGCGCCCGCCAAGACCGCTACCGCCCGACACGGCAGAACGTATGAGCGCATTGCTAGCGACGACCTACAGTTTGGCCGAGTACCGACGAATCCAAAGCATCTATTTTCGCGCCCGTTATGGGTACAGCGCGCCCCAGATAGCGGAACTGGTGGGGTTAAAAACGCAGACTGTGCGCAATCTGCATGCCGCCTATCTAAGGCACGGCGAAGCGGCGCTACAGCAGCGTAGCAAAGGCGGGCGCTATCATTTCAATTTGGCCCTTGCCGAAGAAGAGCAACTGCTGGAGTCGTTTATGGCGAAGAGCCGCATCGGCGAATTGGTGGGGGTGAGCCAAGTGCAACGCGCATATGAAGCGAAGCTGGGCCATCGGGTAGCGAAATCAACGGTGTATCGGCTCTTGCATCGGCAAGGGTGGCGCAAGGTGGTGCCGCGCGGACACCATCCCAAAGGGGATCCCGTGCAGATAGAGCGGTTCAAAAAAACTTCGGCCATCTCACTGCCCACGCCCGAGCGCAAGCCGAGCGCAGAGGCTTACCGCTGCGGGTGATGTTTGAAGATGAGGCCCGGTTTGGGCGCCTGAGCGAACCGAAGCGCTGTTGGGCCGCACCGGGCATTCGTCCACGGGTATGTCAGCAACAGGTGCGCGAATACACCTATGCTTATGGCGCGGTCAGCCCGCTCGATGGGAGAGCGGATTTCTTGATTCTGCCAGTCATGACCACCGAGGCCATGAGGCTGTTCTTAGCGGAAGTCGCCCTCCGGCATCGCCAAGAATACCTCTTGCTGCTGTATGACGGCGCGCCTTGTCACAGCGAGCGAGCCTTAGCGATACCAAACAATATGATGATTCAACGGTTGCCGCCCTACTGCCCAGAGCTCAATCCTACCGAACATCTGTGGGACGAGATCGAAGAGAAGTTCTTCCATAACCTCGTTTTTGAAAGCTTGAATGCGGTTGAAGAAAAACTGGTTGAAGCCATTTTGCACTTGGAGAACAATCCCCATATTGTCAAATCGCTTACCGGATTCAATTGGATAGTTAATACTTTGTAGGGCGCAAATTGGTATTAGAGATAGGGCGCGGCAAGCGGCCTAGGCGAGATACTGCTTGGTGATGCCCGCGCCCACGGTGTATTTGGGGTCGACGAAATTGCCCAGCCGCACCCGCCCGCACTGACTCAGCATCATGTACGCATCCCATTGGTTGAAGCCGTAGTCGGCGACCATCCAGCGCACCAGTTCACGGTAGGCGATGCGCGCGGCGTCTTCCAATGGCCTGGTGCTGCCGATCGCCATGATGAAGTCTTCTTTTTCGAGGCGCGGCCATTCGATGGCCCAGCCCTTGATCAACTCGACCTGGATCGTAGTGACCGTCGCGTATTCCACCGCCACGCCGCAAACTTCGCCATCGCCCTGGCAAGCGTGGGCGTCGCCGATGAACAAACGGCCACCCGGAGAGCGCACCGGCAGATAGGTGATGCTGCCCGGCCCCATATCCGGCAAATCCATGTTACCGCCATGATTGTCGGGCGTCAGCGAGTTGATCGAATCGATCTCGGGCGCCACGCTCAAGGTGCCGATATGCGGCTTGTACGGTAGCGTGACGCGCTGGCTCCAATACACGCTTTGCTCATCGACCTCGATCTTGCGCACGATCTCCGGCAGCGGCTCGTTTAGCGTGGCGGTGTAATAAGTGCCGGTCAATGCGCCGAATTCCGGAATCATGCAGCAAGTCCCACGCGGCTGCTCGCCACGCGGCACCATCGATTCGATATAAACCGCGAGGACATCGCCTTTCTCCGCGCCCGCGACCATGATCGGCCCGTTTTGCGGATTGAGAAACGGCATCCGCAGCAATTTTGTCGGCTTGTCGGTTTCCGTTTTGATCGCACCCTCGAAGGCGTCGCGCGTTTCGACGACCACGCGATCCCCGGGTTTGATCGACAACACCGGATTGGAATACGGGCCAATCGTATAGTGGTATAGCAATCCCCATTATAGATAGGACGCTCAAACAAACGCCGCATGGACCGCCTCCTGGAGGGAGTGAAAGCGGGGGATATTCTTGCGGATACGATTTTTGAGCGCCGCCCAGCGCTGCTCGATGGGATTGAGATCGGGCGAATAGGCGGGTAGGTACAGCAACCGACAACCGGCCTTGGCCACTGCCGCCTGGATCTGGGCTGAGAAGTGAAAGCGGGCGTTGTCCAGAATCAACGTCTGACCGGCCGAGAGCAGAGGCAGCAGACAGCGCTTGAGCCAGGCGGTGAACACCGCCCGATCGCAATAGCCTTCGAAGGTCATCGGGGCAATCAGCTGGCCGTCGTGCAACGCCGCGATCAGGCTGATGCGCTGACGGCGGTGGCCCTGCTTGAGCGCCCAGAAGCGTTGCCCCTTGGCACACCAGCCCCACGGATAGTCTTCATTGTCATCCATACCCGCTTCGTCCAGATAAATTAGGCGCTGCGGGTCGAGGGTGGCGATGTGCGCGAGGAAGGCGTAACGCGCGGCATCGTTGCGTTCCCGGTAGCCGTAACTCTTTTTTTACGGGTAAAGCCGATCTTTTGCAGCCCACGGCTGATGGTCATATACCCCACCCCGCGTAACGCCGCCATCTCGGCCAGCGTTTTACCGCCGTGCTGGTGGGCAAACGCCCGAAACTCCTCCCAGTCGGTGATCTTGGCACTGTGGCCCCGCTGGTACCCGCGCTTGGGTGCATACGAGCCACTTTGCGCGTGCTGCTGTCGCCACAGGTTCAGCGTGTTGCGACTGATCCCCAGCAACTGCGCCACCGCGCTAGGTCGCTCTCCGCGTGCGATAGCCTCCAACGCCTTCTTGCGTAGATCGTCGCTATAGGCTGCGCCCATCGCTCTATCCCCAAACGGTTAATACAGTTTGTATTATGTCTCATCCTTTATGAGTATCGCTATACGTACCCTGAATCTGCTCGGTAAGATGATGGGTTTTACGCGCTTTGCCCTTGCCGACGCCGCGCTTATACATGATCGACTGCTTGAGCCAAGTCATCAATATGCCTTTTTATCATTCTGTTATGAATTGCTGGATTGTCAAACCGCCAAATAACGCCTGACCACGTCGGGATTCGCCAATTGCTGTGGGGCGACCTCATCGACGATGCGGCCTTTGTCCATGACGTAGCAGCGCTGCGCCATATGCGTAATCATGTCCACGTTCTGCTCGACGAACAGCACGGTAATGTTGATTTCACGGTTCAATTCGCGCACGTTCGCCCCGATCTTTTGCACGATGGAGGGCTGGATGCCCTCCGAGGGCTCGTCCAGCAATAGCAAGTCGGGGTTACCGATCAGCGCACGGCCAATCGCGAGTTGCTGCTGTTCGCCGCCGCTCATGGTGCCGGCTTTCTGCTTGCGCCGCTCGCGCAGAACCGGGAAATAACGGTATACCATGTCTTCCAATTTGGTGGGCTTGTGCTGGCTGATCAAGCGCCCCATCAGTAGATTTTCCTCGACGGTAAGGCGCGGAAACACTTCGCGCCCCTGCGGAATATAGCCTATGCCCCGCTGTGCGCGGTGGTTGGCGGGCTCACGAGTTACATCCAAACCATTGAATTGAATCGCCCCCGCTTTGGCACTCAACAGGCCGATCAAGCATTTCATCAGCGTGGTCTTGCCGACGCCGTTACGACCGATGATGGCGACGATTTCACCTTTACCGACGCTGAACTCGATACCATCCAGGATCGGCGTGCCGCCATAGCCGGCATGTAAGCTTTGCACCTCGAGCATGGCCTCGGCCACTATACTTTCCCCAGATAGATACGGGCGACCTCATCATTACGGACGATCTCATCGAGTTCACCCTCGACGAAAATCCTGCCGAAATGCAACACCGTGACTTTGCGAGCGATCTGGCGCACGAACGCCATATCGTGTTCGATCACGACAATGGTGACGCCTTCGCCATTCAGTTGTTTGACCAGTTCACCAGTCTTGAAAGTTTCTTCGGGCGACATGCCGGCGGTGGGTTCGTCCAGCAACAGCAATGCCGGCGACAGCGCAATCGCCATGCCGATCTCCAGCCATTGCTGCTGGCCGTGTGCCAATTCGCCCGCGAGTCGGCGACGCGCCGGCTGTAAATTCAGCAAAGCGAGCAAGCGTTCGAGTTCCGCCGCACGCTGAGCCGGATCCGTGCGCTTTTGCAGCGCGATGACGAGATTCTGCTCTACCGATAAATCCTTGAAGATGCCCGGGACTTGAAACTTGATACTGATACCCTTGTTGATGCGCTCGTGGGGCAAGGCGCGGGTGATGTCTTCACCTTTGAACCAAATCTCGCCCTGGGACGGCGGGTAAGTCCCCAGAATCAGCCTGAACAGTGTGCTTTTGCCGGCGCCGTTAGGGCCGATCAAACAACGCAGTTCGCCTGCTGCTATCGTCAGATTGACGTCGCTAGCCGCCTGCAAACCGCCAAAGCGCTTGCTGAGATTACGGGTTTCGAGGATCGCGGCCATGGCGTCAGGGCTTGGCTGCTGGCGCCGCGCGCCCCGCGCGCGTCAACCATTTCACGGTGGACACGACGAACCCCTCCGGGGTCAGCATGACCGCGACCAGCATGATCACGCCCATCAGAATCAGCGCGTACTGATTGCCGTTCACCGCCAACAGTTGCGAAAGCCAGACCAGCGCAATCGTGGCGATGATCGTGGCCGTCAGGTCTTTGCGTCCACCCGCCGCCACCCACACGATGGGCAGCGCGGCGGCGGTCAAGCCCATGCTGGAGGGCGTGATGTACGTGCCCCAAGCGGTGTACAGCACACCGCTCAGGCCTGCCAGCATCGCGCTGAGCACAAAGACGATCAACTGGTAGCGGCGGATGTCATAGCCCAGCATTTCGGCACGCGTATGGTTTTCGCGAATCGCGACCAGCACATTGCCGAATTTCGAGTTGACCAGGATGCGCAAGGCCAGATACACGATCACCAACAGCGCCAGCACAAACCAGAACAGATCATTGCCTTCCAAATACAGCAGGTCGCCACCCCCTGGCAACGCCAGCGGCGGCATGCCGGACATGCCGTTGAAGCCGTTCAGGCGCGCCGAGCCTATCGCCCACTCCGGCCCGGCGGTCTGCGCCATGAACGTCTCGAACACCAGCGTGACCGACAAGGTCACGATGCCGACGAATACATCGCGGATGCCGCCGTAGAACATGAAATAGCCGAGCAATGCGGCGAACAGGCCGGCCAGGACCAGAGCCGCCAGCAGCGCCCACAGCGTCATACCGTACTCGGCGCCGTAATTGATCGTGATGACGCCATACGCATAGCCGGCCAGGCCAAAGAACGCGGTCTGGCCAAAACTCAGGATGCCGGTATAGCCCCATAGCAACGACAAGCCGAGCGCCATGAACGTCCAGATCATGAAGTAGGCGAAGTTATTGATCGTATAGCCGTCGATGTAATTCGGCAGGGCGGCGGCGACCGCCACCACGATCCAGAAACCGATCCAGAACAACGGCCCGCGCCCCAGCGTCTGCGGCCCATTCAACAATTTGATCCAGTCAACCACTGCTCGTTCTCTGCAAAAGTCCGCTGATGCCCTTGGGCAGCAATCGCACGACCAAGATCACGGTGATCAGCAAGCCGATCTGGCCGATCGTCTGCCCCCAGCGCGTCGTGATGACGCTTTGGATGAGACCCAATATCGCCGCCGCCGGCGCTGCGCCCAGCAGGATATTGGCCCCACCGACGACCACGGTCACGAACGACTGGACGATGAACGCGCCGCCCATGGTCGGCACGGTGGTCGTGGTAGGCGCGTAGAGCGCGCCGGTCAAACCGGCCAGCGCCGCGCCCAAACCGAACGTCAAACTATAGATTCTGCCGGTATCGACGCCCAGCGCCCGCGCCATGTCGGGGTTCTGGATCGTGGCGCGCGCCCTGACCCCGTAACGGGTGTGCATGAACAGTACATACAACGCAAGCAGGATGAACACGGCGGCGGCCATCAACACCACCCGATAAGTCGAGAACGAGTATTGCCCGACCATGAAACTGCCGAACGGCGTTTTGATGCCTTCGATGGACGGCCCCGACACGATCAACATGCCCTGGGTGGCGATCAAACTCAAGGCCCAGGTCGCGACTATCGAATCGAACAAACGATGATAAAGATGACGAATGATGAGCCGTTCCAGCACGATCCCGATCACACCCGCCGCCAGCGTGCCGCACAGCATCGCCATCGGCAACGGCAATCCGATGCGGCTCGCCAGCACCGTGACGTACGCGCCGCACATGATGAATTCGCCATGGGCGAGGTTGATCACCCCCATCATTCCGAAGATGATCGCCAAGCCCATGGCGCACAGCACCAGAAAGGCGAACGCGTCGCCCCATTGGTAGAGAAAAGCGAAGAGTTCAGTCACGACATTCGCGTCCGCTCGGTCACAGGCCGAGCAGCGGCGCAGACCGCCACTCGGCCATCATTGACCGTCGCTGGATTATTTCTTCGGCAGATTGCTCGGCGTGTATTGCGAGTAATCGTCTTTCTTCGACAGATCGCAACCGACCTGGCCTAGCCAGTAAGGCTGGATATCGTTCCAGACTTTCGGCACTTGCACCGAATGATCAGCCTGCACATGGACGAGATAAATCGTGTGGCTCTGGTGGTGCGACTTGGGATCGATACAGACCTTGCCGGAAGGGCCATCGTGACAGATGCCCGTCTCCAAGGCTTTGCGCACCGCGGCCTTATCGGTGCTCCCCGCTTTCTCCACGCCCTTGGCGTATAGATAAACCGCCGTATAGGAATTGGCCGCTTCCTGGTTGATGTACGGCTCCTTGGGGAATTTCGCGTGGAAACGCTTCACGAAATCTTTGCTCTCCGGGGAATCGACTTCTTCGATGTAGTTCGCGGTGACATACATGTCTTTCAACGCCGGCGGCTTGAAGCGCCGATGCTCGTAAGCTTGGCCGACGTTGACCGAGCTGCCCATCGGGATATTCAGATTGACCGCCGCCTGTTGCTCATAAAAAGACGCCTGGTTCGCACCGACCAGCAGTGTCATCAGCACATCGGGTTTGGCCGCCTGAATTTTCTGAATGGTCTGGCTGAACTGCGAAACGCTCAAGGGGATGAATTCCTCGCCGACCATGGTCCCGCCATTCTCTTTGACGATATTGCGCACCCACTCTGCCGAAATCTGGCCGAAGTTGTAATCCGCCGCGATGGTATAGACCTTCTTGCCATACTTTTCCATCAGCCACGGCACCAGCGTCGAGAACTGCTGCTCGGGCACCGCCCCGGTCACGAATACATTCGAGTCGCACACCCCGCCTTCATACTGATTGTTATAGAAATACAGCATTTTGGCACGATCCATGATCGGCCGAATCGCTTCGCGCGAAGCGCTCGAAAACGCGCCGAGCACCACATCCACTTTATCTTGTTGGGTAATGCGGCGCGCCATCTCTTGGAAGCGCGTATTGTCCGACTGGGTGTCGTAGCGGACGATCTGGATAGGCCGCCCCAGCACCCCGCCTTTGCCGTTGATCTCATCGACCGCGAGTTCAATCGCGTGGATTTTCGGAATGACCGCTATCGCGAAATTACCGGATTCGTCTTCCAGCACGCCCAGCTTGATCGGATCGGCCGCCAGCGCGACGCCAGCGGTAGCGCCGATGCTCAACGCGACTGCCGCGGCCAATGACTGGACGGCGGTGGTTCTAACTCTCATAGCTCGATATCTCCTGTTCTTATGGATTTACAATGATTGACATGATAGACAGATCGAAAGTCCAGCAAACCCCATACCCAACTGCGCGGTTATGGTCATAGGGGGCTACTGCCGTCACCCAAAATCAGCATCAATTATTTATAAGTTATTTTTTTATAAAATTAATTTACAAGCTATCAGCAACCCTGGGCGCGACCACGGGAATCGATAACGCTGTCAATTGCAAGAGGGCTGAATCCAGCCCTGCTTATTGATATAGCACAGACCAGGGCGGTTTGCTCCATTTTCGCGCAAGGCACGCCAGGAGAACATCGAGGATGATGCTATCCCAACGCCTTATGCAGGCGCGCGTCGCGCGTCTTGAAGTGTTCGGTGAACCACTCTTGCAGCCGTATCGCGAAACTCTGGGCGTCGAACCCGGCATTGTCCTCATAGGCGTCCATCAGATCGCGGATATCGTCGAGCAGCCGCTCATGGTCGCCTTTGTGATCGGTGTACTGATCATAGTGGCGCTCGCGCATGATGCGTTCTTCCAGTGCGAAATGGGCGGAAATCTTGGTGTGGATTTCGCCCAGAAAATCCAAAACCGTGCCTGCCGCGTTTTGTTCGTTCAGTTGGGCATAGGTGGCGTTGATCAGATCGATCAGTTGCCGATGTTCAAAATCGACGTCCGCCACGCCGACCGAAAATTCATCGCGCCATTCGATGAGCGCCATCGCGATTGCCTCTTACCCGACTCTACGGAAACACGAATCCACCGGCTTCGACATGAAAATCGATGACGAAGTTTTGTCCCGGCTTGAGTTCGATCCGCGTTTCGCGCTCGAAATCGAAACCCTCCCGGTTGCCGTCGCGCAGCCGCGCGACCAGGCTATGACGGCCGGGCGCCACGGTAAAGCGTTGATACACTTTAGCCGGCCCATCCTTCCATAAGCCGGTCGGTGGATGCGCGGCGCGGTACAGCGCGCGGCCGTCAAGTTCCAACTCGACTTGCAGCGGCAGACGCTCACGCGGGCAATCCAAGGCGATGCGCATGTTGGGCGGCAACTTGGCGATCTCCTCTGGCGCGAGCCGTTTGCATTCGCGGATCGGTTTACCGGCGTGGCTGAAACTCATTTTGATGAGGGCATTGCGCGGGTCGAAGTGGACATACGCGGGCGCGGCGGAAAAATATCCTGCACGAACGCGGCGAAGGCCGTGTACGCGATGGCTTGCAGCACAAGAGGTAGCGGTTTCAACATGGCCTACGCTTTTTCCGCCGTTGGCCTAGCCGGTTGCGGTTCCGCTTTCGCGAGCGGTCCGAGCGCGCGCAAGCGCTCGCGTAACGCCGCGAGGTCGCGCGCCGACGCGTGGCCTGGCCGGACCTGCCCATGACAGCGCAATGCGCTCGCGCGGCACGCGCGCTGCCGCAAATACGGGTCACGCTCGCCCTTGATACGCTGCTCGGTCCAGGCGCTGCCGAGCCGATAATGACAATCACCCGACCGGCATCCCGCGAGCATCACGCCATCGGCGTGGCGGCGGCTGATCACGAAATCCAGGAACGCCGAGCAGCAGATTGCCGATGCAGGGGATTTCCAGCACGGCCACGCCGGGGCTTTCCAGATCCCCGAGCGGCGCGCCGAATCCGCAGCCGTAAACGATCACCCGGTCGGGCCCGGTGTGAGGCGTTCGGCGGCGGCCAGCGTGCGTGCGCGTAATTCACGCAGCGGCTGATCCGGCAGATCGATGCCAGGAATCAGATCGGTGGAACGCCGAAACGGCGTCGCGGTCGGGCAGGCGCCGGCGCACAACCCGCAGCGTGTGCAATGATCGGCGTCAACCACGGCTTGCTGCGCGAACGGCAGGCCACGCTGCGCGCCGCCATGGTGATGGCGCTGAACGGGCAGTTTGGCGGCGCAACGCGCGCAACCGTTGCAGTTGGCGAGATCGACCGCGGCGGCGTGGCAACCGCAGGCGCGGGAGCCATGGCAGCGCCAGCAATAACAGCGTGGCGCCAGCGAATATCGCCCACAACGTGAGCCCCGGCATACGGTCGAGCAGTGGATAAACAGCCAGATAAAACCAATCGAGGCCAATCACCGCGGGGACGGTATCGAGATCCGCCGGTCCCTGGCTCGTGGCGGGATAAACGAACGCCAAAACCACCATCGCCGCTAGCGTGCCCCATGCCAATCCGCGCGGCGGATTGACCTTGGGTCTTAGCTGACGCTGGATATGCACCCACAAGAGGAACAGAGTGATCAGCGGCACCGCGATATGGATGAACGCCATCAGCGTGAAGAATCGCCCGTTCAGCGCCGCGTTGTTCAAGAAGTTGCGCGCGATCGGCTCGGCGAAGAACGGCAGCGTATCCAGCCATTCCGTGGTCGCGATGGCGACATACTGGGCGAGTTTATCCCATACCAGCCAATAACCGCTGATGCCGCAAGCGTATACCAGCCACAGTAGTGGCACACCGATGAGCCAGGCGAACCAGCGCTTGCCCCGGTAACGATCCATGGCGTACTCGCGCAGCACATGCAGCAGCATCACCACCACCAGCGCATCCGAAGTATAGCGATGTAGGCTGCGCATCACCCCGCCGGCGTACCATTGCACATGGGTGAGATACTCCACCGAGGCATAAGCTTGGGTAACGCCGGTATCGAAAAAAATGTAGAGATAAATACCGCTGGCGATGACGATCCAATAAAAAAACCAGCCCAGCGCACCAAGTTGGTAGAAGGGGTTCCAAGCCGGCCCGAATGCGACGTCGAAGCCGTCTTCGATACGCTCGAACAAAAGCCTTGCGAGTCTTCTCACTGCGCTAGGCAAGCCTAGAGCCGCGCCAAGCATGGACGATGAATGCGGCTATCGCCACCGTACTGGCGATGCCCGCGAACAGCGCGACGAACACCGAGTAATCGAACACATAGCGCCCACTGTTGGCGTCGTAAACCGTGCAGAACAGCTTGAGGCCATTGACCCAGCCGCTGATCGACACGGCATTGGCGCGCGTTCCGTACAGCAGTTGCTTGAGCGGCTCGACTACGGCGGGCGGAGCAAAATCCTGGCCATAGATTTGCTGAAATATCCGCCCATCGCCATCCACCACGGTGGTCTGGATGAGGTGATCGAAGCCTCTGGACGAGGCGCGATAGACGAACCCGAGGTCGCGCGCCAACGCGGCGCTGGTGGCGGCATCCACGCTGGCGAAGCGCCAACCCGGCAGTGTTATGCCTTGCTCACCGGCGTAAGCCGCCATCCGGTCGGGCGTATCGTTGGGTGCGTCGAAACCGATGGTGAGCAGCGCGAAGCTGTCATCGCCCAGCGCAGCGCGAGCGATCTTGGCGGCCTTGGCAAGCTGGCGGGTGATGAACGGACAAGTATGATAACAACTGGTATAGACCAGGCTGATGAGCAAGGGCTTGCCGCGAAAATCCTGGAGGCTCAGGCTGCGACCCTCGGTATCCACCAAGCGATAGTTTCCCAGCACGCGCCCCAGCGCCGCCTGGCTGGTCTTGAACGCAAAGGCGTCGTCGAAGGGCTCGTCAGGGCGCTGCTTTTCATCCGCCGGCACCGGACTCCAGGCCAGCAGCAGCAACGCCCCCGCGAGCAGTTTCCACCCGTGTGCCACGCTCATCCCGGCAGACCGGCATCCACGATCGCGGCCAATAACAATAGCCCAAGC
>JAXMFZ010000012.1:0-91825 GCA_046347515.1 Gammaproteobacteria bacterium | reverse complement strand
CGGCGCGCCCTGCGCCGCGGCCTGGACAACCCGATCGACAAGGACGAACGCATTCGCGAAGTACAGGGCCAGGCGCTCGCCCGGCTCGACCAGAAAGGCATCGCCGAACAGCGAGTCAGGGGAGTGTGGCAAGGATTTCCCGACGACTATTTCCTGCGTTACTCGGTCGATGAGATCGTCTGGCACACCCGTGCCATGCTCAAGAAAGCCGACGATGGCCGCGCGCTGGTGTTGGCGCGCCAAGATCCGGCGCGGGGTGGAACCGAGGTATTCGTGTATGCGCGCGATAAAGATGGTATTTTCGCCTTCACCACGGCGGTGATGGATCGCCTTGGGCTGACCATTCTGGATGCGCGCATCATCACCAGCCAGAGCGGCTACACATTGGACAGTTACACCGTACTGGAAGATTCCGGGGCTCCCATCACCGGGCGCGCGCGCATCAAGGCAATCGTCGAGACGCTAAAAAACCACCTCGATCAACCAGACATGCGCCTGACCATTAGCAGCCGCCATATCTCGCGCGTGCTCAAGCATTTCCAGACACCTACCCAGATCAGCTTCGAATTGGATGCGATCAACAACCGCACCATGCTCGATATCGTGACCTCCGACCGGCCTGGCCTGCTAGGACGCATTGGGCGGGCATTCCTGGAGTGTGGCATCAGCCTGCAAAACGCCAAGATCGCAACCGTAGGCGCGCGCGCCGAAGATATTTTTTTCATCACCGACCGTAACCACCAACCGCTGCTCGGCGAAGAGCAACAGGCCGCGCTGCGCGCGGCGCTGCTCCGGCATCTGGAGAATGGCGCTTAGCGCGCTAACAGCCCCAGCGCAATCCCGGCGTCAACACCGGCGCGTCCCAGAATTTCAGCATGTCGTCGTCGAATAGCGTGAGCGTCAACGAACAACCGGCCATATCGAGCGAAGTCACATAATTGCCGACCAGGCTGCGCTCGATGTCGATGCCGCTCCCGGCCAGCGCGCGGCGCGCGGCGTCGTACATCAGCGCGAGTTCCATCAGTGGCGTCGCCCCGAAGCCGTTGACGAAGAGCAGGGCTTTGTCACCCTGGCCGGGTTTGAGCTCGGCGACGATGGCTTCGATCATCTGCTGGGCGAGCGCATCGGCGGACGCCAGGGCGATGCGCCGGCGGCCCGGTTCGCCGTGGATGCCGACGCCCATTTCGATTTCATCCTCGCCGATCTGGAACGTCGGTTTGCCGGCGGCGGGCACGGTGCAACTGCTGAGCGCGACGCCCATCGAGCCCGTGCGCTGATTGACGCGCGTGCCTAGCACCTGGCAAGTGGCGAGATCGGCGCCCGCTTCCGCCGCCGCGCCGACGATTTTCTCCACCACTAGGGTGCCGGCTACCCCGCGCCGGCCGGTGGTGTACAGGCTGTTCTCCACCGCCACGTCGTCATTGGTGAGTACGGTGGCATGGCGGCCGTCATACATTTCGGTCGCCATCTCGAAGTTCATCACATCGCCCGCGTAGTTCTTGACGATGAACAACACGCCGGCGCCGCCGTCCACCGCTTGCGCCGCTGCCAGCATCTGGTCGGGCGTGGGCGAGGTGAATACCTGGCCCGGGCAGGCGGCGTCCAGCATGCCGCGACCCACGAAGCCAACGTGCAGCGGCTCGTGGCCGCTGCCGCCGCCGGAGATCAGGGCGACCTTGCCCCGCATGGGTGCGTTCTTGCGTTTCACGAACAGCGGCTCGGCGTTGAGGCGGATGAATTCATGGTGAGCGGAAGCGAAGCCGCGCAGGCTTTCAGTCAGTACATCGTCGATGCGATTGATGAGTTTTTTCATGGTGGGATTCCTCTGACTGTAGCTCAGTCGATTTGGCCATGGCGGTGGATTTTAGTCGCAGCGAGCGCGGCCTTGATGCGTCCCAAGGCGGCAGGCGGCACGGATAGCGCCCGAATCCCGGCGTTGAGCAGCGCCGCCAGGCACTGCGGTTGCGCCGCCATTTCGCCGCATACGCTGACCTCCAGGCCCTTGCTTGATCCGTGGTGGGCAACGCGGGTGATCAATTCCAGCAGCGCGGGATGCAGCGGATTTTGCAGATAGGCGAGGGTTGCATTATCGCGCCCAGCGGCCATCAGGTATTGGATCAGGTCGTTGCTGCCGATCGACAAAAAATCGGCGGCGAAGTGGTCAATGGTGAGCGCCGCCGCCGGCACTTCTACCATCGCGCCGAGCGCTGGCATGGCTGCCGCGATACCGGCCCGGGCGAGCGCACCGGCTTCGGCTTGCAACAGTACACGGGTTTGGAGCAGTTCTTCGGGCAGCGTCACCATCGGCAGCATGACCTTCAGTGGCCCGTGCGCGGCGGCGCGCGCGAGCGCCCGCAACTGGGTCCGGAACACCTCTGGCCGCGCTGAGGACAGCGGATGCCGCGCACGCCGAGGAACGGGTTGTCCTCGTGTGCGGGGTGAAACCGGGGGATCGGTTTGTCGCCGCCGGCGTCGAGGGTACGGATGGTCACCGGCCGCCCGCGCGCCCATTCGAGCAGTCGCCGATACGCATGATATTGGCGGTCTTCGTCAGCCAAGCCGGTCTGGAACAGGAATTCCGTACGGGTCAGGCCGATGCCGTCGCAATGTGTAGGGTCGAGGCCCGCCAGCGCCGCCGGGTCGTCGACGTTGAGGTAGAGGAGGATGCGCTCGCCGTCGGCGCTGTGCGCGGGTTGCGGCAGATGACGCGCGGCGGTTTCCGCGTCCGCCTGCGCGCGGCGCGCACCTTCACAGTAACGCGCTTGGGTGGCGGCGTCGGGATGGACGATCAGGCGACCCGTGGCGTCGGCGGCGGCCAGGATCGCCGGGGCGCCCCATTCCAGGCAATCGAGGTCGGCCCGCAGTTTGACTAGCAGTGGAACCGCACGCGCGCGCCAGCGGCGACGTGGCTGGCTTCGCTGCCCGCGGTCGTAGCCGCGCCGCCGAGAGCAGTTCCAGTCCAACTCGAGGAAGCAGGGTGATTTCCTCGGTGACGAGGATCGCGCCGTCGGGCGGCGCAGCGAGCGAGGGTGGAGCGCCGGAGAGCACGGCCGCGACGCGCTCCTGCAAATCCCTGAGATCGGCTGCACGGCCCCGGAAGCTAGCCGTCTTCGGCGTGTTCGTAGCCCGCGATTTCACGCACCATCGTCGCGTTCCACGCGCTATCGGCGGTGGCGCCGGCGGCAATATCGGCGCGTATCGGCGCGAGGAATTCGGCGTCGTCCAGGGCCGATCTGGAAAGCGATGATGTCCGTTTCCAACTTGCCGCCGCCGGCAGGCGCGCTCGCAGTCGCGCGTGGGTCGCGGCGATGGCGCCGTCGAAGGCGTGCTTCTCCGCGCCGGGCGCTGGGTGGGC
Organism: Gammaproteobacteria bacterium; assembly: GCA_046347515.1. Taxonomy (GTDB): domain Bacteria; phylum Pseudomonadota; class Gammaproteobacteria; order Competibacterales; family Competibacteraceae; genus JAXMFZ01. Next base: position 88,470 of record JAXMFZ010000012.1, on the reverse strand, counting down.
GTACCGCCGACATGGGGCTGGGGAGTCGATAAAGCGGTCCAAACCCGACCCCGACGGAGGCAGTGGCGCCGGTGAAATCCAGCGCGTTCCGCCGCGCCGCTGGAACCGCAGCGACAGAGGCGGGTAGCGGCGCCGATTCCTGGCGATCATCGAAATCGCGCTCGACGAACGCGACCAACTCGGACAGGGCTTGCGGGGCATCTTCACCCTCCGCGCGAAACTGTAGAATCGCGTTGACGCGGGCTTTCAGCTTCAGGATCTTGGCGGTGCTTTTGGCCGGCACCCAGTCGCCGTCATCGATCCGCAAGCGCACATCCGCCTTGAAGCGCGCCGCCAGTTGCGCGAGCTTCACCGCCGGTCGGGCGTGTAGCCCGGTCGGGTTGGTGATGCGCGCGCGCGCCTCGACGCTCATTTGGCTTCCTCGGCGGCCACGCGCACTTGCGCGAGCGTCGCGCCGAGCGAGGCTTCGCTCGCCGCCATCACCGCGCCCTCGACGACCGGCGCTTGGCAAATCACGACCTTGGCGCGGCGCTCTTCGGCCAGGAGTTCGATAGCCATCTCGGTGTTCATTTCTGCGCCGCCCAAATCGACCAGTACCGCCACGCCGCTGTCGCTCCACACGCGCTCGATACCGTTTTTGATCGCCGCCACGTCGGTGCCTAGCCCGCCCGCCGGGTTGCCGCCGCACCAGGCGATGGGCACGGTATCGCCCACCATCTGCCGCGCCATGTCGGCGGCGCCTTGGGCGACCAACGGCGAGTGCGAGACGATGACGATGCCGACCGTGCTCACGCCATACCCTCCAGGGTATTGCAGATGGTTTGGATCAGCAGGCAGCTCGACGCGGCGCCGGGATCGAGGTGGCCGATGCTGCGCTCGCCTAGGAATGCAGCCCGGCCTTTGGTGGCCCGCATCGGTTGGGTCGTTGCCAGGCCCGCGGCGGCGGCGGCGGCGACGCGCCGCGCGAGTTCGGCGCCGGCCAGACCTTGGGCCAGACCGGCATGGAGTGCCGCGCTCGTCGGTTCCAGCACATCCAGCAGGGTTTTTTCTCCTGCGCTCGATTTGCCGCGTTTTTTGACCGCCGCGATGCCGTCGTCCAGCGCTATTGCGGTGTCATCCAGGGTCGGCGCGTCGGGCAGGGCTTTGCCCAAACCCATGAGCAAGCTCCCGTATAGTGGACCGGATGCGCCGCCCACTTTCATGACCAGGATCATGCCCGCTTTTTGTAAAGCAGCGCCCGGCGCGAGCGGTGAAAGTTCGGCGCGGGCGTCGTGCAGCGCATCGAAACCGCGCTTCATATTGATGCCATGGTCGCCGTCGCCGATCGCCTGATCGAGCGCGGTAAGGTGTTCGGCATCCGTGCGAATGGCGGCGATGGCGGCGTCGATGAGCGGGAGGATCGCGAGTGTCATGGAGCATTCTCTAGGCGGAGCGCGCGCCGGCCGCGCTAGGCGCCGATCACCCGGATCGGTGCGCCGGCGAGGTAGGCTTGGATGTCTTCGAGCATTTCTCGATAAAACAAACGCAGCGTTTCTTCGGTGACAAACGCGGTATGCGGCGTGATCACCGTGTTGTCGATACGCCGCAGCGGATGATCCTGCGGCAGCGGTTCTTGATCGAAGACATCGAGCGCCGCGCCGGCGATCCGGCGCCCGTGCAAGGCGTCGATCAGCGCCGTTTCCTCGACGATGGGGCCGCGCGAGGTATTGATGAGATAGGCGCTCGGTTTCATCAGCGCGAACTCGGCAGCGCCGATCAGGCCGCGCGTGCGCTCGCTCAGGCGCTGATGGACGGTGATGACGTCGGACTGCGCGAGCAACTCGTTTTTGCCGGTACGCGCAACGCCCACTTCGGCGGCGCGCGCGTCGGTGAGGTTCGCGCTCCAGGCGATGACGCGCATGCCGAACGCCAGGCCGATACGCGCGACCTGCGACCCCAACCGCCCCAAGCCGATCACGCCCAGGGTCTTGCCGCGCAGGTCGTGGCCGACCGCGACCTGCCACCAGCCGGCGCGGGTGGCGTGGTCTTCCCTGGGGATATGGCGCAAAAGCGCGAGGATCAGGCCCCAAGTCATCTCCACCGTGGCGTGCGCCGCCGAGTTCGTGCCACAGACGGTGACGCCCAAGGCGTTCGCGGCTTGCACATCGATGCTGGCGTTCAACATGCCGCCGGTGAGCAGCAGTTTCAGATTGGGCAGGCGTTCGAGCAGCGCGCGCGGAAACGGCGTGCGCTCGCGCATCGCGCAGACGATGGCGAACGGCTGAAGACGGGCGGCGAGCGCGTCCTGATCGTCCAGGTGATCGGTGAATACCTGGACCGACCAGTCATTGGGCAAAGCCGACCAGTCCGCCAATTGCAGCGCGACATTCTGGTAATCGTCGAGAATGGCGATCTCAGGCATGACCGCACTCGCCGCGCGCGAGGTACTGGCCCATGCCGTCGCGCCCGCGCCAGGTCTTGCCATCGACGATGCACTGGCCGCGCAGGAACACTTTCCTCACCCGCCCGGTGACCGGGTGACCTTCGAACAGCGAATAATCGACGCGGCTGCGTTGCTCGGCTGCGCGGATCGTCCAGCGTTCCTGGGGGTCGAACAGCACGAGATCGCCATCCGAGCCGACCGCGATGGTGCCCTTGCGCGGGAACAGGCCGAACAGTTTGGCGGGGGTGGTGGCGGTGATGGCGACGAAGCGATTCAGCGACATCCCGCGTTGGTTCACCGCGCCGTCGAAAATCAGCGGGATGCGCGTCTCCAGGCCGGGCGCGCCGTTCGGAATCTTGCTGAAGTCGTCGATGCCCTGGCGTTTCGAGAATTTCATCCCGTAGGGCTGTTCGTTGAAGCAGAACGGGCAGTGGTCGGTGGACACCACTTGCAGATCATCGGTCTTCAGGCCGCGCCACAATTGCTGTTGATGGAATTCATCACGCAGTGGCGGGGTCATCACGAACTGCGCGCCGTCGAAGTCGGGGCGCTGGTATTCCTGGGCGGTCAGGAACAAATAATGCGGGCAAGTCTCGGCGTGGATGGGGATGCCACGGTCGCGCGCCTCGGTGACGGCGGCGAGCGCTTCGCCCGCCGACAGATGGACGATGTAGAGCGGCGTTTGCGCGAGTTCCGCGAGGCGGATGGCCCGCTGGGTGGCCTCGCCTTCGAGGATAGCAGGGCGCGTGGTGGCGTGGTATTTCGGCGCGCCCATGCCGGCGGCGACCGCTTCCTTGACCAGAATCTGGATGACGTGGCCGTTCTCGGCGTGGACGCAAGTCATCGCGCCGTTCGCACCGGCGACACGCATGGCTTTGAACAACGCGCCGTCATCGACCATGAGCACGCCGGGATAGGCCATGAACAGCTTGAAGCTACTCACCCCCTCGCGCTGGATCAGGGTTTTCATGTCGATCAGCGCCTGCTCGTTGACATCGAGCAGAATCATATGGGCGGCGACATCGACGGTGGCGTTGGCACGCCGTTGGTGCCAGTCTTCCAGGCCGACCAATGGGCTTTCACCCCGGTTCTGGTTGCAGAAATCGATGATCGTCGTGGTGCCGCCGAATGCCGCCGCCATGCCGGCGGTGGCGAACGTATCGACGGTGCGCGATGGGCCAAATTCCCAATCGATGTGGGTATGGACATCGACGCCGCCCGGCAATACCAGCAGGCCGCTGGCGTCATGAACGTCGACATCCGCGCCCGCCGTGAGATTCCTGCCGATGGTTTCGATTTTGCCATCGACGACCAGAATATCGGCCATGTAATCGTCGACGGCGGTGACGATGCGGCCATTCTTGATCAAGGTTTTAGTCATGCCTACTCCTCAATGATTGAACAGGAACCGGCGCACCGGTGTCAGTCGATGGCGAGCGATTCGCCAGGCCGTTGAAAGCGGCGAGCGACGCCTCGATGGGCGCGCGCGGCAAATCGCGGGTGATGAACACGATGCGCGAGCGGCGGTCGCCGTCGGGCCAGGCGGCCAGATGCACCGGCGGGTGGATGGTGTGCTGCACGCCGTGGATGACGACCGGTGTTTCGGCATCGCACACATTGAGTATGCCTTTGATCCGCAATACGTTGTCGCCATGTACGTTCAATAACATGGTGAGCCAGATACCGAACGCGGTCCAATCGAGCGGCTGGTCGAAGCTCAGGCAAAACGCCACGATATTGCGGTCGTGGCGGTTGACGTCATGGGCTTCGTCTTCGTGATGCTCATGCGCCTCGCTGGCCTCGGCCTCCAGCCAGTGCCGCACCTCGCGGCTTTTCGCGTGGATGTCGTAGAGATCACCGACCAGCAAATCGTCGGGGTCGATGACGCCTGCCGATTCGATGATAGGCGCGGCTGGGTTCAAGCGCCGTAGCTCGGTTTTGAGCCGCGCTATCTGGGCGGCGGCGGCCAGATCGGTCTTGGTGAGTAGGATCCGATCGGCGATGGCGGCTTGTTTGATGGACTCGGGGTTCTCCCGCAGTTGCTGCGCGCCGTTGACCGCATCGACCGTGGTGATGACTTTGCCGAGTCGGAAATGGTGGCAAAGCACCGGGTCGGCGACCAGTGTATAGACGATGGGCGCGGGATCGGCGAGGCCAGTGGTCTCGATCACCAGCCGGTCGAAGGCTTTGATCTTACCGCGCTCGCGCTTGTCGTAGAGGTCGCGCATCGCGGTGCTGAGATCGGTGCGGATGGTGCAGCAAATGCAGCCGCTGGCGAGCACCACGGTGTCGGCATCGACGTGCTCGACCAGCAGGTGATCCAGGCCGACTTCGCCGAATTCGTTGATCAGCACGGCGGTATTGGCCAGCCGGGGAGAGGCGAGCAAGCGCTGCAGCAGCGTGGTCTTGCCGCTCCCCAGAAAGCCCGTGATCAGGGTGACGGGGATGAGCCCGGCGTAGCGGTCGTCCATCGGTGTAACCTCAGGTGGATCGGCGCAATTCCGCCACCAGGGTAGGGGCGAGCGGATCGCAACGGCGGTGGGCGAGTTTTTCCGCCTCGTTCCACAGGTCGGCCAATGATTCGACGATCTTGGACTGCCCGGTCAGGTTGCGCAGCACATAAGAATGTCCGCCCCAATCGCTGAGCAGCAAACCGTAATGGCGTAGCACCTGGTTGACGAGCGCGATGCGGCGGGCGCGCTCGGCCATCCGGGTTTGCGCGGCGGCCTGGCCGAAAGTCGCGGACTTGCCCGCGCTGTCCGCCCAGTGTTGTCCGCCGCCCAGTACGCCGCACAAGCCGCACATTGTGTCCGCCCGTTACTTCGACTTGCCGCGCGCGCCCGTTTTCGCCGCCGCTTTCTTTTTGCGTGGCGAACGCTTGGCGAAGTCATCGGCGATCTGGTCGAAGGTCATGAACTGGACGCCTGGATGGCGGATGATGTGGTTGTAGATACGCTCCAGCATCAACAGCACCTGCGGGCGGCCCGAGACATCGGGGTGGATGGTCATGGTGAACACCGCGTAGTCGTATTCGCGGTACACCCAGTCGAACTGGTCGATCCAGGCCAATTCCAGGTGGCGGGGGCTCACGAAACCATGGCTGTTGGGCGCGGCTTTGATGAACATCATCGGCGGCAAGTCGTCGAGATACCAGCTCGCCGGGATTTCGATGAGGTCGGTTTCGCCGCCGCGCACCAGCGGTTTCATCCAGTCCTTGGGCTGTTTGGAGTAGTCGATCTTGGTCCAGGAGTCGCCCACGCGCACGTAATGGCACTGGAAGTCATGGTGCATCAGGCTGTGGTCGTATTTGATGCCCTTCTTGAGCAGCAATTCGTTGGTGACCGGGCTGAATTCCCACCACGGCGCGACGTAGCCGGTCGGGCGTTTGCCCTGGAGCTTGGTGATGAGGTCTATGCACTTGTCGAGCACCGCTTCTTCCTGCGCCGGCGTCATCGCGATCGGGTTTTCGTGTGAGTAGCCGTGGATGCCGACCTCGTGGCCGGCTTGCGCCACAATTTTCATCTGCTCGGGGAAGGTTTCGATGGAGTGGCCGGGGATGAACCAGGTGGTCTTGATGCCGAAACGGTCGAACAGCTTCAGCAAGCGCAAGGATCCGACCTCGCCGGAAAACATGCCGCGCGAGATGTCGAGCGGCGAATCCTGACCGCCGTAGGAACCGAGCCAGCCCGCCACCGCGTCCACGTCGACGCCGAATGCACAGAGAATTTCTTTTGCCATTGTCTTGTAACCCCCAGCGTTATGTAAGTTCAGCGGCATAGCCATCGCCCCTGCTGGGGGCGATACTGGCGAGAAGTGTAGACGTTTTCAAGCATTGACTGAAAGGGCCGTGCAGCGGACGGGGTGCTTTGCACCAGAATGATGCTACACTCATCGCCAGCTAATGTGCGCTACGGTTATCACAACGTTGCTAAGTGAACCTAATAAAGGAGGAGACTCATGAAACTGAAACCCACGAGACCCGCTGCTGCCAACCCTAGTCGCCGCAAGTTCCTGAAAACCGCCGGCGCTGCCGTCGGTGCCGCCGCAGGCTCGGGCCTGATCGAGGGATTTCCGCTGATCTGGGCGCAGAACATGAAGGACATCAAGCTGGTGCAAGTTGGAGGGTCGTATTCGGCGATCATCGATATTGCGCGCCAGGCGAGCAAAGACCTTGGCTTCCAGGTCGAGATGCAGACCGCGCCGCACGATGCGCTGCTGAATCGCTTGGTCACCCAACCGAAATCGATCGATATCGCCGACATCGAGTATTTCTTCCAAGTCCATATGCTCGGTCGCGGTATCCTGCACACCATCGACATCAAGAAGTTTGCTTGGTGGGATAAAGTCGTGCCGATCTTCACCAAGGGCGAGTATCCAGACGGTAAGAAAGTCTCAACCCAGGGCATTTTGCCGTTCGAAGTGCAATACCTCGAAGAACCCAACGGCAAGAAATTCGCCAAGGCGCCGACCCAATGGGCGACCGGCATCCCGACCGTATACAACGCCGACACGCTGGGCATGCGCCCGGATTTGATCAAAAAGCCCATCGAATCGTGGAAAGACATCCTCGACCCCGAGTTCAAGGGCAAGACCGCGCTGGTCGACGTGCCTTCCATCGGCATCATGGATGCGGCGATGGCCATCGAGGCGCGCGGCGATATCAAGTACGGCGACAAGGGTAACATGACCAAAGAGGAGATCGACAAGACCATCGAGATCCTGATCAAGGCCAAGAAAGACGGCCAGTTCCGGTCGTTCTGGTCAACCTTTGACCAATCGGTGAATCTGATGGCCTCCGGGGAGGTAGTGCTGCAATCCATGTGGTCGCCCGCCGTCACCGCCGTGCGCTCACGCGGCATTCAATGCTATTACGTGCCGCTCAAGGAAGGCTATCGCGCCTGGGGCAGTTGCATCGCGCCGATGGCGCATTTGAGCGGGCCCAAGCTCGATGCCGCCTACGCCTACCTCGACTGGTATCAATCCGGCTGGCAGGGTGGTTTCATCGCCAAGCAAGGCTATTACTCGGGGGTGCCGGAAAACGCCAAGAAATTCATGTCCGAGGACGAATGGGGTTATTGGTACGAGGGCAAGGCCGCCCAGGGTGACATCAAAGACCCGTATGGCAATCTGATGGAAAAAGCCGGCGCCAAGCGCGACGGCGGTTCGTTCTGGGAGCGCATGGGCAAGGTGGCGTGCTGGAATACGCTGATGGACGAAAACAAGTACATGGTCAAGAAATGGAATGAGTTCATTTCGGCGTAAGGTTTAGCCGTTGCTCCATCCCACACGGCGGGGCAGAGACGCCCCGCCGCTTCGTTTCCGGTCTAGATGATGAAACTTCCCCCTACTTTGGTGTCGTGGCTGCAAGTCACGCCGCTCACCCTGGTGTTGCTCGTATTCTTCGGCATCCCGTTGTTGGCGGTGATCGTCGTGAGTTTTTTCGACTTCGACCAGTTCGACATCGTACCGGGCTTTTACTGGATCAATTACCTCGATCTGTTGCAGTCCAAGGTGTCTTATCAGTTGTATTGGAATACGATCAAATTCGCCGTCATCGTGTGGGCGATCACACTGGTGCTCGGCTTCACGATCTCCTGGTTTCTGGCCTTCCACGTGCGCACGCTGTTCTGGCAGATCGCGCTGTTTCTGCTCTGCACCGTGCCGTTCTGGACATCCAACATCATCCGCATGATTTCCTGGATTCCGTTTCTGGGGCTGAACGGCATTTTTAATCAGGTGTTGATCCAAGCTGGCGTAACGCAGGAGCCGTTGTCGTTCCTGTTGTTTTCCGATTTCGCGGTGATCGTCGCCTATGTCCATCTGTTCACCCTGTTCATGATCGTGCCGATCTTCAATTCCATGGCCCGCATCGACCGCGCGTTGATCGAGGCGGCCATCGACGCCGGTGCGAGCCGCTGGCAGGTGTTGCGCGATGTGGTCATTCCGCTGTCGAAAACCGGCATCGCGCTCGGCTCGATTTTCGTGATCACGCTGGTGATGGGGGATTTCTACGTGGTCAAGGTCATGAGCGGCGGCCAGTCGGCGTCGGTGGTGCAGGCGATGTCGAACGAGATCGCGCTGCTCCAGTATCCGCCGGCGGCGGCGAGCGCGGTCGTGTTGTTGATCATCGTCTCGCTCATGGTCGCCGCGATCTTGCGCATCGTCGATGTACGCAAGGAATTGTCGGGCTGAGCGCCATGCAGCAAATCAGCGGACGACGGCCCTGGACTTTCTATGCGCTGGCGTTGGTGTTCGTCCTGTTCGTGTTGTTCCTGTACGGCCCCATGCTCGTGATCTACGTGCTGTCCTTTCAAGGGCCCACCGGCGGTCTGACGTTTCCGATGAATGGCGTTTCGACCCACTGGTTCACGGCGTTGTTCGAGCAGCAGCGCACCGGCGATTTCGCTGGCTCGTTCAGCCGCTCCATCGGCCTCGCGTTGCTGGTGGTGGTGATCACCGTGGTGTTCTCGGTGATGGCGGGATTGGCGTTCCGGCGGCGCTTCGCCGGTTCAGGCATCGTCTTTTACATGGCGATCGCGAGCCTGATCATGCCGGGGTTGTTCCTCGGGCTTGGCATCAATCTGATTTTTCGCTTCGCTGGCCTCAACACCGATTGGTACAGCTCGGCGCTCGGCGCGCAGCTCACCTGGACGCTGCCCTATGGCCTGCTGATCATGTTCGCAGTGCTGAGCCGTTTCAGCCGTTCCTACGAGGAAGCCTCGCGCGACCTCGGGGCGAGCCGCTGGCAGACGCTCTGGTTCATCCTGATCCCGATCATTTTTCCCGGCGTCATCGCGGTGGCGCTGTTCGGGTTTACGCTGTCCTATGACGAGTTCCCGCGCACCTTGCTGACGTCGGGATCGAGCAACACCTTGCCGCTGGAAATCTGGGGGATGACGACCAACGTCACCTCGCCCGCCCTGTATGCGCTCGGCACGGTGACCACCGTCGTATCGTTCGTGGCCATCGCGTTGGGGTTGGGCTCTATCGCGTTCATCGAACGCCGGCGAGCCAGGCTCGGGCCCTCCAAACACTAGACAGAGAATCCAACGTGAAGGGCAAGATAGACCTCATTAACATGACCAAGCGCTTCGCCGGCGCCACCGCGGTCAACGACATCAATCTGGTGATTCCCGCTGGCACTTATTGCTGCTTGCTGGGCCCCAGCGGTTGCGGCAAGACGACCATCCTACGCATGATCGCCGGCCACGAAACCCCGACCGCGGGCGATGTGCGCATCGACGGCGAATCGGTGGTCGGCCAACCGCCGGTCAAGCGCGGCACCGCAATGATGTTCCAGAACTACGCGTTGTTTCCGCATCTGAGCTGTCTCGACAACGTAGCTTACAACCTCAAAGTGCGCGGCATCGCCAAGGATGAACGCCGCCGCCAGGCGCGCGAGATGTTGGCGCGGGTCAAGATGGATCAACTCGCCGAGCGGATGCCAGCGCAACTGTCGGGCGGCCAGCAGCAGCGCATCGCGCTGGCGCGCGCGCTGATCACCAATCCACGCGTGCTGTTGCTCGATGAGCCACTGTCGGCGCTCGACGAATTCCTGCGCTTGCAGATGCGCGGCGAATTGCGGCGGATGCAGCAGGAATTGGGCATCACCTTCATCCATGTCACCCATACCCAGATGGAGGCCATCGCGGTCGCCGATAAAGTCGTGGTGATGGATCATGGCCGCATCGAGCAAGCGGGATCCGCGCAGGAAGTCTACAGCGCGCCGGACAGCGCCTACGTCGCTCGTTTCATGGGCGGGCAGAATGTATTGTCGGGCAAGCTTGTCGGCAGCGACAACGGCATCACGACATTGCAAAGCGATGCCGGCAACGCTTATCAAATCCAGGCGCCCGTATCGCCAGCGGCGAATGGCGGGCCGGTTTATTTCGCCGTGCGCCGTGATCGTATTAGCCTTATCAAAGTGCCGCCTGAACGCAATACGGCGGAAGCCAATTCGGCAATCGGTACGGTCAGCGCGATTGAGTATCAAGGCGCATGGGTCAAAGTCACGGTGCAGGGAATCAGCGCGGATGAGTTCGTTGCTTATGTGCCGGACGAGCGCTTCTTCGCCACGCCGATGCAGAATGGCGACCGGGTGTTGGCACGCTGGTCGGCGCAGGAAGCGCATCCGCTCAAAACGGGTGGTGACAGTGCGGGCTATCGGCAGCATTAGGGTCTGCACCTGACAAATTGGGAGGTGCGCGATGTCTTTGCACATCACAACCTGCGGTTCCGGTGCGACGCGGCTCGTGTTGCTGCATGGCTGGGGATTCCACGGCGGCGTATGGGATGAGCTTGCCGCCAGGTTGAGTCCCGACTACCAGGTCAGCGCCGTCGATCTGCCGGGGCATGGCCTTAGCCCACTGCTGCGCGGCGGCAATCGCCTTGAAGACTGGGCCGAGCAACTGGCGGCGCAGATTCCTGGGCCGGCGATCTGGCTCGGCTGGTCGCTCGGCGGTCTGGTGGCGCAGGCAGTGGCGGCGCGCTACCCGGAGCGGGTGCAGGCGCTGGTCTTGGCGACCAGTTCGCCGCGTTTCACCCAGGCGCCGGACTGGCCGCACGGCTTGCCGCCCGCCGCGTTGGATACATTCGCCGCGCGTTTGCAGGGCAATTTCCCCAAGACCCTGCGCGAGTTCATCGCGCTACAGGTGCAAACGCCGCAGTTCGATGCGGCCCGCTTACACGCCTTGGGCGACCGCTTGTGCGCCCATCCACCCAGCGCGGAAGCCTTGCACGCCGGGCTCGCGCTGCTCACTTCAAGCGATCTGCGCGCGGCTTGCACGCGGTTGCAATGCCCAGCCATCGCCATTTACGGCGACCGCGACACCTTGGCCCCCGCCGCCCAGGCTGCCGATTGGCGGGGGTTATGGCCGGGGCTCGCGACGGTTTGCATTGCGGGCGCGGCGCATCTACCTTTTTTGTCACACACCGAGCATTTCATGCGAATTCTCGGGCAATTTCTCGGAGAGGCGCGTAGTACGCGCCGCCCGTCCCATCAGGCGAGGAGAACCCAAATGCCGCAAGCTTCCAGCGCCCGCAGCAAAAGCGACCGCAAACGCAATACCGCGCTTGCGCCCGAGACCCTCGAATCCCTCTATGCCGTGATGCGGCGGATTCGCGTGTTCGACGAAAAAGTCGCCCAATTGTTCACCGCCGGTGAGATCAAAGGCACCGCGCACAGCTACGTGGGCCAGGAGGCGATCGCCGCCGGCATCTGCGCCAACCTGCGCGAAAGTGATTACATCGCCAGCCACCATCGCGGCCACGGCCATTGCCTCGCCAAGGGTGCGCGCATGGATCGGATGATGGCCGAATTGATGGGGCGCGACAGCGGTTATTGCCGGGGTTTGGGCGGCTCCATGCACATCGCCGATCTGGAGCTTGGCATTCTGGGCGCCAACGGCATCGTCGGTGCGGCCATGCCGCTCAGCACCGGCGCGGCGCTGGCGGGGCTCCTGCGCGGCAATGGTCAGGTGGCGGTGGCGTTTTTCGGCGACGGCGCGTCCAATCAGGGCGTGTTCCATGAGGCGCTGAATCTGGCGGCGGTATGGAAGTTGCCGCTGGTATTCGTGTGCGAGAACAATCAGTACGCGCTGACGACCTCATACCGCGCCACCACCTCGGTGGAGAGAATCGCCCAGCGCGCGGCGGGGTATGACATTCCCGGCGTGACCGTGGATGGCAACGACGTGGCGGAGGTGTATCTGGTCGCCCAGGAAGCCATCGCCCGGGCGCGCGCGGGCGAGGGGCCGACGCTGATCGAGGCGATGACTTATCGCTGGGGTCAGCATTCGATGCGCGCCAATTTGCGCGATCCGCGACCGCGCGCCGAATACGAGGATTGGCTGGCGAAAGATCCGTTGGCGCGGGTCGAGGCGCAGATGGACAAGGTCGCGGTCGGGCGAGTGGCGGCGGCGGTCGATGATGAAATCACGGCCGCCATTGACTATGGGCGCAAAGGCGTGGAGCCCAGCCTGGAATTGCTGCGCACCGCGGTCTACGCGCCGCATCGGGACTATCCCGCGCCGCCCAGGTCGAATGGGCGCGAACTCACCTTCACCCAGGCGCTGAACGAAGCGCTGGCGCAGGAAATGGCGCGCGACGAACGAGTGTTCCTGATGGGCGAGGATGTCGGCGCGACCGGCGGAATCTTCTCGGTATCGACCGGACTGATGGACAAATTCGGCGCAGCGCGGGTGCGCGATACGCCGATCTCGGAAGCCGGGTTCGTCGGTTGTGGGGTCGGCGCCGCCATCGCTGGGTTGCGCCCAGTGGTGGAGATCCAGATCTTCGACTTCGTGGCGCTCACCATGGATATGCTGGTCAACCAGGCCGCCAAGTTCCGCTACATGCTGGGCGGCAAGAACACCGTGCCGCTGGTGGTGCGCGGCCCGCAGGGCGGCGGCATCCGCCTCGCGGCGCAACACAGTCAAAGCCTGGAGGCGTGGTTTACCCATGTGCCCGGGCTGGTGGTGGTCGCGCCGTCGACGCCCTACGACGCCAAGGGGTTGCTGGTGGCGGCGATCCGCGACGATAATCCAGTCATCTTCCTGGAAGCGAAGCTCTTGTACATGAGCGCCAAGGGGCCGGTGCCCGAGGAGCTCTACGCGCTGCCGATTGGCAAGGCGGAAGTCAAGCGCGCCGGCACGGATGTAACGGTGATCGCGACCATGGCGATGGTGCCGCGCGCGCTGGCCGCCGCCGACCTGCTCGCGCGCGAGGGGATCAGCGTTGAAGTGATCGATCCGCGTACCCTGAAACCGCTGGACACCGAGGCCATCCTCGCCTCGGTGCGTAAGACCGGGCGCATGGTCATTGCCCATGAAGCCTGGACGAGCGGCGGATTTGGCGCGGAAGTGGCGGCGCTGGTAGCCGATCAGGCGCTGATGGAGTTGGACGCGCCGATCCGCCGCATCGGCGCCTTGGACGTGCCCATGCCCTATAACGACGTGCTGGAGCGTGCCGTCATCCCATCCCAAGAGCGGCTGGTCGAGGAAATCCGCGCCATCGCGAAGTTTTGAGCCACCCGAGGATTTACCATCATGGCGAAGCGCTTTCAGGATCGTGTGGTCATCGTTGCCGGCGCCGGCTCCATCGGCCCCGGTTGGGGCAATGGCAAGGCGGCGGCGGTGTTATATGCACGCGAAGGCGCCAAGGTATTCTGCGTCGATCAAAATCGTGAAGCCGCCGAGGAGACTCATGCCCTCATCGCAGGCGAGGGCGGCAGCGCCGCCGTGCATAGTGCCGATGTCAGCAAAGCCCCCGACGTACAGGCGATAGTGGACGCTTGTCTCGCTACGTTTGGCCGCATCGACGTGTTGCATAACAACGTCGGCATCGTTGAAAACGGCGGCGTGGTGGAGGCCAGCGAGGAGTCCTGGCAGCGCGTGCATGATGTCAATCTGAAGAGCATTTTTCTGGCATGCAAATACACGCTGCCGCACATGGAAAAGCAAGGCCGGGGCGCGATCATCAACATTTCCTCGACCGCGGGTATTCGCCACATGGGCGTGAGCTATTGTTCTTATTCGGCGACCAAGGCGGCGATCATTCAATTGACCCGCGCCATTGCCATGGACTATGCGCGCAAAGGCATCCGTGCCAATACCGTCATCCCCGGCGTGATCCGCACACCGCTGGTCGAACAGCTTTACGAGAATCTGGCACCCGGCGATAGCGAGCGCTTGTTCGCGCACCGCAACGCGCAGATACCGATGGGACGCATGGGCGATGCCTGGGACGTGGCCAATGCCGCGCTATTTCTCGCTTCCGACGACGCCAAATATATCACCGGCGCGGAAATCGTCGTTGATGGAGGGCTTTCGGTGAAATGCTTGTGAACCGACCTTCCGTGGTCGTGTCACAAGGCCAAGCAAAATTTAAAGACTAGGGCTTCTGCGTCCCATCACCCAGAATGCGATGGCTAGAATCACGCCGACGACGAACAGAATCCAGGCGATATTGGTAGCGGTACCGGCAATTCCTGAAAAGCCGAATAAAGCGGCGATGATGGCCACGATGAGAAATGTTACTGCCCAACTAAACATGAGCTGCCTCCTGTCGATCCATTGAGCTAGCGATTGGCTGATGATCATGATGATCATAAAACGTATTGGGCAATAACGATGCCATCCGCCCGAATCGTCGACAGAAAACACTTTATCTAATTGATATAGCAACATATTGCTAGCGATGCTTGCGCCTGCTGGCACGGTATTTCCACGCCGAGAATCATCGCCACTCATGAAGATTTTATAAACTTGTAATTATTTCACTCTGGCTCGAGCGAGCAGGATAGCTTGCGATTCATCGGGCGCTACGAGGAGGGTGGATGCCGATGCAAAGCGATGACTTCCGGCGGTGCTTGCACGAGTTCGATTAGCACGCCTTCGCCGCCTACCGGGAATTCGGCATTGCCCTTGGGGTGGATGAAACAAATGTCGTAACCCGCTCCGCCTTTGCGGATGCCGCCTGGGGTGAAACGCACGCCACGCGCGCCCAGCCACTCGACCGCTGCCGGGAGATCATCGACCCATAGGCCAAAGTGGTTGAGCGGAGGCTCGTGTACGCTGGGTTTCTTGAGCGGGTCTAGCGGCTGCATCAGGTCCACCTCGATCTGCAAGGGGCCGGTGCCGATGGCGGCGATGTCTTCATCGACGTTTTCGCGCTCGCTCCGAAACTGGCCCTGGATGCGAAATCCCAGCAAATCGACCCAGAGCGCGCGTAATCTCGATTTGTCGGCGCCGCCGACGGCGATCTGCTGCACGCCCAGGATTCGGAAAGGACGTTCACTCATGGCTCAAACCTTGTTGAAGTGCTCGGCGGTTTTCAGGATGGTTTCGTTGTTGATGGCGGCGTGATATTCGGCGTTGAAGTCCGTGCCGCGCTGCGCTTTCTTGATCATACCCTCAAGATTGGGCCGCTTGTCGGTGGGGGTTTCGCCGCCGCCGATGCCGCCGCCGAATTCGACGATGGTCGTCGCCCCGTCGGCGAGCGCGCGCATCAGATTGCGGTACCACAACACCGGATGAAACAGCTGATAAAACAAGCGTGCTTTGATGGCGGCGGGGTCGGTGTCATGGTAGTCACCGCTGTAATTGGACAGCGCGCGCAGAGCGGTGGCGGCGAAAGCGGTGGTTTCAAGCGCCGGTCGATAGTGGCGCGCGGCGGCGATCATGTAATAAGTATGGAAAGCGCCCTCGGTTTTCAGGCGCACCGCGCGTTTGCGCGGAAAGTGTTCGGCAAGCTCCTGCTCCAGCCGATCCAGGTCTGTGCCGAGCCCGCCGACCACGGTCTGGTCCGGCAGGTTGCAGCCGGCGATGCCGCAGAAGTGTTTGTCCGCGAACGGGCGGATCGTATCCAGTTCGAGTGCAAACGCCGACATCTCGCCCGCGCCGTGCGTACCCATGCACTCGCCGCGTTTCTGCACTAGGCGCAGCGCAGCCTCGAAGCTGAGCGCGCCCGCCGCCACCAGGGCCGAATATTCACCGAGGCTGTGGCCGGCCACGATGGCAGGGCGTGGCGCGGTGGGCGCCAGTGATTTGAACACCTCCAAGCAGGCGATGGAATGCGTCAACAGCACGGGTTGGGTGTGGCGGGTGAGATGGATTTCACCCTGGGGATCGTGGAACGACAGCTCGGCGATGTCGTAGCCCAGCACGGCGCTGGCGCGGTCGTAGAGGCGGCGCGCCACCTCGTAGTGGCGGTGCAGGTCACTGCCAATGCCCCGGTACTGCGAGCCTTGGCCGGGAAAAACATAGAGGGCAAGAGGGTTTCCGGTCATCAGCGATGTTTCCATTGCGCGGGGCGTTTTTCATTGAAGGCGCGCATTCCTTCTTTCTGATCTTCGGTGGAAAACGCCGCGTAAAACAGGCGCCGCTCGAAGCGCAAACCTTCGGCAAGGCTGGTTTCGTAGGCGCGATTCACCGCTTCCTTGGTGAAATAAACCGCAGGTCGCGATTTGGCGGCGATGGCGGCGGCGATTTTCAGCGCTTCGTCCAACAAATCGGCGGTTGGCATGATGCGGCTGACAAGGCCGGCGCGTTCCGCTTCGGTTGCGTCCATCATGCGCCCGCTCAGGCACAAGTCCATGGCCTTGGATTTGCCGATCAAACGGGTGAGGCGTTGGGTGCCGCCCGCGCCAGGCAGTACGCCCAGGTTGATCTCGGGCTGGCCGAATTTGGCGTTGTCGGCGGCGATGATGAAATCGCACATCATCGCCAGTTCGCAACCGCCGCCCAGGGCGAAGCCAGCCACCGCCGCGATCACCGGCTTGCGGCAATGGCTGACGCGCTCCCAGACTTGGAAGCGATCCGGCAGGTACATATCCACCATGGTTTTGTCCTGCATTTCCTTGATGTCGGCGCCAGCGGCGAAAGCTTTGTCGTTGCCGGTGATGACGATGGCGCCGACGGCGTCATCCGCCTCGAAGCCGTCCAGCGCCGCGGCGAGTTCGGTCATCAAGGCATTGTTCAAAGCGTTCAGCGCTTTCGGGCGGTTCAGGGTGATCAGGCCCACGGCGTTACGCCGTTCCGCCACAATGGTTTCGTAGGTCATGAGGATAGGATTCCTTAGTGCAATGCTGAGGGGCAAGTGGTGCGCTATTGTTCCGAACTGGCGGAATTTGTCAATTCGCGGCTTCAGTCCGGTAACGGGAAATGCGCCGCCAGCGCTGCCCCGCCGAGCGGGCTGGCGCCGATTTCGAGTTGCCCGCCATAGACCTCCTCGACGATGTCGCGGACCACGGCGAGGCCGATGCCATAACCGGGCACCGCCGGGTCGGCGCGTTTGCCGCGTTGGAGGATGAATTCACGCTGTGGCGCGGGGATGCCGGGGCCGTCGTCCTCGACCTCTAAGATTAACGCGCCGTGGGCTTGGCGAGCGCGGATGGTCAAGCCTGTGCGGGCCCATTTGCAGGCGTTATCGGCAAGATTGCCGAGCACTTCCAGCAGATCGCCCTGATCGCCGTGGAACCGCGCCTGCGGCGCGATTTCGCTGGTAAAGCGCAGGTGCTTGTCGGCGTAGACTTTGGCGAGTGAATCCACGACCTTGCGCACGATGGGCGCGACCTCGATCGGCGCCGCCAGTGCGCTGCGACCCGAGGCGGCGGCGCGCTGGAGCTGGTAGTCGACGGTCTGGTTCATGCGTTCGACCTGGGTTTGTACGGTCGCGAGCAATTCCGTTTGGGAAGTGGATTTCTCGACCGCGCCGCGCAATACCGCGAGCGGGGTTTTCAAGCTGTGGGCGAGGTCGCCGAGCGCGTTGCGGTAGCGTTCGAGATGGCTGCGATTCTGCTTGATCAGGTTGTTCAGATTATCGGTGAGTGGACGCAGTTCGCGCGGATAGCTGCCCTCTAACAGATGACGACTGCCGGACTCGATTTCGCGCACTTGGCGCGCCACCTGGCGCAGAGGTTTCAACCCCCAACGCAGGATGAAACCTTGGGCGCCCAACAATATCAAAGCCGGGGTCAACAGCCAGGTCCACAGGTTACGGCGAAAGCGGTAGACCTGGGCGTTGAACGCCTGCGGCGCTTCCGCGACCCAAAACGTGTAGCGCTGGTAACGGTTGGCGGCGGTTTCCCAATTGACGGTAAAACCCAGTACGAACACACCCGATTGGGTGGGATCGGCGAGCGTGGTGAACAACGGCTGCGCCGGCGGCGGCGCGTTCGGCAGCGGGTCGAGGCTGAGGCCGAGCAGGGAATCGGAACGCCACACGATGTGGTTGTCACGGTCGCCGATCAGCGCGTACAGGCCCGACCCTGGCGTGGAGAAACGCGCTTCAGGGAGCGCTTTGGGAAGCGTCAAGCGCTCCAGTGCGTCGAATTCGGCGGCACCGAGCAGAATATAAACCTGTGCTTGCAAGCGGTCGCGCACCGCGATCTGGGCGCTGGCGCGGAAAGCCCGATCCAATGCGAAGCCGGTGATGCCTAGCGCCGCGATCAACACCAGGCTGGCGGCGATCAGCAGGCGTGCCGTGAGCGACAGCATCCGCCGTTCAATCAAGCGGAGCGCTGCAAGCGAAAGCGATAGCCGCGGCCACGCAGGGTTTCGATGGGATTCAGCGTGCGCTCGGGATCGAGCTTGCGGCGCAAGCGACCGACCAGCACTTCGAGGACGTTGCTGTCGCGATCCATGTCTTCCTCGTAAGTGTGATCGCTCAGTTCACCCTTGCCGACCACCTCGCCGGCATGGAGCATCAGATATTCCAGCAGCTTATACTCGAACGCAGTGAGCTCCACGGGTTGTCCGCCGACCGTCACGCCTTGGGTGCTGGTGTTGAGGGTGATCGGGTCGCAACGCAATACGTCCTGCGCCCAACCCTCGGCGCGGCGCATCAACGCGCGCAGTCGCGCAAGCAGTTCTTCGATGTGAAAGGGTTTGACCAGATAATCGTCGGCGCCGGCTTCCAGCCCTTCGACTTTCTCCTGCCAGCGGCCGCGTGCGGTCAGGATCAGGATCGGGAACTTTCGCCCCGCCTGGCGCCAGGAGCGAATCACATCCAGCCCGGAAAGCTGCGGCAGGCCGATATCGACCACCGCCACATCGACCGGGTATTCGTTGCCTTGAAACAAGCCGTTGCGGCCGTCGGCGGCGGTGTCGACCGCGTAGTTTTCCGCGCGCAGGCGCGCCGCGATCTGTTCGCGTAGCGCGGCTTCATCTTCGATGACCAAGATACGCATGGCAATTATTACAGAGAGGGAACGAATTTGATCTGCACTCGGCCATCGGGCAGCAACACTTTGACTTGATAGCCCGGGCGATTGGGATCGGCGTTGAACTTGACGCTCAGCACTTGGCCTCCGGTCATCTGGCTGGCGATGGCCGCCGCCTGTTCCGGAGTCGCGGCCTGGGCTAGCGCCGTGCATAATGGCGTCATCGCCAACGGCAAAACAATGAGCAAGCGTTGCAATAAGCGCGTCATAGCTATCCCTGTTGCGGCTAATACACGGGTTGATCGGGGTACATTAACGGATGATGGCGAGTAAGAATAGCGCGCCCAAGCTGAATCGCGACTGAACCGCAAACCCAGATTGCCGGAATCGGCGTTATGAGTGATAGAAAGCAACGGATGGCAGTGTGATTCAGGTACGGTTCAGCGCGGATTCAGTACCCGTTCAGCCTGGGTGGTTTATGCTGATGACACATTGACAACAATGTGTGATGCACAGATCGATTTTGCGTACTCAGACTCAAGGAGATTCCAGCATGAAGTGGTTTCAACGTTTGGCGCCAGCCCTTGCGCTGGTATTGTGCGCACCGGCCCTGGCTCAGGCGCGGGAGCGGCTTGACACGGGCGATATCGCTGTCGAGGTCGTGACCGATTACGGTCGTAATTATCCGCAATATCCGGTGGAGCGCGATCGGCGCGTCTATCGCGCCTATCTCGAAGCCCGCGAGAACGACGAATACGGCGTGCGCATCTATAATCGCTCGCGCTACCGGATCGGTGTGGTCGTCGCCGTCGATGGCCGCAATATCATCTCCGGCGAGCGCTCCGAGTTGCAGCCCAGCGAGCGCATGTACATCCTCGGTCCCCACGAGAGCGCGCTTTACAATGGCTGGCGCACCGGTAAGAACCAAGTCAATCGTTTTTACTTTACCGAAGCCGGCGACTCTTATTCCGCGGCCTGGGGAGATTATTCGGCGATGGGAGTGATCGCGGTGGCGGCGTTCAAGGAGCGGGTGCCGGTTTACGAGCCGCGTCCGGATCAAGACCTCAGCCGGCGCTCAGACAAGCGCGCGGCGCCCGGCGCTCGCGCGGAACCCGGCACCGGTTTCGGCGAGGAAGAATATTCGCCGTCACGGCAGGTCGAATTCCTCGCCGAAGACCGCGCTTTCGCGCGCTATTTCCTCAAGTATGAATGGCGCGAGGGCTTATGCGAGAAGAACGTGATCCGTTGTCATCGCGAGCATGAGCGTGAGCCGGACAATCGGTTCTGGAACGATGATCGTTACGCGCCGCCCCCACCGCGGCGTTAGTAATAAGCATGTAGGCGGCGCGTGCGCGTCAAGCGCACGCGTCAGGGCGTGATCTCGAGCGCGGCGAGCGCTTCCTGGCATTCCAGCCATTGTTCCTCCAAGCTCGTCGTGGTCTTATCGACTTGCGCTTGCCGCAGCAGCAATTCTTTCAGGCGGGTTTTATTCACTTCTTGGTAAATTTCCGGATCGACGAGGGCGGTCTGCAATGTCTGCCGTTCCGCGATGAGTTTGCCGAGATCGTGCTCGATGGTTTTGCTGCGCTGCTCCAGTGGTCGGCGTTGCGCATAGAGCTGATTGCGGCGCTCGGCTTCGGCGCGTTTCGCAAGGCGCCTGCTGGTTTCGGAAGCGGGACGCGCGGGATTGGCGGATTCGTCATTGCGCGCGCGCTGGCGCTCGATCAGCCAGTTCTTATAGTCGTCGAGGTCGCCCGTGTATGCCTGGATACGGCCGGAATCGACTAGAACGAACGAATCGGTGGTGGTGCGCAGTAAATGCCGATCATGCGAAACCAACACCAGCGCACCCTGAAAATCCTGTAACGCGAGGGTCAGGGCGTGGCGCATATCGAGATCGAGGTGGTTGGTCGGCTCGTCGAGCAGCAGCAAATTGGGGCGGCGCCAGACGATCAAGGCCAGCGCCAGACGGGCTTTTTCGCCACCCGAAAACGGCGCCACTAGCGTGAGGGCGCGATCACCCGCGAAGCCGAAGCCGCCGAGATAATCGCGTAACACCTGTTCATTCGCGCCGGAGTCCTTGTGCTGCAAGTGCTGTAGCGCGCTCCAATCCGTGCGCAATTGTTCGAGTTGGTGTTGGGCAAAGTATCCAATCGCCAGTCCCTGGCCTTCATGGCGCACGCCCGCTTGCAGAGGCAGCGCCTGCGCCAGCATCTTGACGAGCGTTGATTTACCCGCGCCATTGGCGCCGAGCAAGCCTAAGCGGGTGCCCGGCGTCAGCGTAAGCGTGACGTTTTGCAGCACGGTTCTATCGCCATAGCCGGCGTCGGCGCGCTCCAGCCCCAGCAATGGCGTAGGGAGCTTGTCCGGCTCGCGCAGCTGGAAGCGGAACGGTGAATCGAAGTGCGCGGGCGCGATCTTTTCCATGCGCTCCAAGGCCTTCAGACGGCTTTGTGCCTGCCGGGCTTTGGTCGCCTTGGCGCGAAAGCGCTCGATGAAGCGGCTGAGATGGGCGATCTCGCGCTGCTGCTTGGCGTAGGCCGCTTGTTGGAGGCTGAGCTGGGCGCTGCGCTGCAGTTCGAAGTCGCTATAATTGCCGGAATACAGGCGGATGCGGCAGTGTTCGATATTGGCGATATGGTCGGTGATACTGTCGAGAAAATCGCGGTCGTGCGAGATCAACAGCAAAGTGCCAGGGTAATTGCGCAACCACTGTTCCAGCCAGATCACCGCGTCGAGGTCGAGGTGGTTGGTCGGTTCATCCAACAGCAACAAATCGGCGTGACTGTTCAGAGCGCGCGCCAGATTGAGGCGCACTCGCCAGCCGCCGGAGAATTCAGCGATGGGCCGCCCGACCTGATCAGCGCCAAAACCGAGTCCGGCCATCAGTTGCGCCGAACGCGCCCGCGCGCTGTAACCGTCGATTTCCTCAAGGCGCGCGTGCCAGATTGCGATGCGCTCGCCATCCTGCGCGGCCTCGGCGGTGGCGAGCGCGGTCGTAACCTCGACCCAGCGCGCATCTCCGGCCAGGACGTGATCAATAGCGGGGATTTCCAGCGCCGGTGTTTCCTGGGCGACATGCGCGATGGTAACCGATGGGGGCAGCTCCAGGTCGCCGGTGTCGGCATGGATTTCGCCAAGGATCAGGGAGAATAGGCTCGATTTGCCGACGCCATTGGCGCCGACCACCCCGACTTTTTGCCCTCGAAATAGGGTCAGCGAAACATCATCGAACAACGGCTTGCCGCCGCGTTGCAACGACAATTGGCGCAGCGTCAGCATGAACTGCCGGCGAGGCGAGGTTTAACGGGGGGAGCCATCCTCGGCCACCAGGGGAACCTGGTATTCTTTGAGAATGGCTTCGATTTTTTCCTTGTCCTGCGCAATCAGCGTTTCCACTTGCTGTTTCCATTCTTTTTCGCCGAAGCGTACACCCATGGCGATGGCGAAATCGAACTTGATGCCGGGCTCCGATTGCATCGGCAATAAGGCGAGTGCAGCGGTAGGCGCGCTCTTTTTCACGTAATAACTGGCGATAGGCCCCCAGAGGATGGCGATATCGATCTTGTCGCCCAGCAACTCGCGTTCGATCAACTGCCCCGGATATTCGTTTGGATCGCCTGATAGAATGGGGAACGCGGTAATTTGATGGACGAAGCCGTATTTCACCAGCCAGTCAGCCGCCGGTGTTTGCTCGAAAACCCCGAAGCGCAGCGCTTTCTTACGCTTGTCATCGAGTTTTAAAATGTCGGCGGGCATCAGTACATCGTCCAGTCCCGCGTTTTTCTTGAAGACCATCGCGTAAGTCGAGCGATAGTAGGGCTTGGTGGGGGATGCGAGTTCAAATCCTTCCGGCACGCCCATGACGATGTCGCATTTCTTTTCGCCGGTTTCCGGATCGTCGGCGCGCAAGGTGTTGCGGATGAAGCCCAAGCGCTGCGGGAACCAGGTATAAGCAATCGGCAGGTGTAAGTCGTCGGCAAGCAATTGCGCGATGCGGTTTTCGAAGCCATCCAGGTGGGTACTGGATAAGGGCAGATTATTGGGGTCGGCGCAGACTTTGAACGCTTTGCGCTCGGCGCCCCCGGCGCTCAATGACAAACTCACCGCCAGCAAGGCAACCAGGATGCCGAGACGTCGATTGACTGAGATATTCACACGATGGCTCTCGCGCATGGATCGTTTAGGAGGGAGCGGCTCAGGAAAACGTCGCATGATACAGCCTGACAGCGGCTTCAAGGCAAGCGTTCAGGGCGGCCGGGTTTGAGCGCGCCATCGGAGCGTGCTTTGAGGTACGAATACAATTCTTCAAAGTGCTTGTTGACATTGGGGTTGTCTTTCCATGCTGGCATCACGCCGATTTGGCCCTTATAACCATTTTCCACGGAATTCATGAAGCGCGCTTTATCGATGTCCTTGAGCCTATCGACTAGGCTGGGCGCGAACGTGCTGCCTACCGCGTCTTGCGCGTGGCAGACGTGGCAATTCGAATGGAAAGTGCGCCAGCCGATATAGGTTTGTTTATCGACTTTGCAGCCCTGATCGTCACATTGCACGGTATAAGGTTTATCCGACGAATTTTGGGCAGCGGCTTGCGCGGCTTGAGGTTGCGCCTGGGTTTGAGTGTCCGCCGCTTGCTGCGCGAAGGCGGCAGGCAAGGTGGACAGTATTGCCATGAGCGAGCCAAGAGCCAATGTTTCAAGAACTCTCACAACCAATCTCCTTAAAAAACAATTCCCGGCTGTTGCCAGCCGGGAATCATAACCAAATTACACGAAGATTACGTGTATTGCACTGCCCAGAATCAATTGCTGGGCAAAGTGAACACCGTCAACGCGCCGCCCAACTGGGTATACTTGCCGAGCGCCTTGTAAGCGCCCACTGCGCCAAGGCCAGCGGTGTCTTCATCAAGGCCAGCGGCCATGCCGATGCCGGCCCAGCCACCCACACCCGAGAGCACGCCGACATACTGCTTGCCGTTGAAGCTCCAGGTATTGACGTTGCCGATGATGCCAGACGGGGTCTTGAACTTGTAGAGTTCTTTACCGGTCTTGGCGTCTACCGCTTTCAGATAGCCTTCCAGGGTGCCGTAGAACACCACGCCGCCGGCGGTCGCCAAAGCGCCGCTCCACACCGAGAACGGTTCTGGAATCGACCACACGATCTTACCAGTGGCGGCATCCCAGGCGATGAAGTTGCCGAGGTTGGTGGTGTTGTCGCCCAGCACTTTGCCGGCCGGGTACATGTTCAGGGTCGCGCCGACGTAGGGCTGACCGGCCACATACTCGACCTGGAACGGTTCATAGTCCATGCAGACGTGGTTGGTGGGTACGTAGAACAGCTTGGTCTGCGGCGAGAAAGCCGCCGGCTGCTGGTCCTTGGAACCGAGCGCCGCGGGGCAGATGTTCTGGGTGTTGACGTCTGCTCCTTGGGCGTGGGTGCTGTACTTGGCGACCACTTCCGGACGACCAGTCTTCATGTCGACGTGGGTGGCCCAATTGGTGGCGGGGTCATACTTCTCGGCGACCAGCAACTCGCCGGTCACGCGGTCCAAGGTGTAACCAAAACCATTACGGTCGAAGTGCACCAGCACCTTACGGGCTTGGCCGCCGATCTCGATGTCGGCGAGGATGCTCTCGTTGATGCCGTCGTAGTCCCATTCGTCGTGCGGCGTCATCTGATAGACCCACTTGGCCATCCCGGTATCGACATCGCGCGCCCAGATCGTCATCGACCATTTGTTGTCGCCGGGCCGCGCGACTGGATTCCAAGTGCCGGGGTTGCCGGAGCCGTAGTAAACGAGGTTCAACTCGGGATCATGGGTATACCAACCCCAGGTAGTGCCGCCGCCGATTTTCCACTGCTCGCCTTGCCAGGTCTTGATACTGGAATCCTTGCCGACCGGTTGCAGCATCGAGGTGGTCTTTTCGGGGTCCATCAACATTTCATTGTCGGGGCCCGTGCTATAGCCTTTCCAGGCCAGCGAACCGTCTTTCAGGTTATAAGCGGCCAGGAAACCGCGCACGCCGAATTCGCCACCGCTGATGCCGGTGAAGACTTTGTCCTTGATTACCACCGGCGCGTTGGTATTGGTCGAACCCTTGGAGGGGTCGCCGTTCTTGATCGACCACGCGACTTTGCCATCGGCGGCGTTCAACGCCACCAGCGTGGTGTCGGCCTGTTGCAGGATGACCTTGCCGTCGCCGTAGGCGAGGCCGCGGTTGACGGTGTCGCAACACATCACCGGGATGACGTTGGGGTCCTGCTTGGGTTCGTACTTCCACTTGATGGATTGATCCGCCCGGTTGATGGCGAACACTTTGTTGGGACACGCAGTGTGGACGTACATGGTGTCGCCGATCACCATTGGGCCGCCTTCATGGCCGCGCAGCACGCCGGTGGAGAACGTCCACGCGACTTGCAGCTTGCCGACGTTGCCGGCGTTGATCTGATCGAGGGCGCTGTAGCGCTGGCCGGCGTAGTTGCCGCCCCAGATTGCCCAGTTGTTGGGATCGGCGGTGAGTTTTTTGACTTCATCATTAGCGGCTGCGAAGCCCGGCGCCAGGGACACCGCGGTGGCAACCACTAAAGTGCGTAGCTTTTTGTTCATCGAATCAATCTCCTCGTGGCTATTGCGAGATAGCGTTAAGGTGGTTGTTATGGGACAAGAAAAGGCTCATCTCGAAATGTTAAGATGAACCGTCGAAAGCTAAAGGGTTACGTCTACCATGACATAACCCTGTCGATATTAATACCATTTCACAAGTTCCCGAACAAGATATCCCAAATTCCCGGCCATTGGGGACGCGGGGCGAGCCTTGGGTGAGCGTGATCGATGTCCGATAGGTATCCATTTCATTTGATTAATTGCTTAGCGCTCGTTTTGCTGAGCGTATGGGCGCCAGTCGCGCAGGGCGCGGATTGCGACGAGGCCGCGGAGGTGGTTGCGGTGGCCGAGGGTGTTTTCGTGCGCCCAGGCCATTTGGGTGCGGCGTTTCAAGACGAGAACATCGCCAATGTCGGTTTCATTGTGGGTGACAAGTGCGTGGCGGTCATCGACACCGGCGGCAGCGCCAAGGAAGGCGAGGCGCTGCGTTGCGCCGTGCGGCGCGCGACTTCCGTACTGATCTGTCAGGTAATCATCACCCATATCCATCCCGACCATATGCTCGGCAGCTTGCCGTTCAAGGCCGCCGGCGCCGAATTTATCGGCCACGCTCACTTGGCGCGCGCGCTGTCCTTGGTCGGCGGTTTTTATTTGCAACGCGCGAGCCAGCAAGCGGGCGTCACCCTGGGCCCCGAGCACCTGGTCGTCCCGGATCGCACGGTGGCGGTTGGCGAGCCGCTGGAGTTGGATCTGGGGGGGCGTCATTTGCGCATTACCGCGCATCCGCCGGCGCATACGGACAACGACCTCAGTATTTTCGACGACAAGACCGAGACGCTCTGGCTTTCCGATTTGTTGTTCATCGACCATATCCCAGTGGTGGATGGCAATTCCAAGGGCTGGCTAGCAGTGCTCGATACCCTCAAGCGCCAGCCCGCGCGGCGTGTGATTCCGGGCCATGGCCCGCCGCAAGCGCCTTGGCCGCAGTCCGCCGATGGTGATGAACGCTATCTGCAAACCCTGCGCGCCGAACTGCGCCCATTCATCGACGCGGGTGGCGACTTGGGTGCCGCCCAGGACAAGATCGCGTACCCTGAAGCGCGGCGCTGGCAACTCTATGACCAGTTCCATAAGCGCAATATCGCCAAGATTTTTACCGAACTGGAATGGGAAGATTAAGCAGCGCCATGGGCCTAACCTGGGAGATGTTGGAAATGAGGCTGGGAACGATCGGCATTGGTGCCGTTTTGGTGTTTTGCGCGTGGCTGCCATTGCCTGGGGCGCGGGCCGAGCAGGCCGTGATGACGCCGGTGGACGAAGTGGAAAAGCAGAATTTCGCTTGGCGCAACGGCTTAAAGGAAACTTACTTCGGCAATCGCGAAATCGCCGAAGACGATGTCATCGTGCTGGAAGCGCCGATGCGCGCCGAAGACAGCGCCCGGGTTCCGCTCCAGATCAAAGCGCGTATTCCACAGACGGAAGCGCGCTATATCAAGACCATCAGCCTGGTGATTGACGCCAATCCCGCGCCACTGGCGGGCCGTTTCCGCTTTACCCCGAAAAGTGGACGCGCGGATCTCAGTCTGCGGGTGCGAGTCAATGATTACACGATGGTACGCGCCATCGCTGAAACCAATGACGGTGCATTGCATATGTCGGCGCAATACGTGAAAGCCGCCGGTGGCTGCTCAGCGCCGGTAGGGACCGACCTCGACGCCGCCATGGCGCGGCTGGGCAAGATCAAGCTCAAGACTCGCGACCCGACCGCCGACGAGCCCACCACCGCCACGCTGAATATCAGCCATCCGAATATCACCGGCTTACAAATGGATCAGCTCACCCATCTCTATGTGCCGCCGCATTTCGTCAAGGAAGTGAGGGTCAGTTTCGATCACGAGCCCATATTCGTTGCGGAGACTGACATTGCCATCAGCGAAGATCCCAGCTTTGGTTTTGACTTCGTGGCGGACAGGGACGGGGAGTTGGTCACCGAAGTGATCGATTCCAAAGGCATGAAATTCAGCGACACCCATCCTGTCAAGGCGGTCCACTATTGATTGCTTTGCGGCGTTTTCAGGTAACACTGGGATTCCGCTTGCTTACCGATATCCGCGAGCTTTTGTCTGAGCTCTCCGGCGCGCGGCGGATCGCGGAAAATGGCGCCGCGCTCACCGCCGCTCTCGCGCATTTTTTGGTAGGTCACCGCTTCGCTGTACTCTTCGTAGGAAAACCGTGCGCGAATGTAATCGATAGCGCATACGCAACTATATAAATTATCATAATTTTCTCCGCCATGCTTAGTCATGCATTCGAATACGTATTCGACGCGCGCAAGGGTTGGAAAATCGCCGCTCGGCGTATCGGCGGCGGTAGCTATGTCGGCGAGCAGCAGCAACGCTGGGCTCGCCAGCCGCAATGTTTGTTTGGGGGTCATGGGCGTCATTACTTACTCTGTGGCAGTGGTAGAGATGGAGCGCGCGGGCCGAATCCTCAAGGCTGGGCGGCATAATCGACGATTTCACGCAGCATACCGTTGATCTCGGCGTTCAGAGCGCCGATGTTGGCGTCATGTTCCGGGAGCAATTGTGTTTCAATGACGACTTCGCCGTTGCGCTCATAAACGACAATTTTACACGGCATGTGCAATAAATTGTCCGGCGCCGCTTCCAACATTCGTCGCGCGTACTCGAGATTGCAAAAATGGATGATCTCCGAGCGCGGAAATGATTTCCCCAGCCGCTCACCGATCGCGCCGCCGATATGGTTGCCGCCGGTAATGCGAAAATTGTGCTGACTGATGGCGAAGTTGATATCGGCGAGAACATCGTCAAACGGGTGTTGCGTCACGGCTCGATAACGATCCGCCGAATCATCGGCATACACGCCCAGCCCCAGCACAACCAGCGCGATGCCAAACAAGCGCCCGAGCATCGCAGTTGCGCCTATCCTGCTCCGTACCACGATTCGTCTCGGGTCGGCTCGTGGGTTTGCTGAAAAATCGAGCGGATACCTTCTAGCACTTTGTCAGGGCGATCTAGTTGGATGTGGTGTCCGCTGTTCTCGATCACCGTGAAGTGGCCGTGGTGGGTGCGGCTCACGAGGTCTTGTTGCATCTCCATCCAGATATCGGCCATTCTCCGTGCGGTGGCGGTCGTCGCGCTGGCGCGGGCGTCGTGCGCCATGACCAGCAGTGGCACATCGGGAATTCGGGGGTTCCAGGCTTGCATTTTCTCCAGGCTGAGGTGCATGGAGCGCAACTCGCCATACAAAGTGGCAACGGCATTAGGGCGTATCGCCAACGTTTGGGCGATCCGCCGCGCCGGCTCCGGCAGTGCGTCCGGAACTTGATAATAATTGGCAATGACGAAATTGCGCTCCGGGCGTGGCGTGATCTGGGTATTGACCTGGCCTTTGGCGAAGCGCTGGTCTTGCGCCTCATGGGTGGCGTCGATCAACACGATACCAATGATTTTTTCAGGGTGTTGCGCGGCGAACAAGCGCGTGATGAGGCCGCCGAAGGAGTGGCCGACCATGAGGTATGGCTTTCTAACATGCGCTGTTTCCAGCAATTCATCGAGTTCCGCCGCGATCACCTCGCTGGTGCGCGGCGACGGACTGGCGTCGCTCCAACCATAGCCGGCCCTATCATAGCTGCAGACGCGCGTGAACTGAGCGACGCCTGGCAGAATATAGACCCAATCCAATGAAGTGCCGCCAAGGCCCGCCTCCAAAATGACGCTGGGCGTGCCGCTGCCTTGGCAAACCAAGTGCATGCGATGATCGCCGATCCAATAGTAGGTGCCGGGCGCGGCATCATCGTCGTCTGCGGCCAGCGCATGGCCGCCGCCAAACCCAGTGGCGATGGCCAGCGCGAGCAACAGCAACGCATACGCGCAACCACGATCGATCAGCATTTCAATGCTCCAACAAAGGCTACACTCATTGATCTGGATTGGCATAGCTCGCATCCGCTCGCGGATACCACTCCTCGAGCAGTCCGCCCAGCGGGTCCGCAAAATACACTTCCAGCCCTTGATATAGCGCAGCGGCTTGCCTTTAATTGCGCTACGGCAGGTAATCCGAGCGCACGCTGTTTCAGGCTCGGTAAGCCTTTCACCGTGTCGTCGGGAGTCACTGAATGGTTTGCTAAAACGATCCCAAGTCAGTATGCTCCACGACGAGTGCTACGCAAATATTCCAACTATAATTCAATCAGTATGCTCCGCAAGGAGGGTGGCGCGAATGCTCCAGCCGAGTGTCGCGCAGGTATTCCAACTATAACGCAATCGAGAGATAGGTACATGAAAGCATCCATGACATGTTTTGTTTCAAGATTCGCCTTCGCTTCGGCAGGCGCGGTCCTCGCGACCGCGACGCTGGCCGCGGACGTTACGACGGAGCGTTTGATCAATAGCGAGCGTGAGCCCGGGAATTGGCTGAGCCACCACGGCAATCTCGAGGCCCACCGGTTCTCGGGTCTCGATCAAATCAACAAGGATAACGTCAAGAACCTGAAGGTCGCGTTTACCTGGGCGATGGGTGGCACGGTGGGTGGCGGCAAAGAAGTCATCACCTTCCCCTTCGCTGGGCTAGAGGGCACTCCGACCGCAGAAGACGGTTTCCTTTACCTTACCACCGGTTGGGGTGAAGTCACCAAGCTCGATACCCGCGGCGGCATTCCGCGCATGGTGTGGAAGTACGATCCGCGACCCGACCGCGACTACGCGTCCACGGTGGCGTGTTGCGGCATCAACAACCGCGGCGCAGTGCTGGCCGGTAACATGGTCATTTCGCCGGTCATCGATGGGCGCATCGTCGCGCTCAACAAAACCGATGGCGCCAAGGTCTGGGAAGCGCAAGTGGCCGATCCGGGCAACGGTGAGGTCATCACCGGGGCGCCGCTGATCGTCAAGGACATGGTCGTCACTGGGATGGCGGGCGCGGAATTCGGCGTGCGCGGCTGGCTCGAGGCGCTCGACCTGAAGACTGGCGCGCGGCGCTGGCGCACCTACACGATTCCTGGCCCGGGCGAACCCGGTCACGAAACCTGGAAAGACAGCTATGACGCTTACAAGACCGGCGGTGGCACGACCTGGGTAACCGGCTCGTATGATCCGGAACTGAATCTCATCGTGTGGGGTACGGCCAACCCGGGTCCGGACTGGGATAACGCGTATCGTCCTGGCGACAACCTCTGGACTGACAGCACACTGGGGCTTGATGCCGACACCGGCAAGATCAAATGGGGTTTCCAGCATACGCCGAACGACCCCTATGACTACGACTCCATTGCTGAAAATACCTTCGTCGACACCAATATTAATGGCAAGTTCGTGCGCGCCACGCTGCACTCCAATCGCAACGGCTTCGCTTACGCACTGGATCGAACGAACGGGCAATTTCTATGGGGAACGCAGTTCGTCGATAAATTGAACTGGACGCCGGGCCTCGACGCCAAAGGCAAACCGGTGGCCTATAACCCTAAGGTGGATGTGCAGAGCTATGCTGTGGGCACGGCGGCTGGCCGTGGCACGGCGACCCAAGGCCGTGGTACGGTGGAAGGCAAGCTGGAACCGGGCCACATGGGTGGCAAGAACTGGCCGCCCACTACCTACAGTCCGCAGACCAATATGTACTACATTCCGGTCATCGAGGGCTGCAACAAGGCCTATAACGAAGTGGCGGTCCCTGGCGCGCACAAACCCCGCCAGTTGTTCCTCGGCGGCGCTCCGTTCTCGACTTTCGATGACCCGACTTGCGGCCGCCTCTCCGGCAGCATCACCGCCATCGATGTGCAGACCGGCAGGATCGCGAAAAAGCACTACACCAAGCACCCGCAGTTGGGTGGCCTCATGACCACCGCAGGTGGGTTGCTGTTCGCTGGCTATGCGGAAGGCCAAGTCGTCGCGTTGGATTCCAGCACTCTGGAAGAACTATGGAAGTTCGAAACGGGTTCCGCGGTCGGCGCGCCGCCCATGACGTTCCTGTCTGATGGCAAGCAGTACGTGGCCATCGAGGTCGGTCTCGGCGGGGCGTGGCCGCAGTGGTTCGTCAGCGCCACGCCGGAACTGAAGTCGCAGGTGCCGAGCAATGTGCTTTATGTGTTCTCGCTACCCTAAGAATTAGGGGCTTAAAGGGAAGAGCCGCGCCCCTGGGGTGCGGCTTTTTTAGTTCAATCTTTTAAATCATCATCATTTCGCATGACACAGGACAACACAAGCAAACGCTGGGATGGCCGTACTGCCATCATTGCCCTCGCCGTCTTCTCGCTAGGATTTCTCTCTGTCGCTGATGGGCTGGCTGACGAGCAAACGCAGCCCGCGCAGGTCCAGCCGACAGTAGAAGCACGGCCCGTGATCAAAGTACCGCGCGGCGGCGGTCGAGAACTCTTTTCGACGAATTGCGTGCTTTGTCACAAGTATGATGGCCGCGGCGGTCCAAGCGAGGGCGGCTATGCGGCCGATCTGCGCGTGACTAAGCTTAGCCGCGATGAGGTCTTGCAGACCATCACCAATGGTCGGTTGAATAAGGGCATGCCGCCGTTCAAAGGTCTTCTCGACCCGGATATGATCGAAACCCTTGCCACCTTTGTGAAGGAAGATCTTAAGCTTAAGGAATAATGGTGACTGGCCTTGGATAGCCAGGGTAGTGGATGGGGGGAAGAGGGAGTGTGTTGCGCGCCGCTGCGCTACTGGCCGGTTCGCTGCTTAGCTTGGGCGAGTTGTTCAGGCGTCATCTTTTCCATCAGCTGCTTGCGCAGCGGTGCCACGTAATCATTGCCTGCATCCATGCCCTGTGTAAGCCAAATATAGGCCTGCACAGGATCGCGGTGTGCCCCCCATCCCAGTTGGAGGTAGACCATTTTAAGCAAGCGCTCGCCATTCTTGTCGTTCTGCTTTGCGAGTTGAAGCGCCGTTTCGAGGGCTTGGGTAAAATCCCCGCTGCTGCGTGCGGCCTCATAAGCGTTGCGCCCCTGCACGTAGATCGCCATGCGATCGCCCGCCTTTGCTTTGCAATCGACATAGGTGTCTCCAGGGGGGCACTCGTTCGCCTGTGCCGCTGCTGCTTGGCCGCTGTTGTAAGGTCCCGTGAGCAGCGCGAGCGCAAGAGTAGCCAAACCAAAAACATGACGTTTCATCGAAAAGGCCTCCAAAGATGAACGTGTCTATCACTTGGCGCCGGTCAATTGCGCCAGCTTTGCCGAATCGAAAACGAATGAAACGCTTTCAAAGCGGCCGCTCGTTGCCATGTCGAAGAAAGCGGCCATTTCTATTTTGACGGGCGTGCCCGAAGCCTTATGCACCGCCTCCCAATCGAAAAGCACTGCTACCGAACGTCCATTCACGATCATTTTCTTAGAAGTCCAGTGCGCTTTAAAGCTACTAAACTCATTCCGGTAATAATCGGCAAACTCGGCCTGCCCGGTCTGTGCCGACAGGGGACTCTGGCGCTGTATATTGTCGGTGAAGTACTTCAGCCAGCCGTCGGGATTGCCGCTCTCCATGCCTTGATTGTATTCGTTGATGGCGGTGTCGACGATGTGCTCTACTTGCATTTCGACAGCGCCCGCAGCAAACACGGCCTCTACTCGCAATAAAGCGATACCGAGTAGCCACAGGCACGCAAAGGCAATTTTCAAAGCGCCATGGATCATGTTCGTCCTGACTGGTTAGTGAACAGATGAACAGATGAACAGATGAAAACACCCGCCAATACGAGGAATACAGGCAATAAAACGAATCAGCTTATTCCGTTCCGGTGACAGTCGCGATGAGTGGCGCCCATTTGATATCGAGCTCTTTGACATCGTCGGTACGTTTGACAAAGCTGAACCGCAGCACGCCATTGATCGGATGAGAGCCGGCTGTTTTCGGCGTTACGTCGACTTTAAAGATCAGGCTGCCGTCCTGCATGGCACCACGCACCGTCTTATCGGAAAAATCGACGCTTTTCTCATCGAGCGCGGACAACTGGCTCACACGGTTACGATACGTGTCGGTGATCTGAAAACCCTGTTTCGGCGTGATCTTCGCCACGATGGAGGTTTTCGCCCACTTTAGCGGTAGCATTTTCCACAGCTATGGTGACTGCGTCTTCAATTTCGAATGCATGACCGATGCGCGCTACGCCCAGCGCCAGGCCGCCCAAGGCCAGCAGGGCGCATGAAAAAGTCTTGGTGGAATTGGCAAACCGCATAATGTCTCTCTGACAAAATCAAAGTGGGCCAGCCGCATAAACCCGACTGGCCCAAGCTTGAGTCAAGCGGGCCGAACATAAGTTCGGCCCAATGGTTATTCACTGTTCGAGATGCTACTCGGACAGTTTGAAGGCCCAGATTACACCGCCTTGCGGAACGTCGATGTTCCAGCCGGCCAGCTTGTTGATCAGCCCTTGTTGGAAGGCCGGATCGACGCCCCAACCCGAGGCGACGGCGACGTATTGCTTGCCATCCACCGCGTAGGAGGAGGGTGGCGCGGTAATGCCGGAGTTAGTGGTGACTTCCCACAGCATATCGCCGGACTTGGCATCGAAGGCGCGGAACTTGCGGTCATTGGTGCCGCCGGTGAATACCAGGCCGCCGCCGGTGGTCAGCACCGGACCCCAGGCCATCGATTTCTCGAACTTGTGGCTCCACACGGCTTTGCCGCCGTTGACATCCCAGGCTTGCAGATTGCCCAGATGGTCGAAGCCTTTTTCGAGGGTGAAGCCGATGTCGGGAATATCCACACCCGTCCACCATTTACCGGCTACGTACTCCTGGACTTTGCCTTCCAGGAAGCCGCAGTGGTTGTCGTTGGAGGGGATGTAGACCATGCCGGTCTTCGGATTATAGGCCTCGAACGGCCAGTCCTTGCCGCCCCACAGCGACGGGCAGAAACTCGCTTTCTTGCCGGTGCCGGGGACTTTGTCGGCGTGGTAGGAAGGACGACCGGTCTTGGGGTCGATGCCGGAGAATACGTCCTGCTTGACATAATTGGTAGCGTTGACAAAGCCAATGGCGCCCTTGTCGTCGCGCGACAGCCAGTACAGGTAGCCATTGCGGGCAGGTTTCAGTAGGCCCTTGACGTCTTTGCCACCGGCCTTGTAGTTCAACACCATCGGGGCGTTCATTTCGTCCCAGTCCCACGAATCATTGTAGTGATACTGGAAGTAGCCCTTGATCTTGCCGTCCTCGGGGCTGATGGCGACGGTGGACGAGGTGTAGAGGTTGTCGCCCTTACGCTGATCGCCGAACCACGGGGAGGCGTTACCGGTGCCTTGGTAAATGGTGTCGGTTTCGGGGTCGTAGGTCGGGGTCATCCAAACCGATGCGCCACCGCGCTTCCAGGTGTCGCCCGGCCAGGTGTCGCCGCCGGGTTGACCGGGTTCCGGAACCGTGAAGGTTTTCCAAGCCGGTTTGCCGGTTTCGGCATCGAACGCCGCCAAGAAGCCGCGTACGCCGAACTCACCACCCGAGCAGCCCGCCATCACCTTGCCTTTCACGATCAGCGGCGCCATGGTGCTGTAATAGCCGGTGTGGTAGTCCTCTAGCTTGGCTTCCCACACCACTTTGCCGGTCTTGGCGTCGAGGGCGACGAGCACCGGTTCCAGGCCAGTCACGTAGACTTTGTCACCGTGCAGCGCGACGCCGCGGTTGGTGTTGTGGAGAGCGGCGAAATCGTCCGGCAGCTCCCGTTTGTAGCGCCAGATCAGATCGCCGGTTTTGGCGTCGAGGGCCAGCACCTGGGCGTTGGGGGTGGAGACGAACATCACGCCGTTGTTGACGATGGGCGGTGATTGGTGGCCCGAGATGACGCCGGTAGAGAAGGTCCAGGCCACCGAGAGTTTCTTGACGTTGCCGGCGTTGATCTGATCCAGCGGGCTGTAGCTCCAACCCTGGTAATTGCCGCGCGTCATCAGCCAGTTTTCGGGTTCTGGATTGGTCAAGCGTGCATCCGTTACCGCCGCGTAATCGGCGCTATGGGCAGCCACGACTGGCAGCAGCCCGCCCAGGACGGCTGCGCAGATCGGAAGCTTGTTCATTATTTTCATCAGGATTTCCTCGTAGATGGTTGATAAAAAACCACATCGCTGTGCATTCTTCCTCCTACACTGATTCCAGACTGATCACTCAGGCTTGAAACCGACCTTGCCGGTAAACTCTCCGGCGACGGTGATATAGCCGTCTTCGAGTTTGATCGGCAAATTGGCCAGACGCTTGGGCGCAGGCCCACCGACCACTTTGGCGCGATCTCGCGGGTCGTATTCCGAACCATGGCATGAACAGTAAAGCACTTTTGTGTCCGCTTTCCACATCGAGACCGGGCAGCCTTGGTGGGTACACATGCCCGAATAAGCGATCACGCCCTCCGCCGCGATCTTGGTCATTTCCTCGTTGAGATCGGCGGGGTCAAACCGGATCAGCATCACCAGATTCGTGCCCGATCCGTCGCGGATGGTTTTGCTGCCCGGGTCCATCGGATAAAACAACTGCTGCGGTCCACCCAAAGCCAGGTCTTCAGGTTTCACCATTTGCTCTTTCTTGTCGCCGGCCATGAACACCAAGCGGTCGCCGATCTGCGGCCGCATCGTCTTGGGATCGTCAGTAGCCGCTTCCGCGGCTGGCAGCAGGGGCCACGTCAGGCTCACTCCCAGCGCCTTGAGCATGTCACGGCGCTTGGCGCTTAGCGGATGGCAGGGGGGATACTGATCGTCACTCTGATACGACATGGACTCCTCTCGAAACACTGCAACCTGGCTTTGATGTCATTGCTCCCGGTGTCGGAGCGGCAGGTAATTTGTTTAGCCTTATAATCTACTCATTCTAGGAAAATTTCCCGACAGTGCAAGAGCGCTGGCGGGTTTGTTCCGCAATATGGCGAATATCATAGAAAATTGTCAGACTCGCATCACATCGTATAGGCTGCCCACCATGGTAAACCACCAGCGCGTGTGCAAAGCGCGCCACTTCATTTGCGCGCTAGGCGTCATCCGAGCCGCGCGGCAGGATCAAACATTATGATGGTCTGGGAACTGCTCATCATTCTTTTTCTCATAGTGCTCAATGGCTTTTTCGCCATGGCGGAGCTGGCGGTGGTGTCGGCGCGCAAGATTCGCCTGCAATTGCTGGCTGACGAGGGTCACCGAGGCGCTGTTGCCGCCATCCAACTCGCCAAGCATCCGAGCCGTTTCCTCTCCACGGTGCAGATCGGCATCACCCTGATCGGCATCTTCGCCGGCGCCTACGGCGGTGCGACCCTGGCGCAAAAACTCGGCGCTTATCTTGCGTCGTTTCCGCTGTTGGCGCCGATCGCGGATGGCCTGGCGCTGACGCTGGTGGTCGCCAGCATCACGTATCTCTCGCTGATCGCGGGCGAACTCGTGCCCAAGCAATTGGCGCTGCGCAGCCCCGAGCGGATTGCCGCTTGGGTCGCCAAACCGATGGCTTTTTTGTCTATGCTGGCAGCGCCCCTGGCGTACGTGCTGGATGCTTCCACGCGCCTGGCGCTGAGAATGCTGGGCGAAACCCAATTGAATCAACAGGCGGTAACCGACGAGGAAATCAAGGGGCTGATCGCCGAAGCCACCGCGGCGGGCGTCGTGGAACTCACCGAGCAAGCCATGATCGGCGGCGTGATGAGGCTCGCGGACCGCCCGGCGCGAGTAATCATGACCCCGCGCCCAGATGTCGTATGGTTGGATTTGGACGACAGTCCCGAGCACGTCCGCGCGACTTTGCGAGAAAACGGCTATTCCCGGTTTCCCGTCGGTCGTGGCGATCTCGACAATGTGCTGGGCGTAGTGCAGGCCAAAGACTTGTTGGATTGCCTGATCGACGGCAAGTCACTCGACATCGAAGCCGCCCTCCATGAGCGCCGGTGGTGCATGAGGGAAGCCAATGCTTTGCAGGTGCTCGAAATTCTCAAGCAATCGCCGCTGCACGTGGCGCTGGTCGTCGATGAGTACGGCAGCCTGCGCGGGATCGTGACCGCGACCGACATTCTGAAGGCGATTGTCGGCGCATTGGCGGCGCAAGGCGAAAGCGCCGAGCCCGAGATCGTCCAACGCGAAGACGGCTCATGGCTGCTGGATGGCGGGCTGGCGATCGATGAACTCAAAGAATTGCTGCGCATCCGGGAGCTTCCCGGCGATGATGAGTTTCATACCCTGGCGGGCATCATGCTGGCGCAATTCGGCCATGTGCCGACGATTGGCGAACATTTCAGCTGGGGCGATTATCGCTTTGAAGTGGTCGACGTGGATGGACGCCGTGTGGACCGCGTACTGGTGAGCCGGGTTGCGGCTGACAGCGCGGCGGACGATTCAGGCTAGAAAATCGCGCGGCTGTCGAGCGGGAGCAGGCCATACGCCTTGACTCCCGCCCTCATCAGGAAATGTTGTAACGGCGGCTTAGTCGCCGATGCCCGCCGGCAGCTTCACGACCGTGACCGGATTTTTGCCGGCATTGGGTGTGACCGCGGAGAGTTCGGGGATGATCAGCAAATAGCTGCCATCCGCCATCTTATGCACCGCGATATCGGCGGGGCCGGCCATTTTGATGTCCTGGTTCAGCGTGAGCCGCGCCGGTTTGCCGTCCGCGCCGGTGACGGTGACCGAATTCGTGTTCTTGATCTCCGTGTCCAGCCGCAACTTGCCGGCGAAATCCAGGCCGTCCAGCGCGCCGAGGTCGCTGGCGAAGGGCGCGGGCAGTTTGCCGGCCTTGAAATCGTCCTTGGTCAGCTTGTACATGCCGCCCTTGGCCGGATCGTCGGCGCCGATGGCCGGGCCGACAGTGTTGGTGTGGATGTTGCCGTCGCCGTCGACTTCGACGCCATCGGGAATGCCGGGCATGCCGATGAACGCCACGGGCTGGGTAGGCGCTTTACCGTCGGCAAGTTCGTCGATCGCGCCATGTGAAATCATGTATAGACCCGGCTTGGTCTGCACGGGTGGGTCGAACGCGGCGCCCCCGATGCCGGAATCGGCGAAGTAAAGATTGCCTTCTTTATCGAAGCCCAGGGCGTTGGGCAGGGTGGCGGGAGCGCCGCTCAGGCTGGCGAGCGGGGCTTTGGCGCCCAGGCTGATCGCGCCGAGGATTTTGCCGTCGATATCGATGGCCAGCAGCTTGGGATCCATGCGGCTTTGATCCTTGACCGGCGTGCCGTCCGCGGTCGCCATCGGT
The DNA here is from genome assembly GCA_046347515.1 of Gammaproteobacteria bacterium. GTDB lineage: Bacteria > Pseudomonadota > Gammaproteobacteria > Competibacterales > Competibacteraceae > JAXMFZ01. The sequence goes on along the minus strand of JAXMFZ010000012.1, from coordinate 49,619 downwards.
GCGGCGCTCTGACAGACGAATATCGTGCCGGCGGGGAATTTGCCGGTGGCGACGGGTAACACCCCCATACCCAACGGCCCGGTCAGGCCGGTGACCAGCTTGTCGTTCACCATCTTCAGCGTGCCGTCGGCCTGTACTTCCAGTTTGCTGATATAGCCGCCTTTTTCGATCCAGTTGAAGCCTTTGTCCTGCATGCCGAGTTCGGCGGAATTGGTGACCAGCACGTATTTGCCATCGGCGCTAAAAATCGAACCCTCGGGATTGTCGAAGGCTTCCAGGCGCTGGATGACCTCGCCTTTGATGTTTGATGCGGCCAGTTCGGCGTGCGCGGCAATCGCGGGCAGCGCCGCGATGAGAGCGGTGACGATCAATTTGCGTGGGTAAGACATGATGGGATTCTCCTCGTTGCTACTAGTGATAGCCGTCATTGTGCATGGGTGTGTGGATACGACGGTCATGCAAATTCGTGTCCGCTGGCGGCGCGGACGCCAGCAGTATAGTGCATGGCGCGAGGTTTTCAGCGGTGGTGTTGTCGCCGCCGCGCTTCTACCGCGCATCGACATCGCCCCAACGCCGGTCGAGCATGACCGCGCCCTCGTCGGCGGATACGGGCTTACTGAACAGATAACCCTGGGCGTAGTCACATTGCAGTTCCCGCAGGATGCGAAGTTGCTCCTTGGTCTCGACGCCCTCGGCCACTACCTTCAGACCGACGACCCGCGTGATCCGGATGATAGCCTCCAGCAAGCTTGCCGCTTGCGGCTCGGTGCCGATACGATGGACGAACGAGCGGTCGATTTTCACCAGATCGATTGGCAACTGGGTCAGGTTGCTCAACGATGAGTAACCGGTGCCGAAATCGTCCATGGAGATCTGGACATTGAGGCGCTTGATACTGTCGAGCAGCGTCGCCGCGGTCGCGATGTTCTCCATCACCAAGGACTCGGTGATCTCGAGTGTGAGATTGCGGGCCGGTAATCCCGTCGCCTGCAAAGTCTCGCGCACCGTATCGACGATGCCGAGATCCAACAATTGACGCGGCGAGATGTTGACGGCGATCTCCACCGGGCGATCGTGCTCCACCATCCAGGCATGAGCCTGTCGGCAAGCCTCTTGTAGGACAAAACGCCCCAACGGCTCGATGAGTCCGGAGCGCTCGGCGGTCGAGATGAAGCGAGCCGTAGGCACCAAGCCACGAACCGGATGATGCCATCGCACCAAAGCTTCGAAGCCGCGCAGCGCGCCGTCGCGTAAATCAATCACCGGTTGATACACCAGTCGAAATTCATTGCGCGCGAGCGCGCTTCGGATTTCGCTGGCGAGGTTGAGTTCTTCCTCGACTTGCAAGCGCATCGCGTCGTCATAGATGAGCACCTGATGCTCGCCGTCCTCGCGCGCGGCAAAGAGCGCGGTATCCGCGGCGCGCATCAATGCCTTCGCGCCGTCGCCGTGCGCGGGGGCGATGGCTATGCCGATGGCGCAGGGCACTTCGAGGGTGAGGCCTGCGATGGCGAACGGCGGGGTGAGGCCCCTCACCACCGTGGTGGCGGCCTGGCGCGCGTGATCGCCGTCACAATCGGGCAATACGACCGCGAATTCATCGCCACTGAGCCGAAACGCCTTGTCCGCGCCATGCATGGCGGCCAACCGTTCCGCCACCCCGCGCAGCAGCGCATCGCCAACGTGCGGACCGTACACGCCATTGATGAGGCGAGTTCGCCCGACGTTGATCGCCAGGAGCGCCAATTTCCGTTGCTCGGAGGCCTGCCGATACTCGGCATCGAGGCGACGTTCAATCCGGTAGCGATTACCAAGCCCTGTGAGGTCATCGAAGTTCGCAACCCGCGTGGCCTCGGATGCCGCGATCCGATGCGCCGCGCGGGTCAGCAAGAGATGATAGGTCAGCGCCGAGAAGGCAATCGCGACGATGAGCGTGATCGCGAAAGCCATTTCTTCGCTGACGAGGCCGGTAGACATCGACTGCCGCGGCGCGAGCTCGACCTGCCAGGCGCGATCGCCCAATCGCACGCTACGTACGCGTATGTGCTCAGGTCCCGCATCGAATGCCGGCGCGCCGGCGACCGGGTACTGGCCATCGCGGATCCTGAGCGAAAATCGCGACGCGATCTCGGGGCCGTAGACATGGTCGATCAAGGTCGAGACGCGGAACGCGACATCAATGAGGCCGCCGGGTTTACCATCGCGCTGGACCGGTAGATACGCAACGATGCCGTGCCCGCCTTGTGTGAGCGTGAAGGGCGGCGTAATCGCCATATCGCCGTTCGCCAAGGCCGTCTGCAAGACAGCATACGCAAACGGGCGCGTACGGACATTGAGGTTGACGATCGCCCAATTGTCCCCCGGCGGATAGACCCAGCGGATGACGTGCTCGTTGTCAACCCAGCTAATGGCCTGGAAACCCGGAAACTCGGCGCTGACCGACAGGACATCGGTAAGGAACTGATCGTAGTCGTTCGAGCCGTAGCGCTGCCAGGCGTTGCGTAACACGCGGCTCGCGCCGATATGCGCATTGACGTACTCTTGGAGCCGGGCGGCCAGGACGTTCAGGACGAGGTCAGTGTCGGTATCGAGCTTGGCCCCAGCGATCTCCTGGGCTTGGCGGAATGCATAATACGAACCGATGCAGAGCGCTATGAAGAGCAATATCGCCTCCCCGAGGGCGCGCCAGCGCATAGAGCGCGGTAATCGGTTTCCTCCGGGATCTCGGGCCATGAGCCTTGTTTAGAAGTTTCTTAAGTTTGGCAACCGCATAGCCCATGTTCTATCAGCCATGCCCCCTCGACCTGTGGCTATGATGAGCGCGCTGGCCACGGCGCGATTTTTTGTAGGTGGGAATGGTAAATGTATTGTTCCCCGCAAGAAAAAGTATTGCTGGCTCTGCGGGATGTCAAGCAGTTAGATAACAAGCATCCAAACTTTCGCTACAATCCGGTTCCGCTTGCCGAGCAGATGAGGTTGGCGTCAATGGTTGTCTGGGGTTTAGCGCATGGCTATTGTCCCGCGCGCTGACGCGGTTATCATCGGCTTGTGCGTCCACGCGCTTCGAGGTTTTCGATCGCAATGTCAAGGGCTTTGGAGATTAGGGTCTGATCATGTCGCGCATACTGTTACTCTTGATGATTCTCGTCGTTTCCTGCGGTTTGCCGAATGGGGCGCGCGCCGCCGAACTCGTGATCGGCTATCTGCAACTCGCCGATGATCCCCGCTACGAAGACAAGCGCGCGTTGCCGCAATTTCTGACCGCAGCACTGGGTCCGTCGCTGCCGGGGGCGGAAGTCGCGGTCCAGGAATCGAAATTCGTCCTCAACTCGCTCAATTTGGAGTTGAAGCTGGAGCCGGTGGAGGGCAGCACCGCCGACGAACTGGTCAAGGGCATCGATGAGTTGATGCAGAAAGGCGCGCACTTTTTTCTGATCGACGCGCCCGCCGATGTGGTCGCGGCCGTGGCCGCCGCGACCAAAGGTAAAGAATTGATGCTATTCAATGTTTCCGCGCCTGAGGACAGCCTGCGTCAAACCCAGTGTCAGAAGCATCTGCTGCATGTTTTGCCCAATCAGGGCATGTTGATGGATGCGCTGGTTCAGTACTTGGTGTCGCGCAAGTGGACCAAGGTTTTGGCGCTGGAAGGGCCGAATCCGCCGGACAAACTGCTGAGCGCCGCGTTCGAGCGCTCCGCCAAGCGTTATGGCGCGAAGATCGTCGAGAAACGCCCGTTCGTGCTGAGCAACGATCCGCGCCAGCGCGACCAGAACAATGTCGCGTTGCTTACCGCCGGCATCGATTACGACGTCGTATTCATCGCCGACGCCAGCGGCGAGTTTGCGCGCGATACGCCCTATCGCACCATTTTGCCGCGCCCGGTGGTGGGGTCGGAAGGTCTGGCCGGGGCGGCTTGGCACTGGGCGTGGGAGCGCCAGGGCGCGCCGCAGCTCAGCAAGCGCTTCGAGAAAGAAGCCAAGCGCGCGATGCGCGACCCCGATTGGGCGGCTTGGATGGCGGTGAAGATCGTGATCGAGGCGATGGCGCGCACCCAGAGTGGCGATTTCAAAACCGTCGATGCCTTCATCCGCGGCACGCAAATCGTCATCGACGGCTTCAAGGGCGCGCCGCTCAGCTTCCGGCCTTGGGATAATCAATTGCGCCAGCCGATATTCCTGATCACCCACAACTGGGTCATCGAGCGCGCGCCGGTCAAGGGTTTTCTGCACCAGACCAATAATCTGGATACTCTGGGTTTCGATCAGCCCGACAGCCAATGCAAGTTCTAGGGCGCGATGAATAGCAGCGTGGCCGCGCGTGTTGACGCCGAACTGGCCGACTGGCGTGGGCGCGCGCTCAACTCGAAGCCGCGGTCAATCAGGCTATCGTAGGCCAGGCGCGCGCCGTGCGGCTGCTCGTGATCGCGACCTTCGCGCGCGGTCGCCGGTGCTGGAGGGCGATGTCGGCGTCGGCAAGACCACCCTGCTGCGCGCGCTCGCGCACTGCATCGGTGGCGCGTTCGAGCGCGTCGAGGGCACCATCGATCACGTGCCTAGCGACCTCATCTACTACACCTATATCGACGAAAGCGGACGGCCCGCGGTCGCGCCGGGGCCGCTGCTCAAGCATGGCGAGGCGCTGTCGATATTCTTTTTCAATGAAGTGAATCGCGCCCGCCCGCAAGTGCATTCGCTGATGCCGCGCGATGGCCGAGCGCAGCGTCACCGCTTTCAACCGCGAGTATCGGTTCCCGCATCTGTTGATTTTCGCCGACCGCAACCGCGTCGAGCGCGAGGAGACGTTCGAGATTCCCGCCGCCGCCCGCGACCGCTTCCTAATGGAAGTCGGCATTGGGCTGCCGGAAGAGCCGGCGTTGCGGCACGCGCTGATGTTCGACACCGCTTTCACGACCCCGACGCGCTGATCGCCGGTCTGCCGGCGACTTCGATTCCCTATGCCGAGCTCAACCCCATCGCCGCGCGCATCCAGGCCAGCGTGCAGGCCAGCGCCACCTTGCAGCAGTACGCGTTGGCGTTATGCCGTGCCACCCGCGAGCCGGGCGCATTCGGTATTGCCGTCGACGGGGTCGAAATCGAGCAGTTGATCCAGGCCGGCATCAGCCCGCGCGGCATGTCGCTGCTGCTGCGCGCCGCGCGGGTCGCGGCCTGGCTGGCGGGTCGCGATTATCTGCCGGAAGACCTCCACACCGTCTTCGCGGAGACCGTGGGCCATCGCGTGTTCTTCAATCCGGTCTATGAGCTGCGCCGCGCGGGTGGTGGGTGCGCTGATGCGGGCGATCTTCATCGCTCAGGTGGCGGCGCCCTGAATGGCGGTTGCGGAATTTCATTATCGTATCGGCTGGCGCGCGCAACGGCGGCCGCCCGGCCATCACCGGCGCGCGGTGGCGGCGCGGGGTTCGGGTTTCGCGATTATGCGTCGTTCTGGACGCGCCCGATCCGCGCCACCTGGATTTGCGGGCAAGCGCGCGCGATCCCTGGCAGCGCCCGCTGATCAAGGTCTATCACCAGACCAGCGCGATTCCGGTGTATGCGGTTGCCGATCTGTCGGCGTCGATGGCGTTCGGCGGCAAGCAGCGCAAACTCGACGTGCTCGCCGAATTCGTCGCGAGCCTCGCGTATTCGGCTTATCATGCCGGCGACCCGGTCGGCTTCATCAGTTGCGCGCCGACCGCATTCGCGACGACTATTGGTTGCCGCCGAGCCATGAGCCGGCAGCCGTCGCGGCGCTGGCCGAGCGCTTGCGCCGCGACACTCCTAGCGGGGGGGATTCGCGCGGGCTGATCGCGGCGGCCCAACGGGTGGGGCGCGGCAAAGCGTTGGTGTTCCTATTTTCCGATTTTCATTTCCCGCTCGACCTGGCGCGCGCCTTGCTCGCCGCGTTTGCCGCTCACGACGTGGTGCCGGTAGTGCTGTGGGATAGCGCCGAATACGCCGATCTGCCGGCGTTTGGCTGGCTGCGGGCCGCGGATCGCGAAACCGGCCAGCAACGCGACTTGCTGCGCCCCGCTCTGCGGGCGCGTATCCACGCCGAGTTTGGCGCGCGGCGCGCAACGCTCTACGCCCTTGTGCCTGGCACCTGGACGCGCGCCGTTGTTCGTCGAGGACGGATTCAAGGCCGACCAGGTGAGCCGCTATTTCTATGGCTAAATCTGTCGCTCCGGCGCTGCTCGCGCTCTGGCTGGCGGCGTCGAGCGCTTGGCGCAGGTCGCGGTGCGCCAGATCGAGGTCGACAACCCGCGCCCGTTCGGCTATCTGATCGGCGACCGCATCGAGCGCGACATCCGCTTCGAGCTGAGCAAACCCTATCGGCTAGAGGTGCGGGCATTGCCCAAGCCGGGACGTATCAACCTCTGGCTGGAGCTGCGCCCGCCGCGGGTCGAGGCGAGCGACGCGGGCGTTGTAAACCGCTATCGGATCAAGATGACTTACCAGGCTCGTAACCTCGACGCGCGCCACAAGACCATTGCCGTTCCGCAACTCTACCGATTTACAGTACCGGCGATGGCGGCCCGATCCAACAAACCCTCCCCATCCCCGGCCTGGCGCTTCACGGTGGCGACTCTGACCGACCCCGCCGAGAGCGTCGCCGACATCCGCCCGCCGCTGGCGCCGCCGGTAAAGGCCATGTCGCGCCTGGCTGTGGCCATCCCCGCGCTGCTGCTGGTCGTTGCACTGACGGGGCTGGCCTACGCCTGGGGGTTGGGCGCGGGCTGGGGGCGCAGTCCGTTCGCCGTGGCTATCCGCCGCTTGCGGCGCTTGCGCCGTGATCCTTGGGACGCCGCGCATTATGGCGAGGCACTGCGCTATGTGCATGCCGCGTTCAACGAAACCGCCGGGCAGACCTTATTCGCCGAAGGGCTGGACGCTTTCTTCGCGCGCGCCCCACGCTACGCGCCGTTGCAGCACGCCATCACGGCTTTGTTCCGCCACTCGCGCGCCGTGTTTTTTGGCGCGTATGAAGAAGGCGCCCATTATTCGCTGGCCGCGTTGATCGCCATCTGCCGCGATTGCCGGCGTGCCGAGCGTGGGCTGGCATGAACGAACTGGGGCTGGTCTATCCGTGGGCGCTCGCGCTGGTGCCCGTGGCAGTCCTGCCGTTCGTGTTCAATACCAGCGCGCCGCTCGCCTATTCGTCGTTCACGCTGCTACCCCGCGACCGGTTCTCGAGTCTGCTCGGCCTGGTTTTGCGCAGCGTGGCGGCGCTGCTGATTGCGGCCCTCATCGTCGGCATCGCCGGGTTGCACCGCCCGCCACAGCTGGTCGAACGCCTCGGCCAGGGCGCGCAGATGGTGTTGCTTCGGGATCGCAGCAGCAGCATGGATCAGCCGTTTGCCGGCAGCAAACCGAACCAAGTCATTCAACTCACCCTGGCCGGCAATGTCGAATCCAAAGGCCAGGTCGCGCGCCGCCTGTTGTCGGAATTCGCCGCGCGGCGGCGCAATGATCTGTTCGGCATGTTGGTGTTCAGCACCAATCCGATCCAGACCCTGCCGCTCACCGACAAGCAGGCCATCGTGCAAGCCGCCATCGACGCCGGCAACCTCGGCAAAGGCTTGGCGAAAACCGACCTCGGCCAGGGTTTGCTCAGCGCGCTGGCGTTCTTCAACGATCTGCCTTATACCGGTTCGCGCATCGTCATTTTGATCTCTGACGGGGCGGCCAAGCTCGACCCGGGCGTGCAAGAGCGCATCCAGAACCTCACGCACCGTAATCGCGTCGCGCTTTACTGGATTTACATCCGCTCGCGCAACAGCCCGGGCATCGAGGCGCCGCCGGGCGCCGCCCAGGACCTGGCCCCCGAACAATTGCTGCACCGCTTCTTTCAGAGCCTGGCGACGCCGTACCGCGCCTATTCCGCCGAAGACCCGCAGGCTTTGCAGCGCGCGATCGCCGACATCAGCCGCTTGCAAAACCTGCCCATCCATTATCAAGAACTCATCCCCAAGCGTGACCTGACTTCGTACTGTTATGGCGTCGCCCTTGCGCTGCTCGGCGTGTTGCTCGCGTTCGGGATGCTGGAGGTCAAGGCATGGCGCGCCGCCGCCGATTGATCGCCCTGTGCGCGGCGCTGGCGCTGGCGAGCGCGCTGGCGCTGGGCTATCAGCTCTGGTCGGGTTATCGCGCGCAGATCTTCAACGCCGCCGTCGTCCGCGGTGATTGGCAGGAAGCGGCGCGCTTCGGCGGCGCGCTCGGCCGGTTCGCCGAGGCCCATGGCTTGCAGAGCCAGAAGCAGTGGCAAGCGGCGCTGAAACTGTACGCGGCGCTGGCAGACGAGCCGGGCGTGGGTGAAGCGGCGCGCTATAACATCGCCACCCTCTACCTCCAGCAGGCGCTGGAGCCCGCCAACCGCGCCAACCTCGAACTCGCGCTGCCGCTGGTGGAACTCGCCAAACAAGGCTATCGCGAACTACTGCGCAGCAACGACCGCCACTGGGATGCGAAGTACAACCTGGAACGGGCGCTGCAAATCGTGCCCGACCCCGAGGAAAAAGCGGTCGAGGACTGGCAGACGCCGCAGCGCAGCGAGCGTGCCATCATCACCATCGAGACCGAACCCAAGGGTTTGCCCTGATGCGCGCCTGGCGCTATCTGCGCGCGCGCCGCCTGGAATGGCTCGTGCTCACGGGGTTATTGCTGGCGCTGACCTTCATTCTGCCCAGCATCGAGTTGGCGCGCCCGCATTTCCGCTACCTGGCGGTGTTCGACATCACCCAGAGCATGAACGCGGCTGACACGGCGGATAGCAGTACCCGGCTGACCTTCGCCAAGCAAGCGCTGGCCGCGGCTCTGGGCGAATTGCCTTGCGGCGCCGAGCTGGGGCTCGCGATCTTCGCCGGCCACCGGGTGTTCATGCTGTTCACGCCGGTCGAAGTGTGCGCCCACTTCGGCGAGATCGGCGCCATGATCCGCGCCATCGACTGGCGCATGGCCTGGGAAGCGCGCAGCGAAATCGCCAAAGGCTTGTTCGAGGCGATCACCGTCGCACGCAAGCTGGGGCAGGGGACGCGGGTGTTGTTCGTGAGCGACGGCCACGAAGCACCGCCGGTGAATCTCCAGTTCCGGACGCGTTTCCAAGGCGAGCCGGGCGCGGTCAAGGGGCTGATCATCGGTGTGGGTGGGCCGGCGCCGACGCCGATTCCGAAGCTGGACAGCGAGGACAAGATCAGCGGTTATTGGCGCGCCGACGAAGTCCAGCAAGTCGATACCTTCAGCCTGGGCCGCCAATATACCAGTGTGGAAAAGGAAGCAATGGTGGGCGTCGATATGCACGACACCGAGCGCCGTATCCGCACCGGCACTGAACACCTCACCTATCTACATGAAACCTATTTGCGCGAACTGGCCGCCGAGGCCGGACTGGGATACATCAGCCTGCGTGATCCCGCGCTGCTCGCGCGCCAATTGACCGCGCCGGAATTGGCCGAGCCACGCCGGCAAGAGACCGATGTGCGCTGGCTGTTCGCGCTGGCGGCGCTGATCGCTTTCTGTGCGCGCTACATCCTCCGGCGCGGCGACGGGCGGACGGTATTACGCCGTCGGCGCGAGCGGGGCTGATCATTACGCACAATACCGGAGCTCTCGAATGACTGACTGTTGCATTTCCAAGCGCTATCGCCCACGCCGCAAAATCCCTTCCGCAATGAGGTAATCGTAAATCGCCCGCGCCGCATCCTGGGGATGGGGATCGATCAGCAGCTTCACCCGTTCCGTCTGCTGCTGTTCGGCTTGTCTGGCCTGCCCGGGCGGCTGTAAGCGCTTGGGTCGTCGCTTGGCGGGCAGTTCATCCAGCGGCGGTAACGGTGGCGCAGCGGCGTGCGCATCCCGCACCTCGATAGAGCCATGGCAGGCCAGGGCGTAGGCGCCGAGGCGCGGCGCGGGTGCGGTAGAGTCGATGGTCGCCACCAGCGGCAGCGGCGCGCGCAGGGCACGGCGCTGGCCGCGCGGAAGGGCTTGCAGAAGGTGCGCCTGGCCGTCGGCCAGCGCGAGGTCGGCGATGGCAGCGGCCAGCGGCCAGCCGAGGCCGTGGGCGATGGCATAGGGCAGGGCGCCGCCGCCGAGGCCTTGTTCGGTGCGCAAGCCGGCCAAGACCAGTGCCGGCTGAAGCGTCTGCAGATGGGCGATCAGGGCTGGTGCGACATCGCTCTGAGGCGGCGTGCGCAGCACCGTGAGCCGCTCGGCGCCGAGCGCTAGATATTCGCTGAGCGCCGGTTCAGCGGTGCCGCCAGCGTGGATGAGGTGTACTCGCCCGCCCAGCCGCAGCGCCAGTTCCACGGCGCGGGCGTCGAGGTCGGCGCGGCGCGGGCGCAAGCTGGCCGGATGCCGGCCCACCGACACCAGCACCGCGATCTCAGCCAGCATGGCCTTGTTCCCGCAAGAGCGCCGCGAGCGCCGGCATGACGCGCTGCGCGTCGGCGACGATGGCGAGGTCGGCGCGCTTGATCAGGTCGGCGTGCAGATCGGTGTTGACCGCGATCACCCGCTGGCAGCGCACGATACCCTGTAGGTGCTGGGGTGCGCCGGCGATGCCGAAAGCCAGGTAACAGCGCGGATCGACCAGCGTGCCGGATGCGCCGATCTGGCGTTCGCGTGGCAATAAACCAGCATCGCACACCACCCGGCTGCCGCCCTCGGTCGCGCCCAAGAGTTTCGCGACTTCATGGAAGGCTTGCCAATCGCTCACGCCATTGCCGGCACTCACGATGAAGTCGGCTTCCGCGAGTGGAATCGCGTTGGCGTCCACTGCGACCCGCCCGAGGTCGCGGATGCGGGTTTGCAGGGCCAATACGGGCGTGGGCAGCGGGCGCGCCTCGTGGATGGCGCCCAAGACTGGTTCGGCAGCCTCGGCGGCGAGCAGGATCACGCGCGGCGGTGGTCGTGGGTAATCGCTTCTGCCGCCATTGCCGCGCATCAGTAGGCGTGCGGGGGTGAGCTTTTGTACTTGGGTGGCGGGGAATTCTCCCAGCAGAACAGCGAGCCGCCGGCCGAGGTCGCCGCCGCCGGTCACGGTGTCTGGCAGCAGTACGTGGTGCGGGTCGAGTTCGACGACGAGCGCGGCGAGCGCTTGCGCGCGCGGCTCCGGCGCATAGCCCTGGAAGATCGGGGCGTGGAACGCGATCAGCCGATCCGCCCCAGCCTGGCCGAAGTCGTCACGGCCGCCGAACGCCACCGCGATCACCGCGCCGCCGGTGTGGTCGGCAAGGCTGCGCGCCGCGCCGAGCAGGTCGCGGTCGGCGCTGGTCAAGCGCCCGCTGTCGTCGAGGTCGGGTACGGCGAGCACCCAGCACGCGGGCTGGTCGATGGTGCGGAGCGGCCGCGCTGGCGCGGATACGGTCAGGTTTTGCGCCGCGGAGGGCTGCAAGGCGGCAGGTGGGATCATGGGCAGGCGGCGGTCGATGCGCAGCCTGCCGCTGGCCGGATGCGGCGCGGCGCGACGCAGCGCGCGCGGGTCACGGCGCGGGCGGGCGATGGCTTCCGCCGCATCTGGCAAGAGGCGCTCGGCGCGTGGATCGCGGCGGATGCGCCCAGATTCGCGGCGCGCGCGGCGTATACTGCGGCGGCGTTCGGTCATGGCGGTACGTCCAGCGCTTCCAGCACCAGTTCGGCGAGGTCGGCGACCGCCGCCCGCGGCTGCACCACGCCTTCGAGCATCAGCGCGCAGTTCGGGCAGGCGACCGCCACGGTGGCCGCGCCGGCGGCGCGTATGTGTGCCATGCGCACATCGGGGATACGGCGCTTGCCGGGCACGTCGGTGAACGCCGCGCCGCCGCCCCAGCCGCAACAGCTCGAACGCAGCCCCGATTGCGCCATCTCCACGACCGGCAACCCCAACTGGGCAAGGATCGCGCGCGGGGCGTCGATCTCGCCGTTGTAGCGGCCCAGGTAGCAAGGATCGTGGAAGGTGATGGGCGCGGCGCTGGTCGCTTTGGCGGCCCCTAGCCGTCCCGTTTGCAACAGTTCGGCGAACAAGGTCGAATGATGGACAACGGTGAACTGCCCGCCGAATGCGGGGTATTCGTTCTTGATGACATGCAGCACGTGCGGATCGGCGGTCAGGATGCGCGCGAAGCGGTAGCGGGCGAGGGTGGCGATGTTACGCCGCGCGAGGTCTTGGAACGTCGCCTCGTCGCCGAGGCGGCGCGCGAGGTCGCCGCAGTCGAGTTCCTCCGCGCCCAGCACGGCGAAATCGATGCTGGCCGCGCGCAGCAGCTTGGCGATGGCGCGCAACACCCGCTGGTGGCGGAGATCGAAGCCGCCCTCGCCGATCCACAGCAGCACGTCGCACTCCCGCTTGTCGGCGAGGATCGGCAAGTCGAGGTCGACCGCCCAATCGAGCCGCGCCGCCGGCGCTTTGCCGCTCACCGTATCGGCGCCGCGCAATTCCAGCAGCGCCGCGGGGGCTTTGCCGGGGAGCGCGCCTTTTGCCAGCGTTTGGAAGCGGCGTAGATCAATGATGGCATCGACGTGCTCGATCAGCATCGGGCATTCGTAGACGCAGGCGCGGCAGGTGGTGCAAGCCCATAGCGTATCGGGATGGATGGCGGCGTCCGTGCCCACCAGCGGGCGTTCGGCGCTGCTAGGGGCGATGGCGACGGCTAAGCCGGGGTGCGGGTTGCCAGCGTAGTGATCCGCGCCCGTCAAGTCTTGGATGAGTTTTTTCGGATTCAGCGGCAGGCCGGCGGCGAACGCCGGGCAGGCTGCCTCGCAGCGCCCGCACTGCACGCAGGCGTCGAATGCCAGCAACTGATTCCAGGCGAAATCTCGGCGTGTCTCGATGCCGAGTTTGGGAGCGTCGAGGGCTAGCGGATGCAGGCCCGGATCGATGGCGCCGGCGGCGAAGCGCGCCGCCGCGGATGCCAGGCGAGGTGTAGAAACCCGGCGAGTGCGTGCTTGAGCGGCCCTTGGGCAAGCCCGGCGATCACCGCGAACGAGGCCCACGCGCTGATTGCGAGTAATGCAAAACCAAGCGCGGAAAACCACGGGATGGGCGCGGTCAAGCGCGCCGCGGGCAAGGTCGCGACCGCGAAAAATACCGCGAACACCAGCAAGCGTATGGGCAAGCGCTCGAAGGCGGCGCCTGACAAGCGCGCCGGCCGTGGCCGGCGGCGCAGGGCGACCAGGGCCGCCCCTGCGGCCAGCAGCGCGAGCGCGATCAGCAGCGGCCAGGCTAACTCGGCAATGCCAGTGACGTGAACGAGCACGATCAACAGGATTGATAAGACCAGCCCGCCCGCGCTCAGTATATGCATCAATGCGGCATGGCGGCCCGTGTCGTGTGGCCCGCCGCGTGCGAGCGGGGCGCGCGCCACCGCCTCGTGGACCTGGACCAGGTAGCGGCGCGGTGCGGCAAGCAAGCCTGCAAGCACCGCCACCGGCGCGGGTTTGCCGATGCGCCAGCGCTGCGCGCGCCGCAACCCGAGCCCGACCAGCGCCACGAGGCTTGCGATCAGCAACCAGCCGGGCGGCGAGGGTGACATCGCGTTCAGAAATCCTTGCACAGTCGCAGCGCGTCGTAAATGGCGGCGTGGATGTCGCGCGCCGATACACAATCGCCGATGCGGTAGAGAAGAAAACCATGCGCGCCCTCGACCGGCGGCTGCGGGCGTTCGGCGTAGAGCGCGGCGAGATCGAGCTGGCCATGGTTGCGCGATTCATTTTTCAGCTCGAAATAAAGCGCTTCGTCGGGACGCACGCCATTCTCGACCACGACTTGATCGACCACGCGCTCCTCTTCCTGCGCCGTGTATTCGTTCTTCAGCACCGCCACCAGCCGGTTGCCCTCGCGGTAGACCTCGTGCAGGAACAGGTTGGGGCTCAAGATTACATCTTTTTCATAGAGGCGCTTGTGATAAACCGGCCGTGTGGTGCCGCCGATGTCTTCGCCCATGCCGGGGTCGGGGGTGACGAGTTCGACCAACGCGCTGCGGTTGGCGATGTAATCGGCGGTGGTGGCGCCGGCGTATTGGCCGAGCGCGTCGAACACCAGCACATTGTCGGCGGTGGCGGTTTTGCCGGCGAGGATGTCATGGCTGCTCGCGACCAATCCGGCGGCGGCGTGCCAGCCCGGAAACTCATCGAGGTTGGGCGTGCCGCCGGTCGCCAACACCACGATGTCGGGGGCCAGCGCACGCACGGTATCGGCAACGGCGGTCGTGTTGAGGCGCAGATCGACTTGCAGGCGTTTCAGTTCCAGGGCAAACCAGCGCGTGATGCCGGCGATTTGGTCGCGCGCCGGGGCCTTGGCGGCGAGCGTGATCTGGCCGCCCAACTGCGCGTTCTTCTCGAACAGCGTCACCGCGTGGCCGCGCTCGGCTGAGACCCGCGCGGCCTCCATGCCCGCCGGCCCGCCGCCGACGACTACGATGCGTTTTGGCGCAGGCGCTTTGGCGATGACATGCGGCAGCGTGCGTTCGCGCCCGGTGGCGGGGTTCTGGATGCAATGGATGGGCACGCCGAGATAATTGCGGTTGATGCAGTTGTTGGCGCCCACGCACTGGCGGATGTGATCCGGTTCGCCGGCCTTCAGCTTGTTGACGAAATGCGGATCGGCAAGATGCGCCCGGGTCATGCCGACCAGATCGACGTGGCCTTCGGCGAGGATGCGCGCGGCCGCCGCCGGATCCTTGATGTTGCCCGCGTGCAGCACCGGCAGGTCGATCTCGGCCTTGATGGCGGAGGCCAGATACAGCCAGGGTTCGGGCGGATAGGCCATGCTCGGCACCACATTGGCGATCAGCGCCGGGGTGTCCGCGCCGGTATTGGCGACGTCGATGAAATCCAGCAGGCCGGTGCCGGCGTAGAATTTCGCGATTTCGATCAAGTCGCGCTGGGTGAGGCCGCCAGGGATCATCTCATCGCCCGCCATACGCATCGCCAGGATGAAATCGGCCCCCACCACACGGCGGATTTCTTCCAATACTTCAAGGCCGAAGCGCAGGCGATTGGCGAAGTTGCCGCCGTAGGCGTCGGTGCGCTGGTTAGTGTGCGGCGACCAGAACTGGTCGATGAGGTGCTGGTGGGCGGCGGAGAGTTCCGCGCCGTCCAGGCCGCCTTCTTTCACGCGCCGCGCGGCCTGGCCGAAATCCTTGACGATGCGGCGGATGTCCTCGATTTCCATGGTCTTGGAACTGTGCCGGTGCAGCGGTTCGCGCAGGCCGCTCGGCGACACCAGGTGCGGGTAATACGATACATTCCAACTGCTGCGCCGGCCCATGTGGGTGAGCTGGATCATGATCGCCGCGCCGTGCGCGTGCATCGCCCCGGCGAGCTTCTGGAAGTGCGGAATGACGCGGTCGTCGGAGACGTCGATCCCGCCCCACAGCGCGCTCGGGCTGTCGGGAGACACCGATGACGACCCGCCGCAGATGGAAAGCCCGATGCCGCCCTTGGCTTTTTCCGCGTGGTAGCGGATGAAACGCTCGGTCGGTACGCCGCCTTCGGCGTAGACCTCGGCGTGGCCGGTGCTGGCGATGCGGTTGCGCAGCGTGAGGTGTTTGATCCTGAGCGGCTCGAACAGCTTGTCGAATTGGCCCATGTCGATTAACCAGGGGGAATGATGAGCGATGCCCTAGTTTAGTGGATATGGGCATGATTCGAGCGGTTTCGCCGACGACATCCGGTTGCGCCAGCGCGCCATGCCCGGCTGCCAAGAAGATGTTCGGCTCACCGCCGGCGGCAATGGTCTATTTGCGCTGCTAGACCACGGCCTGTTGCCGGGTAATGAGCGCTTTGGCGAGCCGAATCCGCACCCAGAATGTGGAGCCTTGTCCCGGCGTGCTGATGACACCGATGGTGCCGTCCATCAGTTTGGCGAGTTCCCGCGAGATGGCAAGACCAAGGCCGCTGCCGCCGTAACGGCGGGTGGTGGAACTATCGGCTTGGGTGAAGGCGCCGAAAATGCGTTCCTGAGCTTCGAGGGCGATACCGATTCCGGTATCCCGCACGTCGATGTGCAAGGCTACGGCGTCCGCCTGGGCATCGGCCAGCCGTGCGTGCAATTCGATGCCGCCGCGCTCGGTGAACTTGACCGCATTACCGAGCAGGTTGACGATGATTTGCCGCAGCTTGCTGGGATCGCCGCGCACCCTGGATGGGATCTGATCGGCGGCCGTGTAGCGCAAATCCAAGCCTTTCTTGCGCGCACCCTCGGCGACCATCTCGATGCTGTCCTGGATCAGTTCGCGCAGGTCGAAGTCGATCTCATCCAGCATCATTTTGCCGGCCTCGATCCGCGAGAAATCGAGGATATCATTGATGATCGTGAGCAATGTCTCACCCGAGCGTTTCGCCGCCGTGGCGAACCGTTGCTGTTTGGCGGAGAGTTCGGTGGCAAGCAATAGATCGGTCATGCCGAGCACGCCGTTCATCGGGGTGCGGATTTCGTGGCTCATCACCGCGAGAAACTCGCTCTTGGCGCGGTTCGCCGTTTCCGCTGCTTCCTTGGCCGCCAGCAATTCACGGGTGCGTTCTTCGACTTTCTGCTCTAGCGTATCTTGATAGGCTTTGAGTTGCCGTTGCGATTCCCGGAGATTTTCACTCATGGCGTTGAAAGAACGCCCCAGTCCGGCGATTTCATCCTGGCCGGCAACGGCAACCAACGCATCCAGGTTGCCTTTGCTGATCTCGTGGGTGGCGCGATTGAGGTTTTGCACTGGTTTCACGACGAAAATTTTCAGCACCGCGTACAAAGCGACGACCGCGAGCCCTATCGCCAGCCCCACGGCCAACAGCACATAAGCCGCAAGTTTACGGCCATCGGCTAGCAGCCTGCTTTGGGCTACCTGGCCGACCATAAACATCCGCGGGTGTAGTTGCCGCACTTGCAATAACTGCGCGCCGGCTTGCAAGTCGTTTATGATTTGTACACGCCCACCCGCGTCAGGCGGGTTGAACAGTTCTTGGGGCATGACGGTGACCGCATCGTGCGTGGCGGCGGCGGATTTCAAGCGGGCGAATATTTCGGTTGGCAACGCTGGGTCGATGTCGTCCATTTTTCGATCGAACAAGAGCCGGCCGTCGTCATCGAGGAATAACAGCGTTCCTCCATTCGCCGTGAAAAAATTCGCGCGCACGGTTTGTTCGAGCGAAGCGAAGTCGACCGTGATCACCAGATAACCGCGCAGCGAGGGTTCGGTGCCCGGCCCTTGAAAAGGATTGGCGACCATGAGTTTCTTGGCGACCACCAGGGCGGTTTGCGGCGCATCCGGGGCGCGCAGTAGGGTGGTGAAGACATCACCCTGATGGTGTTGCAAATCCTGAAAAAAAGGTAGCGCCGTTTCCTCTTCGCGATCATCGGCTTCGGCGTCGATCCGGCGGCTGGCGTCCACCCGCCCATCGGGCAGCAAGATTTGAATCGCGCGATACTGGGGGTAAGCTTTTTGATAGCTGGCGAACAAGCGCAATAGGGTAGGCTGCATCAGGCTGTAGCGGCTTTCCTCATCGGCGGTCAGCACGTACTGCTGCACTACGTCAGAATTCGCGAACAAGGCGATGTTGGCTTCGGCGGTGCGCGCGACCGTTTCAACGGTCAGGCTGATCTGGTCAAGGATGACCGCCACTTCCTGCAAGGAGCGCTCAACCGCGCTGGCGCTGGTCTGGCGATAGGCTATCCATCCCAGCACCAGCAATGGCGCCACCACCAACGGCATCACCACTAACAATAAACGGGTATGCAGTCGCAAGCGCAGCCTTCCTTACTTCAGTAAATTGGCGTAAATGCGATTGAGCGTTTTAACCGTGCGCGGCGGCAGGGGCTGCTGCATCTCCGAATCCGCCAGGGTTTGCGGGTCTGGATAGATCGCGCGATTCGCCAGGAAATCGGCCGGGAGCAGTTGCTCGGCCGCACGGTTGGGCGTGGCTTGGTGGAAAGTCTGCGCCAGGTGTGCGGCGTTCTCGGGTTCGTGGATGAAATTGATCAACCGCATGGCGAGCTTGGGATGCGTCGAAGAGGCCATGACCACCAGATAATCGACCCACAGTCCTCCGCCTTCCTGGGGAACGCAATAGACGATGTTGGGATGGCGCTGCTGCACGAGCAAGGCGTCGCCGTTGTACATCATCGCCGCCACGACACGGCCCGATATCAAGTCTGACTGGTCGCTCACCGAAACATAGTCGTAGCTTCTCACGTAAGGCTTTTGCGCGATCAGTAAGCGCTCTACCGCCCGCAATTGCTCTAAGTCCTGGCTATTGACTGAAAAACCGAGGGCTTTCAGCGCCATGCCAACGACTTCCCGGGAGTTCCCCGAGAGCGCGATCTTGCCCTGTAGCGCCGGAGCAGGCTCGAAAAATTGGCGCCAGCGTGTCAATGGCTCGCCGACCAGATCGCTACGATAACCAATGCCCAGCGTGCCCCAGAAGTAGGGAACGCCATAGCCCTGCGCGCCTTTGGCGGCGTTTATCCAGCGCGGATCGAGATGGCGCAGATTGGGGATGATGGCTGGGTCAAGGGGAGTCAACCAGCCGCGCCGCCGGTAGTTATCGATCTGCACCTCGTCCACCATGACCAGATCGAAACCCTTGCCTTCCGCCGCGACCAGGATATCGTCGCGGGTATTGTCGTCGTCGAAATAGACTTCCTTGACGACTGCGTTGAATTGACTTCCAAACCGCGCGAGCAGTTCGGCATCGATGTACTCGTTCCAATTCAGCAGTCTGAGTTCGATCGGCGCCGTGGTCTGCGCTTGGCAAACCGCCGCCGGCACCAGGCCCAAGCACGCCCAAACCAGCGCAATGAAATGGAAGACATGGCGAATCTTTTGTATAAGGTGGATCATGGCAGTCAGTTCCCAACTCCATTCAATCCGAATAGCAAGATCGATGCCGGAAGCCCTAAAGCCTCCCGCAGCGCGGCAATGTCCGAGCCCGTGATCCCCGCGCCGCGCTGGGAATGGTCAACGCCCAAGCACTGCGCGATGCAGGCTGACAATTAAGGGAACATCACGTTTCCCACAACGGCGACAATGCGCGCAAGCGCGTCACCGCCTGGCGAACCCGGGCAATCGTGTAGTCGATTTCGTCGACAGTGGTAAAACGCCCGAGGCTGAAACGCAACGAGCCATCCGCCAGTTCGTCGCTCAAACCGATGGCCCGCAAGACGTGGGAAGGTTCTTGGCTCGCCGACGTGCAGGCGGAGCCGGTCGCCAGCGCAATGTCCTTGAGCGCCATCAGCAGCGCCTCGCCAGCGACGCCGGCAAAGCTGACATTCAGAATGCCCGCTACGCGCTCGGCCTCGGCGCCGTTGAGGCGAACGCCCTCCAGGGTCTTGATGCCGGTCCACAAGCGTTCGCGTAGCGCGCCGATGCGTTCGGCTTCTTCCGCCATGGCCTCGCTGGCGATACGAAACGCCTCGCCCATGCCGACCAGTTGATGCGTTGCCAGCGTGCCGGAGCGCAAGCCGCGTTCATGCCCGCCGCCGTGCATCTGCGCCTGAATCTGCACGCGCGGCCGCCGCCGCAGATACAAGGCGCCTACGCCCTTGGGGCCGTAAAGCTTGTGAGCGCTCAGGCTGAGCAAATCGACCTCGATCCGCTGGACATCGATAGGCAGTTTGCCGGCGCTTTGCGCGGCATCGACATGGAACAGCACGCCGCGGCTGCGGGTGATTGCGCCGATAGCGGCGATATCCTGGATCACACCGATCTCGTTGTTGACGTGCATGATTGAGACAAGCACCGTGTCGGCGCGCAACGAAGCCTCTAGTCGCGCGAGGTCGAGCAGGCCATCGGGCTCGGGGTCGAGATAAGTGACGCTGCATCCTTCGCGCTGCAAGTGCTTGCAGGTATCGAGCACGGCTTTGTGCTCGGTTTTGCAGGTCACGAAGTGGCGGCCTTTCGGCGGTACTGCCGGGCGGCGCCTTTGAGCGCCAGATTGATCGCTTCGGTCGCGCCCGAAGTCCAGATGATCTCGCCCGGGTTGGCGTTGATCAGCGCCGCCACCCGCGCGCGCGCTTCCTCTATGGCGCTGGCGGCTTCCCAACCATAAACGTGGCTGGCCGAGGCCGGATTGCCGAACACCCCGTCGCGGGTGAGGCAGCGGGTCATGGCGTCGGCGACCCGTGGATCGACCGGGGTGGTGGCGGCATAGTCGAGGTAGAGGGGGGCCATTCTTTTTTTAGCGCCCCGCTCGCCTATCCCGGGTTCCAAAGCGATGCCCCTGATGCAGACAATAGCTGAGCCATTTGAACAAGAAGCGATTGACGCGCCAGCGCGTTGCCAGACCGACTTGCTCCTCGTTGGCGAACACGGGCCAATGGCGAAGATGCGCGGCCATCACCTCGGCCAGCCGCGCATCGTGGTAGATGCGTATCCTCACATCCGGTTCGGCTTTGGGTTCGTCTTCTTTACGGAAAAAATAGGTCAGGTTGAGTTCTGCGGTGTAACGAAAGCGTTCGACGACGGTCAGATGCACGTCCAAACTACCCGGTGCTCGCGAAACCAGGCTCTCTCCAGCCGCCGGCAAGCGCGGTATGAGCAAGCGCAGTTGAATATAGTTGCGCTCATACAAATCCATCAGGCCGGCGAAAGTGCCGTTCAGATCGTGCGCGCGTATCGCTGGTTGTTGATCGAAGATGAGCATTAACGTCGTTGTTCCGAAACCATAGGCCGATGGATCCGGCACGGCGACCGCCGCCGAGCGCCGCCTATAGGCTACCAGCCTAGACCCTGTCGCCGCAATTTCGTTAGTATGGGCGCCCTGGCGACGATTTGCATGAGAGATGATGATGGATTACACGCTGTGGTTCAACAAACTGGGCATGAACGATGTCGCGCGCGTCGGCGGCAAGAACGCCTCCCTCGGCGAGATGATCAGCCACCTGACCGCGCTCGGCGTGCGCGTGCCCAACGGCTTCGCAACCACCGCCGAGGCGTTCCGCGAATTTCTCGCGGCCAGCGACCTGGCCGACAAGGTTCGTGGCGCGCTCGCCAAGCTCGACACCGACGACGTGCGGGCGCTGACCGATACCGGCGCGCGCATTCGCCAATGGATTCTCGCCGCGCCGCTGCCGGCCGCTCTCGAACGCGCGATTCGCGACGATTACCAAGCATTGGAGCGTGAAAGCGGCCCCGAGCTCGCGGTGGCCGTGCGCTCCTCGGCGACTGCCGAGGACTTGCCCGACGCGTCTTTCGCCGGCCAGCAGGAAACGCTCCTGAACGTGCGCGGCATCGACCCGGTGTTGACCGCCGTGAAGCACGTCTTCGCCTCGCTCTACAACGACCGCGCCATCGCTTACCGCGTCCATCAGGGTTTCGATCACGGCCAGGTGGCGCTGTCCGCCGGCATCCAGCGCATGGTGCGCAGCGACCTCGGCGCGAGCGGCGTGATGTTCACCCTCGATACCGAATCCGGATTCCCGGATGTGGTGTTCATCACCGCCGCTTACGGCCTCGGTGAAACCGTCGTCCAGGGCGCGGTCAATCCGGACGAGTTCTATGTCCACAAGCCTACGTTGGCCGCGGGCTTTCCCGCCATCGTGCGGCGCACGCTGGGGCCCAAAGCGATCAAAATGATCTACGCCGACGGCGACGGCCACAGCGTTCAGACCGTCGCGGTGGCGGACGCCGACCGCGCGCGCTTCGCGTTGACCGACGCCGATGTGCTGACCCTGGCCCGCCAGGCGCTGCTCATCGAACAGCATTATGGTCGGCCCATGGACATCGAATGGGGCAAGGACGGCGCGGATGGCGAACTTTACATTCTGCAAGCGCGCCCGGAAACCGTGAAGAGCCGCGGCGCCAGCCAGAGCATCCAGCGTTACCACCTCAGCCGGCGCGGCAAAATCCTGGCGCGCGGGCGCGCCATCGGCCAGCGCATCGGCAGCGGCCCCGCGCGTATCATCCAGAACGCCCATCAGATGCACCGCGTGCAACAGGGCGAAGTACTGATCACCGACATGACCGACCCCGACTGGGAGCCGATCATGAAACGCGCCAGCGCGATCGTGACCAATCGGGGGGGCCGCACCTGTCACGCCGCGA
This sequence comes from Gammaproteobacteria bacterium, assembly GCA_046347515.1. Taxonomy (GTDB): domain Bacteria; phylum Pseudomonadota; class Gammaproteobacteria; order Competibacterales; family Competibacteraceae; genus JAXMFZ01. The sequence goes on along the minus strand of JAXMFZ010000012.1, from coordinate 27,625 downwards.
TCATCGCCCGCGAACTCGGCATCCCGGCGGTGGTCGGGTGCAATGACGCCACCGAGGCCATCGCCAGCGGTGCGCCGGTGACGGTATCCTGCGCCGAGGGTGATTCCGGATTCGTATACGCGGGTCTGATCGACTTCAAGGTACAGGAAGTCAATCTCGACAAGCTGCCACCGTTGCCGTTCAAGATCGCGATGAACGTCGGCAATCCCGACCGCGCTTTCGATTTCGCGCGCCTTCCCAATGCCGGCGTAGGGTTGGCGCGGCTGGAGTTCATCATCAACCGGATGATCGGCATCCACCCCAAGGCACTCCTGGAATTCAACCGCCTGCCGCAGGATTTGCAAGATCGCATCGCCCGTCATACCGCGGGCTATCCCGACCCGGTGAGCTTTTATGTCGAGCGGCTCGCCGAGGGCATCGCCACCATCGCCGCCGCTTTTTATCCGCAGCCCGTCATCGTGCGTCTGTCGGATTTCAAATCCAACGAATACGCGAATCTCCTCGGCGGCGACCGCTACGAACCGCGCGAGGAAAACCCCATGCTCGGCCATCGCGGCGCGTCGCGCTATATCTCCACGGGTTTCCGTGATTGCTTCGAGTTGGAGTGCCGAGCGCTCAAAAAGGTGCGGGAAACGCTGGGGCTCGCCAACGTCGAGGTCATGGTGCCGTTCGTGCGCACCGTGGCCGAAGCGCGCCAAGTCGTCGAATTGCTCGCCGCCAATGGCCTGAAGCGCGGCGACAACGGTCTGCGCGTCATCATGATGTGCGAATTGCCGTCCAACGCCTTGCTCGCTGAGCAGTTCCTCGAATCTTTCGACGGCTTTTCGATCGGCTCCAACGACCTCACCCAGCTCACACTCGGCCTGGATCGCGACTCCGGCCTGGTCGCCCACTTGTTCGATGAACGCGACCCGGCGGTCAAGGCGTTGCTGCACCTCGCCATCCAGGCGTGCCGCAAGCACGGCAAATACGTCGGCATCTGCGGCCAGGGGCCTTCGGATCACCCCGACCTCGCGCGCTGGCTGATGGACGAAGGCATCACCAGCGTTTCCCTGAATCCGGATTCGGTGGTCGAGACCTGGCTGTATCTGGCGGGAGGAAGCGCATGACGGCGCGGTGGATGGCGGCGTGCGCGATCACGCTGCTGGGCTTGCTGGCGAACGCTTGCACCACGTTGCAACCCGCTGCGCCGAGTGATGCCGACCTGGTCGGGCAGTGGAACGAGCTTGCGCTCACCGCGCTCCGCGCCGATGCCTTCAACCGCCCCACGGTGGCGTCGCGCCAGCTGTTTCTGCTGCACGCGGCGATGTACGACGCGTGGTCGGCGCTCGACCCGAAAGCCAAGCCCTACGCCCTCGACCCCGCCATCAAGCTCGCCAACCCCGCCGCTAAAGCCGCCAAGATCGCCGCCGTGAGCCAGGCCGCTTTCCAGATTTTGCGCCGCGAGTTCAAGCGCGTGGAAGGCAAGAGCGGAATATTCAAGAACCAGATGGTGCGTTTGGGATTGCCCATCCTCGACGTGGGCGACCGCGACACCCCCGACGGCGTCGGTTTCCTCGCCGCCCAGGCCGTGCTCGCGAAACGCGCCAACGATGGCGCCAATGCCGCCGGCGGCTATGCCCAAACCGTATCCGCCCTTTATCCCAGGCTTTACGCGCCGGTCAACGGCGACGACCCGCGCGCCGCGCGCGCGCCGGGGCATGCGGGCTTCGACCCCAACCATTGGCAGCCGCTGCGCACGCCTTATCCCAGCACGCCGAAAAGCCCGGGCGGTTACGCCATCGACCAGGATGACCGCACGACCTACGACATCCAGCTTTTCACGACGCCGCACTGGGGCGCGGTGCAGCCCTTCGCGATGGCCTCGGGCGCCGAGTTCCGCCCGCCGCCACCACCGCAACTGGGTTCGAACGCGGCTTATACCGACGCCACCGGCAAGCAAACCAGCCACGATCAAGCCTACCGCGACCAGGTGGCCGAAGTTCTGCGCCTCAGCGCCGAGCTGAGCGACCGCGACAAAGCCATCGTCGAATATTGGGCGGATGCGCTGCGCACCGAAACCCCGGCGGGTCACTGGAATCTCATCGCGCGCGGCATCTCCGCCCGCGATCAGCACAGCCTCGACGATGACGTGAAAATGTACTTCGCCCTCAACGGCGCGCTGCTCGACGCCGGCATCGCCACCTGGGATGCCAAACGCCATTACGATTACGTGCGCCCGGTCTCCGCCATCCATCATCTGTACTACGACCGGCAAATCCACGGCTGGGGCGGGCGCAACCGCGGCGTGCAAACCATCTTCGGCCAAGATTGGCAACCGTACCAGCAACAAATCCTCGTCACCCCGCCGTTCCCGGAGTATGTGTCCGGCCACAGCGCGTTCAGCGCGGCGGCGGCCACCGTGCTCGCGCTGTACAGCGGCTCCGATCGCTGCTTCGACGGCGTCACCCACCTGGCGGTGGACACCGACCGCGATGGACAGCCCGATTTGCTCGGCCAATATCGGTTCCGCAAAGGCAAGAGTTTCTACGAGAGCGGCCCGGCCGCCGACGTCGTGCTGCGCTGGGATACCCTCAAAGAAGCCGCCGATCAGGCCGGTTACTCACGGCGCCTGGGCGGCATCCATTTCCAGGATGGCGATTTGCGCGGGCGCGAGATGGGGCGCAAGATCGGCGAACTGGCCTTCGCCAAAGCCCGTAGTTATTGGGAATAGGTTATTGGGAATAAGCGGCTGAAGAAAATCACGATATATACCGACGGCGGTTGCGCCCCCAACCCCGGCCCGGGCGGCTACGGCGTCGTCCTCGGCTACGGCAAGCACCGCAAGGAACTCTCTAGCGGCTACCGGCTCACCACCAACAACCGCATGGAACTCATGGCCGCCATCGTCGCGCTAGAGGCCCTCAAAGCTCCTTGCGATGCGACCCTACACAGCGATTCGCGTTACCTCGTCGAGGCGATGAATCAACATTGGCCGGAGCGCTGGCGCGCCAAGGGTTGGCGGCGCGGCGATAAAAGTCCCGCCAAGAACCCGGATTTATGGGAGCGGTTGCTCGCCGCCGCTGCGCGCCATCGGGTGCAATTCGTATGGGTGCCTGCCCACACCGGCATCGCCGACAACGAGCGCTGCGACGAATTGGCGCGGGCGGCGATGCGGCATCCCGATCTACCCGCCGATGCGGCCTACGAGCAAAGCCTTGAGTCCGACGCAGCAGGCGCTGAGGCCAATCCTACATAGGCCGTTCGCCAATGACCGTCGTGCGGTGCAGATAACGATCATCCTGGTAATCGACGATGGCGTAGTGCATGGTGCTGCGGTTATCCCAGATCAGCAGATCGCGCGGCTTCCAGCGATGGCGGTAGATGAATTCCGGTTGCACGCAGTGCTGGTAGAGAAAATTCAGCAGCAGCGCGCTTTCCTTGGGTTTCAGGCCGACGATGTGCGAGGTATTGCCGGGGTTGACGAACAGGCACTTGCGGCCGGTTTCGGCGTGAATACGCACCACTGGATGTTCGCTCGCGTTGCGCCCGTCCAAATCCTGGCGCTGGATTACTTCATTGGCGAATCCCTGGGTGGTGTTGACGGCGAAATCATGGCGCGCGCGCAGCCCGCCAAGGAATCCTTGGAGCGATTCGGACAGGGCTTCGTAAGCCAGGAACATATTGCAAAACAGCGTATCGCCGCCGAGCGGCGGAATCTCGATGCCGTATAAGAGCGAAGCCATCGCCGGCCGCGCCCGGAACGATACATCGGAGTGCCAGTAATTGCCGGCGCGCTGGCGGCCTTGCGGTTCGCCGCCTACGACTTTGTTGGAGACGCGGAAAATCTGCGGATGTCCGGGCAGCAAGTATTTGGTGACCGTATCCTGCAAGGGCTCGCGGTCACCGAACAGCTCCCCGAACCGGCGACTGAACTCGATGTGCTGCTCGGGTGTGAGGTGCTGATCGCGCAGCACCAGCACGCCGTCGTTGGCGAGCCAACACTGGCGCAGTTCCGCGAACTCCGCATCGGTCATGGGGCGGGCGGCGTCGAAGCCGATAAGCTCCGTGCCCAATGCCGGGCATAGGCGATTAATAGTCCAAGCCATGGCGCACATTCACCTCGGTTTCGTCATCTGGCCTACAATCTCTACACTATAGCGAACATTCATTGACCCCGCCTTGGCCCAATACACGTTAGCTACCGTAACCATTCCCAGGGATTCTCCATGCGCCGCTTGATCGTATTCATTGTTGGCTTGCTCGGCGGCATTGCCGCGATTGCCCAACCGCTGCCGCCCGAAAAGGTGCCCGAGCCGCTACGGCCCTGGATCGAGTGGGCATTGTACGGCCAGGAGCAGCGCGCTTGCCCCAGGCTTTACCACAATGCCGAAGAACACCGCTGCGCCTGGCCCGGGCGCTTGGAACTCGAGTTGGGCGAGCGCGCTGGGCGGTTCGCGCAATCTTGGCGTGCCGATGCGGACTCCTGGGTCGCGTTGCCGGGCGGCCTCGAACATTGGCCGCAGGCGGTGATGATCGACGATCAACCCGCGCTGGTGGTGGAGCGCAACGGCAAGCCCATGCTCCGGATCGCGCCCGGAGAACACCGCGTGCAGGGTGAATTCGCCTGGGACAAGCTGCCGCGGTCGCCTGGCGCTGCCGGCGGACAGCGGCCTCGTCACCCTCGCCGTGAATGGCGCTGCGGTAGCGTTCCCACCATCGCGGCCGACGGTCAGCTATGGCTGCGCGCCCAGGACAATGCCCAGGCCGAGGCCGGCAATCGCCTCGATATCCAAGTGTTCCGACGGGTGATCGACGAATTGCCGATGCGGATCATCACCCGCATCGACCTCGATGTGGCCGGCGCGCAGCGCGAGGAATGGCTCGGCAAGCCGGTGCTGGAGGGGTTCATCCCGCTGAGCCTCAGCAGTCCCTTACCCGCTCGGCTCGAATCAGACGGGCGCTTGCGCCTGCAAGTGCGGCCCGGGCGCTGGAGCATCGAAATTGCCGCCCGCGGCCTCAAGGACACGACCCAGGTCGAACTCGCCGGTGCGCCCGCGCCGTGGCCGGAATCGGAAGTCTGGGTATTCGATGCGCGCAATCACTTACGGTTGGTCGAGGTCGAGGGGGCGACCACGGTCGATCCGCGCCAAACCACCTTGCCCGACGACTGGCGGCAATTGCCAGCGTACCGCTTGCAACCCGGCGCGGCTTTGAGTCTCAAGGTCATCCGCCGCGGCGACCCGGAGCCCGAGCCCGATCAGCTCAGTTTGCAGCGCCATCTTTGGCTCGATTTCGACGGTCGTGGCTATACCTTACAAGATCATGTCACTGGCACCACCAGCCGCAGCCGGCGCCTGACCGCCGGGGCGGACATCGCGCTCGGCCGTGCGCTGGTCGACGGCGAGCCGCAGTTCATCACCACCCTGCCGGGCAGCCAGCAGCCCGGCGTCGAAGTGCGCCGTGGCAGCATAGACCTGAGCGCCGACAGCCGCTATCAGGGGCCGATCAACATCATCCCGGCGGTGGGCTGGGATCACGATTTCCAGCAGGTGGGCGCAACCCTGCATCTGCCGCCGGGCTGGCGGCTGTTCGCCGCGACCGGCGCCGACAATCTCCCCGACACCTGGCTGCAACGCTGGACGCTGCTCGATCTGTTCCTGGTGCTGCTCACCGCGCTGGTCGCGGCGTATTTGTGGGGCGCGGCCTGGGGCTGGCGTGCACTGATCCAGCCGTGGGCCTGGATCACTTTGTTCGCCCTCGCTCTGATCTGGCACGAAAGCGGCGCGCCGCGCATGGCTTGGCTCAATCTGTTCGCGGCGCTGGCGCTGTACAAAGCGTTGCCGGCGGGGCGCCTGCGGCGTATGGTCGCCGTCTACCGCTACGCAAGCCTGATCGGCCTGCTGCTCATCGCCCTGCCATTCATGATCGATCAGGTGCGCCTCGGTCTATATCCGCAGCTCGAATATGCCTGGCAGACGGTGGGATCGGACGGCACGGCGACGGGTGGCGTGGGCATGGCTTTGCCGCAAGCCCTGCCCCCCGCTGCGGTGGTGAACGCGCCGCCGGCAGTCCAGCAAGCCGGGGACGAGAAGAACGCTTCCGTGGTCGAACGTGCGCTCAACGACAGCATCGAGCAGGTGCAATCCGCGTCCAAGTCCGATTATGGCGAATCCAAAGCCGCCCGTAAGAAGCGCTATCAAATCGAACAAATCGACCCGAAAGCCAACGTCCAGACCGGCCCCGGCCTGCCGAATTGGCGCTGGAATGAGGTGAGCCTGTCCTGGAACGGGCCGGTGGCGCACGACCAGGGCATCCGTCTGTGGTACCTGCCGCCCGCCGTCAACCTCGTGCTGGGTTTTCTGCGCGCACTGCTGGTCGCGTTGCTCGCGCTGCGCATGCTGGGCATCGCCCGGCACGGTCGGCAGTGGCGGCTGCAACCGGCGCTTGCCGCACTGGCGACGGCATTGCTGTTGCCTGCCCTGGTGATTACCGCGCGCCCCGTCCAGGCCGCCGATTTTCCCGATCCGGCCTTGCTGGAAAGCCTCAAGCAGCGCTTGCTCGCGCCGCCTGAGTGTTTCCCCGACTGCGCGCAGATGCCGCGTCTGCGCATCGAAACCACCCCTGCGGTTTTGTCAATGCGCGCGGAGATCCATGCTGTCACCACCGTTGCCGTGCCACTGCCGGCCCACGCCGAGCATTGGTTGCCGGCCGAGTGATGGTCGATGGAGTTGCCGCCACCCAGTTCGCGCGCGCCGCCGATTGGCCAGCTTTGGTTGCGCATGGAACCGGGCGTCCACCAAGTCGTGCTCAGCGGCCCGCTGCCGCCGCGTCCCAGCGTGCAAATCCCGCTTGCGCTCACGCCGCGGCGGGTGGAAGTGGCGGCGAACGGCTGGCGCATCGACGGCGTACACGAAGACGGCGTCGCCGACGCGCAGTTGCAACTCACCCGTATCGACACCGCGACCACCGACCCGGCGGCCACGCTCGAACCCACCGCGCTGCCGCCGTTCGCCCGCGTCGAGCGCACGTTGCGGCTGGGGTTGGATTGGCGGGTGGAAACCGAAGTGTTCCGGGTCAGCCCCGCGGACAGCGCGCTGGTGTTGGAAGTGCCGTTGCTCGCGGGCGAATCGGTGACCACCGAAGGTGTGCGCGTGCAGAATGGCAGGGTGTTGGTCAACCTGCCGCCGCAACAAGCCTCGGCGACCTGGGAGTCGGTGCTCGAGAAGCGCACCGATATCCCACTGACCGCGCCCGATGCGGCTGGCTGGACGGAAGTCTGGCGCGCGGACATCAGCCCGATCTGGCACGCCGAACTGAGCGGCCTCGCGGTGATTCACCACCAAGACAGCGCGGGGCGCTGGTTGCCGGAATGGTGGCCCTGGCCGGGTGAAACGGTGACACTCGCGCTGAGCCGCCCGCAAGGAGTCGCTGGCCAAACCCTCACCATCGATTCCAGCCGCATGGCGGTGCGGCCCGGCAGCCGCGCCACCGATACGACCCTTGACCTCGGCATTCGCAGTAGCCTCGGCGGTCAGCAAACCCTCACCCTGCCCGAGGGCGCCAGCCTGCAAAGCGTTGCGATCAACGGCGCACCGCAGCCGATCCGCCAGGATGGGCGCAAGGTCACCCTGCCCATCGTGCCGGGGGCGCAGGCGGTGCGCCTAGTCTGGCGTGAAGACCGTGGCATCGAAGCGCGGTTTCGCACGCCGCCGGTGGATCTCGGCGCGCCCAGCGTCAACAGCCAGCTCAACGTCGGCTTGGGGATGGACCGCTGGCTGTTGTGGGCGAGCGGGCCGCGCCTCGGCCCGGCGGTGCTGTTCTGGGGCGTGCTGTTGGTGACGGTCATCATCGCCGTCGGCTTGGGCCGGGTGCGGATCACGCCGCTAGGCACCGGGCAATGGCTGTTATTGGGCATTGGCCTTAGCCAGTTGCCGGCTTACGCCAGCGTGGCCGTGGTGGGTTGGTTGATCGCGCTCGGTTTGCGCGCGCGGTTTCCCGCCGAGTTCCCGAAAATAGGGTTCAATCTTGTCCAACTGGCGTTGGCGGCGTTGAGCCTGGCGGCGCTGGCGTTTCTATTCGCCGCCATCGAACAAGGACTGCTGGGCCAGCCGGACATGCAAATCGCCGGCAATGGCTCGAGTGCTTATGAACTCAACTGGTTTCAGGATCGCAGCGCCGCCGAACTACCGCGCGCGACACTCGTGACCGCGCCGCTGTTCGTGTATCGGCTGTTGATGCTGGCCTGGGCGCTGTGGCTCGCGTTCGCGTTGCTGCGCTGGCTGCGCTGGGGTTGGAGCTGCATGGCGACGCACGGGCTGTGGAAATCGTTCAGCCTGCGCGGCAGCGCAACCCCATCCGCGGTTGCGGTTGAAACCGCGGAACCGCCGGCCAGCGCTTGATCAAGCCGCGCTGGTCAGCGCTGCGAAGAGGCGTTGTCCGGCGGTAGCGCCAGCGGCCGTTCGCCTTCGGCGAGCAACCGTCGGTACCAGAGATCATGGTGTTGTTTCGCCCACTCGGCATCGACGCGGCCGGTCGTCATGCCTTGCAGCGCGCCCTCGGTGCCGTACAGGCCCAGGTAGATATGGCCAAGCGCGACGCCGCTGAGGGTGATGCCGCCGGCGAGATGAACCATATACGCGATGAGCATCGCGGTGCGGGATTGACCATAGTCGGGATAGCTCAGCATGAGTCCGGCGCCGACCGTGGCCAGCCCTAACCAGAACACCAGCCAAAACCAGAGCTTCTCGCCGGTATTCATCCGCCAGGCCGAGGAGTGTGCGCTGCCGATGTAGCCGCCGCCGCGCAGCAACCAAACCACGTCGGCGGCGCGCGGCAAGTTGTGGCCCAGCCATTTGCCCAGTTCCAGCACCAAGCCGGCGGCGAAGAACGGCCCCAGGTAGTCGTGGAGGGTGGCGACGCCATCGGCATAGAGGGTGAAGCGTTCCTCGCCGATGTAGGGAATCAGCAGCGCCGGACCATATAACAAACCGAGGCCGGTGAGCGCGAGGACGATGAATAAACCGGCGGTGTACCAGTGCAGGGCGCGATCGAACAGCGACCAGCGCGCTATGGTCGATCGGGAGCGCTTGGCGTCGAGTTCGACCCGTCCGCGCAATACGATGAACAGCGCGATGAGGCCGAGCATGCCGGCCAATAGCCAGGGTCCGAGCTGGGTAATCTGCTCGCTGCGCGGAGTGTGCCATTGCGAGCTTGCATTCGCCCAAGCCGACAAGGGCATGAGGGCGAGGCTCATGAGCGCCGCCGCTGCGGTGGCTACATCCCGCGTCGGCGGACGATGCTGGGTAGAGGTTGCACGGTTGATCGAAGCCAAAGGGGTTTCCTCCGCGGTTGACGACAAGCGATTCAGGCAGTCAGGTTTGAGCGATATCATGCGCCAGCGCCGCGAGCCGCTCAATGGGTGGTGATGAGCATGAACCGCCGGGGCGCGGGAGACGGCGCCGGGAGTAGGATACGGCTGCCCGTGCCGGATGTCTGGATAACGAGCGCTTGTTGGTCGAGATACGCCGCCAGCACTTGCCCCGTGGGCAGTCTGGGAAACTCCAGCCAGCCTCCGGCGGTGGTCGCGGGGAGCTGCATGGCAATGCCGTGCGCGTCGATGCGCAGGTGGCGGATGCGCCCTACGATGTCCGTGCGCAGCACGACTTCGCTATCGACCGAGACGCTGAGAATACGGTCGGCGTGCGCCGCGCTCAGCCGGCCCGCCGCCGAACCCAGCGGCCCGGTGTCGGTTCCAGCGCCGCGATGGGTGATATTCCAGCCTTCCCAGGGGTTGCAATCGATGGCCTCGGCGACGGCGAGATAAGGCAGCAGCGCGCCCCAGCCGTAGAAGCTGTCGGTGTCGGCTTGATCGAGCGCGGCGCCAGTGACGGCATTGAAGTTCTCCGGGCACTGGCGATGTTGCCAGGCGCGCTCGAACAATCGTAAGCCATTGCCGGCGAGGCGCGCGGCGGGTTCGTCAAAGCCATAGCGGCGCAAGCCGTAATAAGTCAAGAAATGGAGAGGCGGCCAGATGCGCCCGCGCCAGTAGACGTTGTCCTGGAAAGCCGGATCAGCGCGGCTCACGGCGGGCAGCCACCATTCGCCGCCGAAGCGCTCGGGGTTGATCAGGTAATGGTCGACCAGGGCCTGGGCTTGCGCAGGTGTCGCCGCACCGGCGAGCAGGGGATAAAAACTGGTTGGCGCCAGACTGCTCACGAACCGGCCCGACCACAAGCGGTTGGCGAACACTCCGCGCCGTGCATCCCAGAGCTGTTCGCGGATGCGGGCTTTGTGCGCCTCGGTCTGAGCGGCGATACGCCCTGCGTCACGGTGAGCGCCGAGCTCGGCGGCGATCATCGCCAGCATTTCGCCGGCCAAGGCCAAGATGCTGTTGAGGCCGACGTCGGCGCTGTCCAGCGTGCGCGTCGCGGGGTGGAGCGTCGCTTCATCGTGGGTGGGCGAATTGTCCATGCTGGATTCGTCTTTCGCCGCCAGCTTGGTGCCGGCATAGAGGCCGCTACCGACCGCCGAGGTGCCGTATTCCACCAAGCCGTCGCCGTTGCCATCGCGCATGCGCCACCACCAATCATAGTCGCGCTTGAGGATGGGATACGCCCATTCCAGCAGCGCGCGCGAAGGCGAGCGCAAATGGATCATCCACACGATGAAAGCCGCGATCGGCGGCTGGCTGCGATCCACCCAGGCATCGTTGCCGGTGAGCAGACAAGGCAGATTGCCCTGCGGCGTCGCGCCCGCCAGCACCGCGGCCAGATTTTCGCGCGCCAGTTCGGCGTCGAACAGGCTGGCCAGTAGGGCATGATAGAGCACATCGTTCAGCCACGCCGAAGCCGCCGAATTTGCGGCTGTTCCAATGGCGGCTGAGCGCCGCGTAAGGCCGCCGGTTGACCGGGTCCCAGACCGTATTCCAGGCGATCACGTCGAGCACCGCCGCGAGCGCTTGGGGTTGTTCGGCGAGCGCTTCTGGCTCCGGTGCGCCAAGGCCGCGCGCTTCTCCCCGTGCCGCCAGCACGGCGGCATCGGCGATGGCGATCGCGGAACCGGCTTCGCTCGGCATTTCCTCGAGATTGAAGCGCAGCGCTGCAACCCTGCCCTCGACGCCGCGCGAGGCAAGGCAAAAATAGCCGTGCTCGTGGAATTCGGCCTTGAGCGCATCCAGCGCGGCATGGAAGGTCGCGAGCAAGGGCTGGGCGGCGCAGGCCACCGCGATGTGGCGGTGGCCGATCCGGCTGACGAGCAGGCCGGTCGCCGGATCGTAACGCCAGAGCGCGCCCGAGTCGCTGTGGAAACACAGATTGACCCAAAAGCGCAGGCCCCATTCGCTGAACGCGAGCGTATCCCAGCCGCCGCGCAGGATAAACGGATCGGATTTAGCGTAACGCCAGCGCAGGGTCGTGCCGCCATGCGCGAGCGTCAGCTCGGCATGGCGGCCATCGAGCGCGCGCGGGCCGAGTTTGACACCGGCGCCGGGCGGGAAATCGGTGGCGCTGTTCTGACTGGCAGATAAGCGATGGGTGTGAGACGCACACCGAGCGGTAGGAAAACCATCTCCGCCGGGCGGTCGCTGGCCTGCGGTAGTTCCAGCCCGATCCAGCGGAATCGTGGTGTGGGACATGATGTTCAGGATTCGAGCAATTCGGTTGCGCTGACCGTTTCGACCTGCTGGTCGAAGCGCGGCAGCACCGCCTCCAGCACCGCGCGCGCGCGCGCGGTGGCCGGCCGCCGAGAAGCCGCCACCGCATCGGCGACGACGATGACCCGATACCCCGCGTCGATGGCGTCTAGCACCGTCGCCAGCACGCAGACGTCGGTCTCGACGCCGCTCACGATGAGCGTATCCACGCGCCGTTCGGCCAGCGCCGCGGCGGAATGCGGGCGCGGTAAACGCGGAATAGGCGGTTTCGCCGATCACCAGCGGGCGGCGCCAAGCGTGACAACGGCTCGACCAGCGCGAGCAGGGCCGGGTCGAGGGTGTCCAGCGCGACCGAGCGCCAATGCTGGAAATAATGCCGCCACGCGCCATGCGCTTCGGTCGGTGTACGGTGGATGAACGGGTGAACAGGGTTTTGTTCGGCAAAGCTGTTCATCGATCGCGGTAAATAAATGGGACATCGCGGCCAGCGCCGGCGTGTGCCAGGCCGTGGTTTCAGCAATAGGCGCTGCATATCGATGGCGACGTGCACGCATTCGCACCGAGGCCGAGACGCAATCCCATGATGGCGGTCAGGGCTCGATGACGACGCCGTGCGCCGCGGCCCAAGCCGCGAGCACCGGCGACCCAGGGGCGAAACCGTCGCTGTCGCGATTCTTGGGCGAAGGCTGGGGCAAGCGCTGGCCATCGGTGATGGATAAGACAAGGCCGTGCTGTTACTGGAGTAGACGCGCTGGATCACCGTTCCGCGCAAGCGATTGATGAGCCGTTCGGGCGGCGTGGCGTCCGCGGCCGCGAGCGCGATCTTCTCGGGGCGCACGGCGAGCGTGACCGGATTGCCCTCGGCCGGGAGCGGGTCGGCGCTGAACAGATCGGGGTGTCCCGTCACGCGCACGCGGCTTTGACCGGCGACCGTGCCGCTGAAGATATTGGCATCGCCCAGGAAATTGGCGGCGAATACATTGCGCGGGCGTTCGTAGACTGCGCCGGGGGTGCCGATTTGTACGATCTTGCCGCGATCCAGGATGGCGATCCGATCCGACAAGGTAAGGGCTTCTTCCTGGTCGTGGGTGACGAAGATCGTGGTAAGCCCGAGTTCGCGCTGGATGTCCCTGAGTTCGATCTGCATCTCCTGGCGCAGGCGCCGATCCAGCGCGCCCAGGGGTTCGTCGAGGAGTAGCACGCGCGGGCGGGTGACGAGCGCGCGCGCCAGCGCCACCCGTTGCTGCTGGCCGCCGGAAAGCTCGCGCGGCTTGCGCGCCTCGTAGCCGGCGAGCCGCACCAGATTCAACATATCCATGACCCGCTGGCGGATTTCTGCGGTTTCGACGCCGCGCACGGCGAGGCCGAACGCGATATTGTCGTAGACGCTGAGGTGGGGGAATAAGGCATAGTGCTGGAACACCATGCCGATGCGGCGCTGGTGGACGGGGATGTGCTCGACTTCTTCGCCGTCGAAGCGGATGGCGCCGGTATCGGGTTCGATGAAACCGGCAATGCAGCGCAACAGCGTGGTCTTACCTGAGCCCGACGGCCCGAGCAGACCGAAGAATTCGCCGTCCTGGAATTCGATGCTTACGCGTTCCAGCGCAGCCGTTTGCTGGTAGCGCTTGCTGACGTTCACGACGCTCACCGTGGCCATATGACGCTAGCGCTCGCCGCCGAAGCGGTAGAAACGGGCCACGAGCAGCAGCAACGCGGTCGAAAACACGATGACGAGGGTCGAGATCGCGTTGATCTCCGGCGTGAAACCCTTGCGGATCGCCGAATAGATTTCCACCGGCAGGGTCGTGACGCCGGGCGCGGCAAGAAAATACGAAATCACGAACTGGTCGAAGGAAATCGCGAACGCGAAGGCCGCCGCCGCGACGATGCCTGGCGCGAGCACCGGCAGCGTGACCCGCCAGAACGCCTGCCAGGGGTCGGCGCCGAGCGTGGCGGCGGCTTCCTCCAGCGCGGTGCCATGGTTCTTGAGGCGCGCGCCTACCACCACGATCACATAAGGTAGCGCCAGCGCCACATGGCCGAGCAGCATGGCATGCAGGCCGCGGCCTATGCCGATCCAGAAAAAGAACACCAGCATGGCGGTGCCGATGATGAGCCAGGGAATGGCGATGGGCGGAAACAACAGGATTTGCAGCAACATGACGCCGCGAAACCGGTAGCGCGCGAAGGCCAGTGCCGCCAGCGTGCCGAGCGTGGTGGCGATGACGGCGGTCGCGAGCGCGATGGCGATGCTGTTCCAACCCGCGCGCAACAAGCGCTGATTGCCGGCAAGTTGCGCGAACCAGGTCGTGCTCCACTCGAACGGCAGTTGGTAAAGCGGCGAGGCATTGAACGCCATCAGCATCATCACCGCGATGGGCGCATAGAGAAACACCAGCACCAGCGCGAGAAACACCCTACCGCTCACGCCGCCCATGGCTTAGATCGCCTGCAAACGGCTACGCGCCAGCGGATACGCGAGCGCAAGAATGACCAGCACGATGCCGAGCAAGATGAACGACAGCGCCGCGCCCAACGGCCAGTTGAAGACCGTGGTGAACTGATCTTCGATGATGGTGCCGAGCAGGATGCCCTCGCGGCCGCCAAGGATGCGCGGCTCCATGAATGAGCCGATTACCGGCACGAAGGTGAGGACGGCGCCCGCCGCCAGACCCGGCACCGTCAACGGCAGTACGATCCGCGTCAGCACTTGGCGGCCGGTCGCGCCCAGGCTGCGGGCGGCATCCAGCAAGGAGTCGTCGATGGCTTGCAGCGACAGATAGCAAGTGAGGATGGTGTAAGGCAGATAGGCATGTACCAGACCGATGACGATGGCGCCGTGGCTGAACATCAGGTCCAGGGTCGGCGCCCCCGGCCACAATCCATGCAGGCCACGATCCAGCAGCCCGTCGCCGCGCAGTACCATGGTCCAGGAGAACGTACGCACCAGTCCGTTCGACCAGAACGGCAGCACGATCAATAAAAACAAGGCTTCGCGCCAGCGGCCATGGATCGACTTGGCGAGCACCAGCGCCGCCGGGAAGCCGATGATGAGGCACAGCGCCGTGACTTCCGCGCCCAATACTAACGAGCGCCAGGTGAGGGTGCGGTAAAAGGCCTTATCCAGAAATGCGCCGTAATGAGCCAGGGTGAAATGCGGCTCGCGCTGGCCGAACGGCGCTTCGCTCAAGAAACTGAAATACAGCATGGCCGCCAGCGGCAGGAACACCGCCACCAGCAGCCATAGATAAGCCGGGGCGGTGAGGCCGAGGGCGGCGAGCGCCCGGCGTTTATTTGGCGAAATCGGTTTTGACCTCTTGCCAGAGTTCCAGGTATTGATTGCGCTTGTCGTCAGAGAGGGGCGCCATGAACTGGAGGCGTTCGGCGACTTTCGGATCGCTCATCACCGTCCGGTTGAAGGCGTCCTCGGGCAGTTGCTGGTTGGCGGCGGCGTTCGCAGAGGCGGGCGCACCCACATCGGTGTCCCAGCGCACATAGAACTCCGGGCTCACCATGAAGTCGATGAACTGCTGCGCGGCCTCGACCTGGGGCGCGCCCTTGGGAATGGAAAGCCCATCGAACCAGCCGATCGCGCCCTCGCTGGGGATGACGAAGGTCACCGGCAGTTTGAACGCTTTCTTCGAGCGCGCCGCCGAGCCACTCCAGTACACCGCCAAGTCGAATTGCTTGGCGGCGAAGAATTTATTCCATTCATCCTCGGACGACCAGAAGGTTTTGATCTGCGGCTTGAGCGCCTTGAGCTTGGCTTTGATGGCGTTCATGTCGGCAGGGTTGTTCATATCCTGGCCGCTGGCGATAGCGGCGAGCTGGACCGCCTCGATGGGATCGTCGCGCCAGCCCACGCGGCCTTGATGCTTGGGATCCCACAGTGCCTGGATCGAAGTCGGCGCGGGGTTGATCACCTCGTTGTTCACCGCGAATGCCGTTACCCCCCAGACCCAGGCGATGCCATAGGTTTTGCCTTCGGGATTGAGATAAACATGGTCGCGCAGGCGCTGGGACAAATCCTTGAAGTGGCTGATCTTGCTGGTGTCGATGGGTTGGATCAGGCCCTCGCTCGCGGCTTGCTGGGTGAACGAACTGTTGATCAGCACCACGTCGTAGACCCCCGGATTGGTGCGCAGCTTGGTGAGCATCTCTTGCTCGGAGTTGAAGTAATCGTGGACGACGGTGTGGCCGGTCTTGGTCTTGAACAATTCCAGCGCCCAGGCTTCGTCGGTGCCGTAACCCTGCCAGTTGAGTACGCGCAGTTCGGCGGCATGGGCGGTGCCGGCCACCAGCGCAGCGGCGAGCAGGCCCAGGATGGTGCGGATGAGCGTCAGCATAAGGGTAGACCTCTTGTTTCGCGGATGGGTGCGCGCTCGGCCCCGAACCGGGCCAAGGCGTACTGTGTTAATCTTGTTGGGTTGGCTGGCTATCATAGCAATCTCGCCGCCGCCGCGACACCGCAACCATCGCTCGAACATGGTTTGGAGAATGCCCGTGCTGGCTGACCTCAGCATCCAAAGAGTCGAACATAGCCGTTTATCACAAGTCGATTTCACCGACCTCGGCTTCGGCAAAATTTTTTCCGACCACATGTTCATCCTGGATCACGTCGGTGGCGCTTGGCGCAATCCCCGCATCATCCCCTACGGTCCGCTGCCCATCGAACCCGGCAACGCCACGCTGCACTACGGGCAGACGGTGTTTGAGGGGCTGAAAGCATTTCGCGGCGCCGACAATATCATTCGTTTGTTCCGTCCGGACATGAACGCCAAGCGCTTGAACGGTTCCTGCCAGCGTCTGTGCATTCCGATTCTGGATCGCGAGCTGTTCGTAGAAGCCATCCGGCGTCTGGTTCGGCTCGATCATGCCTGGGTACCGCGCCAGCGCGGCCAGTCGCTCTACATCCGCCCGTTGGTGATCGGTGCCGAGAGCTACCTAGAGGTGCGCCCGGCGGCGGCTTACCAGCTCATCGTCATGACCTCGCCGGTGCGCGGTTATTACATGAATAGCGCGCAAGGCGTGGCGCTCAAGGTGCAAGACAAGTTCACCCGTGCGGCGCCCGGCGGCACCGGCTTTGCCAAAACCGCTGGTAACTATGCGGCGAGCTTACTGCCCGGCTCGATGAGCCGCCGTGACGGTTACGATCAGGCGCTATGGTTGGATGGCGTCGAGCACCGCTACGTGGAAGAGGTCGGGCAGATGAATATTTTCTTCAAATTTCGCGATACCGTGGTGACGCCGGCGCTACAGGGCACTATTCTGCCCGGAGTGACGCGCGACAGCGTGCTGGCTTTATTGCGCGAGCAGGGCTATGCAGTCGAGGAGCGGTTGATCAGCATTGATGAAGTGACCGAAGGCGCGCGCAGCGGCGTGCTGCAAGAAGCGTTCGGCGCCGGCACCGCGGCGGTGGTCATGCCGGTGAGCCGGATCGGCTATCAGGGTGCGGACTATATCATCAACAACGGCGCGGTTGGTGCGCTCACCGAGTCGCTGTATCGCGCGCTGACGGCGATCCAGTTCGGTGAGACCGAGGATCGCCATGGCTGGACGGTGAACGTCGAAGCGGAGGAGGAGTCTGCCGGCGCAAGCGGCTGAGGCTACCGTTGGCATCGAGGCCAAGCACGGCTTCGCCGGCAATCGAGGCTGAGCGGCTGGCGCTGGATCAGTCTTCGTCTTTCCAGGATGCGTCGTCGGAAAATTCATCCATCTCGTCGTCCAGGGTTTCGCCCTCATCCTCGTCCCAGTCATCGCTGGTCGATTTGCCGCTACGTACGGGCGCACGCCAATCGTCTTCGCCCGCTACGGCTTCATTATCGGCGAGTTCGACCACGTCACTTTCTTCATCGGGGGTGGCCCAGCCCTCAGGGGGATCCGCGGGTTCAATTTCCATTTCATACCAAGCGTCCAGGTCGATTTCCTCGGTATCACCGTCTTCGTATTGGATTTCGATCAGGGCGCTATCTTCGTCTACCGACATGACTTCGAATTTCTGCCCGCGATCGAGAAGTTCGTACCAACTACCCACGGTAGGATCGGCGTCGATCATGGCGTTGTGCCTCCTTAAGCCGTGCGCTGCCAGCGCAGCGCCTGATGAATCGTCATAGTGTATGTAATACCCTTGGCGGTGAACACTACCGCAAGACTACTTAACAGTATGCCAAGACAAATGGCTTCATACCAAGAGTGAAAATTAACCTGATTGATACCGATCAAGACGCTGCCAGTTAGATCGCTCAATTGTAAGAGGAACACGCTATCCCGGAGAAGCCGCTTCGGCCTGTACAATATATCGTGATCTTCCGTTGGATGTACCCTAGTTCCAGGAGATAATCAGCCGTTTCCCCGCTACTCTGGAGACACGCTTATGGCCCGTCAACCTCGCTCCAAATCTTCGTCTTCGTCTTTTTCAGCCACGCCGCGCAGCCGTAAACGCCAACCGCCGCCTGCCGCCGAGGCGCAGCCGGCGGTCGATACAATGATTGCGACATCGGTTGCCAATGCACCGGATCGTCGGTCGATGATCGCGCAAGCCGCTTATTTCAAGGCCGAACGGCGCGGTTTCAGCCCGGGTCAGGAATTACAGGATTGGATTGAAGCGGAGCAAGAAATCAGCGCGGCAATCGACCGCGCCGGCGCCGGTTCCGCTGGGTGATTAAAAGCGCGAAGTCTGCTAATCAGGAAAACGGGTAAGCGAACGTCTTATCGTAGCGCTTACCCGCAGGGTGCCGCGGCGCTCAACTGTCCAGAAACGTCCGCAGCGACTGCGAGCGTTCCAGCGCTCTTAGCTTGCGCAAAGCGCGCGCTTCGAGCTGGCGCACGCGCTCGCGCGAAACGGCGAACTCTGAGCCGATCTCGGCCAGGGTTAGCTCGGTTTCGGTGCCGATGCCGTAGCGCAGCGCCAATACCTTGGCTTCGCGCGGTTCGAGCGCGCCGAGCAGCGCTCTGACTTCGCTCTCCATGGCGCTGCCGACAATGGTTTCGATGGGCGCCTCGCTGGTTTTATTCTCGACCAGGTCGCCCAACTCGGTATCGTCGTCATCGCCGATCGGCGTCTCCAGCGATATCGGGTCTTTGGCGGTTTCCAGCATCGATCGAATCTTTTCCACCGACAGACCGGCCTGCTTGGCCAGTTCATCGGGTTGCGCCGGGCGTCCCGTCTCGCGATAGATTTGCTGGGCAAGATGGCGCAGCCGGTTGATCTGTTCGCTGATATGCACGGGCACCCGAATCAAACGCGCTTTGTCCGCGATGGCGCGGGTGATAGCCTGGCGTATCCACCAGTACGCGTAAGTGGAAAACTTGAAGCCGCGCTGGTAATCGAACTTATCGACCGCCTTCAACAGCCCCAGATTGCCTTCCTGGATCAGGTCGGAGAACGGCAAACCCAAGTTGCGATAATTCTTCGCGACGTGCACAACCAACCGCAGATTGGCCGATACCATCGCATGTTTAGCGCGCTGAATTTTGACTTGCGCGGCGCTGATGCGCTGGCTGATGGCTTTGATCTCGGCCAGTGGCAGCCCGATCTTGGCTTCTAGTTCAGCCAGTTCCCGGTAAATCTGCTCAAAGTCGCGGGCATGGCGGGTACGCGCGGCTGCATTCGCGGTCGCCATGCCGACGATGATTTCGGCGCGGTCCGCTTGCGGCGTGGCGAGGCCATCGAGCACGGCATCGCGGGTGATGCCAAGCTGACGCACGGCAGCGTCGGCGATGGCTTTCTCGCGCGTGCGGATCTGTTTCAGCCAATCGCGCAAATGGCGCGCCAAAGCATCCAGTTGCGCGTTGTCTAGCGCCAGTGTCTGGAATTCGGCTGCCAACCGTTGCCGAGCAGGAATGGTCTTGGCGCTATAAACGCCGTGGCGCTGTTGGGTTTTGACAAACGCTTCGTGTAAGGCGCGCAAACGGCCATAGTGCTCGCTGACGGCGAGCTTGCTCCAGCTTTGCGATTCGCCGGCGCTCTGCGGTTCGAGATCAATGCCCAAATCGGTTTCATTGGCCGCCACTGACGCGCCGCCGATTGCGCCGGCGTCTTCGGAATGACTTTTGCCGCCAGCGCCCTGCTCGATCAGGCGTAGCACCTCGCCGGCACAGGCCGGGCATGCGCCAAGCGCATCGGTCAACTGGCGTAAACCGTCTTCGATGCGCTGCGCCAGTTCGACTTCATCTTCGCGACTGAGTAAGGTGTAATTGCCCATATCACGGATGTAAAGCGTCAACGGATCGCTGGTGCGGTCTGTTTCGCCGGTCAAGGCGCCGTCGCCGGGCTCTGCGTTTTCGCGTGGATTGGCTTCGGCGGGCTGTAGCAACGCATCGGCGACCGGCGACTGGCTGAGCGCCGCGATATTGAGCTCGTCGATCAAGCTGGCGACGGCCGGCTCTAGTTCGGCAACGGGCATAGTGTCGTCCATCGCCGTGCCGAGATCGTCGTTGCTGACGATTTCGGGCTCGTTGTCCAAGCGATCCAGTACCCGTAATTCTGGCGGTGTGGAATTAAAGTACATCGTCGGCTATTGTCCTCATCTCAAAGGGTTCTAAGCGCTCGGTGTGTAGTTTGCGTAGTCGCAATTTCGCGGTGCGCAACGTGCAGGAATAAAAGCGCATCATGATACCAAAAGTAATGGTGCCAAATCCAAAAATTTCAATGCATAACACCGATAGCGTGTCTGGACTTGCAAATGTTCCAGGTTTTTTGTAGGTAAGCTCTTGGATGCTCGATATTAGCACGAGTTCCCCAACTTGTTGCGGTCGCACAATTTGTTACCAGGCCACCGCGGCATTATCGCTTACGGAGCAAATGTGCTAGCATCATGATTCATGGGTATTCTTGGCTTTTGCGCAAACTCGTAAAGGAGACGATATGTTGCGGAGATCCCGTTTGCTGGGCGGCTTAGCCGCAGCGACGATAGTGTTGGCATTCAGTCTGCCCGTGCGCGCCGACCACAGTTGGTGCCATTATTATCCGGATGGACGCTGCCCACCACCGGGGCCAAGCGAACCGCCGCTGGCGTGGTACGCGGTGCGCTCCCAAGGCACGGCCCACGTCCATTTCGATTTCGACCGGACCACGCCGAAGGGCACGGCCGAGCTGGATAATGTCATCGACTCTATCATCGGGTTCGATCCGCCCTACGGAATGGGCCGCTTGGGGTATGTGCGGCAGATCGATGCGGTTGGCCATACCGACAGTATCGGTTCACGCTCCTATAACCAGGGCTTATCGGCGCGCCGCGCGGCGGCGGTGCAACACTACATGGGCGCCAATGGCATACGCGAAGCCGCCATCAATGCTTATGGCATGGGCGAATCGCAGCCCGTCGCCAGCAATCGCACGCGCGCCGGCCGCGCCCAGAATCGCCGCGTCGAGCTACACATCGACGCTTTGCGCAGTCCCTAAACTCGAAAGTATCGACCAAAGCCCCGGCGATCCGGGGCTTTTTTTTGGCAAGCTGCCGTTGGCGAAGCTAGTTGGGTTCGACGGTATGAGTCTCGAAATCGGCGGGCACGGTGATTTCGATCACCTCGTAGTCGTCTGAGTATTCCAGCACTTGGTGCCGGATGCCAGGTTGCTGATACATACAGTCGCCGGCTTCCATGCGCAACTCCCCTATACCCTCGAAATACGTCCGCGACCAGCCTTTCAGCACGTACACCATCTGGAAGTCCAGGACATGGTAATGTCGGTCACCGGATTCCAAGCATGGCCCTTTGGCACGAATCACTTGCGCCATTACCTTGCCTTGGGTGGCGGCGGCCATGCCGAGGTCACGGTATTCGAAATATTTGCGTAGCCCGCCCTGAAATTGGCTGTCTTTGGCGCGATTGAGGTTGAATTTACCTTTATGGAAGCTCGGATCGAGCGCAACGGCTTGGGGGGATGAAACACGGGTTTTATTGGCGGCTTTAGGCATGGGTGATGCTCCTATTACTACTGTGTTAAAAACATTATATTATGAAAATATCATAACTGACTTGACGAGCGACAGCACCCGTGAAAATAGACGAGATCAACGCCCGGCGCTTTGACGAGTATATCGAGCGACTGGTGGCGGCGGTGGGCCACGCGGATCGGGCCGAGCCGCTGCGGGCGTACTGTACGGGGCTGCTGCTGCCGGGGGAGCGCAAGAGCGTGGAGCCGATGGCGGCACGGATCGCGCCGGGGAAGGTACGCCAACAACATCAGTCGATGCACCATTTCGTGGCCGCCGCGCCGTGGGACGATGAGGCGGTGCTGGCGGTGAGCCGCGAGGTGGGGCGGGAGGCGCTGGATCGGCACGGGGGCGTCGAGGGCTGGGTCGTGGATGACACGGGCTGGCCGAAGAAGGGCAAGTACTCGGTGGGGGTGGCGCGCCAGTACTGCGGGCAGGTGGGCAAGAAAGAGAACTCTCAGGTAGCCGTGAGTCTGTCGCTGGTCAACACCCAGGCCAGTGTACCGATCGCGTTTCGGCTTTACTTGCCCCAGGCGTGGGCTGAAGATGAAGCGCGGCGCGCGCGCGTAGGGGTACCGCCGCAGGTGAAGTTTGCCACCCAGCCCGCGTTGTCGCTCCAGCAGATCGAAGCGGCGCTCTCGGCCGGGGTGGAGAAAGCGCCGGTGCTGGCCGACGCGGGCTATGGTAACGACACGGCGTATCGGGAGCGACTGACGGAACTGGGGCTTCGCTATGCGGTGGGCATTCACTCAACCACCACGGTGTGGGGGCCGGGCCGCGGGCCACTGCCGCCCAAACCCGGGTCGGGTCGGGGCCAAAAGCCCACACGGCTGCGTCGCGATGAGGCCCACCAACCGCTGACGGTGCGCGCCTTGGCGCTTGAGTTGCCCCCGAGCGCTTATCGGATCGTGCGCTGGCGCGAGGGAACGCACACGGTACTGCGCTCGCGCTTTGCCGCCGTGCGCGTCGTAGCTGCCCACGAGGACGGGAAGCGTAGCCAACCCCGCGCCGCCGAGTGGCTGCTGATCGAATGGCCCACAGGCGAAGCCGAACCGACGAAGTACTTTCTTTCCACCTTGCCCCCACGCACCTCGCTCAAGCGCTTGGTGCGCACGGTGAAGCTACGCTGGCGCATCGAACGCGACTACCAAGAACTCAAACAAGCACTCGGCCTCAACCAATACGAAGGCCGCGGCTGGCGCGGGTTTCACCATCATGCCACCCTGACTATCGCCGCCTACACCTTCCTGGTTGCCGAACGCAGCCGTTTTTCCCCCTCAGGCGTTGGAACATGCCCGCCCCTCCCAGCGCCTGCCCTACCCGAGGGTTTCCGACCCCGCGGCGCCCCCGATCCGACCCGAACGCCACACCCCCACCTCGATTGCTACGCTGCGCACCCAGTTGATCCTCGCCCTGATCCCGCGTCTACCCCGCTGTCCCTGTTGCCAGCAGCGCAGTGCTCGGCCACAAACCCGCGCGATGGTGATGCCTCAGCAGGCACGTGGGCCGTGAATGGGATGTATTTTTTATAACACAGTAGTACTATGAGGCACTGAAAAATCGGCGACATCTTCTACTATTGTAGTCGTTCCATCCTGAAAATCAGCGCGAGGGGAATCGCTTGGAATTAGATTTACGTGATCAGACCGCTGTTGTCACAGGCGCCACCAAGGGCATTGGCCGAGCGATTGCCGAAGCTTTGGCTGCCGAGGGTTGTCATCTACACCTCGCGGCCCGCACCGAAGCCGATCTCGCCGAGCTTGGCAGCGCTCTGAATCAGCGCTTTGGCGTCAAGATCACAAGCTACGCGCTCGATCTTACCCAAGCCGCCGCGCAAGAAGTCCTGGCCGCGCGGGCCAACAGCGCCGATATTCTGGTGAATTGCGCCGGCAATATTCCGAGCGGCGAACTCGACAGTTTCACCGATGAGTCCTGGCGCGCTGGCTGGGATCTGAAGGTGATGGGGTATATCAATCTCACCCGCTTGTTCTACACCGCCATGAAAGCGCGCGGTCGTGGTGTCATCATCAACGTCATCGGACTGGCGGGGGTCAGGATGGACGCCGCGTACATCGCCGGCAGCGCCGGCAACGCTGCGCTGATCGCCTTCACCCGCGCGCTCGGCGCGCGCTCGGTCGATTTTGGCGTGCGCGTGGTGGGCGTCAACCCCACGCTCACCGACACTCCGCGTGGCCAACGCATTCTGCGCTTCAAGGCGGATCGCAATCCGGACGATCCTGGTTTCATCCAGCATTTTCTCGCCGGGCTGCCGTTCGGGCGCATGTGTACGGCGAAGGAGATCGCGGACATCGTGGCGTTTCTCGCGTCCCGGCGTGCGGCTTACATGAGCGGCGCGGTCATCGACGTGGACGGCGGCGTCAATGCCCGTCCCTGAACCCATAACCCTCTCAACTCAAGGAATTTATGATGGCGAAAGCCAGTAAAACCAAACCCAAGAAAGGCCTGCGTGTACTCGTTACGGCGGGCGCCGCCGGCATTGGCCGGGCCATCGCCGAGACTTTCCTCGGTCAGGGCGCGCACGTGCATATCTGCGATATCGACAAGAAAGCGCTGAAAGACTGCCAGAAAGCGAATCCAGCGCTTACGGCATCGTTATGCGATGTATCCGACTCTGCGCAGGTGGCGGCGCTGTTCGAGGATGTCAAGAGCGAGCTGGGCGGTCTCGACGTTCTGGTGAACAACGCCGGCATCGCCGGACCCACCGCCAAGGTTGAAGATATCGCCATCGCCGACTGGGACAAGACGCTGGCGGTCAACATCAACGGCATGTTCTATTGTGCGAAGTATGCGACCCCACTGCTGAAAGCCGCTGGCGACGGCGCCATCATCAACTTGTCTTCGGTCGCCGGGCGCTTGGGTTTCGCGCTGCGCTCGCCGTACTCGGCGTCGAAATGGGCGGTAGTTGGGTTCACCAAAAGCCTCGCCATCGAACTTGGACCCGATGGCATCCGCGTCAACGCTATTTTGCCCGGCGTGGTGGCGGGAGAGCGCATCAATCGGGTGATCAGCGCCAAGGCCAAGGCGCTTGGCGTCAGTTTCGAGGAACTGGAAGCGAGCCTGCTCGCCAACGTGTCGCTCAGGCGCAAAGTCAGCGGCCAGGACATCGCCAACATGGCGTTGTTTCTCTGCACGGAAGCGGGTCGCAATATTTCCGGCCAGGCGCTCAGCGTGTGCGGCAATGTCGAGGTGTTGCGCTGATCACGGGCGGATGACAGAGTTTCTGGTCGGCGCAGCGCTCCAGAATTTTCACGGCGTTGCAACCGTACAATACGAAGCGCATGTGTTACAGTTTTTCGAGCGTTCACTGCAAGCCAGCCGCAACGCTCATTGAACTTGGAGCACAGGAGACACGACCATGACTGCTATCACCCAGGCGCTTTCCGAATTTGCCGCTCATCTATCTTACGCCGGGCTTCCGCAGGCGGTGAGCGAGCGCGCCAAGCTGCTGATTCTCGACACCGTAGGCATTGCGTTGCGGGCCCGTTACGAAGCGGCTTCCACGCCGAGCTTGCTAGCGGCGGTCGCCAAGCTCGGCATGGATCATGGCAAGGCGGCGGTGATCGGCATGGAGCATGGGTTTACGCCGCCGGCGGCGGCTTGGCTGAACGGCGCTTTCGCCCATTCGCTCGATTTCGACGATACCCATGCGCGCAGTTCTCTGCATCCGAGCGCGCCCATCGTGCCGGCGGCGCTGGCCGCCGCCGAGATGGTGGGCGCCAGCGGGCGCGAGGTGATCGCCGCGGTGGTCGCGGGTTACGAAACCCAGATACGGTTGAGCCTCGCCCTGGTGCCCAAAGACCACTATACGCGCGGGTTTCACCCTACCGCTACCTGCGGCGTGTTTGGCGCGGCGGCGGCGGCTGGGCGCATCTTCGGCCTCAATGCGGCGCAGATCGCCAGCGCCTTCGGCATTTGTCTGAGTCAGACCGCGGGCTCCATGCAGTTCTTGAAAGACGGCGCATGGACCAAACTGTTTCAGGTAGGTTATGCCGCGATGAACGGCCTGATTGCCGCGCGTTTGGCCGGCGAAGGTTTCAAGGGCGCGGCGGAGGCGCTGGAGGGAAAAGCCGGATTTCTTGCCAGTTTCGCACCGAACCCCATCCCGGAAAACGCCATCGCCGGCCTTGGCGACCGCTATGAAACCCTGATGATCGCGGTCAAGCCCTATCCTTCTTGCCGCTACACCCACGCCGGGCTGGATGGCTTGCTGGCGCTACGCGCCGCCTACGATATCGACCCGGTCGAAGTGGAGGCGGTCGAAGTCGGGTTGCCGCGCACCGGCTGGAACATCGTCGGCAATCCACTGGAGGCCAAGCACCATCCGCACAATGTCGTGGACGGCCAATTCTCCATGCCGTTCGTGGCGGCGGTGGCGCTGCGCGAAGGCCGCATGGGTTGGGACGATTATGCGACCCACATCAAAGATCCGGCGACGCTCGCGCTCGGCAAGCGCGTCGATGTCGTGGTCGATCCGCGCGCCGAAGCCGAATTCCCCGCGCAAATGTCGGCGGCGGTGCGCATCCGTACCGGGCGCGGCGAGTTCGAGCGCTTCGTCAAGATTCCCAAAGGCGAGCCGGAAAATTTCCTGAATATCGAGGAATTGCGCGCCAAGTTCGATAGCCTGGTGGCGCCTTATCTGTCCGACGCGCGCGCCGAGGAATTGGCCGGTGCATTGCTAAGCCTGGATCATGTGAACGATATCAGCGCTTTGCTCAAGCTGACCCGCGCCAGCCACGGCCAAGCGCGCCGGCATGCGCCACAAGCGGAGTGAGAAAACGGCGATGACGGTCGAGAGAAAAGAAATCGAGCCGCGGCGTTATCGTGAATCATTCGGGCGCTACTTCGAGGATTTCACCGTCGGCGATGTCTATGAGCATCGCCCGGGACGCACGGTATCCGAGGTGGACAACACCTGGTTCACGCTGCTCACCATGAACACCCATCCGATTCACTTCGACGCCGCGTACGCCGCCAAGAGCGAGTTTGGAAAGCCGTTGGTGAACAGTTGCCTGACGCTTTCCATCGTGGCCGGCATGAGCGTGAGCGATCTGAGCCAGAAAGCTGTCGCCAATCTGGGCTGGAACGATATTCGCCTACTTGCGCCGGTATTCGCCGGCGACACGCTGTACGCCGAGTCCGAAGTGCTGGCCAAGCGCGAGTCTCGGTCGCGCCCTCAACAGGGCATCGTCACCGTCAAGACCACCGGCAAGAAAGCCGACGGCACCGTATTCATGACCTACGAGCGCAGCTTCCTGGTGCCGAAGCGCGGCCACGGTGTGGACGACCAAGCCGATTACTGAGGATCATCGACGATGGCAGCGGAGCACGGGTTGGGCGGCCAGGACGAAGCGCTGGTGCTGGACAGCATCGATAAGTTCCTGGAACGCGACGTCAAGCCCTACGCCCACGAGCTGGAAGCCAATGACGTCTGGCCCGCGCAAATCGTCGAGAAGATGAAAACGCTCGGCCTGTTCGGTGCGACGATTGCCCCGGAGTACGGTGGCCTCGGCCTGTCCGCGGTCACTTATGCCAAGCTCGTCGAGCGTGTATCGGCGGTATGGATGTCGGTGTCGGGCATCTTCAACTCGCATCTCATCATGGCGGCGGCGGTGCAGCGCTTCGGCACCGACGAGCAGAAAAGCCGCTTCCTGCCGCGCTTCGCCAGCGGCGACCTCCGGGGCGGCATCGCGCTCACCGAGCCCGATTGTGGCACCGATCTGCAGGCGATCCGCACCAAGGCGCGCCGCGCCGGTGACGGCTATCTCGTGAACGGCGCCAAGACTTGGATCAGCAACAGTATTCACGGCCATATCCTGGCGGTGCTGGTGAAAACCGACCCCGCCGCCAAGCCGCCGCACAAGGGCATGAGTTTGCTCTTGATTGAAAAATGCGCAGGGTTCCACGTAAGCCGCAAGCTGGAAAAGCTAGGCTACAAAGGCATCGACTCCGGCGAGTTGTTATTC
Organism: Gammaproteobacteria bacterium; assembly: GCA_046347515.1. Lineage (GTDB taxonomy): Bacteria > Pseudomonadota > Gammaproteobacteria > Competibacterales > Competibacteraceae > JAXMFZ01. The sequence goes on along the minus strand of JAXMFZ010000012.1, from coordinate 71 downwards.
AACGACTGCCCGGTGCCCACCGCCAACCTCATCGGCGGGGTGGAAGGCAGGGGGTTGCAACAAATCCTGGG
>JAXMFZ010000011.1:0-95161 GCA_046347515.1 Gammaproteobacteria bacterium | reverse complement strand
GCTGGAGCGGTAAAACCTACGGTATCTTCCTAGACGGCGACATCCACGTGATGCACTACCGCAAGAGCTACTTCGACAACCCTGATCTGCAAAAGAAATTCTCCGCGCGCTTCCAGCGCGAGCTCGGTGTGCCGAAGACCTGGCCGGAGTTCGTGCAAACCACCCAGTTTTTCACCGAAGAATTGAAGAGCAAAGGCATCTATGGCACTTCGATGGTGGTGAATCCGCCGAACTTCGGCTGGGGCTTTTGGATGGACATCGCGGCGAGCGCCGGGGTCAATTATTTCGACGAAAACATGCACCCCGTCATCAACCAGGGCAAAGCCGCCGAAGCGTTGGATATCTACAAGGAAATCATCAAATTCGGCCCGCCCGGCGCGGAATCCATGGACATCGGCACCACCATCCAGCGCTGGGTCGCGGGTTCCGACGTGATGTCGATCTGGTGGATCGATCTCGCCGAATTCACCGTCCAGCAGCAAACCCCGGAAGCCGCCGAGGATCAGCGCGCGGACATCGTGCCTGGCTGGAAAAACGACGATGGTTCGATCACCAACCGCGCGATCTCGCTCTGGTGCCGCACGGCGTCGATTCCGAAGAATTTGCCGCAAGATGTGAAGGATGCCGCCTTTTACTTCATTTACCGGATGTCGCATCCGGATTATTCCAATCACATCGTCGCCGACCCCTACTGCGGCTCCGATCCGTTCGGCAAATCGCATTATGGCGACGAGGCCGCCAAGCTTTATTTGGAACCGAATCCGCAACGCGGCACCGACAACGAATTGTGGAAAACCAATAGCGGCATTTTCAAAAACATGGAAACCGCCAAGAATCACCTCGAAGCGGGCTTGAAGAACGTGCAGGTCGGTTATCCGCAATTCTTCTGGGAGGGCGCGCCGGAATACGCCGATGCGCTCGGGCGCAACATTTCCAAGGCGATCTCCGGCCAGCTCACCAGCCAACAAGCGCTGGACGAGGCCGCCAATGAATGGGTGAAGATTTCCCAAAAGCTTGGCATCGACAAACAGAAAGCCCAGTATCAAAACTTTCTCGCCGGTACTCGGGCGATGGGTTATAAGATCTAGCGCAGCCTCGCATTCCAGCCCTCCGCTCGGCAAGCCGAGGGCTGGACTTGTTAGGGGGCATTCGGTCTCTTTTCTGAAACGGCGGCAATCCGGCTAATCGCGTTTTTGCCCAACCGCGGCGCCAGCGGCGGAATCGATCCTCGACCGTTTGTCAGCGGATGAAATCGCCCACGAGCGCACCGCCAACAATGGTATGAAAAACAGTAGATAACCGCCGATGGCGGCGGGCCAGGTGAACTCACTCGAGGCCGAACCCGGTTTGGGCGGTAGGAAAATGCCGATGCTGAACATCAGCATCGTACATAAGATGGAATAAAACCATAGGTGCAAGAGCCAGGCGCCAAAACCCCTTGGCCGGTACAGCAACAGCGCGCGCGTCAGCCAACCGCCCCGCTCGCCGGGCGGACGTACGACAACAGAGGCGTCGATACCAACCAGATTCTGATACAGCGACTCCAGTTGCGGTTGGACTTTTTGTTTGATTTGCTCGAACTCGCCCGGTGCGCATACGCGGCGTTGGGTACGCAGCCATCTCTCCAAGAAATCGACCGTGTCCAGCGCTTCCTGGCGACTCTGCCGGCGCTGATGGGCCGCGCTATGGGCCTGCCGCCACTCTTGGAACCAAATGCCGAAAGCGCCGATCAGCGTCGTGACCGCCGGGCCGAGCAAAGCCAACAAGAAATCTTTTTCCATCGACGCGCGTTGCCCGCCTTATCCCTAGCATCGACTCACGCCGTTACGCGCCGTTCTCAATTGGCGGTGACGACGCCTTCGTGATCGCCGGTAATCACCACCTTCGCGCCGTGCGAGGTAATGCCATACACCAGCTTCGAGAACGAGTGCGGAAGCCGCACGCAGCCATGCGAGGCGCGATAGCCCGGGACTCGCCCTCCATGGAGCGCCAAACCATCCCAGGTAAGACGTTGCATATACGGCATGTTGCCATTCTCGTAGAGGTTGGAAGTATGTTCTTTTTCCTTTTGCAATATATTGAAAGTGCCGGTGGGCGTTTCGAAACCCTTACGGCCTGTGCTGACGCGGGATTTGCCGATGAGTACGCCATTGCGGTAAACGTAGGCTTGCTGATCGGCGAGGCTGACGACGATCTTGACCGGGCCGCTTGGGGCTTTATCGGGCTGCCAATAATAGCTCGGCTGGCGTTTGCTCGTCCGCGCCTTGCTGGGGCGTCGCGGTTCTTCAAGCAAGGGCGCTGTCTGCGCCTCCGCTGCGTTGTCTACCGCAGCCATGCCGACTGGCGAAAGACCCGCTGGCGCCGATTTCTCATCGATTTTTTTCGGTTCGGCAACCGCCGTCAAAGCCGCTTGATCGACCTTGGGCACCCGTGCATCGTGCACTACGGCGGGTACCTTGGAGTGATTGATCGCACGAGGTTGAACCGCACAACCGCTGCCTAGAATCGCCAATCCGAGCGCAAAAAGTGTGATCTGTTTTCGCCACATCATGACCATCATCGTCCGCACAAAGATCATCTGTTATTGTTGGTTGACTATTTTAGTAAAAACTATAGTAGTTGTTTAGCGACAACCTATCCTATCATTCCATTTTTTTAGCGGTCCGACTAGCGCAGCAAAATACTCTATTGGCCCTGGTCTGACGGCTAGTTTAAACTTTAAAAATAGCTGAATTCACTATTAAAATACCACTCAAAGAAACCTAATACCATGACCCATAGCCCTATCCGCAAAACCGCCGATCAATTACGCAGCCACCGCTGGTACGGCGTCCAGGATCTCCGTTCCTTCGGCCACCGCTCGCGCACCAAGCAAATGGGCTATGCGCACGAGGATTATGCAGGCAAGCCGGTGATCGCCCTCATCAACACTTGGTCCGATATCAACGCCTGCCACAGCCATTTCCCGCAACGCGTGGAAGAAGTGAAACGCGGCATCTGGCAAGCCGGTGGATTTCCAGTAGTGCTGCCGGCCATGAGCCTGTCGGAACCGTTCGTCAAACCCACCACTATGTTGTACCGCAACTTCCTCGCCATGGAAACCGAGGAACTCCTGCGCAGCCATCCCATCGACGGCGCAGTACTCATGGGCGGCTGTGACAAAACCACGCCGGGTCTGATCATGGGCGCAATCTCGATGAATATTCCAGCAATCTTCATGCCTGCCGGGCCCATGCTGAAAGGCCGCTGGCGCGGCAAGACCCTGGGCAGCGGCTCGGATGTCTGGAAATACTGGTCGGAGAAACGCGCCGGCAATATCGATGAGCAAGCCTGGGCGGAAATCGAAGACGGCATCGCCCGTTCGCCCGGCCATTGCATGACCATGGGCACGGCCTCCACCATGACCGCGCTCGCCGAAACCTTGGGGCTGACGCTACCGGGCGCGTCGTCGATACCGGCGGCGGATTCCAACCACGGCCGCATGGCGTCGATGACGGGCCGGCGCATCGTCGAAATGGTCTGGGAGGATCTCAAGCCTTCCGATATTTTGTCGGAGCGCTCATTCGCCAACGCCATCACCGTCGATATGGCGCTGTCCGGCTCCACCAATTCCATCATCCACCTCATCGCCATGGCGCGGCGCGCCGGTGTCAAACTGGAACTCGCGCATTTCGACGCCATCAGCCGCCGGGTGCCGGTCATCGCCAACGTGCGCCCGGCGGGTCAATACTTGATGGAGGATTTCTATTACGCCGGCGGCCTGCGGGGACTTCTGGGCCGGATACACGATGTCTTGCAGCTCGATTGCCCGACCGTCAACGGCCAGACTCTGGAGGCCAACATCGCAGGCTGCCAGGTCTACGACGATGACGTCATCCGTAACCTGGACAATCCGATCTGGGCCGCCGGCGGGCTCGCCGTGCTCACCGGCAATCTCGCGCCGCGCGGTGCGGTGATCAAACCAGCCGCTGCCGAGCAGCGCCTGCTCAAGCACACCGGCCCGGCCATCGTGTTCAAGAACTACAATGACATGGCGGCGCGCATCGACGACCCCAATCTGCCGGTGACCGCCGACAGCGTGCTGGTGTTGCAAGACGCCGGCCCGGTCGGCGCGCCCGGCATGCCCGAATGGGGCCAGCTACCGATCCCGCAAAAGCTTTTACAGCAAGGCGTGCGCGACATGGTGCGGATTTCCGATGCGCGCATGTCCGGCACCAGCTACGGCGCCTGCGTGCTGCACGTCGCGCCGGAATCGCGGGTAGGCGGGCCGCTGGCGCTGGTGCGGGATGGCGATCTCATCGAACTCGACGTCGTCAATCGCAAGCTGCACTTGCATGTCAGCGATGCCGAACTGGCGCAACGTAAAGCCGCTTGGGTTCCGCCGCCGGCGCATTACGCGCGCGGCTTCGGCTTGTTGTTTTCGCAGCACATTGCCCAAGCCGACGAAGGCTGCGACCTCGACTTTCTGGAAACCGGCCCGACGCCGGTGCCCGAACCCGAAATTCACTAATCAAAAAGGATGGCCATGAACTCATTGTTCCGAGTTGTTCTGCTGCTGGCGCTGTTATCCACACCCTTATTCGTCGCCGCCGAGGATTCTCCCGATGGCGTCTGGTCCGACGTCGGGGCCGAGCGCATCGCCGCCACCGGCAAGCGGCCTATCATCCCCGATCATTACCGCGCGCTGCGCCTTGACCAGGCCGCGCTGGCGGCATTGCTCGCGCAAGCGCCGATGGAGGATTCGGGCACAACCGCCATCATTCTCACCTTGCCCCTGCCGGCGGGCGGATTCGGGCGCTTCAGCGTGGTCGAGGCGCCGATCATGGCGCCGGAACTCGCGGCCAGATACCCCGAAATCAAGACCTATGCGGGCCAGGGCATCGACGATCCTTCGGCGACTTTGCGTTTCAGCGTCACGCCCAAGGGTTTTCATGGCCAGATTCTGAGCGCCACTGGCGCGATCTATATCGACCCCTACCAAGAAGGCGACCGCGACCATTACATTAGCTATGCCAAGGGCGATTACAATCCGGCGGGCCGAGAGCCGCTGCAATGCCTGTTTCAGAATCCCGCGCCCCGCGCGTTTTCGCCGCTCCTGCCTGGAGCCAAGATCAGCAGCGGCACGCAACGCCGCACCTACCGCACCGTGATCGCCGCTACCGGCGAGTACACCGCTTTCCAAGGCGGCACCAAGAACGCTGCGCTCGCCGCCATCGTGGTTGCACTCACCCGCGTGAACGGCGTCTACGAACGCGAAGTGGCGGTGCGCATGGTGTTGGTGGCCAACAACGATGATGTCATCTACACCGATGGCGCGACCGATCCCTATACCAACAACGATGGTTTCACCATGCTCGGCGAAAATCAGAGCAACGTGGATACCGTCATTGGCAGCGCTAACTACGACATCGGCCATGTGTTCAGCACCGGCGGCGGCGGTATCGCCAGCCTGGAGTCGCCTTGCAACGCTACGCGCAAAGCCCAAGGCGTCACTGGCCTGTCCCAGCCCACCGGCGATCCTTTCTACATCGATTACGTCGCCCATGAAATGGGCCACCAGTTCGGCGGCAACCATCCGTTCAACGGCGACACCGGCGCCTGTGGCGGCGGCAACCGTAACGCATCCACGGCCTACGAACCGGGCAGCGGCTCGACCATCATGGCCTATGCCGGCATCTGCGCGCCGCTGGATTTGCAACCACACAGCGACGCTTACTTCCACGCCATCAGCCTGGAGGAAATTGTCAACTTCATCAACGGCAACGGCGCATTCGGCGGCAACGGCGATGCGTGCTCGGTCAAGAACGCGACCGGCAATACTCCGCCGACCGCCGATGCTGGGTCGAACGCCGTCCCAGCATTCACCATTCCCAAGAGCACGCCGTTCGCGCTGACCGGTACCGCGAGCGACGTCAATGGCGACGCGCTCACCTATGATTGGGAGGAATTCGACCTCGGCCCCGCCGGCGATCCCAACACACCGAGCGGCAACGCGCCGATCTTGCGCTCGTTCTCGCCCAGTGCCAGCCCTACCCGCACCTTTCCGCAGCCCAGCGATCTTCTGAACAATACCCAGACGTTTGGCGAGTTGTTACCCTCCTACGGCCGCGATCTGGTGTTTCGCCTCACGGTGCGCGACAACCGCGCCGGTGGCGGCGGCATCAACCAGGACACCATCGCGTTAAAAGTGGCGGACGCCGCTGGGCCGTTTCAAGTCACCGCGCCCAACACCGCCGTCACCTGGACCGGCAATTCCACCCAGAACGTGAGTTGGAGCGTGGCCGGCACCAACGCCGCACCGGTGAACTGCGCCAGCGTCAACATCAGGCTCTCGACCGACGGCGGTACGAGTTTTCCCACCACCATACTCGCCGGCACGCCGAACGACGGCAGCCAGGCGATCACCGTGCCCAACATCGCCACCACCCAGGCGCGGATCAAAGTGGAATGCGCGACCAACGTGTTTTTCGATATCTCCAATGTCAATTTCCGGATCAACGCAGGGGTCAGCCCCGACCTGATTTTCAGCGATAGCTTCGAGTAGGCCATCGCTATGCTGTGCCTGGTCGTCGCCCTGGACTGCGAGGCCAGGCCGTTCATTGCGCGCTATCGCCTCAAAGCCGAGCCGCGCGCGGTGGGTTTTCGCGTCTACCGCGACGCCGACACGGCGCTGATCGTGGCCGGCGTCGGGCGCACGCTCGGCGCTACCGCGACCGCTTACCTGCAAGGGCTGTTGCAACTGGAAACAGATGCTGCCTGGGTCAACATCGGTGTCGCCGGCCATCGCGACTACCCCATCGGCGCGCTGTACCGCGCCCATACGGTCATCGACAGCGCCAGTGGCAAACGCTGGCACCCACCCTTGGTGAGCGCTACGCTTTACCCATCCGCCACCGTGCGCAGCGTCGATAAACCGGAAACCGAGTACCCCGACGATGCGCTCTACGACATGGAAGCGGCGGGTTTCTACCCCATCGCTTGCCGCTTTAGCACCAGCGAACTGGTGCAGGTGTGTAAGATCGTTTCCGACAATCTCGCCACTCCCGTGCATCATCTTACCGCTGCTGACATCGAAACGCTGGTCGCGGACGCCGCCGACGCGCTCGTTGCGGGCATTGAGCAAAGCCGAACGCTGGCTGGAGAGGTGGCCAAACTGGCCCAAGCGCCGCCGGGCTTTGATGCGCTGACTAACCGCCATCACTTCACGGTGAGCGAACGCCGGCGCTTGCGCGAGGGTTTGCGCCGGTTGCGCTTGCTGGAACCCGCCGCGCTCGACAATGTCGAGCGCTTTACCAGCGCTAGCGACGCGCTACATTGGCTCGATGCGCGCATTGCCGCCAACCTACCGCGTATCGCGCAGACCCCCGCGTGATCGAAACCCTGTATATTGAAGACGATGTTGCAACGCACGCCGTCACTCAGCGCATCCGCCGCCGTTTTCCTGCCGCGACCGTTATTTCGATTGAGCGCTACGGCGAAGTGTTCAACCGCAAAGCGCAGAACTTCCGCCTACAAAAACGCAACCCGGCGCTGATCCTAGCCCGCAAGCACGAGCGCCAGGTATTGCCCGCGCCGCCTGGCTACGGCCTGGGTGCGCCGCGCAATTACTATATCTCGCACATGCTGAATTGCGTTTACGACTGTCGTTATTGTTTTCTGCAAGGCATGTACCGTTCGGCGCATTATGTGTTATTCGTCAATTATGTTGATTTCCAGACGGCGATGGCTGAAACACTGGCGTCCGCTCCCGCCGAGCCCACGTTTTTCTTCACCGGCTATGATTGCGATAGCCTCGCGCTGGAGCCCGTGAGCGGCTATGTCGCCGATTTGCTGCCATTTTGCGAACAGTATCCAGGCGCGGGCTTCGAGCTGCGCACCAAGAGCACCCAAATCCGCACTCTTCTCAACCGACCGGCGCTCGCCAATGTGGTGATCGCCTATAGCTTCACGCCGGCCCCCATCGCCGCCGCGCTGGAGCACAAAGCGCCGTCGGTAGAACGCCGTATCGCCGCGCTCTGCGCCCTGGCCGAACGCGGCTGGCCAGTGGGTTTGCGCTTTGATCCGCTGATCTACTGTGTGGATTTTCGTTTGCAATATCGGGAATTGTTCCGAGCCATCTTCGCGCGCGTGCCGGCAGAGCGCATCCATTCAGTAACCTGGGGGCCGTTTCGTTTGCCCAAACCGTTTTTTCAAGCCGTCGCCAAACTCTACCCCGACGAGCCGCTGTTCGCCAACCAGTTCGCGGAACACAACGGCGTGCTGTCCTACCCGCCGCCCTGGGCGCAAGAATTACGCGAGTTCTGTGTAACAGAGCTGGCGCGGTATGTTCCCGCCGCCAAGCTGTTTTCTTGTGAGTTTTAGGGTATGGCCGAAAAAGCGCGCACTGTCCTCGTCACCGGCGCCAGCCGCGGCATCGGCCAAGCCATCAGCCTGTTGTTGCTCGGCCAGGGTCACAATGTCATTGGCTTGGCGCGCGATTTCTCGAGATTCGGCGCTTATCCGCGTTTCCATCCCGGCACGATCGATCTCGCCGACCTGGATGCGCTGCCCGCGCGCCTAGGCGCGCTCGCCAAAGACTGGCCGCGGGTCGATGCGCTGGTGCTGAACGCCGGGCAAGGGCGGTTTGGTTCACTAGAGGAATTCTCCTATGGGCAAATCCGTGCCCTGGTCGATCTCAATTTCACCGCCCAGGCATTCGTGACGCGGGCTTTTCTGCCGCTCATGAAACGCCATCCGCCGGGCGATGTGCTGTTCATCGGTTCCGAGGCCGCGCTGTGGGGCGGGCGTCGGGGCGCGGTCTATTCGGCGAGCAAAGCCGCGCTCCGCGGTTTCGCGCAAGCGCTGCGCGATGAATGCGGGCGCGCCGGCATCCGCGTGAGCGTGATCAATCCCGGCATGGTGCGCACCGAGTTCTTCGCCGAGCTGCCGTTCGCGCCGGGCGATGATGCGGCCAACGCCATTCTGGCGGAAGAAGTCGCCGCCACCGTCGGCCATGTGTTGGCGAGCAGGCCGGAGCTGGTGTTCGATGAGATCAACCTGTCGCCGCTCAAGAAAGTGCTGCGCTTCAAAGGCGATTAGGGACGCTTGTGGATATTCTCGCCGTTGTACGGCCCTGGATTCTTGCCGCTGCTCGCGAACGGCAGAATGAGCCTGCCGCTGGTAGTCGAGGCGCCGGCACCATAGGTGAATCCGGTGCCGAGATCGAGGGTCGCCGGCTTGGTCATGATGCCGCGCGGCAGACTCTTGAATGTCAGGTAATTCTTTGACCAAGGCCCGGCGCCTATGGTGGTGAAGCGGATCTCGCCCTCGAATTCGCCGACATACAGCTTGCCGATGGTGGCGAAGTCGTTCCACGGTCCCTCGGACGTCGCCGACAGCGGCACCGGGATCGGACTCACGCCGATGCCGGTGCCGGCGTAGACGTATATCGCGGCGAGGCCATTTTCCTTGTCCCAGATGAAGAAGTACAAATTGTCCGCCTGCCCTCCTTCCTTGCCGAACGACAAGCCGGCGAGCAATTTGATCTTGAAGCGGTCATTGAGCGGAGGCCCTGACTGCGGAGCGGGGGTCCGTCGTTGCGCGACCGGCAGAATCAAAAAGGCGACGGCGCGGTCGAGCGGGTCTTCGCGGCCATGCTTACGCTGCTCGGCCAGAGATTCGCCTACATAGTCCAGCGTCATCTGCTTCTCACCGACGCCCTTGGATTTCAAATAGTTTGCGGCGCCCCGTACCCGGCGCTCGGACAAACCCATGTTGTGGGCTTCGGAACCGCTGCGGCTGGCGGAACCCTGCAGCCAGATGCGGCTGTCCCTGCCCTTCAGCAGGGGCACGGCTTCGCGTTCCAGGTATTGGGTGTGGGCGGATTTCAGAGCGTCGCCGTCGATGTCGAAATTGAGCAACTCGGCATTCAGCAGATCACGACCCGTGTGTAACACTTTGATCTTACCAGGGCCAGTTGGCGTCAGCATACGTCAGCTCCGTAGTGCGATGGATAAACTCGAAAAGTGAATACGATCACTCGGGATAGATGGATTTATCGAGTAGCGCTCGAGTCTTGACGGGGCAGGGACACAAGCCAGATGATAAGCATCAAGTCAATGATTTTTAAAATTGAATTAGCTGTACGGCAGAATGAACCGGCCCATCATTGATCGATCGGGCCATGTTGAGCCGCTCTTGGAGCAAAACCTGGGCGGTGAACGCCGCTCAGGGCCGACCCAGCATGAGATAAAACGAGTTCTCGCCATCGCTGGCGACGCCATACCCCAGATACAAGGGTCCGAGCAGGGTATCGGCGCCGATGAAAGCGCTGACCGATCCTTTCAAATGATCGGCGTCGATATCGGCGACGGCATTCCAGACATTGCCCAGCTCTAGAGCGCCGCCGGCGTAGACATTGCCGCCGAAAGTGCCTCCCAGTTGCGCGATTTTTTTGTAATAGGCCAAGCCGCCCAGGCCGGCGTACTGGCCGCGCAACTGCCCAGTCCGATAGCCAGACAGATTGAGGAATCCACCCAGGGCGAACTGGTCGTACACCGGCAAATCGCCGCCGACCCGACTGCCGAATCGCAAGCCTGCCGTCAACGTGTGATCACCGCTGCTGCAAGGCGCGCAACCACTGTCCTTGAAGCTTGCCGTATTCATCGTCGGCGCCGAGGGCATCGCGGGCGAGGTAAAGTCGAGGTCGAATCTGCTGCCACGCCTGGGAAAGGTGGTGCTGTCGAGTTGGTCATAGCGATACCCAATCGTGAACGCGCCGGTCTGGATATCGAACGACGGCAGATCTTCGGAGCCAATATTCGGGTCGGCCTGCAAAACACCGCGGCGTAAGCCGAAGCGCCATTCGCCACCGGCACCGAGGTCGAGGCCGAGGTCTACGCCGAGATAAGCGCTATCCACATCGTACTCGGCGATCCTGCGCCTGCCTCTAAAGATGTCGATATCGTGATTTTCGTAGACAAACCGCGGCGCTAAAAACCAGGCGCCGCTGGTGCTGAGCGGTTGATACCACTCGTGCGTAGAGACTGATCGGAACCCAGTTGTACATCGGTCTGCCATTCCGCGCCCAGGTCGTTGAGCCAGGTCCGGGTGTAGCGGGCCAGAAAATTGAACTGGGTGTCGTTCTGAAAATCGCTGGCCAGTTCCAAACCGAACCCCAGGTAATCCGGCCCCCAGGATTTTTCGAATGCGTCGATGAGCAACTCGCGCCTGCCTTGCTCCTCGACGAAGTGATACTTGACCCGCTCGAAATCGCCGCGCCCGTATATCCGCGCCAGGTCTTCCCGCAAGATGCGACCGCCCAGCGGCTCACCCGGCCGGGTCTTGAGCAGCGACTCAATCACCGCCGGGTTGACCGTTTGGTCTGGCCGATGCGGACCGCATCGATGCGCTCCGGCGCCAGGGTATTCTCCAGATGCTCGAAGCGCGCATGCCAAGCATGGTATTCGGCTTCCGTGAGGCTCAGGCGCTGGAGCCGCGGCGCCGCCTTGCGGGCGGCTTGTGCGCCAATCGCGACGGCTTCCGTGGCGCGGGCGAAGTCGGCGGCGGTGATGTCGCCCAACTCCGGTAGAATCGTGATATCGGTTTTTTGCAAACTTGCCAGCGACGTCTGTACGTTCTGCTCGGTCAGAATGGCGATCATTTGCGCGGTCACGCCGAACACCGACGCCAGCGCCTCGCGCTTCAGAGCGGCGTACCGAGGTTGACCGCGATCACCCGATCGACCCCCATGGCGCGCACGATGTCCACCGGTAAATTGCGCACCAAACCGCCATCCACCAGCAAGCGCTCGCCGATTTCAGTCGGCGCGATGACGCCCGGAATCGACATGCTGGCGCGCATCGCGCTCTCCAGATCGCCATCCTTGAAGACCACCATCTCGCCGCTGACGAGATCGGTCGCGATCGCCCGAAACGGCACGGCGAGCTGATCGAAATCACGGGTCGCGGCGGCGCCCGTGGTCAATTGGCGCAGAAACAGATCGAGGCTTTTGTCCGCTGATCGCGCCTTGCGGCAACAACACGCCTTTTGTCCTTACGCCGATCGATAAAGGCAGGATCTTGCGCTCATCCTGCTTGCGGCGATTGAATAGAACTCGCGCGCCGGGGCGTCGGTAAACAAGTCTTTCCAATCGAGGGTGGTGACGATGGCTTCCATCTGCCCCGGCGACACGCCGGCGGCGTAGGCGCCGCCCACCACGGCGCCCATGCTGGTCGCGGCGATGGCGTCGATGGGGACGCGCAGCTCCTCCAACACCTTGAGCACGCCGATGTGGGCGACGCCGCGCGCCGCCACCGCTCAACACCAAGCCGATGCGCAGACGAGCGTCGGCCAACGCGCTTAAGCTCAACCCAACGAACAGCGCAAGCACCGCCGCCAGCCATCTGCTAGCGGGGCGGAACATCCACCGCATGGTCAGCCCTCGAACCCATCGTGGACGGCGACATCGAGCAGGCTCGGCGCGCCGCTCGCCAGCGCTTGCGCGAGCGCGGGCGCGATGGCATCAGGCTCGACGATGCGCCGGGCGGGCAACCCGAAGGAACGCGCCAGGGCGACGAAATCGATTTCGGGGTCACGCAAGTCCATGCCGATGAAGCGGTCGTTGCCCTGAAACGCCACCAGGCGCTCCTTGAGGATGCGGTAACTGCGGTTGTTGGCGATCAGGAACGTGATCGGCAGCTTGAGGTGCGCCGCCGTCCACAACGCCTGGATGCCGTACAGCGCGCTGCCATCGCCGATGATGGCGAGCACCGGCCGCTCGGGCTGGGCGAGTTGGATGCCAATCGCGCCGGCGATGGCGAAACCGATGCCGCCGCTCGCCAAACCATAGTATCCGCGCGCGTCGCGCAGCGGCAAGAAATGCAGCAAGGACTGGGTGGAGATCAGCCCCTCCTCCACCACTACCGCATCGGCGGGTAGGGTCTCGGCAATGCGCAGCATGAGGAACTCGGGCCGAATCGGCTTTGCCGCCCCCAGCTCCGCCAGCGTTTTGCGCGTGAGCGCCTCGCGTTTGGCGGCCCAGTTCTGCTCGCGCAGAGCGGCAAGACGCGCCGCCGCGATTGCCGTCTGCCCGCCGCCGCCGCGTTCGACCAACACCGGCAGCAACGCGCGTAGGGTCTGCTTGACGTCGGCGTTGATCGCGATTTCGGCGGGATAATTCTTCCCCAACTCCCAGGAGCGCTCGGCGATCTGCACGACCGGCATATGCGCCGGCAATGGATCGACCGGGCTCCACACCGACATGCGTAACACATCGGCGCCGATACAAATCAACAAATCGTGCGCCTCCAGAATCCCGCGCACTTGGCGCTGGTTACGGGTGAGCACGCCCATGTACGCGGGGTGTTCCGACAAAAACTGGGCGGAGTAAGGTACGGTCTGCAGATACACCGGCGCCCCCAGTGTTTCGGCGAATTGCGCGACTTCGACCAAGGCGTCGCGGGTCGCGACTTCATGGCCGCTGATGATCACCGGCCGCTCGGCCTGCCACAAACGCTCGGCGAGAACCGCGAGCGCGCTGTCGTTGGGGCGGGTGGCGGCATCCACGCGCGTGCGGCGGCCCAACTCCAGTTCCGCCTCGGCGTTCAAGATGTCACCCGGCAGCGAAATGAACACCGGGCCGGTGGGCGGTGCCAGCGCGACCTTGGCCGCGCGCCGCACGATGCGCGGCAAATCCTGCAAGCGCGTGACCTCGACCGCCCATTTCACCAAGGGCGTGGCGATCGGCACCAGCGGATCGTAAAGCATCGGCTCGGTGAGGCCATGGCCGTGCTCCTGCTGGCCGGCGGTGATCAGCACCGGGGAACCGTACCACTTGGCGTTGTAGAGCGCGCCCATGGCGTTGCCGAGCCCCGGCGCGACGTGAACATTGCAGGCCGCGAGTTGGCCGGAGACCCGCGCGTAGCCGTCGGCCATCGCCACCACGATGGCTTCTTGCAGGCCCAGAACATAAGCCAGGTCGGGGTGATCGGAGAGCGCATCCATGATCGGCAACTCGGTGGTGCCGGGGTTACCGAATAAATGCTTGACGCCTTCGTCTTTCAGTAAAGCTAGAAAAGCGGAACGACCGGTGAGGGTGGGCATGATCGGACTCTGTGAGCGGTTGAGGAAAGCCATCGATGATGGATCGATGATGGTGATATAAGCCAGTTGCACGGTTTTGTAAACCGTCGCCACGACTGTCGGCGGGGCCACGATATATCGCGTTCCCAGCGCCTTTCGTGGCCTGCTTTTGCCGCCGAATATTACACACAACTACTTGTTATTAAAAACGGATTATCTCGATTCATCGATCTGGCATCGGCCTTGCTCAACGCCCAAGCAACCACATCAGAGGGCTTCGCCGTGACCGACCAGTCGCTTGACACACTGTGCATCAACACCATCCGCACCCTCGCCATGGACGCCGTCCAGCAGGCCAATTCCGGCCACCCCGGCACACCGATGGCGATGGCGCCCGTCGCGTATTGCGTATGGCAGCGCTTTTTGCGCTTCGACCCCGCCGACCCGATCTGGCCGAACCGGGATCGCTTCGTGCTCTCCATGGGCCACGCCTCGATGCTGCTGTATTCGTTGCTGCACCTGGCCGGCGTCAAAGCCGTAAACCCGCAGTACGAGCGGCTAGGCGAAGCGTCGGTCACGCTCGCCGACATCCAACGCTTCCGCCAGCTCGACAGCAAGTGCGCCGGGCACCCCGAATACCGCTGGACTTCTGGCGTGGAAACCACCACTGGCCCTCTGGGTCAGGGGGTCGCCACCAGCGTCGGCATGGCGATCGCGAGCCAGTGGATGGCCCAATACTTCAACCGCCCCGGCTTCGAGATGTTCGACTACGATGTCTACGCCCTCGCCGGTGATGGCTGCATGATGGAGGGCGTGTCTTCGGAAGCCGCATCGCTAGCCGGGCATCTAAAGCTCGCGAATTTATGCTGGATTTACGACAACAACAAGATCACCATCGAAGGCCATACCGAATGGGCGTTCAGCGAGGACGTGGCGACGCGCTTCATCGCCTATGGCTGGAACGTGGTGCGGGTCGGCGACGCCAACGACCTGGAGATGCTCACGCGCGCGTTCACGACGTTCCGCAAGGAACGCGAGCGCCCGACGCTCATCATCGTCGACAGCCACATCGCCTGGGGCTCGCCGAACAAGCAGGATACCCACGCCGCCCATGGCGAGCCTCTCGGCGAAGACGAAATCAAGCTCACCAAGCGCAATTATGGCTGGCCGGAAGACGCTAAGTTCATGGTCCCGGACCCCGTATACGCGCACTTCCAGAGCGAGATGGGCCAGCGCGGCAACGATGCGCGCAGCGCCTGGATGGCGAGATTCGCCGAATACCGGAAACAATATCCCGAACTCGCTGACCAACTCTATCAGATGCAGCACCGTCAGTTACCACAAGCGTGGGCCCAAAACTTGCCGGTATTCCCGCCCGACGCCAAAGGGCTAGCCGGTCGCGACGCTTCGGCCAAGGTATTGAACGCACTCGCCCAGAACATTCCCTGGCTGGTCGGCGGTTCGGCGGATTTGGCGCCTTCGACCAAGACCCGCCTCACATTCGCGGGCGCCGGCGATTTCACGGCGGAGAACCGCGGCGGGCGCAATTTCCACTTCGGCATTCGTGAACACGCGATGGGCTCGATCCTGAATGGCTTATCGCTCAGCAAGATCAGACCCTACGGTTCCGGTTTCATGATTTTCAGCGATTACGCGCGGCCCGCGATTCGCTTGAGCGCGCTGATGGAAATCCCGACCATCCATATCTTCACCCATGATTCCATCGGCGTGGGCGAGGACGGCCCGACTCATCAGCCCATCGAGCAACTCGCGTCATTGCGCGCCATTCCAGGTTTGATCACGCTGCGCCCGGGTGACGCCAATGAAACCGCGGAAGCGTGGAAGCTGATCATGCAGCTCAAACACGAACCGGTGGCGTTGATCCTCAGCCGCCAAGCGCTGCCCACGCTGGACCGTACCCGCTATGCGCCGGCGGCGGGCCTCGCCCAGGGCGCTTATGTACTGGCCGACGCCGCCGACGGCAACCCCGACGTGATTCTGATGGCCAGTGGCAGCGAAGTCGCGCTGTGCATCGACGCTTACCAGAAACTCGCCGGCGCCGGCATCAAGACGCGGGTAGTGAGCATGCCGTCGTGGGAGTTGTTCGAGCACCAGAGCCAATCCTACCGTGACAGCGTATTGCCGCCCGCCGTCAGCGCGCGCGTGGCGGTCGAACAGGCATCAACTTTCGGCTGGGGGCGGTACACGGGATCGACTGGCGTAACCATCGGCATGAAGACGTTCGGCGCCTCGGCGCCATTGAAAGAATTGCAGAAGCGCTTCGGCTTCACCGTAGACCATGTGATCGCC
Organism: Gammaproteobacteria bacterium; assembly: GCA_046347515.1. Taxonomy (GTDB): domain Bacteria; phylum Pseudomonadota; class Gammaproteobacteria; order Competibacterales; family Competibacteraceae; genus JAXMFZ01. The sequence continues at coordinate 78,790 of JAXMFZ010000011.1, read as the reverse complement.
GCCGCGCAAGAACAGTTGAAGACCACCCAATGGTAATGCCTCCCGCCCCTATAGGTAAAACAGCGATGAAACAGTCAACGACCCAACAATCCGCAACGCCCATGAATCCTTTGCAAGCGCTGGGCGGCTACGGCCAATCGGTATGGCTCGACTACATCCGCCGCAGTCTGATCACGAGCGGCGACTTAGAGCGCCTCATCCGCGCCGACGGCTTGCGCGGGGTCACCTCCAACCCGGCGATCTTCGAGAAAGCGATCACCGGCAGCAGTGACTATAGCGCAACACTGCAAGGGCCGGAGGCGGCGAATCTGGACGCCAAGGCGCTGTACGAGCGGATCGCGATCCGCGACATCCAGGACGCCGCCGACATTCTGCGCCCGGTCTACGAGCAGACCGCGATGCGCGATGGTTATGTGAGCCTAGAGGTGTCGCCCTATCTGGCACGCGATACCCAGGGCACGCTGGAGGAAGCGCGGCGGTTGTGGCGGGCCGTTGGCCGTGACAACGTCATGATCAAAGTGCCGGCGACACCCGAAGGCATTCCCGCCATCGAAACCTTGATCGGCGAGGGCGTCAACGTCAATGTCACCTTGTTGTTTCGCAGCAGGCTTACGAGCAAGTCGCCAACGCTTACATCATGGGCCTGGAGAAATTCGTGGCGGGCGGCGGCGACGCGCGCAAAGTGGCGAGTGTGGCGAGCTTTTTCATCAGCCGCATCGACTCCGCCATCGACAGCCTGCTCAGCGAGCGCCTGAAAACCGCCGATCAACCGAGCGAACACGCGCTGCTGAAAAGCCTGGTCGGCAAGATCGCCATCGCCAACGCCAAGCTCACTTACCAACGCTATCGCGAGCTCTTCGCCGGGGCGCGCTGGCGGACGCTCGCTGCTCAGGGCGCGCAGACCCAGCGCGTACTATGGGCCAGCACCGGCACCAAGAATCCGAATTACCGCGACGTGCTCTATGTCGAGGAATTGATCGGCCCGGACACCGTGAACACCATCCCACCGGCCACGTATGATGCGTTTCGCGACCATGGTCAGCCGCGCGCGAGCCTTGCCGAAGACCTCGAAGGCGCGCACGATGCGATGGATACGCTCGCCAAAACCGGAATCTCGATGAAAGCCGTCACCGACAAACTCCTCGACGAGGGCTTGCTACTGTTCTCCGACGCGTTCGACAAACTCCTCAACGCGGTGGACAAACGCTGCAAAGTCGCCGCACCGGCCAGTATCAACCGCCAGACCCAGCAACTACCAGACAAGCTCGCGAAAGCGCTGGCGGCGACCCTGAAGGACTGGGCCGGCAACGGCAAAATGCGCAAGCTGTGGGCGCGCGACGCCACTCTGTGGACCGGCGCCGACGAAAACCAGTGGTTGGGCTGGCTCGGCGTCATCGACGATCAAATCGCCCACCTCCAGCCGTTGCAACAACTCGCGGCGGAAGTCCGAAAACAGGGCTACTCGCATATTCTGCTGCTCGGCATGGGCGGCTCCAGCCTGTGCCCGGAGGTGCTGAAGCTCACCTTCGGCAAGCAACCCGGCTTTCCCCAGCTAGAGGTGCTGGATTCCACCGACCCCGCGCAGGTGAAAGCGTTCGAGTACAAAGTAGACCTCGGCAAGACGCTGTTCATCGTCTCCAGCAAATCGGGCAGCACGCTGGAGCCCAACATCTTCAAGCAGTATTTTTTCGAGCGCGTCAAGCACATGCTCGGCGAAGCGGAAGCCGGCAAACGCTTCATCGCCATCACCGATCCCGGCTCGAAGATGCAACAAGTCGCTGAAGCCGACCGCTTCGGCCATATTTTCGCCGGCGTGCCGAGCATCGGCGGGCGTTATTCGGCATTGTCCAATTTCGGCATTGTGCCGGCCACGGCGATGGGGCTGGATGTCGCGCGTTTCCTCGACAGCACCGCGGAGATGGTGAATGCTTGCTCGGCGTGCGTGCCGCTCGCGGAAAACCCCGGTATGGTGCTGGGCGCCATCCTCGGTCTCGCCCACAACCAGGGCCGCGACAAGCTCACCCTGGTCGCTTCGCCCGGCATCCATGATCTCGGCGCATGGCTGGAACAACTAATCGCCGAATCGACCGGCAAGCTCGGCAAGGGCATCATTCCGGTGGATCGCGAGCACCTCGCCGCGCCCGAGGTTTACGGCAACGACCGCGTGTTCGTCTATCTGCGCCTGGAAACCGCGCCGGACCCGGCCCAGGATGCGGCGGTAGCGGCGCTGGAAAAAGCCGGCCAGCCGGTGGTGCGGATCGCGGTCGCCGACGTCTACGACCTCGGCCAGGAATTCTTCCGCTGGGAGATCGCCACGGCGGTCGCGGGCGCGATCATCGGCATCAACCCATTCAACCAGCCAGACGTGGAAGCGAGCAAGATCGCCACCCGCAAACTCACCGCGGAATACGAGCAAAATGGCGCACTACCACCCGAGCAGCCGATTCTGGAAGACGACGGCATCAAACTCTACAGCGATGGCAACAATGCCCAGGCGCTCCAGCAAGCGGCGGGTCAAGACCGGTCGCTGGCGGGCTATCTGCAAGCGCACCTCAATCGCATCCAAGCCGGCGATTACTTCGCCGTACTCGCCTACCTCGACATGAACGAGGCAACCGAGGCCGAGCTGCAAGCGCTGCGTCACAGCGTGCGCGACCACAAGCGGGTGGCGACCTGTCTTGGCTTCGGCCCGCGCTTTCTGCACTCGACCGGCCAGGCTTACAAAGGCGGGCCCAACAGCGGCGTGTTCCTGCAAATCACCTGCGACGACGCGACCGACGTCGCCGTGCCCGGCCAGAAATACACGTTCGGCGTCGTAAAAGCCGCGCAGGCGCGCGGCGATTTCACGGTGTTGGCGGAACGCGACCGGCGCGCGCTGCGCGTCCATCTCGGCAAGGATGTGAAAGCGGGTTTGCGGAAACTGCGCGCGGCGATGGAAAAAGCATAAATCAATTGATCAAAGAGGTACTCACGATGCAACTCGGCATGATTGGATTAGGCAGAATGGGCGGCAATATGGTGCGGCGCTTGCTGCGCGGCGGGCATCAATGCGTGGTGTTCGATCTCAGCCCCGACAACGTCAAGCAACTGGCGGGCGAAGGTGCGGCGGGCGCGGCATCGCTGGACGATTTCGTCAATAAACTCGTCAAGCCGCGCGTAGCCTGGGTGATGGTGCCGGCGGGCAATCCCACCGACCAGACGGTGATGGCCTTGGCGCAACGGATGGAGGCCGGCGACATCATCATCGACGGCGGCAATTCCTACTTCAAGGATGACGTGCGCCGCTCCAAGGCGCTGAAAGAAAAAGGTATAAACTATGTCGATGTCGGCACCAGCGGCGGCATTTGGGGCATCGAGCGCGGCTATTGCATGATGGTCGGCGGCCCCGAGGCGGCGGTCAAGCACCTCGACCCGCTGCTGAAAACCCTGGCCCCCGGGCGCGGCGACATCCAGCGCACCCCGGGCCGACCCATGAGCCAGGGCACCGCCGAGGAGGGCTACCTCTACTGCGGCCCCTCTGGCGCCGGCCATTTCGTCAAGATGGTGCACAACGGCATCGAGTACGGCCTGATGCAGGCTTATGCCGAAGGCTTCGACATCTTCCGGAACGCCAATTCCAAGGCGCTCGCCGAGGAACACCGTTATGACTTGAATCTGGCCGACATCGCCGAAGTCTGGCGGCGCGGCAGCGTGGTGAGTTCGTGGTTGTTGGATCTCACCGCGCAAGCCTTGATCGAGGACCCGCAATTGGCGCATTACACCGGCAGCGTGCAGGACTCCGGCGAGGGCCGCTGGACGGTGCAGGCGGCGATCGAAGAGGCGGTACCCGCCGACGTGCTCACCTCCTCGCTATACACCCGGTTCCGCTCGCGCCAGGAGCACACCTTCGCCGAGAAAGTGCTGTCGGCGATGCGCCATAAATTCGGCGGCCACGTCGAAAAACCCACAGGCGGATGATCGAGCCAGGAGAAACCACCATGACAGCGACAGAAACCATAGAACCCAGCGCCGAGCGCGATGGCCAACCCGCCCCGGCGTGCGCGATGGTCATCTTCGGCGCGGCGGGCGACCTCACCAAGCGCAAGCTGATCCCGGCGCTGTACAACTTGGCGCAAAGCAATCTGCTGTCGCGCGATTTCGCGATCATCGGCGTGGCGCGCGGCGAGATGAGCGACGAGGGTTTCCGGGAAAAACTGCGCGCCGACATCCATGAATTCGCGACCAGCCGGAATCTCGACGGCGATTTGTGGAGTTGGTTCGAACAACGGCTTTACTACGTCACCGGTGAGTTTGGCGATCCCAGGACTTATCAGAAGCTCAAGGAACGGCTCGCCCAGGTCGACAAGGAACACGGCACGCGCGGTAATTATTTTTACTATCTCGCCGTCGCCCCCAATTTTTTCGCCGAAGTCGTCAAACAGCTCGGCGCGGCGGGGCTGGCGCGCGAGGACAACGACCAATGGCGGCGGGTGATCATCGAGAAACCGTTCGGCCGCGACTTGGAATCGGCGCGCGCGCTGAACCACGAGATCAAGCACGTCCTCGACGAGCGCCAGATCTACCGCATCGACCATTATCTGGGTAAGGAAACCGTGCAAAACATCATGGTGTTCCGCTTCGGCAACGGCATCTTCGAGCCGATCTGGAACCGCCGCTACATCGACCATGTGCAGATCACCGCCGCGGAAACCGTCGGCGTGGAAAGCCGTGGCGGCTATTACGAAACCTCCGGCGCGCTGCGCGACATGGTGCCCAACCACTTGTTCCAGTTGATCACGCTCACCGCCATGGAGCCGCCGATCTCGTTCGCCGCCGACGCGGTGCGCGACGAGCAGGCGAAGATTTTGCACGCGATCCAGCCGCTCACCCCGGAAGACGTGTTGAGCAAGACCGTGCGCGGCCAGTATGGCGCGGGCCAGTCCAGGGGCGAGCGGGCGCCAGCGTACCGCGCCGAGGCCAACGTCGCAGCGGATTCTCACACCGAAACCTTCGTGGCGATGAAGCTCGCCATCGACAATTGGCGCTGGGCCGATGTGCCATTCTATTTGCGCACCGGCAAACGCATGGCCCAGCGCGTGACCGAGATCGCCATCCAGTTCAAGCGCGCGCCGTTCGTGCTGTTTCGCAACACCCCGGTCGAGAAGCTCACCACCAACCGCCTGGTGCTGCACATCCAGCCCGGCGAGGGCATTTCGCTCCGGTTCGGCGCGAAAGTACCGGGGCCGGTGGTGAAACTCGGCTCGGTGGACATGGATTTCGACTACGCCGATTATTTCGGCAGTTCCCCCAGCACCGGCTATGAACGTCTGCTCTACGACTGCATGTGCGGCGACGCCACCCTGTTCCAGCGCGCCGACATGGTCGAGGCGGGCTGGCGCGTGGTGTCACCCATCCAGGACGTGTGGAAAGCGTTACCCGCGCGCGCCTTCCCCAATTACGCGGCGGGCTCGTGGGGTCCGAAGGAGGCCGATGATCTCCTGGAGCGCGACGGGCGGCAATGGCGGAGGATAGAGTCATGATCCTGGCGGGCGATATTGGTGGAACCTCGACACGGCTGGCGTTTTTCGAGCCGGTCGGCGGGCGTTACCGGGCGGTGGCGGAAAAACCTATCCGAGCCGTGAACACCACAGCCTGGACGAGATGGTGGCGAAATTCGTGCACGCCCATCGCCATCCGATTGCCGGCGCGTGCTTCGCCATCTCCGGGCCGGTCAAAGACGGACGTGGCAAACCGTCGAATCTGCCGTGGTGGGTGGACGCCCACCAGTTGGCGCGCCAGCTCGATGTTGCCATGGTCGGCCTGATCAATGACCTGGAGGCCAACGCCTGGGGCGTGGCGGCGCTGGAGGACCAGGATTTCCTCACCCTCAACCAGGGCGACCCCAACGCGCGCGGCAACGCCGCCATCATCGCCGCCGGCACCGGCCTGGGCGAAGCCGGCTTTTACTGGGATGGCAAAGACTATTTGCCGTTCGCCTGCGAGGGCGGGCACGCCGACTTCGCGCCCAATAACGAACTCGAAGTCGAACTGTTCCGCTATCTGTTGACCAAGTTCGAGCATGTCAGCTACGAGCGCGTGCTATCCGGGCCCGGTCTTTACAACCTCTACCAATTCCTGCGCGACAGCGGGCGCGGCGAAGAACCCGCCTGGCTGGCCGAGAAGATGCGCGCGGGCGACCCGTCCGCCGCCATCGCCCAAGCTGCGCTAGAGGGCAGTTGCGCGCTGAGCGTACAGGCGCTCGACTGGTTCGTGGCCTTGTATGGCGCGGAAGCGGGCAATCTGGCGCTGAAGATCATGTCCACCGGCGGGATGTACGTCGGCGGCGGCATCGCGCCCAAGATCATCGCCAAGCTCAAAACCCCGTTGTTCATGCAGGCGTTCGTCGCCAAGGGCCGTTTGCGCCCGGTCATGGAAGCGATGCCGGTGCGCGTGATCCTAAACGACAAGACCGCCCTGCTCGGCACCGCGCGCTTCGCCGCCCTGCGTTGCGCCACCACCCCATCCGCCCTTGCTTGACAGGAACCCCGCTATGAGCACCCACGCCATCACCCTGAGCCGCCACATCCTCGAGGAAGAACTACGCCATCCAGAGATGGCCGGGGAACTGTCGCGCCTCCTCATGCAAGTCGGCTACGCCGCGAAAATCCTCGCCCGCGAAATTGGCCGCGCGGCCCTGGTCGGGCAGCTCGGCCTGGTCGGCGACAAGAACGCCAGCGGCGACGCGCAGAAGAAACTGGACGTCTATTCCAACGATGTCGTGGTCGATGCCTTCGCCGAAACCGGCCTGGTCGCCGGCCTGGTGTCGGAGGAACTGGACGAGGTGAAGACGCTCGCCTGCGCCAGCGCCAAGGCCAGCTACGTGCTGTGCATCGACCCGCTCGACGGTTCCTCGAATACCGACATCAACGGCGCGGTCGGCACTATCTTCGGCATTTACCGGCGCCAATCCGGCGGTTGCGCGGATATCAGCCAAGAGATGCTGCGCAAGGGCGCCGAGCAAGTCGCCGCCGGCTATGTAATGTACGGCACCAGCACGCTGTTGGTTTATACCTGCGGCCACGGCGTGCATGGCTTTACGCTGGATCGCGAACTCGGCGAATTTTTGTTGTCGCACGAGAACATCCGCTGTCCGGCGCGCGGCAAGTACTACAGCGCCAATCTGGGAAGATTCTACGACTGGCCCAAACCGATCCAGGACTATATCGCCTACCTCACCGCGCGCGACCCGGCGAGCAAGCGCCCGTATTCGCTGCGTTACGTGGGGGCGCTGGTCGCCGACGTCCACCGCGGTCTGCTGGAAGGCGGTATTTATTTCTATCCGCCCGACGCCGATCATCCGAACGGCAAGCTGAGGCTGCTTTACGAATGCGCGCCGCTGGCGTTCGTGGTCGAGCAAGCCGGCGGCCGCGCCAGCACCGGGCGCGAGCGGATTCTGGACATCCAGGCGAGTTCCATCCACCAGCGCGTGCCGCTGGTGATCGGCAGCCAGGAGGACGTCGCGCTGTATGAGAAGTACCTGATGGGCTGATTCAACCCCCAAAATCCCCCCGCTCGCTACGCTCACACCCCCTTTTGCAAAAAGGGGGTAGGGGGGATTTCGACCCTACCGATGCAATCCCCAACCGAGACAGAGGCAATAACATGAACCGCATCAAAGAAATCCTAAGCTGGTATGGTTCCGACAACCCCGGCACGCTCACCAATCTGGCCCGGCTGATGAATCACGGCAAGCTCGCCGGCACCGGCAAGCTGGTCATCCTACCCGTGGATCAGGGCTTCGAGCACGGCCCGGCGCGCAGCTTCGCCGCCAATCCGCCGGCCTACGACCCGCGCTACCACTTCGAGCTCGCCATCGAGTCCGGCTGTAATGCCTACGCCGCGCCCTTGGGCTTTCTCGAGGCCGGCGCGCGCGACTACGCCGGCGACGTTCCGCTGATCCTCAAAGTCAACGACCACGACGTGCTGAACGACGAGAAAGACCCGCACCAGGCGCTCACCGGCAGCGTGGCCGACGCGCTGCGCCTCGGTTGCGTGGGCATCGGCTTCACCATCTACCCCGGCTCTACCCACCGCCTGGACATGTACCAGCAAATCCGCGCCTACACCGAAGAAGCCAAGCGCAACGGGTTGGTGGTGGTAATCTGGTCATACCCGCGTGGATCGAGCATCAGCAAAGCAGGCGAGACCGCCATCGACGTGTGCTGCTACGCCGCCCACATCGCCGCGCAACTGGGCGCGCATATCGTCAAGGTAAAACTCCCGTCGGCGCACATCGAGCAGGACGCAGCGCGCAAAGTCTACGACCAGCACAACATCCCGATCAATACGCTCGCCGAGCGCGTGCGCCATGTGGTGCAGTGTACCTTCAGCGGCCGGCGCATCGTGATCTTCTCCGGCGGCGCGACCGAGAGCGACGCCACCGTGCTGAGCGAAATCAAAGCCATCCAGGAGGGCGGCGGCTTCGGCTCGATCATCGGGCGCAACTCGTTCCAGCGCGGCAAAGCCGAGGCGTTGAAACTGCTCGACAATATCATGCGAATCTACGCAGGCTGACGGAGGGCAGGCGGCAATGACGGCGATCCAACCCGCGATCCAGGTCGTTGACACCCCTGCCGCGCTCGCGCGCGCGGCGGCGGCGGTATTCGTGCGCGTCGGCCAGGCGGCGATTACCGCCAATGGCCGTTTCGCGGTGGCCCTGTCTGGCGGCTCGACGCCAAAAGCCTTGTTCACATTGCTCGCGACCGACGGCGCTTTCAACACCGCGCTGGCCTGGGATCGGGTGCATGTTTTCTGGGGCGACGAGCGCTGTGTCCCGCCCGATCATGCCGACAGCAATTACCGGATGGCGCGTGAAGCGATGCTGGATCGTTTACCGATCCCAGCCAGCAACGTCCAGCGCATCGAAGCCGAAGACCCCGACCCGCGGCGCGCGGCGGAGCGCTACGAGCAGACCCTGCGGGCGTTTTTCCAGCCCGAGGCGCATCAGCCGCCGCGCTTCGATCTGGTATTGCTCGGCATGGGGCCGGACGGCCATACGGCGTCGCTGTTTCCGGATAGCACGGCGCTCGCCGAACGTGAGCGCTGGGTAATCGCCAACTGGGTGGCGAAGTTCAATGCTTACCGCATCACCCTGACCGCGCTTGCGCTCGGCAATGCCGACCATATCCTGTTCCTGGTCGGCGGCGCGGACAAGGCCGACACCCTGCGCGATGTGCTGTACGGCGCACCCCAGCCCTGCCGTTTACCGGCACAATCCATCCAAGCGCGGCACGGCGAACTGACCTGGCTGGTGGACCGCGCCGCCGCCAGCCGGTTGCCGGCGGAGGCTGGTGTCTCCACGGCGCTGCGGGCTTGAAGCAAATTCCTGATTTCGCACCCATTCATCTGGCATTCATCTTGCAGACGGATAATCAATCGTCATTCACGACCCCTCATTATCCACAGGAGATTGAGCATGCCTTCCCAGTATGGCGCGCGGGTATTCACGGTTCGCATCGACACCTCGATGGGCCGCTTGGATCAACAAATCGAGGCGTTGACCGCGATGGACGCTTACTGCCGCGCGCTCGCCTGCGTACCGACCGATGCCAGGCTGCGTTCGCTGGCGGTGCGGCCAAGTGACTTGGCGGCGGACGAGCGCATCGCCGCCTAGGCGGCTCCCGCGTTCGATCGGGCCAAGGTGAGCCGCTGAGCACCGCGCCAGCGCCGCTTCACGGCGCGCCGGTGAAGTGGTTCGCCGCCGTGCTTTATCGCGACGGCGCCCTGTTGGAAGAGGTGCTGGCGCGGCTCGCGCACGCGCTTTCCGCCATTGATTACCACGGTCCGTCTTATCCGTTTGCAGAGACCCATTATTACGCCGCCGAGATGGGGGCGGGGCTCAACCGCGTCCTGATCGGTTTCGCCGGATCGGGAGAGGCGGAACGACTGGTCGCCATCAAACACCTCGCCACCGCCATCGAGCAGGAATTTGCCGAGAACGGCGCGCGGCGCGTCAACATCGACCCCGGTTATGTAGACCTGTTCAAGGTCGTACTGGCGTCCGGCAAAGCGCGCGGCAACAAGCTTTACATGGGGCAAGGCGTGTGGTCCGATATCGCGCTGTACTACCAAGGCGGGACTTTCCATCCTCTGCCTTGGAGTTTTCCCGATTTCAAGAGCGGGCGTTATACCGCCGATCTTCTGGCGTTGCGCAGGCTGTACAAACAAGCGCTGGCGCGCCGCCCATAATCCGCGCTTCGTTCACGGCCCACCGGCGCCGGAAGGTTTCACCGCGCGGCGCTTGCCGGGCTTGGCCGCCTTGCCCGCTTTTTCTTCCAGAAACGCTGCTCGGGTTTCGGCCAGCGCTTGGCGCGTACCTTCGGCGAGCAGACCGATGTCCCAGGTTGCGAGCAACATGCGCGCGCCGCGCTCCACCCACCACGCCTGTTCCTCGACCCCGTAGGACACGCCCGGACATACCGCCACGCCGCGCGCCTTGGCCGCCGCCAACACGGCCTCGATGGCCTTAACCACCTTGGGGTGGCTGGTTTGGCACAACAAGCCCAGGCTGCCAGACAAGTCATTCGGGCCGATGCAGATCGCGTCCACGCCGGTATCGATGAAGGGATCGACCAGCTTGACGGTGTCGATATGTTCGATCTGCGGCATGACGAACACCGCGTCGTTGGCGATGGCGGCGTATTCGTCGATCGCGCGGTAATAATTGGATGGCCGGTGTGGGCCGAAACCGCGGATGCCGGCCGGTGGATATTTGCATGCCGCCACCAGCGCCTTGCACTCCTCGACGGTTTTCACCAACGGCGCGAGAATGCCCTCGGCGCCGATATCAAGAAGCTGCTTGATGCGGACGTGGTCGTTCCAGGGCACGCGCACGATCGGCACGGTAGGCGAACCGTTGAAGGCGATGATCAGCATTTGTAGCGATTCCAGATCGAAAGCGCCGTGCTCGGTATCGATCAATACGTAATCGAATCCCGTGGTTGCCATGATATCAGCGATCACCGGGTGGGCGAGGGCGATCCACGCACCGATCACGGTTTCGCCGTTCCTAAGTTTTTGCTTGAGATTCAAACTGCGTTGCGACATGCGAAAATCCTTCTGGAAAAAGAATGGAAACCGGGCTATCCGTTCAAACTTGGCTGTCAAGCCGTGATTTGTCAAATGCGCGACCGGTGCGAATATTGCAAAACAGCGCACGCGCTGCTTTTTTCATCTGCAAGAGATCCAATCTCGGTAACAAGGTGCGTCAAAAGATGACCAAATTGCGTGCTTCCGCTATCCACTTGGCGCTTAGCTTGGTGATTTTCTGCGCGTTTCTCGGCGTGATGTTTTTGCGCTGGTATCCTAGCCCTTATTTCGCCGCGGACGGCGGCTGGACGGTGCTGCGCATTCTGATCGGCGTCGATCTGGTGCTGGGGCCGTTGCTGACCCTGGTCGTGTTCAAACCCGGTAAAGCGGGTCTCAAGTTCGACCTGAGTTGCATCGCCCTCTTGCAAATCGCGGCGCTGATCTACGGCGCCATGGTCATTTATCAGCAACGCCCGGCGTTCGCCGTGTTCGTGGTGGATCGTTTCACCACCGTCGGCGCGAACGATATCGATACCTCCAAGCTCAAATACGACGAGCTCAAACACCCCGACCACGGCGGGCCGCAGCTAGCGATCGTGCACAAGCCCGCCGATCCCACGCTCGCCCAAAAAATCATGTTCGAGGCGTTTGCCGGCGGTAAGGATCTCGACCGTTACCCCGAGCTATACGAACCCTACCGGCCCAAGATCGAGGAACTCAAAGCGCACAACCTCGATTTGCAAGCCTTTGTCGCCGCCAGCAGCAAGGCCAAGGCTGCGTTGGATACTTTCCTCTCCCGCCAGGGCGGGAGTGCGCAGGATTACCTGTTCTTGCCGCTGAATGGCCGCTCCAACGATCTCGTGATCGTGCTTTCCAGCAAGGACGGGATGCCGGTAGGGTCGCTCAACATCAGCCCTTGGCTGAGCGACTATCAGCGTACCGATTGAGCCTCAGCGCCGGCACGCGGCAGCGTCGCGAATAACCACATCATGCCGATTAGCGCGCTCAGGAACGAGCCGACCAGCACCCCGATCTTCGCGATATCGAGCAAATCGCCTTGTAGCGCGAGGCTGGCGATGAACAGCGCCATGGTGAACCCGATACCGGCAAGCAACCCGCCACCGATGAGCGCGCTCCAACCCAGGCTCGCCGGCAGGCTCGTCCAGCCCAGGCGCACCGCCAGCCAACTTGCGCCCAGGACGCCGAGCGGTTTGCCGAGCAGCAAGCCCAGTATGACCGCGATCGCGGTCGGCGCGGTCAGACTATCGACTTGAATCGGCACACCGGCATTGGCGAACGCGAACAGCGGCATGATCATGAATGCGACCCAAGGGTGCAGTTTGTTCAGCAGATACTCCAGCGGTGAGATTACCTCCCGCGTGACCCATTGCAAGCGGCGGATTTTGGCAGGCAGATCGGGCGTAAGGTCGAGGAAGTCGTCGACCAGCGTGGCGCGGGCACGATCCAGCACCTGGCGATACTGAGCTTCATTGATGTAACTGCGTGCTGGCGTCAGAATTCCGAGGATCACGCCGGCGATGGTGGCATGCACGCCCGATTCATGGAAAGCGAACCAGACGCCAGCGCCGAGCAGCGTATAAACGCCGAAGCTGCGCACGCCGAGCCGCTGGCAGACATAGACTAGCACAATGCCACTGCCGCCTGCCGCCAGCCACGGCCAGTGAATGCCGCTGAGTAACCGATGGCGATCACCAAAATCGCGCCAATATCATCGATGATCGCGAGCGTGAGCAGCAAAATGCGCAAACTGTGCGGCACGCGCGCGCCGAGCAGCGCGACGCAACCGACCACGAATGCGATATCGGTCGCCATCGGGATACCCCAGCCGCGCGCCCCTGGCCCATCGTATTGCAGGGCGAGGTAGATAAACGCGGGCATAGCCATGCCACCGAGGGCGGCGGCGAACGGCAGCATGGCCTGGCGGAGATTGCGCAGTTCGCCGAACACCATCTCGCGTTTGACCTCGAGCCCGACCACGAAGAAAAACACCACCATCAAGCCATCGTTGATCCAGTGCTTGAGCGGATGGTGCAGCTCGAAATCACCGAATGAGAAACCCGCCGGAATTTTCCGGAAGCCCAGGAACGCATCGGCCAGCGGCGAGTTCGCCAATGCCAACGCCGCCACCGTAAACAGCAGCAGCACTATGCCGCTTGCGGCCTCGACGTGTAAAAAACGCGCCAGCGGCTGGACGATCCGATCGATTGGTTCACTTGGCAGTGAATCGGTACCGGAAATCGCGCGGTGACTCTCCGCCATGCCTAGTACCCCGTCTATACGTAAGAAGGGCCATCGATCAGCGGGTGTTGCGTGAGGAAGTCCTCGTTGACTTCGAGACCGATGCCAGGCACTTCGAGCGGCCGCACGCAACCCATGTTATCCACGGCGTAAGGCGCGCTGACCATCTGGTCGCGAAATAAATTGTTCTTCGATACATCGGCCTCGAAATAACCGGCGTTATCGATGGCGGCCAGGAAATGAATCGTCGCCGCCATGTTGATCCCGGTCATCGAGGTGTGCGGATTGATCGAGAGCTTCCAACTCGACGCCAGCGCCGCGATACGCAAGCCTTCGGTCACGCCGCCGGTCTTGGAAAGATCGGGCTGGAGCACGGTGATCGCGCCGTCTTCGATCAAACGATTGAACTCGAAGCGAGTGTAGTGATTCTCGCCCGCCGCCAGCGGCACTCGACCATAGCCCGCGGCGCTACGGTAAGCGCGATAATCATGGGCCGGGAACGGTTCCTCCAGCCAATCCACGCCATGCGCTTCCAAGCCCGGCATGGCCCGCCGCACATCGGCGAGCGTGTAGCCGGTATTGGCGTCGCTCAAAATGGTCAGATCGGGAAACGCCTTGCGCACCGCCGCCACCCGCGCGAGATCGCGCTCCACGCTGTCGCCTATCCTGAGCTTGACCGCCTTGTAGCCGGTCTCGACCTGGACGCTCACTTCCTCGACCAGCTTGGCCGGCTCCTGATAACCGAGCGCCACCCCACCGGCATAGGCCGGAATGGGCTTGGACCCGCCGCCCAGCAAGCGGTACAGCGGCCAACCCGCCGCCTTGGCGCGAATATCCCAGGCGCCATTCGATGCCGCTCAGGCCGATGGCGGCGGCCGCGCCCATGCCGTGGCTGCCGAGTTGCATCTTGTAAACGCGGTTCCAGACGCCGACGGTGTCGCCGGCGTCCATACCGAGCACGAGTTGACGGAGCGTGGTATCGATGAGGCGCGCAACCGCGCCCGGGGCGCGCCCAGTGATGAGCCTCGCCATACCCCACCAGGCCGCTGTCGGTGGTGATCTTGACCACTACCGCGTCGCGCTTCACCGCGCGGCCTATGCCGAGGGTGACACTGGCGGCGGGGGCACCGGAAACGAGGTGGGGAAAATTTTGATATAGGCGATCTTGCCGATCGTGCTCATAAGGTTTCTCCTGCGTGAAATGGCTGTACTTGATCGGGTGAAAGGGTCAACAAACCGCATGATGAAATTCTAGCATCCAGGCGCACCGCACGCCGGAGAAATCGGCCAACGACGCGGCGTTTGCTATGTATAATTATGCGGGTATTCAACCGACAGCATCGTTACCTGGGGTGCGATCCACCCTGCGGGCGATGCCGAAACGACGGCCGCTCACCCACAAGGCCCGAGCGCCGCACCATCACCTGCGTTGAGGAGACCTCTCAATGGCGCAAACCGCGATTTCGCTCGACGACAAATATACGCTGGCCTCGGGCCGGATCTTCCTGAACGGTTACCAGGCGCTGACGCGCCTGCCCATGCTCCAGCGCGAGCGCGACCTGGCCGCCGGGATCAACACCGCCGGCTTCATCTCCGGCTATCGCGGCTCGCCGCTGGGCGGGCTGGATCAGACCCTGTGGCGTGCGAAGCAACACCTCGAAGCGCACCACATCCGTTTCCAGCCCGGCCTCAACGAAGACCTCGCCGCGACTTCGGTGTGGGGAACGCAACAGGTCAATTTGCATTCTCGGGGGCGAAGTACGATGGCGTATTCGCTGATGTGGTACGGCAAAGGCCCCGGGGTGGATCGCTGCGGCGACGTGCTGCGCCACGCCAACGCCATCGGCACCTCGCGCCACGGCGGCGTGCTGGTGATCGCCGGCGACGACCACGCCGCCAAATCCTCGACGCTCCCGCACCAGACCGACCACATCTTCAAGGCGGTGATGATGCCCATCCTGGCGCCCGCCGGGGTGCAGGATTTTCTCGACCTCGGCCTACACGGCTGGGCGCTGTCGCGCTACTCGGGCTGCTGGGTGGCGTTCAAGGCGGTGGCGGACACGGTGGAATCCTCGGCCTCGGTCGTTCTCGACCCGGCGCGCGTGTCGAATCGTCCTGCCCGATGATTACGCGATGCCGGCGGGTGGCCTCAACATCCGCTGGCCGGACCCGCCGCTCGAACAGGAGGAACGCCTGCTCCACCATCGGCTCTACGCGGCGGTCGCGTACTGCCGCGCCAATCGCTTGAACTACATGGTGCTCGACAGCCCGCGTCCGCGCTTAGGCATCATCACCAGCGGCAAATCGTATCTGGACGTGCGCCAGGCGCTCGCGGATTTGGGCATCGACGAACGCCGCGCCGCCGAGATCGGCATCCGGCTCTACAAAGTCGGCATGACCTGGCCGCTCGAAGCCGAGGGCATGCGCCAGTTCGCCGAAGGATTGGAGGAAATCCTGGTGGTCGAGGAAAAACGCCAGTTCCTCGAATACCAGATCAAGGAAGAGCTTTACAACTGGCGTGAGGACGTGCGCCCGCGCGTGATCGGCAAGTTCGACGAAAAAGGCGAATGGGAGAAACCGCACGGCGATTGGCTGCTGCCCGCCGCCGACGAACTGACACCGGCGCTGATCGCCCGCGTCATCGCCCGGCGCATCGAGCGCTTTTATTCATCGGATGCCATCCGCGCCCGCCTGAAGTTCCTAGATGCCAAGGAACAAGCGCTGTCAGCCAGCCCGCTCACCATCCAGCGCGTGCCGTGGTTCTGCCCCGGCTGCCCGCACAACACCTCGACCCAGGTGCCCGAAGGTAGCCGCGCGGTGGCGGGCATCGGCTGCCATTACATGGCGACCTGGATGAACCGCAACACCGCGACGTTTTCGCACATGGGCGGCGAGGGCGTGGCGTGGATCGGCCAGGCGCCGTTCACCCAGGAAAAGCACATCTTCGCCAACCTCGGTGACGGCACGTATTTCCACTCCGGCATTCTGGCGATTCGCGCCGCGGTCGCGGCCAAAGTGCCGATCACCTACAAGATTCTATTCAATGACGCGGTCGCCATGACCGGCGGCCAGCCCGTCGATGGCGTCCTCACGGTGCCACAACTCACCCGCCAACTCGCCGCCGAAAATGTCGAGAAAATCATCATCGTCACCGACCAACCGGAAAAATACCGCGGCGTGACCGATCTTGCGCCTGGCGTGCCGGTGCGCCACCGCGACGAACTCGACGCCATCCAGCGCGAGTTGCGCGAATACCGTGGCGTCTCCGCGCTCATCTATGACCAGACCTGCGCCGCGGAGAAACGCCGCCGCCGCAAGCGCGGCACCTACCCCGACCCCGAACGGCGGGTGTTCATCAACGACCTCGTCTGCGAGGGCTGTGGCGATTGCGGCGTGCAGTCCAACTGCCTCGCGGTGGAGCCGCTGGAAACCGAATTCGGCAGAAAGCGCGCCATCAACCAATCGGCCTGCAACAAGGATTTCTCGTGTTTGAAGGGTTTTTGCCCGAGCTTCGTGACGATTGAAGGCGGCAGACCGCGCAAAGGCCGGGCGGTGCAAGTCGCTATCGACGCGTTCGGCGACCTGCCCGAACCGGTACTGCCGAGCGCCGCCGCCCCTTACGGCATCCTGGTCACCGGCGTGGGCGGCACTGGCGTGGTCACCATCGGCGCGCTCTTGGGCATGGCCGCGCACATCGACGGCAAGGGCGCGAGCGTGCTCGACATGACCGGCCTCGCCCAGAAAGGCGGCGCGGTCACCTCGCATGTGCGCATCGCCGCCCAGCCCGAAGACCTTTACGCCACCCGCATCGCCGCGGGCGAAGCCAGCGCGGTGATCGGCTGCGACGTGGTGGTGTCCTCCAACTGGGAAGCGCTCGCCAAAATGCGCCCCGACTTCACCCGCGCGGTGGTCAACAGCGGCGCGGCGCCCACCGCCGATTTCACCCACGATCCCGACTGGCAATTCCCGCTCGCCGGCATGGAGCGCGTGATCCAAGACGCGGTGGGCGGCGCCAACGCCGATTTCATCGACGCCACCCGCATCGCCACCGCGCTCCTGGGCGACGCCATCGCCACCAATTCGTTCATGCTCGGTTATGCCTGGCAGAAAGGGCTACTACCCGTATCGCGGGAAGCCATCCACAAAGCCATCGAACTGAACGGCGCGGCGGTAGAGATGAACCAACAAGCGTTTCTTTGGGGCCGGCGCACCGCGGTAGATCGCGCGGCGGTGGAAAAAGCCGCGCGTCCCGCCGAGGCGGTCGCCGCGCCCGAGCGTTTTTCACGCACCCTGGATGAGATCGTCGCCAAGCGGGCGGAATTTCTCACAGCCTATCAAGACGCCCGCTACGCCGAGCGTTATCGAGCCTTGGTCGCGCGGGTACGCGCGGCGGAAACCCCGCATTCCAGCACTACTTCGCTTGCCGAAGCGGTGGCGCGCCATTACTTCAAGCTGCTCGCCTATAAAGATGAATACGAAGTGGCGCGGCTGTACGCCGACCCCCAGTTCATGGCGAAGATCGCCGCCAACTTCGAGGGCGACTACAAGCTCAATTTCCACCTCGCGCCGCCCTTGCTCGCCAAACGTAGCCCCGTCACCGGCCACTACGAAGCGCGCTTACGGGCCGTGGCTGATGGCGGCGTTCCGCCAACTCGCCAAGCTCAAGTTCCTGCGCGGCACACCGTTCGATATTCTCGGCTACAGCGCCGACCGCAAGCTGGAGAAGCGTCTGATCCGCGACTATGAAGCCGATATCGAGCGCTTGCTGGCGGGCTTGAATCAAGACAATCTGGCGTTGGCGGCGCTCGCTGGGCTTCCCGAGCAGATTCGCGGCTACGGCCACATCAAGACCGCCAGCGCGCAACAAGCTGAAACCAAGCGCGCCGAACTCTGGCGCGCCTGGGAGCGCGGGCCGCTGATCCAGGCCAGGGCGGCGTGACCATCAGCGCGCTTGGATACCGCCGATCAGGCCGCGCCCGGCGGCACCATGGGAACCGCTCATGGTCGCCAGGTAAGCGCCGGGTTCGAGCGTCACCACGAATGCCGCCGCCCTGTCGGCATTGGGCTCACGGCCCAGCGCGGCGGTCAGCTCGCCAGCGCTGGGATGGTCGCGCCAGTCGTCGTTTTCCGTGATCAGTTCGCCGCCCGGAAACCGCGTCAGCCGCAACTGCGGATCGAACACCCCGTCCTGATCCTCGGCGCTGAACACGAACCGCCCCGCCCCGCTGCCGGTGACGATGAACCCTGCCATCACTTCCTGCCCCACCTCCACCAGCGTGTTCGTGGAAATGTTCAGCAGGTGGGTGGAAGCGGCATTATCCAGAGCCTCGATACCGCCGATCAGGCCGCGCCCGGCGGCACCATGGAAACCGCTCATGGTCGCCAGGTAAGCGCCGGGTTCGAGCGTCACCACGAATGCCGCCGCCCTGTCGGCATTGGGCTCACGGCCCAGCGCGGCGGTCAGCTCGCCAGCGCTGGATGGTCGCGCCAGTCATCGTTTTCCGTGATCAGCTCGCCGCCCGGAAACCGCGTCAGCCGCAACTGCGGATCGAACACCCCGTCCTGATCCTCGGCGCTGAACACGAACCGCCCCGCCCAGCTGCCGGTGACGATGAATCCCGCTATCACTTCCTGCCCGGCATCGACCAGCGTGTTCGTGGAAATGTTCAGCAGGTGGCGGGCGCCGCGCCCCGTGCCGCCAATGGTCTGGCTCGCTTCATTGGAGAACCCGCTTTCCCTGCCCTCGGCGCTGGCATACGCGGTGACGGCGAAATGAGTCGTGTTGTCCGCCAGACCCGTCAGCGTATAGCGGGTCACTCTGCCCACATCGATCCTGTCGGTGTAATCGCGGCTGGCTTGCCCAGTAAAGGCGATAGCCATCGACCTCGGCGCTGGCACTGGGATCCCATACCAAGTTACTTGTCCGGCCCAAACATCAAGACCCTGTAAAAGGAAAACAGCCGCTGCGATCCGCAGTCCGCCGCCAATACTGATCGGTCAATAGTCCAGTCCGCACGGCCATAGCGCCTCCGCAATCGACTATCATTACCGCCAGCGCATAGAGTACACGTTTGTCTATCCCGCCGTCACAGGGCAGAGCCTGATCACTGATTACGCGAGCATCGCAATGAATTGGATTCCGCAGGAAATCATCCGCCGCAAGCGCGACGGCCATGCGCTGAGCGCCGCCGAACTCAATTCATGGCGCGGTATGACCGACGGCAGCGTCACCGAGGCCAACTCGCCGCGTTCGCGATGGCGGTGTTCTTCAAGGGCTTGACCATGCCCGAGCGGATAGCGCTCACCCAGGCCATGACGCAATCGGGCACCGTGCTCGATTGGTCGGCGCTGGCGCTCCCGGGGCCGGTGCTCGACAAGCACTCCACCGGTGGCGTCGGCGACAAAGTGAGCCTGATGCTGGCGCCACTGGTCACGGCCTGCGGGGCTTATGTGCCGATGATTTCCGGGCGCGGCCTGGGCCATACCGGCGGCACGCTCGATAAACTGAACAGCATCCCCGGCTACGATGTCGCGCCCGAGCGCGCGGTTTTTCAGCGCATCGTCAAGAATGCGGGCTGTGCGATCATCGGCCAGACCGCCGATCTTGCCCCCGCCGATCAGCGGTTTTACGCCATCCGTGACGTAACGGCGACGGTCGAGTCGGTGAGCCTCATCACGCCGTCCATCCTCTCCAAAAGCTCGCGGCCGGGCTCAAGGTTTGGTGATGGATGTCAAAATCGGCTCCGGCGCGTTCATGACCGAGATCACTGCCGCCCGCGAACTGGCGGAGAGCATCGTCGAAGTCGCCAAGCGCAGGCTTGCCGACTACCGCGCTCATCACCGACATGAACCAGGTATTGGGCGACACCGCCGGCAACGCCTTGGAGGTTGCGGAAACCGTCGAGTATCTGACCGGTGCGCGGCGCAATCCACGCCTGCAGGAAGTCGTATTGGCCTTCAGGCGCGGAAATGCTGATACCGGCAAACTCGCCGCCGGCGTTGCGGAAGCGCGCGCCAAACTCGAAGCGGCGCTGGAGAGCGGCGCGGCGGCGGAACGCTTCGCGCGCATGGTCGCGGCCTGCGGCGGCCCCGCCGACTTTCTAGAGCGCCATCGGCACTATTTGCCACATGCTGAGATCGTGCAAGACGTCATGCCCGAGCACGCGGGCTACGTCTGTGCGATGGACGTCCGCGCGCTCGGCCTCGCGGTGCTGGAACTTGGCGGGGGCCGCCGCAAGACCACCGACGCCATCGACTATGCGGTGGGCCTGTCCGCGGTGTGCCAACTCGGCGCTATGGTCGGCCCGGAGCAACCGCTGGCGTGCGTCCACGCCAGGACCAAGGCGGACGCGGAAGCCGTGGCGCAAGCCGTGCGCCGCGCCATCGTGGTCGGCGAGGGCAAAATCCAACCGCAGCCGATCATCCACCAGCGCTTGGCATAAGTCACGGCTTGCAGCGAAACATTGGAAACAAAATCGCTAATGGCCCGATATCGAGCGGAAATATCGGCTCTCTACAATCCTCGGCATCCACCACACCCCATGCGAGAGGATGCCATGATCAGTACAGCACTTGTGAGCCTGTTGGTGCTGATGCTGATGAGCACGCCATTTCAGCGCGATGCACAGCGCGCGGCCCAGGAGCCGATGGACGACGAAGTGTGATCGAGGTGCGCCACGCGCATCCGCAGCCATCAGTAAAAACCAAATTTTTCAAGACCTCCCGCGCACCTCGGCGAAAAGATTAGCCCTTTGCTTGGCGCATCACTGTGCTACTATCTTGCGGCGAAGCGCCGCTCCAGGCGCCGATATACCAAGAACCTTGGAGGAGAATACCGATGAAAAAACTGTTCGCTGCCGTACTCGGTGGATTGTTGGCGGTCAGCCTGGCCGGTCCTACGCAAGCCCAGGATAAGAAGCAATACACCATCGCCCTGATCCCCGGCCTTACTACCGATGCTTTCTATATCACCATGCGCAAGGGCGCCGAGCACGCCGCCAAGGCGCTCGGCGTGAACTTCGTGTTCCAGGGCGGGCCGGAATTCAACCCGACCGTGCAGGTGCCGGTGCTGCAAGCAGTGATCGCGCGTAAACCCGATGCCCTCTTGATCGCCCCCACCGACAAACAGCAACTCATCGCGCCCTTGAAAGCGGCGGCGGCTGCCGGCATCAAAGTGCTCACCGTGGATACTTTCATCGACGACGGCAAATACCAGGACGGCGCGGGCGACGGCGACTTTCCGCTGTCTTATATCGCTTCCGACAACGTGCTCGGCGGGCGCATGGCGGCGCGGGCGCTGGCCAAGGCGCTGGGCGGCAAAGGCAAGGTGTATGTCTCCAACGTCAAACCCGGCATCTCCACCACCGACCAGCGCGAGGAAGGTTTCAAGGAGGAAATGAAAAATTACAAGGATGTTCAGGTGTTGGAAACCCAGTTCAACGATGACGATGCCAACAAAGCCGCCGCGCAACTGCAAGCCGTGCTGGCGCGCAATCCCGACCTCGCCGGCGTGTTCGGCGCGAATCTATTCTCGGCCATCGGCGCGGCCGACGGCGTGAAAGCCGCCGGCAAGACTGGCGCGGTAAGAGTGGTCGCTTTCGACACGCCCAAACGCATCATCAACGACATCAAATCGGGCCTGATCGACATGGCCATCGCCCAACACCCCGCCGAAATCGGCTATTACGGCGTGGTGAGCGCTTACGCCGCGCTCACCGGCCAGTCCATTCCGGTCGCCGTCGGCACCGGTTTCACGGTGATGGATAAGACCAACATCGACAACCCCGACGTGCTGAAATACGTCTATTCCGATTGACACCTCCGCGCCCCCTCTCTCGTGTGGGAGAGGGGCTGGGGTGAGGGCATGTCCAGTCGCTTCATCGCTTTCATCAGCATCGCCTGGTCCTGGCTGTTTCTGGTGGCGCTGCTGGTCTTTTTCGAGGTCTGGGCGCGCGCCGCTTATGACCTATCCTTCGTGCTAAACCCCCACAACCTGCAAAGCATCGCGGTGACCACCGCGCTGCCGCTCCTGCTTGGCCTCGGGCAGACCTTCGTGATCATCGCCGGCGGCATCGATTTATCGGTGGGATTCGTGATGGGCCTTACCGCCGTGGTCATGGCGCGCACCATGCAGAGTACGCCGGAGGACGCGGCCCTGCTTGGCCTGGGCGCGGGCCTGGGCGCGGCGTTCGCTGTGTCCCTGATCCCCGGTTTCATCAACGGCGTCATGATCAGCCGCTTGCAGGTGCCCGCCTTCATCGGCACGCTGGGCATGTACGGCGTGGCGCGCGGCAGCGGCTTTCTCGTCGCCAACGGCACCACCGTGCCGGTCAGCAATGCGGCGCTGTTCGAGATGGGCAACGGCAGGCTGTGGGGCGTACCGATTCCGGTCGTCATCACCATCGCGGTGGTGTTCGCCATGCACTACCTCTTGTCACAAACCCGCTTCGGCCAGTACACCTACGCCGTCGGCGGCAATCGGCAAGCAGCCATCCGCGCCGGCATCAATGTGCGCCGCCATACGGTCATGATTTACCTCATCGCCGCGGTTTGCGCCGCAATCGCCGGAATGATTTACACCGCGCGCTTTTCGGCGGGCGCGGCGCAAGCGGGCGAACCGCTATTACTCGATTCCATCGCCGCCGTGGTGATCGGCGGCGCGAGCTTGTTCGGCGGCTCCGGCACCATCGTGGGCACGGTCGTCGGCGCGCTCATCATCGCCGTCATTCAATACGGGCTGGTGTTCATCGATGTCGAGCCGTTCTGGCAGTTCATCGCGGTCGGCTTGGTCATCGTGATCTCGGTATTGATCGACCAATCGCGCGAACGTGTCACCGGAGCGGTGCGCGATGGTGAATGACAGCTCCGCCATCCTGGCGGTGCGCGGCGTCTCCAAGCGCTTCGGCGGCGTTCACGCGCTGGAGAACGTATCGTTCGATCTGGCGCCGGGCGAAGTGCTGGCCATCGCCGGCGACAACGGCGCCGGCAAATCGACCCTCATCAAGATCGTCTCCGGCGTCTACCAGCCCGATGCAGGCGAGATTTTCTACGACGGCCAAAAAGCCGTCATGGACAATCCACGTGCGGCGCGCGCGCTCGGTATCGAAACCATCTATCAAGATCTGGCGCTGGCCGACAACCTCGATATCGGCGCGAATGTATTCCTGGGGCGCGAACCGAGCCACCGCTGGCTCGGCCTGCTGCCCGCCATCGACCGCAAGCGGATGCGCGCTGCGGCGCGCGAGGCGCTGGAAATGCTCGACATCGACATCGCCCCGCCAAAGCTCGCGCAACCGGTGCGCAATCTGTCCGGAGGCCAGCGCCAGGCGGTGGCCATCGGCCGCGCGATTTATTGGAAAGCCCGGGTGCTGATCATGGACGAACCCACCGCCGCGCTCGGCGTGCCCGAGCAGCGCAAGGTGATCGAACTCATCCGCGGCTTGAAACGCCAAAACGTCGCGGTGATCTTCATTTCCCACAATCTCGGCGACATCTTCGCCGTCGCCGACCGCATCCTCGTCCTGCGGCGCGGCCAGACCGCCGGTGAACGAACGAAAACCACCACCGACGGTGATGAAATCGTTAGACTGATGGTAGGCGGTTAATTCTGAGGGGACATCCATGGGCTTGGATTTGAATCGTAAACACATCGTGGTGGCAATGGACCATGCCCGCTATTTCGGCGTCACGCCGGGGCTGCAGAATCCGGGCGCGGTGCTCGATAAAATGGTCGATGCCGGGGCGGACGCCATCATGACCTCGTATGGCGTCATCAAGCATTATCAAGACAAGCTGATTGGTCGTATCCCGACCATCATGCGCCTGGACGGCGGCATGAGCGCCTACCGCGAGGACTGGCTGAAAGCGACCGAATGGCGGTTGCTGCACACCGTCGAGGATGCGCGCGCGCTGGGGGTGGATGGCGTGTGCGTCATGCTGTTCATGGGAGCCGAAGTCGAGTTGCAAACCATGGAGATCACGGCGCGCGTGTGCCGCGAATGCCTGGACGAGGGCATGACCGTCATGGTGGAAGCGCTGCCCTGCCCCAGCCCCAAGATCTGGAATACCCACGACGCCACCGCGACAGCGTCCGCTTGCAGGCTGGCGTTCGAGCACGGCGCGGACATCGTCAAAACCTATTACACCGGCGACGCCGCCAGCTTTCGCACCGTGATCGACAATTGCCCGGTGCCGACCATGATCGCCGGCGGCCCGCGCATGGACACCGGTGAGGCGGTGCTCAACGTCGTGCGCGGCGCGATGGCGGCCGGCGCCAAGGGCGTGGTATTCGGGCGCAACATCTGGCAAAACGCCAATCCGCCCGGCATGGTGCGCGCACTGGCCCACATCATCCATGAAGGCGGCAGCGCGACCGAGGCGGCGCGGCTGCTGCGCTCGTAGCCACGCGTGGTTGATTCCCCGCTCCTGGTCGGCGTCGATGCCGGCACTTCGCGCGTTCGCGCTCTGGTGTTTACGCCAACCGGCCGCTTGCAAGCGGAAGGTAGCCAGCCCACGCCTACCCGCTACCCGCGCCCCGGCTGGGCGGAATATGACCCCGAAGCGCTTTGGCAAGCGGCGCTCGGCGCGCTGCGCCAAGCGCTGGCGCAGATTGACGATCCCCGACGCATCGCGGGCCTCGCCGTCGCCAGCGTGGGCGAGGCCGGGGTGGCGCTCGACGCCCACGATCAGCCAACCGCCCCGGTCATCGCTTGGTTCGATGAACGCGCGCGCAGCCAAGCCGAATGGCTGGAGCGCAGCATTGGCAAACGGCAACTGTTCGCCATTTCCGGCTTGCACCTGGATTCGCTGTTCGGACTGTGCAAACTGCTATGGCTGCGCGACCATCAGGCCGATGCCTATCGGCGCACGGCGCGCTGGCTCAATATCGCGGATTATCTCGCCTGGCGCTTGTGCGGCGTAGCCGCCACCGACTACAGCCTCGCCTCGCGCACCTTGGCGCTCGACATCAAGAACTTGCGGTGGTCGGCGGAATTATTGCGCGAGATCGGCGTCGATCCCGCGCTGTTCCAACCGCTCAGCGCCGGCGGCACGCGGCTCGCGACGGTCACACCCGCAACCGCGCTCGCCTCGGGCTTGCCCGAACACTGCGTGGTCGGCGTGGGCGGCCATGATCATATCGTCGGCGCGCTTCCCATCGGCGCCTGGGAGACCGGCGTCCTCCTCGATTCGCTGGGCAGCGCCGAGGCGTTGATGCTGGCATTGGATCAGCCCCTGTTCGCCGACGAATTTCTGGCACGCGGTTACAACCAGGGCGCGATGGTGATCGACAAGCCGCGCTACTACGCGGTGGGCGGCATGGCGACGTCGGGCGCCTGCGTGGAATGGTTTCGCGCGGCGATCGCCGGCGGCGCGGATCACGAAGAATTGATCCAGGAGGCCGAGGCGATTCCGCCCGGCAGCCACGGCGTTTGGTTCTTGCCGCACCTACGCTACGGCTCGCCGCCGGACAGCGCCAGCCACACTCGTGGCGCCTTCCTGGGGCTCAGCCCCGACGCCAAGCGTGGAGCGCTTTATCGGGCGATGCTGGAAGGCTTGGCCTTCGATGCCCGCCGTATCGTCGATGGCATGCAGGATTTGGCCACGATCCCGCCGGTGCACCGCATTCTCGCGATCGGCGGCGACAGCCGCAATACGCTGCTGATGCGTATCAAAACCGCGGTGTTCCGGCAGCCCATCACCGTCATTGAACTCGGCGAAGCGACGAGCCTGGGCGCGGCGGTGTTGGGCGGCCTGGCGGCCGGGGTCTACGCGAACGTCGCGACGGCGCTGGCCAGCCTCGGCGTCGCCCACCGCACGCTGCAACCGGAAGCCGCCTGGGTCAGCGCTTACCGCCCGCGCTTCGATTTCTATCAACGTCTGCCGCCGGTGCTGACCGCACTCAACGCCGAGGCCGCCACGGCAGCCTCAGATTCGGGCATTTCGGCTACAATACCGGAAGCCGGTTGACCAGCGATTACAGATAAATTCAATATTATAATCAATAGTATAATATTATCATTTGGATTGCGCACCGACTATGCCACAAGCGAATAATAGTGTCGTCATACCATCCTCCCAAGTGACTTTTCTCGTCATCAGCCGCGCCATTGGCTACGCTGTACTCGGATTGGTTCTGAATAGCATAGCGCTGTATTTTCTGGCCGCTGATCGCGCCCAACCCGGCGCGGCGGCGGGTGACAGGCGCTTGGCGCTCGGCGGGTTAATGCTGATCGGCATGACCGCCGTGTATGCCTGGTTCGGCAAGCAGCGCGGCTTACAACGCGCAGTGCAACGGTTTCTAGGCGCTGACAAAGCGGTTGCCGTCAATTATTTCTTCAACCGGTTGGCGGATGGGCTCGAGAAAAAAGTCGTCGTGGCCGGGCAAACAACGATCGATGTCTTGATCGCTATCGCCGACCGCCTCGAGCATCTGCCGTGGTCTTTGCGCGCGCTGTTCAACGCCGTGGTGCCGAAAGCGAAACTACTCGGCGATCTGCGCGCGTTTGCCAACGGGCGGTCCGGCCGCGCGATGGCCCCGCAGGAGGTGGTCCTCGTGCTGATGCAAAGCCTCGAGCGCATCATCGATGAGCGGCGGCTATCCACGGGTTTCGGATGGTTCTGGCTGCTGCTGGCGGTTAATCTCGGCTTATTTGCCCTGCTTAAGTATCTGATATAACGACGCCGCCTGATGATGGCAGCGCCGCTGCGCTAGAATACCGAGACAGGTGAGCGATGGCGCTCCAAGGAGGCACGAACGATGGCGAACATTACCGTGTGCGATGTCGGACCACGCGACGGTTTGCAAAGCGAAAAACGCCTGTTCAGCGTGGCGGAACGGGTGGAACTCATCGACCGTTTGAGCGCGGCGTGATGGCGAAAGTGGAGGCCGTGAGCTTCGTCAACCCCAAGCGCGTGCCGCAGATGGCCGAGGCCGAGACCGTACTGGAGCGTATTCAGCGCCGGCCTGGCTGCGAAATCGCCGGTCCGCCCTCAATGCGCGGCGTCGAGCGCGCGATTGCCGCCGGCGTGGATGAAATACGCTTCGCCATCATGGCATCGGAGACCTTCAACCGCCGCAATCAGGGCGTCGGCATAGACGACAACATCGCCCTGTTCGAGGCGGGTGCCGCCAAGGCGCGCGCGGCGGGCATCCGGGTCGCCGCCGCGGTCGGCGTGGCTTTCGGCTGCCCGTTCGAAGGCGAGATACCGCTTCAGCGCGTGATCGGCATCGGCAAGCGGCTGGCCGAAGCCGGCGCGGATCATCTCTTTCTCGCCGATACGATCGGATGCGCGGTGCCATCCCAGGTGCGCGAGCGTTTCGTGGCGCTGCGTGATGCGGTGGGCGAACGAGTGCCGCTGGGCGCGCACTTCCATAATACCCGCAACACCGGCTTCGCCAACGCGTATGCGGCGCTCGAAGCGGGCGTCACCGAGTTCGACGCTTCCGTGGGCGGGATCGGGGGCTGTCCATTCGCGCCGCGCGCCACCGGCAATATCGCCAGTGAAGACTTGCTCTACCTGCTCCGCAACATGGGCTATCACACCCAGGTCGATCTGCCGGCTTTGCTCGGCGTGGCCGAGTGGCTGCAAGGATTCTTCGAGGCGCCGCTGCCGGGGCAAGTGATGAAAGCGGGACTTTTTCCCGACATCGTGCGCGGCCAGCCCGCAAGCGCCTGATTTGTTCTTTTGCTCACCCCGGGATCGGCTGCATGGTCGATCCTTTTTTTTCGTCTACACTTCAATAGTTGTTCATGTGATTGCCTGCTATTGCGATGGCCACTCATCAACAAGACTCCGTGCCACCCGCCGCGCCTTCCACCAGCGCATCTCGACGCCGTCCGCTCGGATTTTCCATCGCGCTTGCGGGATTCGTGTTGGGCGCCATCCTATGGTCGTTTCTCAGCGTATACACGGTCGCCACCGACGAGTACGCGGTCGTCACCGCGTTCGGCAATCCGGTGACGGTGAATGCCAGCCCCGGACTTAAATTCAAGCTGCCCTACCAAAGCGTCATCAAGTTCGACCGCCGCCTCAACATCCTGACCCCTGGAATCGGCGAATACCTGACGCTGGAAAAAACCCCGGTCGTGGCCAGCGCCACGATCTTGTGGCGGATCGCCGAGCCCCGCCAGTTCCTGCGCACGGTATTCGCCAAGGCGGGTGCCGAATCGCGCCTCGCCGATATGCTCTCCTCTCAACTCGGAGCGGCGATCGGTCGCGAACCCTTGGGCGCCTTCGTCTCCACCGATCCCGCCGCTTACCGAGCCGACGCTGTAATCGCCGCGGTCGCCGCCGGCTGCCGCGACATCGCCTTGCGCGACTATGGCATCGACGTGGTCGACGTACAATTGCAACGGCTGGACTTTCCGGAGCGCAACCGCCTCAAGTGTGTTCGCGCGGATGAAATCGGAACGGATGCGCATCAGCATGCAATACCGTGCCGAAGGTGAAGAAGAAGGCTTGAAGATTCGCGCCGCCGCCGAACAGGAAAATCCAGCGTACTCGCCGAAGCTTATAAGACCGCCCAGCAATAAGTGGAGAAGGCGACGCCGAAGCGGCGCGCATTTATGCGCAAGCGCTGAACCGCGCCCCCTGATTTCTACCGCTTTACCCGCGCGCTCGACGCTACCCGCAAATCCGTGGGTCCCGACACCACGCTGGTGCTGCCGCTCGACGCTGAACCATTCCGCCTGCTGCAAGACAGCGGCGCTTACCTGGCCAAAGACGGCCATCCACCCGCCACTCACGCGCCAGAGGAGGTGATGCCGACCGCTCAATAAACGCAGTCAGCCTTTATCAATAAACCTTGGAGAACAGCCGATGACAAGAATGCCCAAGCAATCGATGGCACTGGCGGCCTCGGCAGCGCTGGCCGCTGGCGCTGAACCTGAGCTACAGCGTTAACGTGACCGTCGCCGCCGCCGACGTACAGTACGCCGACCCCGGTGACAAGGCTTACTTCACTTACTGCTATGCCCACCCACCGGCGCTGCGCATCAAGCCGGGCGACAAAGTCATCACCAAGACCCGCGATGCCTCCACGATGCGTTCACGCCCACCGACAAAAATTCCTCCAAACTCTCGATCTGACCAAGGTCAATCCGCAAACCGGCCCGTTCTACGTAGAAGGCGCCGAGCCGGGCGACACCCTGGTGGTGCATCTCCTCAAGGTCGCGCCCAATCGCGATTGGGGTTGGGGTGATCGATTCCGTATTTCCCTGGCGTGCTGGCGCCGGAGTACAAGACCATGGCGATCACCGAACCCGCGCCGGAAATCTTGTGGATATGG
Source organism: Gammaproteobacteria bacterium (assembly GCA_046347515.1). GTDB lineage: Bacteria > Pseudomonadota > Gammaproteobacteria > Competibacterales > Competibacteraceae > JAXMFZ01. The sequence goes on along the minus strand of JAXMFZ010000011.1, from coordinate 49,176 downwards.
AACATAGACCGCAGCAAGAACACCGCGGCACTGGCTCTGCCCAAGAGCAAGATCGGCAAGATCGAAGTCCCGGTGCGCGCATTTCTCGGCACTATCGGTACCGCGCCAGCGGGCAAGGAGTGCATCAGCTCGCTGGTGCCCGGCGCACACGGCGCGCGAACATGGACTTCAACGAAGTCGTGGGCGGCGTGACCATGTACTTCCCGGTGTATGAGCCGGGTGCACTGTTCATGCGCGCTGGGCGACGGCCACTCCGCCCAAGGCGATGGCGATGGCGCGGCCATCGAGACCTCCATGGATGTCGAGTTCAGCGTGGACGTGATCAAGGGTAAGAAGATCGGTTGGCCGCGGCTGGAAAACGATCAATACATCATGTCGGCAGCACCCGACCGCTGGTCGATGCTCTGCGGCCTCGCCTGCTCCGATTTGATCAACTGGCTGGTCGCGGATTATGGCTTCGACAAAATAGAAGCCAAACAACTGCTGGGGTCAAACCGCGCAACTGGAAGTCGCCAACGTCGTCGATCCGCAGTACTCGGTGGCTTGCCAATTGCCGAAGAAATATCTACCGAAGTAAGGCTGCGCGCTCTCACCTCCTACTCCCTCTCTCCTCGAGGTAGCAAGATATTGATATCATGTCTGAATTGTTGTTAAGAATCGCTCAGGAAACCTGGTACATCCTGAAAGAAGCCTCGCCGTTTCTATTGCTCGGTTTTGCGATCGCCGGCGTGCTGGCGGTATTGGCGCCGACCCGCACCCTGCTCAAATACCTGGGAGCGGGCAAGATCAAATCGGTGCTGTGGGCGTCCGCCATCGGTGTGCCTCTGCCGCTCTGCTCCTGCGGGGTGGTGCCGACCGCGCTGGGTCTGAAGCGCCAAGGCGCGACGCCGGGCGCCACCGTGGCTTTTCTCATCGCTACCCCGGAAACCGGCGTCGATTCGATCAGCTTGAGCTACGCGTTGATGGATCCGATCATCACCGTGTTCCGGCCACTGTCGGCGATGATCACCGCCGTCACCGCCGGCATCCTCACCAATCTATTCGGTCACACCGGGCACGCGCAAACACCGGCGGCGGCGCCAACCGATACCGCGCTCGCGCATGATCATGGGCATGAGCATCCTGGGCACGATCACTCCGGGCACGATCATCACCACGAACACGCCAGCGCCGCGGCGGACCCCGTTCATCCACAAATGTCGCGCGCGGCGCGCTTCGCCGGCATGCGCCAGGTGTTTGCCTACGCTTTCCGCGAATTGCTGGATGAAACCGCGTATTGGCTGATCCTGGGCATCGTGTTGTCGGGTCTGGTGAGCGCGTTCCTGCCGCCCACCCTGATCGAGCGTTACTTGAGCAGTGAATTCGCTTCCATGCTGGCGATGCTCCTCATCGGCATCCCGATGTACACTTGCGCCTCTTCTTCCACACCGGTCGCGGCGGCGCTGGTGTTGAAAGGCCTCAACCCCGGCGCTGCGCTGGTATTCCTGCTCGCGGGCCCCGCCACCAACATCGGCAGCATCACGTTGCTACTGAAGTTCCTGGGCGTGCGCGTGGTGGCGATTTATCTCGCCAGTATCGCCGCAGTCGCGCTGCTTGCCGGTTATGCCTTGAACGGGATTTATCGCTACTGGAACCTGAACCCGCGGGCGACTTTCGGCGCCGGCACGGGGATGCTGCCGGAATGGGCGAAGATCGCGGGCGCTCTGGTCTTTCTCGCCTTACTTGTCCTGAGCCTGCGGCGCGCCCATGTGCCTGAGGAATGGCGGTGGCTGAGCGCCCAACTGAGGCGCTGGATCGGTCTCGCCTTCACCTCCGCACGCGTGCGGCGCGCCGTGCTTGCCACCGCAGCGGTGCTGTACCTGGGCAGCGGATTGTTTTCGGTAGCGCCCGGTGAAACCGCGTTCAAGCTCCGCTTCGGCGCCATCGTTTCGCCGCCGCTGGAGCCGGGATTGCACTATCGTTTGCCATGGCCCATCGAAAGCCACCGCAGTGTCCCGACCCGCCAGATGCGCCGCGTGGAGCTCGGATTCCGCAGCACCGACGCGCGCCTCGGCGAACGCACCCTGGCGCGCGAAAACCTCACCGTCGCCGGTCCTGGCAGCCCCGTTCCGCAGCCTATCAATACACCGGGTTTCTGGTTCCAGAAAGAAAAGGTCGCGGATGAGTCGTTTTTGTTGACCGGCGACGGCAATCTGATCAACATCGGCTTCACCGTTCATTATCGCGTCAAGGACGCGGCGGCCTACGCCTACACCCTCGCCGATCCCGATGCGCTGGTGCGCGCGCTTACCCTGGCCACACTGCGCGGCACGGTCGCCACCGAGCCTATCGACGCGGTCTACACCACGGCGCGCGCCGCCATCGACACGCGCGTCGCCGAAGCGCTCCAGGACGCGCTCGACAAATACCGCAGTGGCATCGAGATCGTCGCTCTGCAACTTCTCTACGTGCATGCGCCGGACGAGGTACACGACGCCTTCCGCGACGTAGCCAGTGCCCAGGAAGACAAACAGCACATCATCACTCGCGCGCAAACCTTCGCCATCGAGAAAGTCAACCTCGCCAAGGGCGAAGCGGCGGCGCTCGCCGAGCAAGCGCTGGCGTTCAAGGAAGACAAGGTGTTGCGCGCGACCGGCGAAGCGGCGGCGTTCACACGCCAACTGGAGGCGTTTCAGCACGAGCCCGACCTTACCCGCTTCCGCCTACGCCTCGAAATGCTCGAGGATGTGCTGCCGGGCGCGCCCAAGCTGCTCCGACCCGGCACCGATACCATCAAGGACTTCGACCTGTGGCTGCTCGAACCCCCGCCCATCGTCCCCGCGCAATGAACGCCACCCACCGTTTCCGTGCGCTGGCGCTGCTCGCGTTGCTTGCCTTGCTGCTAACTGCCAGCACCGCTGTCGTCGATGAAACCGAATACGGCGCCATCAGCCGCTTCGGCGCCATCGTGCGCATACTCGATACCCCAGGCTTGCACTGGAAACTGCCCTTCGACACGCTTTACAAAGTACCGAGCGGCTTGCTGCATTTTCGTCCGGTGCAAACCGAAATTCTGAGCGCCGACAAGAGGAACCTGGTCATCGACAGCTTGCTGGTCTGGCGCATCGTCGACCCGCGCCGCTATCTGGAGGCGTTGGGCGGACGCGACGCCGCCGAACGCCAACTCAGCGATCTCGCCCTGGCCGAGCTCGGCAGCACCATCGGTGCTTACGATTTCCAGGCATTGATTTCCACCAACGGCCAAACCGCGCGCTTCGATGCCGTCCAGACCCGCATCGCCGAGCGCGTCGATGCGCGGGCGCGCGCCGAATATGGTATTGCGGTCAGCGATATCTGGCTGCGCCAAGCGAATCTACCCGAACAGAATCGCCGTTATGTGTTCGAGCGCATGCAGGCCGAGCGCGGGCGCATCGCCATGCAACACCGCTCGGAGGGTGAGCGCGAGGCCGCCCGCATCATCGCCGAAGCCGACCGCGAGCGCACCCGCATCATCGCCGAAGCGAACCGCGACGCAGCGCTGACCAAGAGCGCGGGCGACGCCGAAGCGATGCAGATCTATGCTGACGCTTACGCCAAGAATCCGGATTTTTACCGCTTCCAGCGCACGCTGCAGGCTTACGAGAAAATCCTCGACAAGAAAACCACGGTATTTCTCCCTGCCGACGCCGAAGCGCTGCGCGGCCTGCGCAATCTGGCGCCTGCCGCGTTGGGGAACCAGCGATGAGCGCCGGCCCGCGTCTTGAGCGCATATTGCTGTCGACTGCCGCGGCGCTTGTGCTGACCGCTTATCTTGGCACTGGTTTCTATGCGGTCAACGCCGATGAGCAAGCGGTGGTGAGGCGCTTCGGTGCGCTCAGCGCGCGCGTGGGACCAGGTATCCATTACCGGCTGCCGTGGCCCATCGACCGCGTCGACACGGTGAAGACCACCAGCGTCATGAAAACCGGGGTCGGCTTCGAGCTTTCGCCAACCGAAGACCAGACCACGACCGGCATGACGATCATCACCGGCGACACCAACATTCTCAGCATCGCCCTGGTGCTGCAATACACCGTTGCCAATCCGGCGGATTACTTGTTTCGGGTAGACGATCCGCGCAGCTTGATCGGCGGCTTGGCGGAGGCGGCGCTCACCGAAACCGTGATCGGGATGCCGGTCGATGACGTCCTCACCACCGGACGGCTGGCGATCCAGGACAAGGTCAAAAGCAAAACCCAGGCGCTGCTGGAGCGCTATCACAGCGGCATCCAACTCGTCTCGGCCAATATCATGACCATCGCCCTCGACAAGAGCGTGGCCGAGGCCTTCCAGAACGTCGCCAACGCACTGGCGGACCGGGAAAAGAAAATCAACGAGGCGCAGTCCTACCGCAATAACCTCATCCCCAAGGCGCGCGGCGAAGCGCGCACCTTGGTGCTGGAGGCGGAGAGTTACAAAGAGAAAAAAATCGCCGAGGCCGTCGGCAACACCCAGCGCTTTCTCGCGCTCCTCGCCGAATACGAGAAAGCGCCGGCGATCACCCGCGAACGGCTTTACCTAGAGGCAATGGAAAAAGTGCTGCCCGCCGTCAAGAAATACATCATCGACACCGGCCAGGACAAAGCGCCGATCAATCTGCGGGTGGCCAAACCATAAAGCACGGATTAATTCAACGCCCGGCAAGCCGTCTGGATCAGCTGTATCGCCTCGTTACTCTGCGTATCCCTGATATGATCGAGCACGCATTGCCAATATTTGCGCTCGCTCTCCGGTAGCGGTTTCTTGGGCGCATCAGCCTGAGGCTTCTTTAAGTCGATGGAGGGCATGGCAGACTTTTGCGGCTCATCGGCTAGCGCCACCGGAACCCACAGGACGATCCCAATGAGCGCATAACACATTCTTACGGATGGCATGAATGTCTACCTCTACGTTGGCTGCAGCAACTCAATGCGATTACCGAAGGGGTCATGAATGAATGCGCGCGCATACCCCATCAACGGCTCATCTTGCATCACTTCTATCCCTGTTTTTCGACATTTTGCAAGAATAGTGCCGAGATTATCTACCAACAACGCCGGGTGGGCTTTGCGCGCGGGTCGAAACGGCTCCTCGACGCCTAGATGAAGCTGTTGCGAGCCGCACTGGAACCACACGCCGCCGCGCTGCGCCAACGACAAGGGCTTTGCCAGTTCGACAAGGCCCAAGAGGTCTGCGTAAAAAGCTCGCGCCCGCTCCTCGCCGCTGGCTGGAATCGCCAACTGAACATGATCGATACCCAGCACCGCCATCGCTGAGTGCCTTGGACGAACGTCAGCCAGCCTGTTTGCCGATCTCTCCTTCCTCTTTCAGCATCCGCAGAGACTTTTTGAAAGCCTCGATAGTTCCCGCCAAATCGGCCTCGGTGTGGGTCGCCGATACCAACCCACCCGGCCAACTGGTGATGTGAACGCCATTGAGCAGCATGGCCAATTGAAACTTGTGCAACAATTCCGGGCGGTTGGCGGCCTTGAGTTCCTCGTAGGGGCACCTGAGCGCATCGAACGCGCCGGGCTTGATCTTGCGGTTGTGCGGATTGGTGAAGACGTGGAAGCCCGAAAACGTGCCATATACCGACCAGGCGATGCCTTCTTCCTCGAGCACCTCGTTCATGCGCCGGCGCATTTCATCGGTATAGCGGTTGGCGCGCTCGCAGGCATCGGTGGTGGAGATGATCTCCAGCGCGGCGAGACCCGCCGCCGCCGACACCGGATTGGCGTTGAACGTGCCGGGGTGTTGAATCTTTTCCTGGCCGCGGCTTGCGGTCGCCTGAAAATCGAGGCGTTCCAAGATGTCCGCGCGCCCCACCACCGCGCCGCCCGGCATCCCGCCGGCCACGATCTTGGCGAGCGTGGTCATATCGGGGGTGATGCCGAATTGTCCCTGCGCGCCGCCCGGCGATACCCGGAAACCGCTGATCACTTCATCGAAGATCAGTACCACGCCGCGCTTGGCGGTTTCCTCGCGCAGCACGCGCAAATACTCCACTGATACCGGCACTTTGCCGAACGACGCGCCGGTCGGCTCGACGAATGCCACCGCGATGTCGTCGTCGCGCGCAAACGCATTGCGCAACGCGTCGGTATCTTCGGGCGGCACCAGCACCAGGCTCTCGTTCACGCTCGCCAGCACGCCCGGCGTCGGGCTGCCATCGAAGTGGTTCATATAGCCCGAGGTCATATGGTCATGCCAGCCGTGGAAATGGGTCATGACGCGCAGGAGCTTGCGCTTGCCGGTATAGGCGCGCGCCAGGCGCAGCGCGAGATGGGTGGCCTCGGTGCCGGAGGACGTGAAGCGCACGCGCTCCGCGCACGGGATCATGGCGATGATCTTCTGCGCCCAGCGTACTTCGGCCGGGTGGTTGGCGCCGAAATGGGTGCCCTTGGCCAGCGCTTCCTGCATCGCCGCCAACACCTTGGGATGGTTATGGCCGAGGAGTAGCGCGCCGTGGCCGCCGAAATAGTCGATATAACGGTTGCCGTCCACGTCCCACTTGTGCGGCCCTTGGGCGCGCTCGACGTAAATGCCGTAGGGCTGGAGATAACGAGTATCGTGGGCGATGCCACTCGGCAAGGCGGTTTTCGCTTCCTCGGCAAGCGCTTCCGACTGGGGTGTCTTGGCGCGATATTCGGCTATGATTTGGGAATTGGTCAGCATGGCGGTCATCCTGGTGTTAGGGTTGATCAGAGAAAATAGGGGTTTGCGCCCTTCACCTCACTCTTCCCGTAGATATAGTTCAACGCGGTCAGTTGTCCAAGTAGCGACGCCGCTTCCAAAGAGGTCTTGATCTTCGGTCCAAATCGGAAGGTTCAGGACAAGCGCCAGCGCCACCACTGGCCAATCTCGTAGATCACGCTTTCCAGGCGCTCACGGGCGATGGCTTCATAGGGTTGGTGGTGAACGAATGCTCAATGGGTTGTACGAGGTGGGCAATTTCATCAAGGACATACAGTGCGCGCAGAATCAAGGCCACGGCGTTCGAGCATCGCGGGTAGGTGGCAACGGCCCTATCGAAGCAGATATCCGGGCTGTAGAACTCCGCTGTTTCCTTCATAGCGTTCCAAGAGGCCACGTACCTGTTTACCCAGCACGGCCCGGATCAGGATGTTGGCATCCAAACCAAACCCTTTTTCACCCGCGCTTGCCTGCTCGCAGCCGCTTGAACTCCGCGACTAGCCTTCTTCGGTGATACCGTGCGCTTTTAAGCATAGCGTCAAGCTGGGCGGCAGCCTCCTTAAGCGCTTGGCGTTCGGCCTCGGTGCGCTTGCGTCGCGCTGGGATGAAATAGCCTACCGTGTCACCGTGACGGGTAATCGCGATGGGCGTTTCGCTTTTCGAGGACATAATTGGCGAGCTTGGCGCTAAAATTCGCGAATGCCGATTTTGAGAGGTTCCATCGCGATAACCTAATTGCGTACTCTGTGTGTACATATTATGCACTTTTAGGCTCTGGTGCACCACTTACTACCGAACTCAAGCATCGGGAACCAACTCCACCGTGTCTATTCGGCTAGATTTAGGCTGCCTGCTCTTTTCAGCTCGCTGGGGTGGAGTGAAAGATAGCCCCTGACCTCAAAACTATCCGATCGATTTCAGCTAGATGGCCTCCCGCTGATAACCGATAATTTTGAGGATTGGTTTCGACTTGGCGTAATTTTTTCCACTTGGTCTTGAAAGTATCTAATCCGTTCTTTTGTCGTTTCGAATTCTCGATCATTTTGAATCATTGCTGATCACTTCGACTATTCCGCGTCGCGTTTTGTCGCGCTTGATCTGCCATTGCTCTAGAGCGGTTCCTGAATTGGATGTAGCGGATTTCGGCTCATTGGGTTAGGGTATTCACTGCGAAGCAGTGGGAGAATAGCATGAAGGCGTACTCGATGGATCTGCGCGAACGGGTGCTGGGCGTCTGCGACACGGGCCAGGACCAAGCGCCGTGGCTGAGCGGTTCCAGGTGAAAGGAAAGTCGTGGTACGCCGGCTCAAGCAGCGGCAGCGTGGCGTGGGCAGATTGGACCGTGTGATCATGCCACGGCCCTATCCCCGCTGGCAGAGCCACGCCGAGGCAATCCGGGCGGCGGTCAGCCAGTACCTGACGCGACGCCTGCGAGTACCGCGAACGAAACCGTTATTGCGCGGCCGGGGCTGCGTTGAGCAAAAGAAGCGCTGGTCGAGTTGGTCGCCGAGGAAAAAGCGCCAGGCGCCGTTGAGCAGGATCGGCACGGATGTGGTCAACATGGCAAGGCAGGAAACGTCTATCGGCGCCCGACCATGCCAGTATCTGGTCCTGACCAGGACCGAAGGATACCGCGACGGACGGACCATCAACGTCGCGTTCATGATGATATCGACGAGTACCGGTAACTGGAAGACCATCACCGTCGTCATGTCGTGGTCGAGGCTCACCACCATCGCGATCGACGAAGTGAATGACGGCGACCGTCCGGCTCACGATGAGAATCTGGCGCTCACGTCACCGGCGATGACGCGGCGATGGATGAAATTTCGCGCTGGCGCGTCGAAGTAAATGGCGGGATCGTGAGGGGTACGCCACCGCTGGCTCGCCTGAGTTCTGGATTTCACCATCAACACGCCTGATGGCGCCCGGCGGCGTGCTCGATGCGCTGGCGTACGGTCAAGTGCCGCGGTACTACCGGCGAGGTGGCTGACGACTTTTCGCTGAATGCCGCATTACTTTACTTGAGTTGCATAACCCTGTCGTCACAATCATCTGAGGGGAACCACCATGAGCCCGTCTCCACCGGGACTGCTTGTATCGATCAGGCCCAGAAAACGCCTGCCCTCCACACTGCCTGGGTACCAAACTATCAGGATGTGCTCGACTACCGCTCCAGGATATCATCAGGTACCTATCGAATGCCTGAACTCGACATTATTTCCGGAATACCGTATCACTACACCTCGCCTGCTGCTCGCCTGATCACTGCGTCAAGATATCACCCCTCGCGCTGCCTGCCGGATATTGCATCATTCGGCGAGACCGCGCCGTCCAGAAAACACTTCGCCTGCCAGAAACCATGGCCAAGCTTCTGGCGGGTCTTGCACTCCAGGGTCTTGCCACTGACCTGCTTCGCGAGCGCGGCTTTGGCCTGGGCTCCACAATTCCAAGCGCCGGTTTTGGATTCGCAGCGTGCGTCCGGCTCCGGCGCTTCGATGCCGTATAGCTGAATACGCGCGCCGCGCACCACAACGATATTGCCGGCGTGGGCCTCGGCTTCACCCGAGATGACGTCCGCCCGCGCCGCTGCCGTCACAAGCAACAGCAGCGCAGCGGATCGAGCGATAATCGCGTTTATGGATTCAGCCTCGGCAAGGCGTCGGGAATCTCGGTCTGGCTCCAGGTCTTGGGTTCGGGCACTTGCGTGCCTTCCAGTGCAAACACCCAAAGCATCCCGCCCTTCGGCGCGTTGTAGTAAAAACTCGGATCACCGCCCAGGCCCGATGGGATGGCAATGTACTGGACGCCATCAAGTTCGTAGGTGATCGGCGAGGCATTGATGCCGGAGCCGGTCTGGAACTGCCACAACACTTTGCCGGTCTTGGCATCCAGCGCCTGCGCGTAGCCGCGCTGGTCACCGGTGAACACCAACCCACTTTGGGTGGTGAGTACGCCGGCGAACAGCGGCAGCGGGTTGGGCGTCTCCCAGACGAACTCCCCTTTGCCCAGGTCGAAGGCCATGGTGCGGCCGATCACGTCCTTGGTGCGGTACATCTTGAAGTCGACGCCCATATAGACGTCGCCTTCCTTGTAAGTCACTTTCTCCGGTGGCCAGGCGGTGAGCGCCATCGCCCAATCGTTGGAGTTCAGGATGACGTAGTGGAGATCGGGATTATAGGCAATCGGGAACCAGTTGGTGCCACCCTCCAAGCCGGGCACGATGCGCTCGACCTTGGCGCCGCCGCTCTTTGGACGCATGGCTTCGTTGATCGCCGGCCTGCCGGTTTCCGGGTCGATGCCGGTCGTCCAGTTGATGCCGGGCACGGTGGGCTTGGCGTAGAGGAATTTGCCGCTGGCGCGGTCGAGCGCATAGAGAAAACCGTTGCGATTGGCTTGTACGGCGGCTTTGTGAATCATGCCATTGACCATGAGGTCGACCAGCACTGGCGCGCAGTTGCCATCGTAATCCCAGGCGTCGTTGGGCGTATATTGGAAGCCCCATTTGAACGCGCCAGTCGCTGGATCGAGGCCGAGCAGCGAACTCGACCACAGGTTGTCGCCCTTGCGCAAGTCCGAGTTCCACGGCCCCGGATTGCCGGTGCCCCAATAGAGTAGATTCAGCGCCGGGTCGTACACGCCGGTGATCCAGGTACTGGCGCCGCCGGTTTTCCAGGTCTCGCCTGGCCAGGTATCGCTGCCTTTCTCACCGGGCGCGGGAATGGTGTAAGTGGTCCAGGCTTCGTCACCGGTCTTGGCGTCGAAGGCCTTGAGATAGCCGCGCACGCCGTACTCGGCGCCGGCGATGCCACTGATGACCTTGCCGTTCACCACCAGCGGCGCGCCAGTCGCGGTATAGCTCGCTTTCCAGTTGCCGACGGGTTTTTCCCAGACCACTTTGCCGTCGTCTTTATTGAGGGCGATCAGGCGTGCGTCCAAGGTTGCCACATAGACTAGATCGCCGTACAGCGCCACGCCGCGGTTGATCGGCCCGCAGCAAAGCTTGGCGGGCAACGCTTCGTCGAATTCCGGCACATACGACCATTTCATGACACCGGTGCGCGCATCGATGGCGAATACCCGCGAGTAATCGGCGGAGAGGTAAATCATGCCATCATGCACGAGCGGCGTCGCCTCCAAGCCGCCCAATTGGCCGCCGGTCGAGAACGCCCATACCGGGCGCAGTTTACTGACATTCTCCGGGGTGATCTTGGCGAGCGGCACGTAGCGATGGTTGTCGTAAGTGCGGCCATACATGAGCCACTCGGAGGTATTGCCGGCGGCATTGGCGAGGTCGTCGTCACTCACCGGGCGCGCCTGCGCCGCCGAAACGCCGAGCAACACCGCGGTCAGGGTGTGGGACCAGGATGAAATACGCATGACCATCTTCCTCTCGTAAAAAGTCGTTATGGAATCGTGATCAGAGCATACATGACAGCGACGGGAAGGCAAGAACGCCCTGGCAAGATATATGGATGGCGGGCGTATTACCCCAAGCGGCGGCGCAGCTCGCACTCGTCGGCGATACCGACCAACTCGACGGTTTTGCGCGGTGAGCCATGGCCGGTGACGATGCGCACGGATTGTTTGGTCACGCCCAGCCGCGCCGCCAGCACTTCGACGATGGCCTGGTTGGCCTTGCCTTTGTCGGGAGCCGCGCTGACCATGACTTTCAGCTCGTCGCCCAGCCAGCCGACCACCGCATCACGCGACGATTTGGGCACTACCTTGATCCTGAGCCTCATACCGGCCCCAGGCCAAGCCGCCCAAGACCGGGCAATTTCAAGGCCGGGCGCAACACATCGAAGCCGACGGTCAGGCCGAGGACGTTGACCTCTACCCCCTCTTTCCAACCCAGCATCACACCGATGAGTCCGCGCCAAGCCAGTTGGTAACCGGTACCGCTCGGACTACGGGCGAACCATCCCCCAGCCGCGATATAATCCTTGCCGATGGCGGTGGGCGGCAATTCTAGCTTGAGTTCCGGCACGGCCCGGCCTATATAGGCGGTGAAAGTGTTGCTATTGGGACCGGGCCAGAGCACATAACGGTCATTGTGCGGATAACGGCGGGCGGCGCCGTCGATCTTGGCGATGATCGCGTCGACGCCCGCGCCGCGCAGATCGACCAACTTGACCGGGCGGCTGTTGAACCAGTAACCATCCGCCGCCAACCCGCCACGGATGCGCAGCGCCGGATTGCCGCGCGCGACGCCCCAACCGATCACCTCGTAGCGCGTGTAGTGCCGGGCAGCCGAAGGCTTGACCGCGATCCAAGTATGCACACCGAGCGCGCCGCGCCAGCCGAATGCGCGCGCGGCGTAGACCTGCACGACCGCCTCTCGGATCGCGGCCGGGTCCGGCGCCTGGCCGGTACTGTCGTTGCGCGCCTGCCAATACTCCAGGCCTGGCGTGCGATTGACCGCATACCAACCGATAGCGGTTGCCACCGGCATCACAAACAGCAGAAGAAAACCCGCCCCGGCCAGCGACCAACCCGAAAAACCCAGCGCCATTATTCCTACCTTTCAGGCCGAGAGCATCAATGCCGCCGCTTTTTCGCCGATCATGATGCAGCCGGCATTGGTATTACCCGACAGCACCGTCGGCATGATCGATGCGTCGGCGACGCGCAAACCCTCAATGCCGTGCACCTTGAGTTGCGGATCGACTACTGCCATTGGATCGATGCCCATCTTGCAGGTTCCCGACGGGTGGAAAATGGTGTTGCCCTTGTCACGCGCATAGGCCAGCAGATCGGCGTCGCTGTGGATGGCCCGGCCTGGCAGGAACTCCTCGGCGATCACGTCGCTCAGCGCTGCGGCCTGGGCGATGCGGCGCGCGAGCTTGAGGCCGGCGACGATGGTGTCGCAATCGCCGCGGGTGGCGAGGTAATTGGGCAGAATCGCCGGGTGCTGGGCGGGATCGGCGGATTTGATGCGGATCGTGCCCCGGCTTTCGGGGCGCAGTTGGCAGACCGAGGCGGTAAACCCAGGAAACGTGTGCAAGCCCGCGCCGGGGCGGTCGGCGCTGAACGGAATGAAGTGAAACTGGACATCGGGCGACGCCAGCCCAGGCCGCGTGCGGGCAAACACCCCGACCTGGCCCGCGCCGATGGTGAGCGGACCGCGCCGTGTGAGGGCGTATTGGACACCGGCGAGCATTTTCCTGAGCGGGCTATGGGATAAATCGTTCAGAGTGATGGGGCGCTTACATTTATAGACCGAACGAATCTGGAAATGATCCTGTAGATTCGCCCCCACGCCCGGCAACTCCCTGACCACCGGGATGCCGTGCGCGCGTAGCAGCTCAACCGGACCCAAGCCAGAAAGCTGCAACAATTGCGGCGAGTTGATGGCGCCGCCGCACAGCACGATTTCCTTGCCGGCGCGCGCCGAGCGCTCAACGCCTTGCTGGCGGTAGACAATACCCACCGCCCGCGCGCCCTCGAACACGATACGGCTCGCCAGAGCATTGACGGCGATCCGCAGATTGGAGCGCTTTTGCGCGGGCCGGAGATAAGCCACCGCGCTGCTGCAACGCCGTCCCTTACGGGTATTGGTGAGCTGGAAATAGCCTGCGCCTTCTTGGCTCGCGCCGTTGAAATCGTCGTTGCGTGGAATGCCGGCTTCCTGGCAGGCGCGGATATAAGCGTCGGCGAGCGGGCTTCGCATCGAATCGACTACCGCGAGCGGCCCGCCCACGCCGTGGTGCGCATCGCCGCCCCGGCTCTGGTCTTCTGCTTTCTTGAAGAACGGCAACACGTCTTCCCAACTCCAACCGGTATTGCCAAGCTGGCGCCAGTGGTTGAAGTCCTCTCGCTGGCCGCGGATATAGACCAGACCATTGATCGAACTCGACCCCCCTAACACCTTGCCGCGCGGCCATACGATGCTGCGGTGGTTGAGGCCGGGATCGATTTCGGTCTGATAGCCCCAGGTCAGCTTGGGATGAAAAATCGTGCGGTAATAGCCAATCGGGATATGGATCCAGGGGTTGCGGTCCCTGCCTCCGGCTTCGAGCAGCAGGACTTTGTTATTGGGATTCTCGGACAGCCGATTGGCGAGCACGCAGCCCGCCGAACCGGCGCCGACGATGATGTAGTCGTAGATGGGATCGTTCATATCAAAATCGTTCTGGACGGCATCCGCATTATTGGTTTTTTCTTCGAGGATACGGCTTCAATGCTCGCTCAGGACTTGCAAAATGGCGTGAAAGTCAGGATTTGAATCCGGCATCGTGTCATTTCAAAATCGAGCGCACGTTCTGCTGCACCACTTGCAGACGCTGTTCGGGCGCCAAGGAGAGCATCCAGCGGATCAGCATCAGATCGACGCCATCGGTGCTGTACGTGGGCAGGTCGACTGGCCGATGTTCGGTTTGTCTAGGATGTCGTGAATCGAGCATGATTTATCCCCTCCTGCCTCATCATCGCAAGCGCAATCATTGCTGACAAGCGCTGCATTCCCATGCCCGTACCCCCCCGGAGCATCGGCTCCGACGGCTTCATTAACAACCGTTAATTTGAAATCAGCCTCGAATCAGGTATAAAGAGCGGCCATTTTCCGCACTCTCAAGCAACGATCCAAACTGGCATCGCCATTCCAACCATTACCAGGATTCGGGGAGTTCCGCATGATCCAAATCCAACAACTCACCAAGCGCTACGGGAGCCTGACCGCGGTCGATCACGTATCGTTCAAGGTCGAGCCGGGCGAAGTGCTGGGCTTTCTCGGCCCGAACGGCGCGGGCAAGTCCACCACGATGAAAATGATCACCGGCTTCCTCGCGCCCACTTCGGGGTCCATCAGCGTCAACGGCTTCGATGTTGCCTCCCAGCCGGTCAAGGCCAAGGCCAATATCGGCTATCTGCCGGAAGGCGGGCCGCTGTACGGCGAAATGACGCCGCTGTCGTTTTTGCACTTCGCCGCCGACCTGCGCGGTCTGAAAAATGACACCAAGCGCGACCGCATCGACACCGTCATCAGCCTGTTGCACCTGGAAACCGTCCTGCACCAGCCGATCGATATCCTCTCCAAGGGCTTCAAGCGCCGCGTCGGTATCGCCCAAGCCCTCATCCACGATCCGCCGGTACTGATCATGGATGAGCCGACCGACGGCTTGGACCCCAACCAGAAGCACGAAGTCCGTTCGCTGATCCAGGTGATGGCGAAAGACAAAATCATCGTGATCTCCACCCATATCCTCGAAGAAGTCGACGCGGTCTGCACGCGCGCCATCATCATCAACAAAGGCCGCGTCGTCGCCGATGGCACGCCACAGGCGCTGGAAGCACGCTCACAGAGCCGGCGCCTGGAAGACTTCTTCCGTGAAATCACCGCGAGCGAGGTGCGCACATGAGCGTGGTCAGCACGATTTTCAAACGCGAATTGAAAAGCTATTTCGCTACGCCCGTAGCCTATGTCTTCATCGTCATCTTCCTGATTCTGGCCGGCGCTTTCACGTTTTATATCGGCGACTTCTTCGACCGTGGCCAGGCCGACCTCATCCCCTTCTTCAGTTTTCATCCCTGGCTCTATCTGTTCCTGATCCCGGCGCTGTCGATGCGGCTGTGGGCGGAAGAACGCAAGACCGGCAGCATCGAACTCCTGCTCACCATGCCGGTGACCATGTTCCAAGCCGTGGTCGGGAAATTCCTCGCGGCTTGGGTGTTCGCCGGCATCGCCCTGGTGCTCACCTTTCCGGTGTGGATCAGCGTGAACTACCTGGGTGATCCCGACAACGGCGTGATCCTCGCCGCCTACCTGGGAAGTTTCCTCATGGCCGGCGGCTTTCTCGCCATCGGCGCGTGCATCTCCGCCGCGACGCGCAATCAGGTGATCGCCTTCATCATCACCGTGACGGTCTGCTTTCTGTTCCTGCTGGCGGGCTTTCCCCTGGTGCTGGACGTGTTCAGCAAATGGCTGCCGCAGTTCGCGGTGGACGCGATTTCGTCCTTAAGCTTTCTCACCAATTTCCAGGCGATCAGCAAGGGCGTGCTGGACATTCGTAATGTCTTGTATTTCTTACTGGTGATCGGGTTCTGGCTGATCGCCAACGCCATCGTCATCGACGCCAGGAAAGCGAGTTAAAGAGGAGCCCATCCATGAATTTCCTACGATCCACGATGACCGGTGTTTCGTTGCTGGTGCTGGCGGTGCTGTTCATCGCCCTGGTGATCCTCGGCAACGCCACACTTTCCAGGGCGCGCATCGACCTCACCCAAAACCGGCTCTATACCCTTTCGCAGGGCACCAAGAACATTCTTGCCAACATCGACGAACCGGTGAATCTGTATTTCTTCTTCTCCGATCAGGCGGCGCGCGACGTACCGGCGCTGCGTAACTACTCGACCCGGGTGAAAGAGATACTCTCCGAGTTCGTGCAGCTTGCCAACGGCAAACTCAAACTGCACGTCATCGACCCGCAGCCCTTCTCCGAGGACGAGGATCGCGCATCGCAGTACGGCTTGCAGTCGATTCCGGTCGGCAATAGTAGCGACAATGTTTACTTCGGCCTGGCGGGCACCAACAGCACCGACGGCGTGCAGACGATCAGCTTTTTCCAGCCAGACAAGGAGCCCTTCCTCGAATACGACCTCGCCAAGCTGGTGTATACCCTGGCCAAGCCGAAAAAACCGGTGATCGCCCTCTACAGCACCCTGCCCATGGCCGGCGGCTTCGACCCCATGACCCAGCAGCCGCAGCAACCCTGGATCATCAACGAGCAAATCCGTCAACTGTTCGATTTGCGCGTGCTCGGCGGCGACGTGAAAAGCATCGACAAGGACGTGGACGTACTCATGCTGGTCCATCCCAAGGGCCTGAGCGAACAAACGCTCTACGCCATCGACCAGTTCATTCTGCGCGGCGGGCGGGCGATGATCTTCGTCGATCCTCATGCCGACGTGGCTGCACCCCCACCCAACCCGCAGAACCCCGGCGAAATGTTCCAGCCGCGCGATTCCAACCTCGCCAAGCTGTTCGACGCCTGGGGCATCAAGGTCGACACCAACCAAATCATCGGCGACAGCTATTATGCCCTGTCGATCAGCTACCGCCAGGATCAGCCGCCGGTACGCCATCTCGGTATCTTCAACCTGGACAAAGCCAGCCTGGCGCAGGACGATGTCATCACCTCCGGCCTCAGCAACCTCACGATGGATTTGGCCGGCTCGATTCAACGACTGGACAATGCCAAGGTCACGATGACGCCGCTGATCCGCTCCAGCGTCGCCGCCATGCCCATCGCCACCGAGAAAGTGCGTTTTCTGCCCGATCCCAAGGACTTGCAGAAGGGTTTCGCACCCACCGGCCAGAGCTATGTGCTCGCCGCACGGGTATCCGGCAAAGTGCCTTCGGCGTTTCCGGACGGCGCGCCCAAGCCCAAGGAGGGCGACAAGAAAGACGAAGCCAGCGCGGACAAGGACAAGAAAGACGAGCCCAAGAAGGACGACGCCCCGCCACTCAAGGAATCGACTGGGCCGATCAATGTGATCGTGGTGGCGGACGTGGATATCCTCTCCGACCGCCTGTGGGTGCGCAGCCAGAACTTTTTCGGCCAGCGGGTCGCCAGCGCCTTCGCCAACAATGCCGACTTCGTGGTCAATGCCCTCGACAACCTGGTCGGCAACAGCGATCTGCTCGGCATGCGCGGGCGGGCGATTTCCTATCGTCCGTTCACCAAAGTGCAGGAACTGGAGCGCGACGCCGACCAGAAATTCCGCGCCAAGGAACAGGAATTGATGGCCGAACTGCAAGACACCGAAAAAAAGCTCAGCGAATTGCAGAGCGCGCGCCAGGACAAAACCGCCGCCGGCAATACCCTGATCTTGACGCCTGAACAGCGCGCCGAAGTCGAGCGCTTCCAGAGCCGCAAGGTGGAAATCCGCAAGGAACTCCGCCAGGTGCGCCATGATCTGGATAAGGACATCCAGAAGCTCGGCAACTGGATGAAAGTCATCAATATCGGACTGATGCCCATCGTGGTGTCGATCATCGCGTTGCTCTCATGGATCGGGCTGCGCTCCTGGCGGCGGCGTACGCAATAAGGGGAAATGACGATGAACTGGAAGACGTTTCTGTTGTTGATCGTGGTCGCCGCAGCGGCGATCTGGGGAGTCATCCAAATCCGCCAAAAACCTGGCGTCGAAACGCCGCCCGCAGCGGCGCAAGCGCTCTACCCTGGACTCCAGGACAAGCTCAACGACGTCAAAGCGCTGCGCATCAGCAAGGGCGGCAACGAGGTCGTCGCCGACTTGAAGCGCAACGAGCAAGGCTGGGTCGTCGCCAATAAACACGACTACCCCGCCAACCTCGAAGCGGTGCGCAAACTCCTCATCGACCTCGGCGCCGCCAAGGTGGTCGAAACCAAGACCGCCAACCCCGAGTTCTACGCTCGTCTCGGTGTCGAGGACGTCGCCGGCAAGGAAGCCAAGGGCGTCCGTCTCGACATCGATGGCGTGGACAAACCCCTGAGCCTGGTGGTGGGCGACTCGCCGCCGAACACCGGCACGGCGACTTATGTGCGCCGCGCCGACGAGAAAGAAAGCCTGCTGATCGGCGCCAGCCTGACGCCGGCCAAGGAAGCGCAGAGTTGGATGCAGCAGCCGGTGCTGGATGTGCCGACCGCGCGCGTGCAGCGGGTCGTGATTCACCACCCCGACGGCGAATCGCTCACCGTGACCAAGGACAGCCCCGGCGACGCCAATTTCAAGCTGTTCAACCTGCAACAGGGGCGCGAACTGCAATATGAAGGCGCGGCCAACCCCATCGGCAGCGTGCTCGCCAGCCTGCAACTGGAAGACGTGGTGCCAGCGAGCGAATTCAAGCCCGCCGAGCAGACGGGCGGGGTAGAGGCCGAGTTCTACACCTTCGATGGCACTAAGATCAGCGCCAAAGCGTTCAGCAAAAACGACAAGCACTATGTTTATCTGCGCGCCGCCTACGATGAAGAACAGGCCAAGCAATTCGCCAGCGTGGACAAGAAAGACGAACCGGCCAAGAAGGATGAGGCCGCCGCGGAAGCGGACAAGAAAGACGAACCGGCCAAGGAGCCCGCCAAACCCGACCCCAAGGAAGCGGCGGCGACGCTCGACAAGCGCTTGGAACCCTGGGTATTCGTAGTGTCTTCGTATAAATACGATCAATTGAATAAGCGCGCCAACGACCTGCTCAAGCCGCTGGAACAGCCCAAACCAGAGGCCACGCCAACGCCTGCCGAAGGGGCGGCCACACCGCCGGCAACGCCAAATGTCGATACGCAATCCGCCGTACCCCCCGCCAGCCGGGTCGAAGAAGCGCCGGCGACTCCTGCGGCGAGTCCGGTGCCGGAACCAGCGGCGGCACCCGCGGCGCCCCCGGCTGAACCCGCCGCGCCAGCCAGCCCCGCCGCACCACAACCACCGGCGGAACCTCAGGCTGCGCAACCGGCGGTGCCCGCGAGCCCGCCAGCGGCAGAGCCAGCAACGGCCGAACCCGCCGCCCAACCGGCTGCCGAGGGTGAGAAAAAACAGTAAACACCGGCGGGCAGGGACGCCCGCGCTTGCGCTATGATTGCATTACCCGCGATCGAGGAGACCGGAACCATGCAACTCAACCCTGCCCAGCTCAGCCAATTCGACGAGGATGGCTACATCTTCCTGCCCGCGGTGTTCACACCGCAAGAAATAGCGATCATCACCGCCGAAGTGCCGAAAATCTTCGCCCTGCGTCGCCCCGAAGTCTGGCGCGAGAAAGACGGTGAGGCGGTGCGCACGGCGTTCGCTTCGCACACTTACAACGAGGTGATGCGCGCGCTGAGCGCGCATCCGCGCCTGATCAAGCCGGTGATGGAATTGCTCGGCGGACCGGTATACATCCATCAGCACAAAATCAACGGCAAAGCGGCATTCGATGGGGATGTCTGGCAATGGCACCAGGACTACGGCACCTGGGCGCGCGACGACTTGATGCCGGAGCCACGGGCGATGAACATCGCGCTATTCCTGGATGCGGTCAACGAGTTCAACGGCCCGCTGCTGTTCATCCCCAAGAGCCATAAACTCGGCAAGCTCGAAGCCGGTCACGACACCCTGACCACCTCTTACCCGCTGTGGACGCTGGACAAACCCACCGTCACCCGCCTCGCCAACCAGCATGGCATCGTCGCACCCAAAGGACCGGCCGGCTCGGTGCTCATGTTCCACTCCAACCTGGTGCACGCCTCGCCTGGCAACATCAGCCCATGGAACCGCACCATTCTTTACCTGAGCCTGTGCCACGTCGATAACCATATTCGCCAGTTCAAGCGCCCCGAATGGATCGCGCACCGCGATTTCACGCCGCTCGCTCCGCTGGCCGACGACTGTCTGCTGCGATTCGCCAAAGCCGCCGCCTAAGCATTCGCCATGCGCGCTATCGGCGCCGAGCAGGTTCTCGAACGGCTCGACTATCCCACGCTGGTGCAAGGCCTCCATGATCTGCATCGTGAAAACACCGAGGCATTGGAGGATCTCCTACTGGAACAGCCGAGCAACGCCACCGTCCCGGATCGCTTCTTCATGCGCGCCGCCTGGCAGCGCGGCCAAGCGCTCGGGGTCAAGGCGGTGACGATCTTCCCCGGCAATGACGCGGGAGCGGAGCTGCCCACGGTGCAGGGGGTGTATCTGCTATTCGAGGGCCGCCATGGCCGACCGGTCGCTGCCATCAACGGCACTGCGCTCACCTGGCGCAAGACCGCCGCCGATTCCGCGCTGGGCGCGCGCTTCCTCGCGCGTGAGGATGTCGCGACCCTGCTCATGGTGGGCGCAGGAGCGATGGCGCCGGAACTGATCAAAGCCCATGTCGCTATCCGCCCCACGCTCCGCCGCGTGTTGATCTGGAATCGCACCCCCGAGCGCGCCGCCAGGCTCGCCGCCGCCCTGCCGTTGCCGAATATCGATGTTGAGTTGGCGCCCGACCTAGAATCCGCAGCACACACCGCTGATTTGATTTGTTGCGCCACCGCGACTTCCGCACCTTTGATCCGGGGCGCATGGCTCAAACCTGGCGCCCATCTCGACCTGGTCGGCGCCTATACCCCGGTCATGCGCGAAGCCGATGACGACGCCTTGCGCCGCGCCCGGATTTTCGTCGATGCGCGCGCCACCACCCTGGATCACATCGGCGAACTCATGATTCCACTCGCCAATGGCGTCATCGCCCGCGCCGACATCCAGGCCGATCTGTACGATCTCTGCCGCGGGCGCCATCCGGGACGCCAGGCCGCGGATGAGATTACCTTGTTCAAGAACGGCGGCGGCGGCCATCTCGATTTGATGACGGCGCGCGTGCTGGCCGCACGCCTCGAACTCACTTGAATTGACTGTAGCAATGATGAAAATGCGGTTAAAATGATTGATTAAAACAACATCGCGGCCACTCTACTTCAACCCAAAGGTCTAATCGCCATGGCATTCACTCTAAGCTTGAAAACCCTGACTCCAGGGGCATTCCTTCTGCGCTGGTTATTGGCGTTGTTCCTCGTACTGATTACCTACAATCCTTTGGGTTATTCCTTTTACCATTGGGCGATCAACACCCATGCCGATAATCTTCCGCTCAAGGTCTTGGCCGGTATCGTGCTGCTCATATGCTATGTGATCTTCGGCCACGCCACCTGGACCTCGATCCGTCTGGTCGGCGTGATCCTGGTGGTCGCGCTGTTGGCCGCCATTCTTTGGGTGTTCTACTCGCTGGGTTGGTTCAAACCCAATGACCCCAGCGATTTCGCCTGGATCGTCCTGATCATGCTGGCAACCGTGATGGCGGTGGGTTTGACCTGGTCGTCTTTCTACCGCCGACTCACCGGTCAAATCGTGACGGATACGCCGATTTCCGACGATGACAAAGTGGACATCAACATCCATCACAGCTGAGCCCACTTCCGCTTGACCCGGCGGCGCTACCCTCTGCCGCCGCGCTTCCCGGCCATCACCACCCGTAGTCGTCCGCCAGCATGGCCGACCATTCGGATTTCCCGCAGGCTGCGCTGACGCAGCTTCTGCGGGGCGAGCAAGGCGCTATCCGTGAGCACGTGTTCACCCTGCTCTGCGGGTTCGAACGCGTCGATGACCATCTCGATACGCCGCGTTATCGCGAACAGGTCCTGGCCTGGTGCCGGCAGATCGCCGATGCCGACTTGAGTCGCCTGGCGCTGCCCGCCGAGTACGGCGGCCAGAATGATTGGGCGGCGGCGTTCGCCGCCTTCGAGACGCTGGCTTATTTCGACCTCAGCCTGTTGGTCAAATTCGGCGTGCAGTTCGGCTTGTTCGGCGGCAGCGTTTACTTGCTAGGCGGCGAGCATCAGCACCGGCAGTATTTGGCGGACATCGCGAGCCTCGAACTCCCCGGCTGTTTCGCGATGACCGAAACCGGCCATGGCTCCAACGTCAGCGCCATCGCAACCAGCGCCCGCTTCGATCAGACCACGCAGGAATTCATCATCCACACCCCGACGCTGGACGCGCGCAAGGATTACATCGGCAACGCCGCGCAGCATGGCCGCATGGCGACCGTTTTCGCACAACTCGAGATCGACGGCGTGCAGCACGGCGTACACGCTTTTCTGGTGCCGATTCGTGACCGTGCAGGCGCGCCGCTACCGGGCGTCGGCATCGAAGATTGCGGCGCGAAACTCGGCTTGCACGGGGTCGACAACGGCCGGCTGTGGTTCGACCAAGTGCGCGTGCCACGCACGCAGTTGCTGGATCGCTTCGCCCAGGTCGATGCCGAAGGCCGCTACACCAGCCCCTTCGATAACCCGCACAAGCGATTCTTCGCCATGCTCGGTGCGCTGGTGGCCGGCCGCATCAGCGTGGCGCTGGCGGCCCTGAGCGCGAGCAAGACGGCACTCGTCATCGCGTTGCGCTACGCCGACCGCCGCCGCCAGTTCGGCCCCCCCGACCAGCCCGAAATTGTCCTCCTCGACTATCTCAGCCACCAGCGCCGTTTGCTGCCACGGCTCGCTACCAGCTACGCCCTCGATTTCGCGCTCAAACATCTGGTCGCGCGCTTCCTGCAAACCACCGAAGACGAACGCCAGCCCATCGAAGCCTTGGCCGCCGGGCTCAAAGCCTACGGCACTTGGCACACTACCGCTACGATCCAGACCGCGCGCGAAGCCTGCGGCGGCCAAGGCTATCTCGCGGTCAACCGGTTGGCGGCGCTGAAAGCCGACACCGAGGTATTCACCACCTTCGAGGGCGACAATACGGTGCTGTTGCAGTTGCTCGCCAAGAGCCTGCTGAGCGACTACAAACACCAGTTCGGCAACATGGATTTTCTCGGCTTGGTGCGCTACTTGGCGGGCCAGGCCGCGATCTTGGTCACCGAGTTGAACCCGCTCGTCACCCGCATCACCGACCCCGGCCACTTACGGGGGCGCGAGTTCCAGCAGAACGCCTTGCGTTGGCGCGAGCAACGCCTGCTCGCCAGTGTGGCGCGGCGTCTGAAAGCCCGCATCGATCAGGGCATGGATGGCTTCCAGGCTATCATCGAGACCCAGGATCATCTGCTCAGAACCGCGCACGCCCATGTCGAACGCGTGCTGCTGGAGCAGTTCGCCGCCGCCATCGATGCTTGCGCCGATCCCGCCGTTAGCGCCGCTCTCGGTCCGCTGTGCGACCTGTTCGCCCTCAGCCGGATCGAGGACGATCTCGGCTGGTTTCTGGAGAAAGGCTACATCGAAAGCGGCAAAGCCAAAGCGATTCGCACCCAAGTCAACGCCTTGTGCGGCGAGCTGCGGCCCAGGGCCGTCGCGCTGGCGGATGCTTTCGGCATACCCGATCTGCTGCTGGGCGCGCCCATCGCGCTGGCGTGAACGGGCAGCACACGCTACGCCAGCCGTTCGACCACGCGCTCGGCGATGGCGAGTGAAGCGGTCAAACCCGGCGATTCGATCCCGTACAGATTGACGAGCCCCGCCACACCGTGCTCGGCAGGCCCCTGGATCAGGAAATCCGCCGCCGGGCCGCTGGGTGTTTGCAGCTTGGGGCGGATACCGGCGTAACCGGGCAGCAAGGCGCCATCCGGCAGCATCGGCCAATAGCGCCGCACGGCGGCGTAAAACACATCGGCGCGGCGCGGATCGACATCGTAGTTGATGGCCTCGATCCACTCGACGTCCGGGCCGAAGCGCGCCTGCCCGCCGAGGTCGATGGTGACGTGTACGCCGAGACCCGCCGCTTCCGGCACCGGATAGATCAAGCGCTTGAACGGCGAGCGCCCGGACAGCGTGTAATAATTGCCCTTGGCGTAATGGTGGAGCGGAATGGTGGCGGCGGGCAAGCCGCGTATGGTATGGGCGACGTTGCCGGCGTAAAGCCCGGCGCTGTTGACCACGGTACTGGCCAGCAACCCCATCGGCTCGGCGCCGCCGACATGGAGCGCAATACCGGCATCGGTGACTTCGCCCCCCACCACCGGACTCAAGAACGCGAACATCGCGCCGGCTTTCTCGGCGTCACCCTGGTAAGCAAGCATCAGCGCATGGCTGTCGATGATGCCGGTCGAAGGCGAGTTCAGCGCCGCCACGCACCGTACCGCCGGTTCCTGTACGCGCACGTCTTCGGGCGTGAGCCAGGTCAGATCGGATACGCCATTGGCCTTGGCTTTTTGTTCGATGCCTTGCAACGTCTCGATTTGTGAATCATCGGTGGCGACGATGAACTTGCCGCAGCGGCGATACGGTACGCCGTGGCTGTCGCAATAGGCATAGAGCGCCTGCCTGCCGGCTACGCAAAGCGTGGCTTTGAGGCTACCTTTGGGGTAATAGATGCCGGCATGGATGACTTCGCTGTTGCGTGATGAGGTTTCGGTGCCGATCCTATCGGCGGCTTCGAGGACGATGACTTCGCGTCCGGCGCGGGCCAGCGCGCGCGCCACCGCAAGCCCGACCACGCCGGCTCCGATCACGATGCAATCGACGGTTTCTCGCGGCATACGACTCAAGTCTCCCGGATATCCATTCGCGCGTGCAATAGGCTACAGAATTGGCTCATAATTTGCCCTTAGAAGTTTAGTCGTTCAACGATATATGGAAATTGGGAATGGTCATTAGCCAGCGTATTAAACCAAGAATCCTGTTGGGCTGCTTCATTGCCTCGATGGCGCTCGTGCAAAATGCGCCCGCCGAGGAATGGGTGTATACCGTGCGTCCCGGTGACAATCCGTGGTCGCTCAGCCAAAAATATGCTCTGGATATGCAATATTGGCCGGAAATCGTCAGGCGTAATGGTATCAGCGACGCCACCCATATCCCCCCCGGCACGCGCCTGCGCATTCCGCTGGAATGGCTCAAACACGATGTCAGACCGATCCCCGTGCGGGCGCTCGATGTGCGCGGCGACGCCAAGGTCCGGCCCGCCGCGGGCGGCCCGGCCACCGCGATCCAGAACGGCGCAGCCTTGCAACCAGGCGATGAAGTCACTACTGGTGCCACGGGTAATGTATTGCTCGAATTCATCGATGGCTCGCAAGTGCGGGTGCTGGCCGATAGCACAGTCGTGCTGGACACCCTCGATGTCTACGTCAAATCCACTACCGTTGACACTCGCCTGCATCTGCAACGCGGGCGTCTGGATCAAACCGTGACGCCGCGCCAGGAAACCGGAACTCGATTTGAAATCCGCACGCCGGCGGCGGTCGCGGCAGTGCGCGGCACCCAATTCCGGGTGAGCGCGGACAGCGCCGCCACCATGCGCGTCGAGGTCGATGGGGGTAAAGTCAATGTCGGCAACGCCAGCGGCAATCAAGCCATCGCCGCGAACTTTGGCACTATTGCCAGCCCCAGCGCCGGTCCGCAACGCGCGATAGCCTTGTTGCCGGCGCCGGATGTCAGTGGCATCGCCAACTCCGCCACGCAGTTCGACTTGCAATGGCCGGCGCTGCCAGGCGCGGTGGAATATCGCGTGCAAGTCCTAAAGAACACCCAAAAACGCCTTGGCCTTCTGGTGTTCAACCAAGGCCGCTTGGTGCGTACCGAACAGGCAAATGTCAAGAACATTTTGGCGTTGTTGGCTGACAAGAAAGTCTCGACTCCGGCGTTCAAACTGCCGAACGTGGCTAACGGGCAGTATCGGGTGCGTATCCGCGGGATCGACAGCCAGGGTTTGGAAGGCTTGAGCGCCGATCACGACATCCTATTGTTGGCAACTACGGGGCCGGCCAAACCCTAGCGATCCTCCGCGCTGTCAGGCGAGCACGGCGCAGCGCGGAATAAAACGCTCCAAAAAGCGCGCCATGTCGTTGGCGATCGTCGCGCCGACGCGCAGGGTTTCCTCATGGGTCAGCGCAATAGTAGTCAAGCCGGCCGCCGGATTGGTGATGCCGGACAAGGCCGCCACCTTCATTCCACAGTGATTGGCTACCAGCGTTTCCGGCACCGTGGACATGCCGACGGCATCCGCCCCGAGCCGGGCAAACGCGCGAATCTCGGCGGGCGTCTCGAAACTAGGGCCGGAACACATCAGATACACGCCCTCATGCAGGGTAATGCCCGCTTCCCGCGCCGCCTGCCGGGCGGCTGTCAGCAGTGCCGGATGATAAGCCTGGCTCATGTCCGGAAAACGCGGGCCGAGGGCGTCATCATTGGGGCCGATCAACGGATTCACGCCCGCCCAATTGATGTGATCGGCGATCAGCATCAGGCTCCCGGCGGTCAATTCCTGGCGCAACCCGCCGGCGGCGTTGGTGAGAATAATCGTGGTGCAACCGATGGCGCGCAGCGCGCGGATGGGGATGGCGATGCGCGCTGGCGCATGGCCTTCGTAATAATGCACACGGCCCTGCATACAGGCTACCGAGACACCGTACAGGGTACCCACCAGCAAACACCCGGCGTGGCCCTCCACGGTGGATGGGGGAAATCCGGGAAGCTCGGTATAGGGAATGACGATGGGCGCTGCAATGGCATCGGCGACCGCACCGAGGCCGCTCCCCAGCACCAGGGCGATACGCGGCGCGGCATCGCCAATGCGCGCGCGGACGGCGGCTGCGACTTCCGTGTGGTCATTCATCGAAGATTCTCCGGCCCGAAGGACCAAGGCAGAAGGTCACCCAAGGTAAGCGTTTTGCGTATGCCCTGCGGGCCGCAGATGTGAATCGGCGTCGCAGCGTCGGCGAACTCGCGGATGCGCTGGCGACAACCGCCGCACGGCGTTACCAGGGCATCGCCCGCGCCCATCACCGCGGCTTCCACGATGCGCCGTTCGCCCGCCATGATCAGGGCGGCGATGGCCGAGGTCTCCGCGCACCAGCCTTGCGGGTAAGCGGCATTCTCGACATTGCAGCCTGCGTAGATACGCCCCGACGCGCCGCGTACCGCCGCGCCCACGGCGAAGCGCGAGTAAGGCGCGTAAGCGTGCTCCATCGCCAGTCGCGCCTCTGCGACGAGGTCGGCGCTCATCGTTCCTTCACATAGGGAATGCCGCTCGCCTTGGGAGCGACCGCTCTGCCGATGAAGCCCGCCAGCAGGATCACGGTGAGCAGGTAAGGCAGGGCCTGGATCAACTGCACTGGAATCTGCCCTATCATCGGTACATCCACCCCCTGCAACCGCGCTGCCAGCGCTTCCAGAAATCCGAACAGCAAGCAGGCGAACAAGGCTGGGAAAGGCCGCCACTGGCCGAAAATCAGCGCCGCCAGCGCGATATAACCCTTGCCCGCGGTCATCTCGCGCAAGAACCCGGCCTGATGGGCGGTCGATAAATAAGCGCCTGCAATCCCGCATAAACCACCACAGCACAGCATCGCCCTATAGCGCAAGCGTGCCACCGAAATACCGGCGGTATCGACCGCATTGGGGTTTTCACCCACGGCTCTGAGGCGCAAACCGAAGCGGGTGCGGTAGATGACCCACCAAACCAGCGGCACCGCCAGAAACGCCGTATAGACGAGGACATTGTGGCCGCTGATGAGATGGCGATAAACCGCGCCCAGCGCCGGGATACTGGGCAAATCGATGGCGGTGAAGCGCGCCTGGTTGGTGAGCTGCGGGGTCTCGCCGCCGCGTCCGAACCAGGCCATGCCGAGCGTCACCGTCAATCCCGACACCAGAATATTGATCGCTACCCCGCTCACCACCTGGTTGCCACGATGGGTGATGCAGGCGAAAGCGTGTAGCATCGCGAGCGCGCACGATACCAGTATCGCCGCGCCCAGTCCCAGCCAGGCGGAGCCGCTGAGGGCCGCGACCACGGCGGCGGCGAAGGCGCTGGCGAGCATCTTACCCTCCAGGCCGATATCGACGATACCCGAACGCTCGGCGAACAAGCCCGCGAGCGCGGCCAATATCAGCGGCGTCGATAACCGGATGGTGGAATCCAGCACCGACAGCAACAGGGACTCATCCATGATCCTCTATCCCGCCGCACGCTGAAA
Source organism: Gammaproteobacteria bacterium (assembly GCA_046347515.1). Lineage (GTDB taxonomy): Bacteria > Pseudomonadota > Gammaproteobacteria > Competibacterales > Competibacteraceae > JAXMFZ01. The sequence continues at coordinate 21,089 of JAXMFZ010000011.1, read as the reverse complement.
CAACGGCTCGATGATCGGCTTGAACATCGACTCCAAAGCGCCGCAGAACAGGATGATCAGGCCCTGGATCACGACGACCAATTCCGGCGTCACCGTCGGCATCTCGAACACCAACTCCGTGCCCCCCTGATATAGTGCGCCGAACAACACGCTGGCCAGAATGATGCCGAGCGGATGGCTGCGCCCCATCAGCGCCACGGCGATGCCGGTAAACCCATAGCCGGCGGTGAAATCGAGCAGCAGCCGGTGCTGCACGCCCATCAGTTCGTTGAAGCCGACGAATCCCGCCAACCCACCGGAGATACACATGCTGAGAATGACCACGCGCGCCGGCCGGATACCGCCATAAATCGCCGCTGCCTCATTGGCGCCGACGGCGCGGATTTCGTACCCCCAGCGGGTGTGCCAGATCAATATCCAGACACCGAGCGCGCACACCAACGCCCACACGAACGCCAGGTTGAGAGGCGAGGTCGCCAGCGTCAATCCAAACCACCCACCAATGTCGTGCAGCGGCGGCAACCAAGCGGAGGCCGCGAACTCGCGGCTTTCCGGCGACATTTGGCCAGGTTTGATCAGCACGTTGACCACCAGGTACACGATCAGCGCCGCCGCGATGAAATTGAACATGATGGTGGTGATGACGATGTGGCTACCGCGCTTGGCTTGCAGATACGCGGGGATGAACGCCCAGGCCGCGCCAAACAGAGCGGCGGCGAGCACACCGAGCGGGATCATCAAGACCTTGGGTAGGAATTCCGCGCACGCGAGGCAAGCGAGCCCTACCCCGAGGCCGCCGATGTAAGCCTGGCCTTCGCCGCCGATATTGAATAATCCGGCATGGAACGCCACCGCCACCGCCAGCCCGGTGAAAATGAAATTGGTGGCGTAATACAGCGTATAGCCGATTCCTTCGCTGGAGCCGAATGCGCCACTCACCAATAATTGCACAGCGCGCAATGGGCTTTCGCCGATCACCAGCACGATCAAACCCGACACCAGAAACGCCAGCACCACTTGCACCAGCGGCAACAATCCCAGACTCACCCAGCGCGGCGCATCGAAGCTGCGCGCGCTCATGCGGCGCGGCCTTCGGCATGGGCGTTGGCCATCATCAGGCCGAGCCTGCGTTCGTCGGCTTGCGCGCCCGCGACTTCACCCACGATGCGTCCGGCGAACATCACCAGGATACGGTCGGCGAGCGCGAGAATCTCTTCGAGCTCGACCGACACCAACAAGATAGCCGCGCCGGCGTCGCGCAATTGGATGAGGTTCTTATGGATGAACTCGATCGCGCCGATATCCACCCCGCGCGTGGGCTGGCCGACCAGCAGCACTTCGGGTTTGCGCTCGATCTCGCGCGCCAACACGAGTTTTTGCTGATTGCCGCCGGAAAACAAGGAAGTCTTGAGGCGTGGATCGGCGGGACGCACGTCGAAAGCCGCCATCTTCTCGTTGCAGTCGGCCACTACCGCCCCGCCCTTCATGAGCACGCGACCGTTATACTGCCGTGCGTCGTGATAGCCGAGAATCGCCGATTCGGCGGCCCTGAACTGGGTCACCACTCCCATGCGCAGCCGATCTTCCGGCACATGCGCCAAATGCAAGAGGCGGATCGCATGCGGGTCGACGGGGTGAGCAGGGCTAATCGTGGCGCCGTTGACCACGATACTGCCCGCGACAATCGGCCGAATCCCGGCCAGCGCTTCCAGGAGTTCGCTCTGACCGTTGCCCGCTACCCCCGCGATGCCGACGATCTCGCCCGTGTGCAACGCGAAACTCACATCATTGACCCGCTTCACACCACTGCCGTCGGTCACCGTAAGATGGCTGACTTCGAGCGCGAGCCGCCTCGGCCTGGCCGGCGTTTTATCGACTTTCAGCAGCACTTTACGCCCCACCATGATTTCCGCCAATTGTTCTTTGCTGGTGTCGGCGGTGCGCATCTGCGCCACCATTTCGCCACGCCGCATCACCGATACATTGTCGGTGATCGCCATGATCTCGCGCAGTTTATGGGTGATGATGACGATGGTCGAACCCTGCGCGCGCAGCGCCCGCAGAATCTCGAACAGGCGGTCGGCTTCTTGCGGCGTCAGCACGCTAGTCGGTTCGTCCAAGATCAGAATTCTGGCGCCGCGATACAGCGCCTTGAGGATTTCCACGCGCTGCTGCAACCCTACCGGAAGTTTTCCCACTATCGCGTCGGGATCGACTTCCAGGCCATATTCGCGCGTAAGCCGCGCCAATTCCCGGCGCGCGGCGCGCCGTCCGCTGGCCAGCAACGCCCCTCCCTCGGCGCCGAGCATGACGTTTTCCAACACCGTGAATGGCTCTACCAGCATGAAGTGCTGATGCACCATGCCGATGCCGGCGCGGATCGCGTCCTGCGAATCGTGGATGCGCGCCGGCTGACCGAAGATGCGAATTTCGCCGCTGTCGGCCTCATAGAAGCCGTACAGGATCGACATCAGGGTGGATTTCCCCGCGCCGTTCTCGCCGACAATACCGTGAATAGTGCCGGCGGGAACGGAGAGGTTGACGTTCTTGTTGGCGTGGACCGCGCCGAAGCGCTTGTCTATGCCGATGAGTTCGATGGCAGGAGACGCACTTGAGAGGGCGGACGGCTCGGGCATGGCGCGATCACCATCGGGGGCGGTTGTGCCCCCAAGCTGGCGCGATTATTTGCAGGTGTTGTCGGCCATGTAGTCATGGACCTGAATCTTGCCGGCGCCGATGTCGGCGCTGATCTGGTCGGCCTTGGCTTTCATCTCGGCGCTGATCAGGCTCTTGTTGTTGTCGTCCAACGCCCAACCCACGCCGCCTTCCTTGAGGCCTAACACCTGTACGCCGGGCGTCCATTTGCCCTCGGCGGCGTCCTTGAAGCTCTGGTAGACAGCGAGATCGACGCGCTTCACCATCGAGGTCAACATGGTGCCGGGCTGTAGATGATTCTGATTGGAATCGACGCCGATGGCGAACTTGCCGTTGTCCTTGGCGGCTTGATAAACACCCACGCCCGTACCGCCGGCGGCGGCGAAAATGACATCGGCGCCGCGGTCGAACTGGCTTTTGGCGAGTTCCGCGCCCTTGGCCGGATCGTTCCAGGCCGCTGGCGTAGTGCCGGTCATGTTCTGGAATACCTCGGCTTTGGGGTTGACGTATTTGACGCCTTGCTCATAGCCGCAGGCGAAACGGCGGATGAGCGGAATATCCATGCCGCCGATGAAGCCGACCTTGCCGGTCTTCGAGGCCATAGCGGCCAGCGCGCCGACCACGAACGAGCCTTCGTGCTCCTTGAACACTACCGACTTCACATTGGGCTTGTCGACCACCATGTCGATCAAGGTAAAGCGGGTTTTGGGGAATTCGGGCGCGACTTTTTCCAACGCCGGTGCTTGCGAAAAACCAATGGCGACAATAGGATCGGCGCCGCGCTGCGCCAAGCGCTTCAGGGCTTGTTCGCGTTGCGCGGGATTCTTGATCTCGAATTCCTGGTACTGGACACCGGTTTCTTTCTTGAACTGCTCGGCGCCATTGGCGGCGGCCTCGTTGAAGGACTTGTCAAACTTGCCGCCCATGTCGTACACCACGCCTGGCGTTTTATCATCGGCGATTGCGAGGCTCGCGACCAGAGCCAAGGCAGTGATGTTTATACTATATTTTATCACGGCATTCCCCTTCTGAAATCGTAACGGACCATTTAAAGCGCCGGGACTGGTTCAGCCCCGGCGAGCCTGTTACTGGGCCTGCGACACCATATAGGCAATACCCGCCACGATATCGTCATCGGCGAGATTGGACAAACCGCCCTTCGGCGGCATGGCCTTGAAGCCCTTGATCGCATGTTCCTTGAGGGTATCGAAGCCTTGGGCTATCCGCGGCCCCCAAGCCGCTTTGTCGCCTAGCTTGGGAGCGCCGGCGACGCCAGCCGCGTGGCATACCATACAGCCCGCCTCATAGGTTTTTTTGCCTTTTTCCATGTCGATGCCATCGGGGATGACCTTGTCTGCCGCCATAGCGACGCCCGCCATCATCACCAAACCACCGACCATCAGTACCAATTTCTTCATGAGATCCTCGTTCGATCAAAGATTGCTAAGTCTCAAACTACAACAACAACCGCAAACCGCAATGATCATTATTGCGATTGCGAAACCATGTATCCGATGGCGGATACAATCTGCTCATCGGGTAAATCGCTACGCCCGCCTTTCGGCGGCATCGCTTTGAAACCTTTGAGCGCATGCTCCTTCAAGGTATCGAAGCCTTGGGCGATGCGCGGACCCCAGGCGGTTTTATCGCCCATCTTGGGAGCACCGGCGACCCCGGCTTGATGACAGATGAAACAGGCCTGCTCGTACAATTGCTTGCCTTGGGCGAGATCGACGCCCGCTGGCAGAGCGCCGCCAGCAGCGGCCGGAGCCGCTGGTTGCTCTGGCGCAGGGGCGGGAGTAGCGGCGGCGGTCGTCGCGGCGGCGGTCGCGGCCGGAGCCGCTGGTTGCTCTGGCGCAGGGGCGGCGGCGTCCGCAACCTCGATACCGCTTTGCTTTAGCATGTAGACGATGGCGGCTTTCAAACCCGCATCCGATAAGTCGGGCTTGTTGCCGCGCGGGGGCATCGCATTCAACCCCTTGACGGCGCTTTGCACCAGGCCATCCAAGCCCTTCGCGAAACGCGGCTCCCAAGCCGTTTTATCGCCAATTTTCGGGGCGTTGGCCACGCCCGCTTGATGGCAGACAGCGCATACGGTTTTGACAACGTCCTCGGCGGATGCTCCTCCACCCACCGCGGCTGCCGCCGGCTGGGCTTGCGGAGCGGTCGCTTGCTGCTGCGCCTTCGCTTCGACAGCCTTGGCCTGCTCCGAACCCGCTTCGACCGCTTTGCCGATGGGCGCCAAATTCTTGGCAATGCTTTTCTGCAAATCGGTTTGATCGATGACGACGGATGATCCCGCCACTAAGTGGGCGAGTATGAAAACGATAATGGTTACCACTACTAATCCGGCGATGACCAATGCGAAATTGGTCATGAATGACTTGTCTTCTTGATGCACCGTATTTACCTCGAAAAATCGTGTTGAATAACGTTATTAACCGCGTAGCAACCGCGCCGCCGATTCGCGTGGATCACGCGAAGCCAACCGCAATGACTCCCCCACTCTCCCGGCTCTCGCCGCATTTTTGTTGGGCATTCAACGGGTGGCGTAGTATAGCCGCATCCGCTTGACGGTGAAAAGTTACCGCTGCGTCGGGAAGCGCCAATCGAACGCTTGCGGTCAATCATTGATGGGGGCGATGCTCAACGAACTGCGATCGCCACCGGCTTCGACAATCTCGACACCAAGCACCCCCGCCGCGTGCCCGCGGATGAGGATGGAGCGCACGAAGCGCTGCATCTCCTGGTCGCGCGGCTCAAGCCGCAACAACCAGTTCCGCGCATCGCCGGCCAGACTCACAACGTAATAACGCTCCAAACTGGCAAGGTCGCCCGCCAGGGTGCTGCGGAATGACTCCACGAAGGCATGGAGCGGCGGGTAATCGCCGAGCGCCAATTCCTCGCGGCCTTTGTCCGGTCTTTCGATGATCAAACGCCCGCCCACGACTTCGATGTTTTCCGGTTGTGGCGTCAGGGTTTTCTTTTGCAGGTAATCGGGCGCGCGATAATGCAACACGCCGGTGAGTTTCAGCGGCTGTTGCAAAGCCGCGAGTTGTTTGTCTTCCTCGAATGAAGCGTTGACGATTTTCACCGCCGCCAGTTCGCGCATCAGCCGCGCGAGCGTGAAGCCGGCCTCGTCCGCCGTCTGGCCGATGGTGACCAAACCCAGCCCCATCAACAATAAATACGATGCACTCAGTCTACTACTCATGGCGATTCATGCTCGCGATGACGATGATTTTCACGGTGGCCAACGGCTCCCCTCCCGCGCTCACACGCGCTTCGTAGATGCAACTCGCCGCCTCGCGCAGTTGTTGGCGCGCCGTGATTTCCAACGGCCCGGCGATGTCGTCGAGGTAAGACGCGTACAACCGCCCATCGCGCAATGCGGCCAGGTAAGCGGGCCGCGCCACCGTGCCGGCGGCACGCGCCGTCAATACGCCATGCGCCGCGGCGGCCTGGGCGCCATATTCGAACGCATGGAGCGCCGCGAGGCGGCCGTGCTTGCGCAGGGGATGGATGGCATCGCGATGGCTGTGGCTCACACACACGATGGTGTCCGTATCCCAGGCGAGTACGCCGTCCAGCAAGCACATCGCGCCCTGATGTGGAAGCAATGCACAAAGCTCGGTTTTGCCGATCAGCATGGCGCGTAGTCCACCCGCAGCCCCGCTGGCTCGAAATAGGGCAAGATCACCCGCCCGCGCCGGCGCGCCGCTAACAGTCGCAGCAAGGATAAACCGCGCGCAGCGGGGTTGGCGAGACGGAGCTGTTCCAGGCCAGGATCGGCCAGCGTTTCCGTGCCACCGGCGTCGGTCAGCGCAAGCGTCAGGCGCTCTCGCTCATGACCTGTTTGCGCCGGACTCAGCGCCAACGCGACGGCGAACGGCTCTGTCACCCTCCGAAAGCGCTGCAACGGCGGCGGCGGCGGCGTGTCATGAGCCACCAGCAGCACCGGCTGGCGCTGAACGGCGGAGAAACTTGCGGCTTCCAGCAACCCAGCCGCGAAACTCGCGTCGAACGCGGACAAGCTGATGGTGGACTGGCGCGACCCCGCCACGATCGCCCAATAACCGGCGGGCGCATTATGCACGGAATGGGTGAACTGATTCGGCGATACCGGCTTGTCGGGCAGCAGTAGCGCCGACTGGATCTTATCCAGCGCTTCGGTATCGCCGCCCGAACAGGCGAACACCGAAGCACAATCAGCCGGATTCCAACCGGCATCGATGCAGGCTTCCTGCGCCACTTGCAACGCCAGGCGGATGCTAAAGCTGACGCGCCGCGCCTCGTTGCGCGGTAGCGCGAGCGGCGCGAACACCGGCAGCGCCGCGCTTTGATAAGGGCGCGCACCGGCCAGGCAGGCACGATTTTCCGCGTTCCAGCCAGCCAGCCCCGGCGCGAATAAGCCCACCCCCATCACGGTGACCATCATCCGTCCAACTCACCGATGACCAGAGCGCAGTTGTTGCCGCCGAAACCGAATGAATTGCTCATCGCATGACGCGGGCGAGCCGCGCGATTCTCCAGCAGGAGTTGCGCGCTGAGCGCGGGATCGATGGCGCGCGTGTTGAGCGTGCCCGGCAGAAACCGGTGGCGGATGGCGAGGCCGGCGAACAGCGCCTCGACGATGCCCGCCGCGCCCAGCGTATGGCCGATCCAGCCCTTGGTCGAGCTGCACGGAACGCGGTCGCCGAACACGGCTTGGATGGCTTTGTCCTCGGCCGCGTCATTGGCCGGGGTGCCGGTACCGTGCAGGTTGATGTAATCGATGTCCTGCGGCTGGAACCCCGCGCTCGCCAGCGCCTGGCGCATCGCCAGCACGGCGCCGAGGCCGTCCGGGTGAGGCGCGGATAGATGGTGGGCGTCGGCGCTTTCCCCAAATCCGAGTAGCGCAAGCCCGGTATCGCCCGCGGCGGCGGGCGCGAGCAAGGCGAACCCCGCCGCCTCGCCGAGCGACAGGCCATCGCGCGCGCCATCCCAAGGTTTACAAGGACTGGACGAAACTAGCTGCAGGGCGTTGAACCCGTACAGTGTCGTCAAGCACAAACTGTCCGAACCACCCACCAAGGCCGCGTCGCAAAGACCGGCTGCGATATGGCGCTGGGCGACACCGAATACCTTGGCGCTCGATGAACAAGCCGTGAGTACCGACTGCGCCGGCCCGCGCAAGCCTAAGCCCGTGCGCACGAAATCGGCGATGGAAAACCCATTGTGGGTATGGCGGTAGTCAAAATCGCGCGGCAAATCTTGGGTAATCGGGTCACGCGCGCGGTAGGCGTCCTCGGTGCTTTGAATGCCGGACGTCGTGGTGCCAATGAATACGCCGACCCGCTCCGCGCCGAACCGTTCGCGCGCCAACGCCACGGCGGCGCGAAAATCGTCCTGCGCGAGCGCGAGCCAGGCAAGCCGATTATTGCGGCAATCGAAACACGCCAGCGCGGGCGGCAACACGACTGCTTCCACACCCTCGACGCGGCCTATCCAGGTGGCCAGATCGATCCTCGGATAATCGCACCGCCGCAACCCTCCGCGACCTTCGCGCAGCGCGGCGAGTTGCGCGTCCATACCGGCGCCGAGCGCGGTAGTCGCGGTAAAAGCCAGTAAGCGTAGCGGCGACATGGCGTGGACGATTATGCGGGACTGCCCCAGAAATCGTAAAAATTGAACCAATTGTACGGGGCGGTGCGGGCGTAATGCTCCAGGCGCTCGGCGTAGCGCTCGGCCCAGCGTTGCAGATCGCGCGGGCGGCTTTGGCGGTCGAGCGTGATGCGGTCGGCGAAGTGCTCGAAAATCACTTCGTAGCGCTTGCCGCCCCGGTATAGTCCGAAGAACAGGATGACCGGGCATTGCAAGGCGGCGGCCATGATCCATGGGCCGGTGGGAAACCGCGCGTCATCGCCCAAAAACCGGCAGATCACGGACTTGTCATCGGCCACCACGCGGTCGCCCAGGGTGCCGATTAGACACCCCTGCTCCAGGCTCTCCTTGGCTTTCAGCAGTGTATCGGGCCGACCGATGGGAATCACGGTGGCGGCGATCTGACGATTGAGCGCCGCCATGAACCGGGTGATGCCAGGATTGTGGTCGACGTCCATCAGCACTTTCAACGGGAAGCGCCGCCGGCTCACGCCCAGCACCCGCAGTATCTCGAAACTGCCGAGGTGAGAACCCATCATGATGCAGCCTTGGCCCGCATCGACCTGGCGCAGCAACAGCTCGCCATTGCGCACCTCGACATCGAAACGCTCGAACTGATTGGCGAGCAGATAGACGCGATCCAGAATCGTGGCGGCGAAACAGTGGATATGGCGGAACACTTCCCACCAGCGCGGCGTGCGCCGCCACAAGCGGCTGAGATAGAGCCGCGAACCGCGTCGTGGCCCACTGGCGGTGAGCAGGAAATACAATGTGATCGGGTAGAGCAGCGCGCGCCCGACCGGACGACCCATGCGCACGCCGATCCAATGGATCAGCCGCAGCGCAAACCCGGTGCCGCGCTCCGGCAATTCGATCCAGCGCTTGCTCAACGCAGTCGCACCGCGCCGTGACCCGCCTGGCGCAGAAAGCGCAGGAGTTCGAGCAGGCTCGCATGTTCGGTGTCGGTCACCAGATAGTGCCGCAACCAGAATTCCACCAGAAAAAAAACAATAATGATGAGATAATTCAGAACATTGACGAAAAAAGAGCCCAAAGCGATGGGCGCGAACACCGCCAGCGCCACGACCTCGAGGAGCAAAACGGCGAACAGCAAAGACCAGGCCAGCGTCACCAGGCGCGTATAGCGCAGCGCTTGGGGCTGCAACTGCCCGCCGTGATAGCGCTCGGCGAGCCCGGTGATCAGCGGTTTACGGCCTGGCAGCAGGGTGCGCGCAAAACCGAGCATGAGCACGCCATAAACGATCAGCGCCGGCGCATAATAGAGCTCGGGCCGGTCGGTCAGCGCGAACGCCAAGCCCACCGCCAGCGGGACGAGCCACCACCAGAAACCGATACGCGGGCGTAGCGGCCACAGCGCCAGCAGGCCGAGCAACGCGCAACCCAGCGCATAGCCAAGGCGATGGCCATGCACCACCGCGAAGTGCGCCAACACGGGTGCGGCGATCAGCCCAAGAGCGGCGACCGCCAGGGCGAGGCGTTTGACGGGATGATGGGCAGTAGTTGGCGTGGAAAGATTCAAAGTCGGAACCGGCAAGCGGATTGTCGCGGTCTAGAATGACTATATCATATTAACGGTTTGGCAACGGCCACGCAGCCCCATTTCCACTTCTTTCGATCATCCTATCCATGGTGCAAGAATCGACCACAACCCCCGAGTACGACTGTGACGTCTTGGTGATGGGCGGTGGGCCGGCGGGCTCCACCATCGCGACACTTCTGGCCCAGAAAAACTGGCGGGTGACGCTCCTGGAGAAAGACCGGCATCCGCGTTTCCACATCGGCGAATCGCTGCTGCCGATGAATCTGGAAATCTTCGAGCGCCTGGGCTTACTCGAAGCCATCCGCCAGATCGGCGTGGTCAAACGTGGCGCGGAATTCGGCTCCACGCGATATCCACACAAGCGCTGCACCTATTTCAAGGACGCCCTCGACAAACGCTACCCTTCGCCTTCCATGTACGCCGCGCGGAATTCGATGAACTCCTGCTGCGCCATAGCGCCGCCCAAGGCGTCGCCGTGCGCGAAGGCCTCACGGTCAGGAACGCCGAGTTCGAGTCGGACGGCGTGGTGATCGACGCGGCCGATGAAAACAATCAGACCCTGCGCTTGCGCGCCCGCTACCTCGTCGATGCCTCGGGGCGCGACACTTTCCTCGCGCGCAAATTCGGCTTCAAGAAAAAAAATCTCAAACACCAGAGCGCGGCGGTATTTGGCCATTTTCAAGGTGTCGAGCGATTGCCGGGGAAGACGCGGGCAACATCAGCATTTACTGGTTTCCGCACGGCTGGTTCTGGCTGATCCCGCTGCGCGACGAGGCCATGAGCGTAGGTGCGGTATGCTGGCCTGAGTATCTGAAAACACGCGGCGACAAAAGCCTGGAACAGTTTCTATGGGACACCGTCGCGCTCTGCCCCGACGCCGCACGGCGCATGGCGAACGCCAAACTCAGCGGCCAGGTGTGGGCGACCGGCAATTATTCCTATCGCTCCACCCGCTTCTACGGCGAGCGCTATGTACTCATCGGCGACGCCTACGCCTTCATCGACCCCGTGTTCTCGACCGGGGTGTTTCTCGCGATGCGCGGCGCCGAGCTCGGCGCCGAAGCCGTCGACGCCTGGCTGCGTGACCCGCAAGCCGCCGCGCCGCGCTTCCGCCGCATCGAAGCCCAGTTGGAGCGGGCGATGGATTTCGTATCATGGTTCATCTACCGCTTTACGTCGCCGGCCATGCACCATCTGTTCATGAACCCACGGGACCGGCTCGGCATTCCGCAAGCCATCGTCTCCATGCTCGCCGGCGATTTATTCAACACCGACCCGCGGATCATGCGCCCCATCACCATTTTCAAGGGCATTTATTACCTGACCGCCCTTGGCCAAGTGTCGAAATCCTGGATGGCTTACCGCCTGCGCAAGCGCAACATTGCGGCGCCGTTCAACGATGGTACAACGCCGCAGGATGCGATTTGAGCCTTCATTCTGGCCCTCTCCCAGAAGGCCCCAATAAACTTCCAAAGTGGTGACGGCTTCCTGAGCATCGACGAACCAACCGGGCGGCAGCAATCGCGTCAATGCCTCGCGGGTCTGTTGGGTTCGGCGCCACGAGGGCGCACAGGATCGCTTATGTCGGCTTCAGTATCCACTCTATGTAATTGAATTAAAAAATTATATTCTCTCTTCTGGGGCGAATCAGCCAAGCGTATCATACGCCGCCCCCGCGCCATTTGCTCTGCTACAATCGCCGTCCATGGACGTAACCCCGATTCTCGACTCCCTCAACCCCGCGCAACGCGAGGCCGTGACCGCGCCGCTCGGCCCGCTGCTCGTGTTGGCCGGGGCGGGCAGCGGCAAGACCCGGGTGCTAGTGAGCCGCATCGCTTGGTTGATCGCGGTGGAAGAAGCGTCGCCCTGGTCGATCCTGGCGGTGACGTTCACCAACAAAGCCGCCGCCGAGATGCGCGGGCGGGTCGAGGCGATTCTCAAGCGCTCCGCCGATCATCTATGGATCGGCACGTTCCACGGCCTCGCCCATCGGCTGTTGCGCATCCACTGGCAAGAAGCACGGCTGCCGCGTGATTTCCAGATCCTCGACGCCGACGACCAGGAGCGCTTGCTGAAGCGCACCCTGCGCGCGCTCAATCTGGATGACAAGAAATGGCCGCCGCAACAGGCCGCGCATTACATCAACGCATGCAAAGACGAGGGCTTGCGCGCGCAACAAATCGAGCCGCGCGGCGACATGGCCGAGCGCCAGTGGCTGCGTGTTTATCAAACCTATCAGGAAACCTGCGAGCGCAGCGGCCTGGTCGATTTCGGCGAACTGTTGCTGCGTTCGTATGAACTCTGGCGCGACAACCTCAGCTTGCTCCAGCACTACCGCGAACGCTTCCAGCACATCTTGGTCGATGAGTTCCAGGATACCAACGCCATCCAGTACGCCTGGATCAGACTCCTGACCGGCGGCCAAGGCGATGTGTTCATCGTCGGGGATGACGATCAGTCCATATACGGTTGGCGCGGTGCAAAAGTCGAGAACATCCAAAGATTTGGAGATGATTTCCCAAGCGCGCGCACAATTCGCTTGGAGCAAAACTACCGCTCGACCGACACCATTCTGAAAGCCGCCAACGCGCTGATCACGCACAACAAGGGAAGGCTTGGCAAGAATCTGTGGACGGAAGGCGGCGCGGGCACGCCAATCGCCCTTTACGCGGCGTTCAATGAAGTGGACGAGGGCCGATTCGTGGCCGAACGCATCCGCCGCCATGCCGAGCAGGGAGGGCGCTATCATGACATCGCCGTGCTGTACCGCTCCAACGCGCTCTCGAGAGTGTTCGAGGAAACCCTGATCGGCAGCCAGATTCCATACCGTATCTACGGCGGCTTGCGCTTTTTCGAGCGCGCGGAAATCAAGGACGCGCTCGCTTATTTGCGGTTGGTGATGAATCGTCAAGACGACGCTTCGTTCGACCGGGTGGTCAACACCCCGCCGCGCGGCATCGGCGAACGCACCCTGGAGACGCTGCGCGAGATCGCGCGTGAATTGAATCTGTCGTTGTGGCGAGCGGCGCAGCGAGCCATTACCGATGACCGCTTGCCGGGCCGCGCCGGGCGCGCGCTGAATGCGTTTCTGGTACTGGTCGATACGCTCGCGCGCGACGGCGCCGAACAGCCGCTCGCCGCGCGCATCGGCAAGGTCGTCGAAGCAAGCCATCTGCTCGCACATTACCGCGACAGCAAAGACACCAAGGCCGAGGATCGCGTCGAGAACTTGGAGGAACTGGTCAACGCCGCCAGCCGCTTTCAGTACGAACTCGGCGATGCCGGCGAACTCGATCCGCTCGCGGCTTTCCTCGCCCAAGCCGCGCTGGAGTCGGGCGAGAGCCAGGCCGCGGCGGGTGCCGACAGCGTCCAGTTGATGTCGCTGCACATGGCCAAGGGACTGGAATTCCCGATGGTGTTCATGGTCGGTCTGGAAGAGGGTTTGTTTCCGCACGTCCGCTCCGAGGCCGAACCCGGCAAGCTCGAAGAGGAACGGCGGTTGGCCTATGTCGGCATCACCCGCGCGCGGCGGGAGTTGCTATTGAGCTATGCCGAGAAGCGCTATCTGCACGGACGCGAGGCGTACCCGCGGCCATCGCGCTTCATCGCCGAAATCCCGAGCGAGCTCATGCGCGAGGTGCGGGCGCGCATCCACGTCAGTCGCCCGCTGACCGCTGCGCCGCCGAGGCCGGCAACGCCCATGCCCGCGCGCACCGACGACGGCTTCCAGGTCGGCCAGGCGGTGCGCCACGCCATGTTTGGCGTGGGCGTCATCCTCGCCAGGGAAGGCAACGGCGCTCACGCCCGTGTGCAGGTGAAATTCCGGGATGGCGCCAAGTGGCTGGTGCTGGCCTACGCCAAACTCGAACCCGTTTGATTGTCCATCGCGTACTCGAAGGAATCGTAAAACAACTGCGCCTCGGGCAAACCGCGGGCCGCGAACGCCGCTTTGGCCGCCTCGATCATGGCCGGTGGGCCGCTCATATAGAGGTCGACACCGCGCAAATCCGGATAGTCCGCCGCCACCGCCGCGTGAACAAAACCGGTTCGGCCCGGCCAGGCGTCATCGTCACGAGGCTCTGACAGCACCGGCGTGTAGTGGAAATGCGGATAACGCATCGCCCAGTCTTGCACCAGGCCATCGAGATAGAGGTCACGCCGCGCGCGCGCGCCCCAGTACAGGTGGGCGGGGCGTTGCAAGCCTTGCTGAAACGCATGTTCGAGCATGGCTTTGAGCGGCGCAAAACCGGTGCCGCCCGCCATCATCACGATGGGCCGGTCGGAATCCTCGCGCAGGAAGAATGTGCCGAGCGGGCCCTGGAAGCGCAGCATGGTTTTTTCTTGCATGCCACCGAACACCTGACCGGAAAACAAGCCGCCAGGCACATAGCGGATGTGCAGCTCCAGGTAATCATCGGCGTGCGGCGGGTTGGCAAGCGAGAAGCTGCGCCGGCGCCCGCCCGGAAGCAGAATATCGATGTACTGGCCGGCGAGGAATTGCAGGCGTTCGGTCGACGGCAGTTGCAAGCGCAGGCGCATCACGTCGTGGGCGAGCCGCTCCAGACTCAGCACCCGGCACGGCAGGGTGCGGATCGGAATGTCGCGCGCGGCATCGATCACGCGCGCTTCGATGATTAGGTCCTCGAGCGCTTCGGCCTGGCAGAACAGCGCCTTGCCCTCGGCTTCCTCGCGCGCGCTCAAGGCCGGCGGACGGCCGTGCTCATAGGCCACGCGCCCGGACAGCACCCTGCCCAGGCACGACCCGCAGGTGCCGCCACGGCAGCTATAGGGCAGGATATGGCCCGCACGTAGCGCGGCGGCGAGCACGGTTTCACCGTTTTCGATCGGAAAAGTTTGATGTTGGGCCTTGAGAAGAACGTGACGGGCCATGGTCAAGCCAGGGGCAATGGGCTCGCGGATCGCGTCAGATCGTCATGCAATTGTTGCACGGCGAGCGCCGCTGGGTCGAGCGCCGCCGTATTGCCGACCGCTTTGAGGAACCGGCAGGCGGCATACCCCTGGGCGACCTGTTCATAGCGCTCGATCCACTGCGCGCGCGCCGGCATCTGCTCGGGCTTGATCGGCCACGCCCGGGTGCGGGGGCGGATATGGGCGGTAATACCGATCCGCCATGGTTTGGAGCTGAGCCGCGCCCGGAAACAGCGCTGATTGCAGGCACATATAGACATAGACCTGATCGACGGCCAGCGCTTTGAAACACTCCTCGACCGCGGGCTCGGTGGGGTCGAAGGTGCGCTGCATCGCCAACGCCCGCAGCCCCGCTGGCGTGCGATACAGGCGCAGATGCCAGCCGGGGTGCTCAGCCACGAATTGGTCGATGCGCTCCAGCCCGCGTTGCTCGGCGTTGTCGGGTTTGCGCAACAGCCAGCGCAGCAACCCGGAAACGATCAGCAATCCCAGCACCAGAGCCACGACGCCCACTACCCATGACCCCTGCATCCAACCCAAGGCGCTGGCCGCTATCAGCAACGTGATGAAGATAAACCCCGAACCGCGCACGCGCGGCTCGCTCGCGAAATCGATATCGGCGAACAACACGTTCGGCGTATTTAGGCAGCGCGCCCCATAAGCGTTGCGGGTGATGATCGTATCGCCGTGGCGGCTCAAGATTTCTTCGCAAATCGGCACTCCATCCGCACCGTTGTAAGCCACGCGTGGCTCGAGGCGCTCCAGCACTTCGCCGGCGCGATGCGGTTGCACGCCTCGCGGGCGCGGGTTTCCGCCCGCTGCTGGGCATCGTGCTGGCTGGTGTCCGACCAACCGAAACGGCGCACGGTGATTTGCCGGCCCGCAACGCGTTCCTGAATCCGAGCTTCGGCCCAAAATTGCGGCACGATCATGGCTTGTCGCCTTGCGTTTGGGTATCGAGTTCGGCCAACCCTAACTCATTCCACAGCGCATCGACACGGCGCTTGACCGCCTCGCTCATGTGGATCGGACGGCCCCATTCGCGGCTGGTTTCACCTTTCCACTTGTGGGTGGCGTCGAAGCCGATCTTCGAACCCAGCCCCGCCACCGGCGAGGCGAAATCGAGGTAATCGATGGGCGTGTTCTCGATCAGCACCGTGTCGCGCGCCGGATCCATGCGCGTGGTCAGCGCCCAGATCACGTCTTTCCAGTCGCGCGCATCGATGTCGTCATCGACCACGATCACGAATTTCGTGTACATGAACTGGCGCAGGAACGACCACACCCCGAACATCACCCGTTTGGCATGGCCGGGGTATTGTTTCTTCAGACTCACCACCGCGAGGCGATACGAACAGCCCTCGGGCGGCAAATAGAAATCGGCGATTTCCGGAAACTGCTTTGCAAAATGGGCACGAACACTTCGTTGAGCGCCACGCCCAGCACCGCCGGCTCGTCCGGCGGACGACCCGTGTAGGTGCTGTGGTAAAGCGGGTCATGGCGGTGGGTGATGCGCTCCACCGTGAACACCGGAAAGGTCTCGACCTCGTTGTAATAGCCGGTGTGATCGCCGAACGGTCCTTCCGGCGCGGTGTCATCCGGGTGGATCACGCCCTCCAGCACGATCTCGGCGCGCGCCGGTACTTGCAAGTCGCTGCCGACGCACTTCGCCACCTCGGTACGAGCGCCCCGCAACAACCCTGCAAATGCATATTCGGACAGCGTATCCGGCACCGGCGTCACCGCGCCCAGGATGGTGGCCGGGTCCGCGCCCAGCGCAACGGCGACGGGAAACGGTGCGCCCGGATGCCGAATGCGCCAGTCGCGAAAATCCAGGGCGCCGCCGCGATGCGCCAACCAGCGCATGATCAGGCGATTACGCCCGATCACTTGCTGCCGGTAAATACCAAGATTCTGGCGCGATTTAGTGGGGCCTTTGGTGATGACCAAGCCCCAAGTGATCAACGGCCCGGCGTCCTCCGGCCAGCAGGTCTGAATGGGAAGTTTAGCCAAATCCACCGCGGCGCCTTCGCTTACATTCTCTTGGCAAGGCGGGCGGCTCACGGTTTTCGGCGCCATGTCCAGGACTTTCTTGAAGATCGGCAATTTCTCCCAGGCGTCGCGCATACCCTTGGGTGGTTCCGGCTCCTTCAGGAACGCCAGTAATCTGCCGACCTCGCGCAACGCCGTAACTGAATCCTCGCCCATCCCCAACGCGACCCGGCGCGGCGTGCCGAACAGATTGGCCAGCACCGGGATGCGATATCCCTTGGGATTCTCGAACAGCAGCACTGGCCCACCCGCGCGCAGCACGCGGTCGCAGATTTCGGTCATCTCCAGATACGGGTCGACCTCGGCGCGAATACGCTTGAGTTCGCCGCCTTGTTCGAGTTTTTCGATGAAATCACGCAGGTCTTGATAGTTCATAGCAGGGCAAATTGTCGCATAAATCCCGCGCAAGGCGTGGACGCCGCCGCCAGCAGAGGTTATCCTTATTTCCACTTCTTCCTACACGCGCCCGTAGCTCAGTTGGATAGAGTGTTGGCCTCCGAAGCCAAAGGTCGTGAGTTCGAATCTCGCCGGGCGCGCCAATCTCATCAATCCGTTGTGCCAAACTGGTCCATTCTCGAAAAACCCTTGGCGGGACATTGGCGGGAGTAAAGCCCGCTATTACGCAGGCTTGCGGACTTCCTGGGACTGTGTGGAACTCTAATATGGAGGCTAGGGTCGGAATCGAACCGGCGTCCACGGCTTTGCAGGCCGCTGCATGACCACTCTGCCACCTAGCCTTGAATAGAAAAGCTTACATAACGAAAAAACCCCGATCAAGCGGGGTTCTATGTTTGGAGCGGGAAACGAGACTCGAACTCGCGACCCCAACCTTGGCAAGGTTGTGCTCTACCAACTGAGCTATTCCCGCGTAGCGCAGCCAATTATATAAGCTATGAACTGATCGTCAAGCCACTCTTTTGGCGTTTGATGATCGGCCATGCTGCAAGCAAGTACAGCATCATCGACCAAAGCGTCAGGCCAGCCGCGATAAACAGCAACGCCATGCCGGCCTGCAAAGTGGGAAAACTACCGAGAGGATGGCGATACAAGAGCAATATCAAAGCGATCATTTGTGAGGTAGTCTTGAGCTTACCCATCATCGACACCGCAACCGCGTTACGTCCGCCGATTTGCGCCATCCATTCGCGCAGCGCCGAAACGGTGATTTCCCTGCCGATGATGATAACCGCCGCAATGGCGATCCACGGCGTGGACATGATTTGTACCAACAATACCAGCGCCGCCACCACCATCAACTTGTCGGCCACCGGATCCAGGAATGCGCCGAACGACGACGTCTGCCGCCAGCGCCGCGCCAAGAATCCATCCAACCAATCGGTGGCGGCGGCAATGCTAAATAACGTCGCGCACAAGGTATTGGCCCATGACACTGGCAAATAGAACACCATGACAAACACCGGAATCAGCACAATGCGCAGCAACGTCAAAGCGATAGGCAGGTTAAAAAGCATACACTCCCCTGCTAGCCGCTACCGTGGAAGGCGTCATAGATGCGCCGTGCCAATTCCTTACTGATACCATCGACGCGAGCAATATCCTCGATGCCGGCGCGTGCGAGTTGCTGTAATCCACCGTGAACTGTTTGAGCAGGCGCTGGCGACGTTTGGGACCGACCTTGCAGGCTTTCCAATACGGAAGTCTTACGCGCTTTGAGCGCCGCTGCCGATGGCCAGCAATGGCGAACCGATGCGCTTCGTCCCTGATCTGTTGAATCAAGTGCAAAGCTATTGAATCTGAAGGCAGTATAATGGGATCATCGCAACCCGACAAGTAAAGCAACTCGAGCCCTGCTTTACGATCCGTCCCCTTCGCCACACCCACCAGCGCCACGTTGCGGATTTGCAATTCGCCCAGGACTTCGCGCGCACGCGCAATTTGTCCCTTGCCACCATCGATGAACAGCACATCGGGTAGCTTGCCGTCTTCCTCGCAAACCCGGTTATAGCGGCGACTCAGCGCTTGCTGCATCGCGCCGTAGTCATCGCCGGGCGCCACGCCTTCGATATTGTAACGGCGATAATCCGATTTAACCGGGCCCTCCTGGTTGAATACCACGCAAGAGGCGACGGTTGCCTCGCCGAAGGTATGGCTGATGTCGAAGCACTCCAAGCGCGTGGGCTTATCGTCCAAGTGCAAAACACCTTGCAAAGCCTCGATCCGGCGCTCGACACCGGCTTTGCTGGCAAAATGTACGCTCAGTGCGTGCTCGGCGTTACGGATGGCCATTTCCAACCAGCGCGCGCGCTCGCCACGCAGCCGCGCGCTGATGCTGACGCGATGACCGGCGCGTTCGCGCAGTGCCGCGACCAGGATTTCGCTGTCTTCCAGTTCATGGTTAACCAGAATCTCGGCTGGAACCGGCTTATCCATGTAATATTGCGCGATGAATGCACTCAGCACCCCCGGCGCCTCTTCGCCCTCGGGAATCTGAGGCGCATAATGATTGTTGCCGAGCAAGCGCCCATGGCGGAAGAACAATACCTGCACCACCGCCGCGCCATCCTTGGTCAAACAGGCAATGACATCGAGGTCGCCTTTTTCGCCGCTGACGTGCTGGCGTTCTTGGATTTGCCGCAGTTGCACGATCTGATCGCGATACATGGCGGCCTCTTCGAACTTGAGATGCAGGGAAGCCGCTTCCATGCGCGCCACCAAGCCATCGATGAGTTCGCCGCTTTTTCCTTCCAGGAACAGCACTGCGTTGCCGGCATCGCGCTGGTAAGCGGCCGCGTCGATCATACCCGTGCAGGGCGCGCTGCAACGCTTGATCTGGTACTGCAAACAGGGCCGGCTGCGGTTACTGAAAAAACTGTCGTCGCATTGGCGCAAGCGGAACACTTTCTGCAGCAGATGCAGCGTCTCGTATACCGCAGTAGCGTTTGGATAGGGGCCAAAATAGCGTCCCGGCGTGCGCCTTGCGCCGCGGTGAATCTGTAGGCGTGGCGTTTCACCAGCGCTGAGGTGAATATAGGGATAGCCTTTGTCATCGCGCAATAACACGTTGTAGCGCGGTTTGAATTGTTTGATGAGGTGGTTTTCGAGGAGCAAAGCCTCGCCCTCGGTATGCGTCACCGTGACTGCGATGGAGCGGATGTGTGTTACCAGGCTGCGCACCTTGGCGGCGGGTTGATTGGCGCGAAAATAACTCGCCACCCGGCGCTTGAGGTTGCGCGCCTTGCCGACGTAGAGCACTACGCCAGCCTCATCCAGCATCCGATAAACACCCGGCCTCGTGGTCAGAGTCTTGATAAAAGACTTGGCATCAAAACCGCCACTCGCATCGTCAGGCATCAGTCAATCACTGGAAGCATTACAGGAAGGTTTCAGCGTTATATCGGTATCCACGTTGTAAGACCAGAGGCGAGGCCCTGGGTCGACTTGGAAATGCTACAAAGTCCCCGGAAACGCGCCGCCGTCCAGCAGGATGTTCTGGCCGGTGATATAGCCCGCGTGCTGGCTGCACAGAAAGGCGCAGGCTTCTCCAAATTCCTCGGGATAGCCGTAACGTCCGGCCGGGTTGGCGGCTTTGCGTGCCTCCCAGATTTCTTCGAAGCTCTTGCCGCTTTTCTTTGCCGCTGCCGCCATGTTGGAGCGCAAGCGGTCGGTGTCGAAAGTGCCCGGCAGCAGATTGTTGATCGTCACGTTATGGCGGACCGTTTGCCGTGATAGCCCGGCGACGAAACCGGTGAGTCCGGCGCGCGCGCCGTTGGAAAGCCCTAGCACGTCGATAGGCGCTTTCACCGCACCGGAGGTGATGTTGACGATGCGCCCGAATTTGCGCGCGATCATGCCATCGACGGTGGCTTTCATGAGTTCGATGGGGGTGAGCATATTGGCATCCAGCGCCTTGATCCAATCATCCCGCGCCCAGTCGCGAAAATCGCCGGTCGGCGGACCGCCGGCATTATTCACCAGAATGTCCGGGTTGGGGCAGGCGGCGAGCGCCTTGGCGCGGCCTTCGGGGGTGGTGATGTCCACGGCGATGGCCGCCACTTTCACGCCGGTCGATTGGCGCAGTTCCGCCGCTGCTTGCTCCAGGGTTTCGGGGGTGCGCGCTACAATGGTGAGCTCCACCCCCGCGCGCGCTAGCGATCGCGCACAGGCGTAGCCCAAGCCTTTGCTTGCGGCGCAGACAATGGCTTTCTTGCCAGCGATACCGAGATCCATCGATTGCTCCTCATGTGTTATGGGCGTTTGCCAGCGTTGTTATACCGCATCGCCGTTACAC
>JAXMFZ010000010.1:0-106934 GCA_046347515.1 Gammaproteobacteria bacterium | reverse complement strand
TCTATCGGTTGCCGCGGGTCGGAGCTCGAGTCGGAAGGGTGGTTTCACCGGCGAATAGTTCGGCGGTGGTCTCGCGTCGGCGCGCCAGATGGCAGTGCTCGCCGTCCACGATCACCTCCGCCGCTCTTGGACGGCTATTATAATTAGAGCTCATCACGAAACTATAGGCGCCCGCGGTCTGAATCGCGAGCAAATCGTCCGCCGCCAGCGCAAGTTCGCGCTCTTTGCCCAGAAAATCGGCGGACTCGCATACCGGCCCCACGATGTCATAGCGATGTTTCTCGCCCGGGCGTGGCGCGACTGGCACGATATCGTGCCAGGCCTGATACAGCGCAGGCCGGATCAGGTCATTCATGGCCGCATCGACCACCGCGAAGCGTTTCGATTCGGTGGCTTTCAACAGTAGCACGCGGGTGAGCAGCAGACCGGCGTTGCCGATGATGGCGCGCCCCGGTTCCAGGAATAGCTCGTAGGGGCGCCCGCCGAGGGTGGCGAGGATGGCTGCGGCGTAATCGGCGGGCTGGGGCGGCGACTCGTCGCGGTAACGGATGCCGAGGCCGCCGCCCAGATCTAGGTGTTCGATGCCTATCCCGTCGCGGCGCAGGCTGTCGGCCAGCAGCAACACGCGCTCCAGGGCATCGGTGAAAGGCGCGATCTGGGTGAGCTGCGAGCCGATATGGCAATCGATGCCCGTGATCCGTAGATTGGGCAGCGCGGCGGCTTGGGCGTAGACAGCGGGTGCTTTTTGGATGTCGATGCCGAATTTATTCTGCTTGAGGCCGGTGGAAATATAGGGATGGGTCTGGGCATCGACATCCGGGTTGACGCGCAACGACACCGCTGCTTTCTGGCGGTGCCGTCCGGCGATGTCGTTGAGCGATGCCAGTTCGGCTTCGGATTCGACATTGAAGCAGCGAATGCCGACCGCGAGCGCGCGGTCGATCTCGTCAGGGCGTTTGCCGACGCCCGAGAACACCACTTTGCGTGGATCGCCGCCGGCCGCCAGCACGCGCTCGAGTTCGCCGACCGAGACGATGTCGAAACCCGCGCCGAGGCGCGCCAGCACGTTCAGCACCGCCAGATTGCCGTTGGCCTTGACGCCGTAGCAAATGGTGTGCGGATGGCCGGCGAACGCCGCCGCGAACGCCTTCCAGTTGTGCTCGATGGCGGCGCGCGAGTACACATAGCACGGTGTACCGTGAGCCGCGGCGATGGCGGCGAGCGGTACGGCTTCGGCGTGCAGTTGGCCGTTACGGTAGGTGAAATAATCCATGGCCTTAAGGCGAGGTCGGAGGTTGAACTGGGACGCGTTTGTGTTTCGCGGGTTTGGGCTGGTCGGGCAGATACAAATTGCCTTTTTGGCCGCAACCCGCAACCACGATGCCAATGGCGAGCAGCAAGCCTATGATCGCCGTTCGCGTGCCAGCCAGTGAAAAGGTCTTTTTCCGCATGATGGATAGTGTGGCAAAATCGTGCAAAGAGTATCGGCGAAGACGGTTTATACTGGCAACGCCTCCATACATAATAATGACCCTGACCCCAAGAAGCGATGCCATGAGCGCCACTGAACTCACCACTGTCGAAATCGAACCGAGCCGCGCAGCCCGCGCCGCGGTCATCTGGATGCATGGCCTGGGCGCGGATGGCCATGATTTCGAGCCCATTGTTCCTTACTTGAACGTGCCGCCCGAACTGGGTGCGCGCTTCGTATTCCCTAATGCGCCGGTGCGCGCCGTTACCCTCAACGGCGGCGCGCGTATGCGCGCCTGGTATGACATCTTGGGCCTGGATATCCCGCGCCAGGAAGACGACGGCGGCATTCGCGCCTCCGAACAAGCCATTCAAGCGCTGATCCGGCGCGAGCAGAGCCGCGGCATCGCAGCCAAATCCATTCTGCTGGCCGGTTTCTCGCAAGGCGGCGCGATGGCGCTGCATACGGGTTTGCGCTACCCGGAGCGGCTCGCCGGCGTGTTGGCCTTGTCCTGCTATGTGCCGCTGCCCGCGACCGTGGAATCCGAGCGCCATGCCGTCAATCAGGGTATGCCGATTTTCATCGGCCACGGCAATCAGGACGCCATCGTGCCGCTGGCGTACGGCAAAGCCGGGCTGAAGCTGTTACAAGGCTTGGGGTATAAACCGGAATGGCGTGAATACTTCATGGGTCACGAAGTGAGCATGGAGGAAATCCACGATATCGGCGAATGGTTGGAGCGCGCGCTGCGCGCCGCTTGAATGCAGGTTTTGAACGGAGAACCACGATGTTGAACGGTAAAATCCTGGTCGCCCAGGGTGGCGGCCCGACCGCGGTGATCAATCAATCGCTGGTGGGCATGGTGCTGGAAGCGCGTAAACACCGCCAGATCGAGTCGGTGTACGGCGCGTTCCACGGCGTGCGCGGCATCGTCAATGAACATTTCCTCGATCTCGGCCAGGAAACAACCAACAATCTGGAGAGCATCGCGGCGACGCCGGCGGCGGCGCTCGGTTCCACCCGCGACAAGCCCGATCTCAAGTATTGCCAGGACATCCTCAAAGTCCTGCAAGCGCACAAGATCGGCGGATTCTTTTATATCGGCGGCAATGATTCGTCCGACACCGTGCGCATCGTGAGCGAGGAAGCGCGCAAAGCGGGGCATCCGCTGCGCTGCATGCACATCCCCAAGACCATCGACAATGACTTGATGGGCAACGATCACACCCCCGGGTTTCCGTCGGCGGCGCGCTTCGTGGCGCAGGCGATCATGGGCGCCGACCTCGACAATCGCGCGCTGCCGGGCGTGTATCTGGCGGTGGTCATGGGCCGTCACGCCGGGTTCCTGACGGCGGCGGCGGCGGCGGCGCGTACCCAGCCGGACGATGGCCCGCACCTTGTCTATCTGCCCGAGCGGACCTTCGTCATCGAGCGCTTTTTGGCGGATGTGAAAATCGTCTATGATCGGCTCGGACGCTGCGTGATCGCCGTGAGCGAAGGCATCCACGACGCCCAAGGCCAGCCCATCATCACCCAACTCGCGGCCCAGGTCGAGCGCGACGCCCACGGCAACGTGCAACTCTCCGGCAGCGGCGCGCTCGGCGACCTGCTCACCAATGCCATCCGCGATCAGCTCAAGATCAAGCGCGTGCGCGGCGATACGCTCGGTTATCTGCAACGCTCGTTCGCCGGCTGCGTGTCGGACGTCGATCAGCACGAGGCGCGCGAGGTTGGCGAAAAAGCGCTCCAATACGCGGTTTATGGCGACAGCGACGGCTCGGTTGCGATCCGCCGTGTTGGCGACTACGCGGTCGCTTACGAATGCCAGCCGCTGGAAGTCGTGGCTGCCAAGACCCGCGTCATGCCCGACGAGTACATCGCCGCTTCGGGTTGCCACGTAACCCCAGCATTTCGCGAGTACCTGCGCCCCTTGCTCGGCGCCGATCTGCCACGGGTGGCGCGGCTGCGTGCACCGGCGGTCGCCAAAATTTTGCAACCATGACCCGGAGCATGCCCCCGTGAAATACCCGCATTCAACCTACACCGCCTTGATCGTATTGGGATTTCTACTGATCCTCGCGGGCATTACCATCGCTCTGCATACGCGCCTGCCGCTGGAGCCGGAGAGCCTCGATACCGTCGCCGGCAAGCGCACGCTAGTATGCATGGGTATTGGATTTTACATCATACTGCTTGCCAGCTGGCTGATGCGCAAGACCGGTGTGGTGGGAATCATTCGGCCCTACCGCCATCTGGGGTTCGCCACCACGCTGGTGGTGCTCGGGTTTCTGGTCGTGCTGGCGCGCGTCACCCTCGATCTGATGAAAATCGACTACGGCGCGCAAACGATGGCAGCCATCCCTATCGCGGGCGCAATCGTGATGGTGCTGGGTTTTCTGGTCAACAGAAGCGGCAGGCGCGTGCTGCGCTTGCCGGAACGTAATTGAAGCGAGGGTAAAACGATGGTGATGAATCCTCCCGCAACCGTAGGCATGGCCCTGGAACACGTCGATACCCCGACGCTCATCATCGATCTCGATGCTTTCGAGCGCAATCTCAAACGCCTGGCCGATGCGGCAGCGCGGCTCGGGGTACGCCTGCGCCCGCACGCCAAGACCCATAAGAGCGCCGCCATCGCCCTCCAGCAGATGGCGCTGGGCGCGGTCGGTGTCTGCTGCCAGAAAGTGAGCGAGGCCGAGGCCCTGATTTACGGCGGCGTGGGCAATGTGCTGGTGAGCAACCAGGTGGTGGGCGCCAATAAGCTGGCTCGCCTCGCCGCGCTCGCGCATCAGGCATGGGTGGGTGTATGCGTCGACAACGCCGACAACGTCACCGATGTCAGCCGTGCTGCCCAGAATGCCGGCGTCACCCTCGACACGCTGGTCGAGATCGATTCCGGAGCGGGCCGTTGCGGGGTCAAGCCCGGCGAACAGGCATTGGCGTTGGCGCAGCGGATCGCCGATTCGCCCAACCTGCGCTTCGGCGGTTTGCAGTCTTACCACGGCAAAGCCCAGCACATCCGCGATTTCAGCGAGCGCCGTGAAGCGATCCGCCCAGCGGTGGTGCAGACCCAGCTCACCATGGAGTTGCTGGCCAAGCACGGCCTGCGCTGCGATATCGTCGGCGGCGCGGGCACCGGCACTTATGCGTTCGAGGGCGCGAGCGGCGTCTACAATGAACTCCAGGCCGGTTCCTATGTGTTCATGGATGCCGACTACGCGCGTAACCTCAAGCAAGACGGCGGTTTCTTCGATGAATTCGAGCACAGCTTGTTCGTCTACGCCACGGTAATGAGCAAGACCGCCAGCGATTGGGTGGTGATCGATGCCGGCCTCAAATCGCACAGCGTCGATTCTGGAATGCCGGCGGTGCACGATATGCCGGGCGTGACGTACTCGAACCCTTCCGATGAGCACGGTAAGCTCAACCTGGGCGGCGCTTACCACAATTCGGTCAAGCTCGGCGACAAGATCAAGCTGATCCCCGGCCATTGCGACCCTACCGTGAATCTCTACGATTGGTATGTGGGCGTGCGCAACGGCAGGGTCGAAACCTTATGGCCGGTCAGCGCGCGCGGGGCCGTATACTGACGGTGACCTGAATGGCGACGGCGGGCGCTGAAGCCCTGGCGCGCGCGGCGCGCCTGCCGTGCTGGCGCGGCCCGGTTGCGCCCGAACCGCTGAGTGGCGGCATCACCAATCATAATTTCCGGGTAAGCGACGGCGCGCTCCAGTACGTGGTGCGGATAGGCGCGGACATCCTCGTCCATCAGGTCATGCGCTTCAATGAACTCGCCGCCAGCCGCGCCGCCCATGCGGCCGGCCTCGCGCCGGAGGTCGTCTACGCCGAGCCAGGGGTGCTGGTGCTGCGTTACATCGAAGGCAAGACTCTGACTCCCGAGGCGATCCGCGCGCGCGCCATGTTAGAGCGCATCGTGCCGCTGTTGCGGCGCTGCCACCACGATGTCGCCAAGCATTTGCGCGGCCCGGTGTTGGCGTTCTGGGTGTTCCATGTCTTGCGCGACTATGCGCATACCTTACGCGAAGCGCGCAGCCGCATGGCGCCGGAACTGCCCGCGCTGATGGCAAAGGCCGAGCGGCTGGAGCAATGGGTGGGGCCGATCGATTTGGTATTCGGTCACAATGACTTGCTCGCCGCCAATGTCATCGACGACGGCCAACGGCTCTGGCTGGTCGATTGGGAATATGCCGGGTTCAACAGCCCGTTGTTCGATCTGGGAGGATTGGCGTCCAACAATGACCTGGGCCGCGCAGACGAAGAATGGTTGCTGGAGGCGTATTTCGATCAACCCGTGAATGGTGGACTCAGACGGCGCTACCACGCCATGAAATGCGCCTCGCTGCTGCGCGAGGCGCTGTGGAGCCTGGTGTCGGAGCACCATTCCCGCTTGGATTTCGATTACCGCGCCTACACCGCGGAAAACTTGCGGCGTTTTACCGAAGCTTGGCGTGATTTGCGCGCGGATTGAGCCCCAAGACCGTTACGCTGCTAGGCGTGCACCGCCGTCAGGTGTTGGGTGTACGAAACACCGCGCAGCGGGCTCCAGGTCGATTGGTTGAGCCAGATATCCAATTGTTCGCTGGACAGCGGCCGGCTAAACCAGCCGCCTTGCGCTTGATCGCAGTGGAGTTGCTTGAGCAAGGCGCATTCCTCGGCGCTTTCCACGCCCTCGGCGACGATGGCAAGCCCCAAGTTATGGCCGAGTTCGATGGTCGAACGCACGATGGCGCGATCCTCGCGTAGTTTGATCATGTTGGTGATGAAACTGCGGTCGATTTTCAATTCATCGACCGGCAGCTTCTTGAGGTAAGCGAGCGAAGAGTAGCCGGTACCGTAATCGTCGATGGCGAGGCGCAAGCCCAATTCATGCAGCCGTATCACCGTATCGCGTGCGCGGGTGGGGTCTTCCAGCAGCGCGCTTTCGGTGATCTCCAGGCAGATCAGCGAAGGCGGAAGGGCGTTGCGTTGCAGTGCGTTGGCGAGGATGGCGGCAGTTCGGATTGAGCAGATCGCGGGTCGAGACATGAGAGAGACTTGCAGCGTGATACCGCGCTCCAGCCACTGCCGGCATTGGGCAAACGCCTTGTCGATGACCCGCCGGGTGATGAGTTTGATGGCGCCGGTCTGCTCGGCGAACGGGATGAATTGCGCCGGCGACACGAAACCGCGCTGCGGGTGTTGCCAGCGCACGAGCGCCTCGACCGCCACGGCGCGTGCGCTACCCAGATCGATTTTGGGCTGGTAATAGAGCTGCAATTCATCTTGTTCGACTGCCCGGCGCAATTCGCCGATCAGTGACAGATGTTGTGCGTGGTGCTCATCGTGTTCGGCCTCATAGCGCGCGCAACCGCTGCGCGTGCGCTTGGCTACGTACATCGCGACATCGGCATGGCGCAGCAGCGTGCCGGCGTCCTCGCCATGTTCGGGATAGCTCGCGATGCCGATGCTGCAATCCACATCCACCGGCTGATGATGCAAAAGAATCGGCTCTTCGAGAGCGCAATGGATTTTGTCGATGACCGTCTGGACATCGGCGGAATTACTGGTGGCTAGTAATATGGCGAATTCATCGCCGCCGATGCGCGCGACCGTGTCGGATTGGCGCAGCGCCGCCTGCAAGCGTTCACCGACCTGGCGCAGCACCTGGTCGCCGGCCGCGTGTCCTAACATGTCATTGATGAACTTGAAGCGATCGAGATCCAGAACCAGCACCGTGAACGGATCCGCGTTACGCAAGGCGCGCTTGACCGCTTGCTCTAGGCGATCGTTGAACATGGCGCGGTTGGGTAGGCCGGTAATCGTATCGGCATACGCCAGCCGTAGGATTTCCGCTTCGCGCTCGGCCACGCTGTCGCGCATGTGGTTGATGCTGGCGGCGAGCGCGCCGATTTCATCGGCCTGATCGATGTCGGCGGCCTGGCTGTAATCGCCGTTTTGGATATGATCGGCAATACCCGCCAGTTTATTGAGCGGGCGGGTGATACGGCGCGCGATGAAGTAGCTGCCCAACAGCGACAAACCGAGGCTGATGCAGGCCATGGCCAAGAAACTCTGCCGTGATGCCGCCAGTGGTTCAAGGCTGTCGATCGTGGATTTTTGCAGAATCGTCATCAGCACTGCCGCGGGCGCGCTGCTCAACGCCACGGTGTGCGATTCATAATTCGGCAACCACGCGCCTTCCGCTGCTCTGGAAGGGGGCGCGGCGTTCATATTCGCGCGTAGCGCCACCCCCGATTCCGCGGGATGGGTGGTCGCCAGCGTGACCCAAGCGCCATCGGCGCTCTTGCCTAGAATCGACACCGCGAGCGCACTCAATTCGTGCAGACACTGGGCGGTCGCGTCATCGATCGATGTTCCCAGCACCAGTCGGATGTTCGGATTCGGTCCTTGCAAAGGCCTTGTTACCAATTGATACGCACGATCGCCCAGCATGACAAAGGCATTGGCGTTGTCTTCCGCCGTCGCGCTTCTCAGTGCGGCGGCGACATCGCTGGGCAGGCCGGCGCCGGGTGGGTGGAGAGTATCGGCGAGCAGTTGATTGTCGGGCGTGATGACCAGCGCTAAATCAAACGTGCGGGACAGGCGCTTGTCGAGAATGGTTAGGATCGCATGACGGTCGCGGCTGGCGATGGCCTGCTGAAAGTCGAAGTCCTGTGCCAAGACTTGCGCAGCCTCGGTGAGTTGCTGATGCTGCTGTGCGAACAGCCACTCGACGAAGCGTTCGCCGGCGTCCAATTCGCGTTGATATTGCCGTTTGGCGATGTCGAGGCCGACCGAATTGACGAGGCTGAACGCAATGCCTTGCACGATCAGCAGTAGGATCGAGAAAAAGAAAACGATCCGGTTGCGCAAGCTATGGAACAGAATGAAACGCGATATCATGGCAGTGCCGGCGCGCTTACCGGTTGCACGATTCGATGATCAAGGTCACGCAGGGTATCCCTCCTACACCTGGTTGATCGGCGTTCGCCATATGGCCGACGACGTCGCGGACTTGCCTTCTTGTGTTCTCCACTGACAAAAATGGGCGGCGTCCGCCGTGGTCGGTCAGTCTGCGCTTCGCTTGCAGGGGTAACGAGCAATTGAAGTGCCAAGAGGCGGATTGCGCTATGCTTGCGAGCGCCAATACCGTCATCAATCGCTCGTTGGAACGCCATGGCCAATCTTCCCTCATCCTCTCGCATCGTCGTGATCGGCGGTGGCATCGTCGGCTGTTCAACCGCTTATCACCTCGCCCAACTCGGCCAGGAAGTCGTCTTGCTGGAGCGCGCCAAGCTCACCTCCGGCAGTACCTGGCACGCCGCCGGCTTGGTCGGGCAGTTGCGCACGAGCGCCAATATCACCCAGTTGCTGGGCTATTCGGTCAAACTCTACCAAGGCTTGGAACAGGAGACCGGCCTCGCGAGCGGCTGGAAGATGAATGGCGGCCTGCGGCTCGCTTGCAATGCCGAGCGCTGGATCGAAGTCAAACGCCAGGCGACCACCGCCCATTCCTTTGGCCTCGAGATGCAACTCCTCACGCCGCGCGAAGCGCAAGCGCTGTGGCCGATCATGGAGATCGCGGATGTGATCGGCGCGGCCTATCTACCCACCGACGGCCAGGCCAATCCCGCCGACATTGCCCAGTCGCTCGCCAAAGGCGCACGCATGAATGGGGGACTGATTTTCGAGGATACGCCGGTGGTCGCCATCGACAGCGCGCGCGGGCGGGTGACCGGGGTATTGACCGCGCAGGGCCGGATCGCCTGCGAAAAAGTCGTCGCCTGTTGCGGCCAGTGGACGCGCGAACTGGCTCGTAGGGTGGGCGTCAACGTGCCCCGAGTGTCGGTCCAGCATCAATATATCATCACCGATGCGATTCCCGGCGTGACGCCCCAGCTTCCCACGCTGCGCGATCCGGATCGGCTGATTTATTTCAAAGAAGAAGTCGGCGGATTGGTGTTGGGCGGCTATGAACCGAACCCCAAACCCTGGGCCGAAGCGGGTATCCCCGACGGATTTCACTTTACGTTATTGGCATCGGACTGGGATCACTTCGAACCGCTGATGCAGCAGGCGCTGGCGCGCGTGCCCGCGCTGGCCAACGCCGGCGTCAAGCAGTTCATCAACGGCCCCGAGAGTTTTACGCCCGATGGCAATTTCATCCTCGGCGAAGCGCCCGAATTGCGCGGGTTCTACATTGGCGCTGGGTTCAACGCTTTCGGTATCGCCTCCGCCGGCGGCGCGGGCATGGCGCTCGCCGAATGGGTGGTGAAGGGCGAACCGCTGTTTGACCTATGGCCGGTGGATATCCGCCGCTTTGGGCGCAACCATCAAGACATCGCCTGGGTGCGGAGCCGCACTCTGGAGGCCTACGCCAAGCACTACACCATGGCCTGGCCGTTCGAGGAGCATGCGTCGGGCCGGCCCTTGCGCCGTTCGTCGCTCTATGCGCTGCTCAAGGCCCAAGGCGCGTGCTTCGGTGAGAAGCTCGGCTGGGAGCGGCCCAACTGGTTTGCCGGGCCGGGCGAAGAGCCGCGCGATGTCTATAGCTATGGCCGCCAGAACTGGTTCGTGGCGGTCGGGCGCGAGCATCGCGCCTGTCGTGAGAATGTCGCGCTGTTCGATCAATCCTCGTTCGCCAAATTCCTGCTGGTCGGCGCGGACGCCGAGGCGGCTCTGGGTTGGATTTGCGCAAACGACATCCGTAAACCGCCAGGCTCGCTGATTTACACACAAATGCTGAACAGCCGTGGTGGCATCGAATGCGACCTGACCGTCGCGCGCTTGGCGGAGGATAGAACATCGTCACCGGCACCGGTTTCGCCACCCACGATTACGACTGGATCAGTCGTAATATTCCACCGACCTGGCCGCCCATCTGATCGACGTCACTTCCAGCCGTGCGGTACTGGCGCTGATGGGGCCCCGGGCGCGCGATGTGCTCGCCAATGCCAGCCGCGATGATTGGTCCAACACCGCATTTCCGTTCGCCGCACGAGAGGCGGTCGCCAGCTTGCCCGCCGGTGTTGGCGCTGCGCATCACCTACGTCGGTGAACTGGGCTGGGAGTTGCACGTCCCGACCGAATTCGCGGTGGTGGTCTATGAAGCGCTGATGGCCGCGGGCCGCGAGAATTGCGGTATCGCCAACGCCGGCTATCGCGCCATCGGGCTTACGGCTGGAAAAAGGCTATCGCGCCTGGGGCGCCGACATCGGTCGGATCACTCGCCACTGGAGGCAGGCCTGGGCTGGGCCGTGAAACTCGACACCGACGTTCCCTTCCTAGGCCGGGCGGTGCTCGAAGCCCAGCGCCGGAAGCCGCTCGTCAAGCGTTTGGTGTGCTTTACCGTGGACGATGCCGATGTCGTGCTGCTCAGCCGCGAGACCATCTACCGCGACGGCGAGCGGATCGGGTGGCTTGCCAGCGCGGGCTACGGTTATACGGTCGGCAAGAACATCGGTTACGGCTATGTGCGCAATCCCGCTGGCGTGGATCGGGATTATCTTGCCAGTGGGTGCTATGAACTGGAGGTGGCGGGGGAGAGGGTAGCGTGTACGCTCCAGCTTGGAGCGCTTGATGATTCATTGATGAAGAGGATCAGGATGTAGCGCGGCCAATGATCCTATTGACAAGTTCGCTAAACTCGCTTATTTTCGCGCCCCCATTGACCCACTTATCCCACGGGAGGACATCGACATGCGGATAGCCAGCGAGGAACATCACTAGCCTGCCTCCCGGACGATTGCCGGAAGGCGGCCCAAGGTCGTCATCCGGATCGCGCTGATCAAAGCCCCGGCTGACACCCGTCAACCGGGGTTTTTTTATGCTCCGTGTTGGTCAAGTATCAATACTGGAACAAGTTTATGCCTATCAAGCAAGTGATCAACAAAGGCAAGACGCCGGTGAAGATTTACACCGACGAGATCGAGCCGCAGGCTTTTCAGCAATTAGTGAACATTGCCCAGTTGCCGTTTATTCACAGCCATGTGGCTGCCATGCCCGATGTCCATGCTGGCATCGGCGCGACCGTGGGTTCGGTGATTCCGACCAAGGGCGCGATCATCCCAGCGGCGGTAGGGGTCGATATTGGTTGCGGGATGAACGCCTTGCGTCTCAGCCTCGAGGCCGAGCAACTACCGGATAGCCTGCGCACGGTACGCAGCGCCATCGAAGCGGCGGTGCCGGTCGGGTTCGACCAGCACAAGGACAACGCCGCGCCGGCTTCCACGCTGCGCGCGCTCGACAAGGGCTTGGACGCCATTGTCGCCAAGCATCCGGGTGTGGCCAAAATGATGAAGGATTTCCCACGTACCTGGGCGCGCCAGCTCGGCACCCTGGGCGGTGGTAATCATTTCATCGAGTTGTGCCTGGACGAGAATCAGGATGTCTGGGTGATGCTGCATTCGGGCAGTCGCGGGGTCGGTAATGTGATCGGACGGTATTTCATCGAACTCGCGAAGAAAGACATGAAGCGCCACATGGTCCAGTTACCCGACAAGGACTTGGCTTATTTCGCGGAAGGCGCGGAGCACTTCGATGATTATGTCGAAGCCGTGCATTGGGCGCAGGATTACGCCATGACCAACCGCCGCGAGATGATGCGTCTGATCCTGGACGCCATCCGCCATGCCCTGCCGGCGTTCACCGTAACCAAGGAAGCGATCAACTGCCACCACAATTACGTGGCGATCGAAAGCCACTTCGGCGAACAGGTGTTCGTGACCCGCAAGGGCGCGATCCGCGCCGGCGTCGATGATCTCGGCATCATCCCCGGCAGCATGGGGGCGAAATCCTACATCGTGCGCGGCAAGGGCGAGGCGCAATCGTTTCATTCCTGCTCGCACGGCGCGGGCCGGCGCATGAGCCGCACCGAGGCCAAGCGCCGTTACAGTAAAGCCGACGTGGAGGCGCAAACCCACGGCGTCGAATGCCGCAAAGACGGCGGGGTGATCGACGAGATCCCCGGCGCCTACAAGGACATCGACGTGGTGATGGCGAACCAGAGCGATCTGGTTGAAGTGGTGCATACCTTGAAGCAAGTGGTGTGCGTGAAAGGTTAGCGATGGTGACGGAGGACGATGCGATGTTGATGGTGAATGACGATGGGGCAGCGCCCATGAATTCGACGTTCCACCGGCGCGGCAAGAGGCCGCGCCACCGCTTACGAAGCCTACTGCGGAATCATCGCGATGGACAAAAACACCCTGGAAGAAATCATCGCCTGCCTGCCTAAAGACAGGACGCTGTTTCATTACGCCAAGGATCGCTATGCGCCGCTGCTGTTGTCCTACGTGGTCGGGGCAGGCGCGAAAATCAGCGATCTCAGGCGTTCGCCTTTTTCCCGTCTCCTCGACAAAGCATCGGTCAAGCAAATCATCGCGGCATCGGGCGATGGCATGGTCCGCGCCGAGCCATTGGTTTCCAGCAGCCTGTGCGCGGTCGGTGAACCCTTCATTCTGACCCTGGCGCACTGGTGCGGTAAGCAGACCAGCCGGACTGGCGAGTGCGGCTATAATCTGGTTTTGCAGCTCAACTTCTCCAACAAACACGATACCGCCTGCCGGCGCCTGCTCAAGCTCAAACCCGCGGAGCCTGCCTGTTTCAATTACTCCGGCCACCCCGTCAGGAAGTTGGGCCAGCACGGTTTGTTTCGCGAAACCCTGGCGTGGGCGCGCATCGATCTGGATTTTGCGGCGGGCGAAGCATTGATCGAGGAGATCCAAAGCGATTGGATCAAATCCGCCCAGTGGCTGGCCGGGCGCGCCGAGACACGCCCGGAGATCATCGCCCAGTATGGCCTCGGCGCCAGCGTTGATGACTTGAAGCGCTACGTGACCCAGGTGCTCGCCCCTTACGCCCGGATCTGGGACGAAGCCATGCTGATGGCCGCGATCCATTTCATTCGCGTCGAATTGGGCTTACGGCGCATCTACTACCATGATTTCGCCACCAGCCTGGTGTTGAAGGAATTGCGCCACTGCCCGCCGCCGCGTTCGTTGTATACCGATCTGCCGCGCCAGTTCTGTTTTCGCAAAGTCGAAATGACGCCAGTATTCCTGCGCAACGACAAGCAGGCGCGCTGGCGGCTCAAATGGTTATCCGCGCCGCGTTTTCAGTTGCTGGAATTATGAGGAGGCAAGCCATGCCCAGACCGCGCAATACCGTCGCCCGCTCGCCCCTGCTGCGTAAGGGCGGCGCGCATCAGAAATCGAAATCCGCCGAACGCGGCGCGGCCAAGCGCGAGCTGAAGAAGACAACACGCGAGCAAGCCAAGGAGCGCGATCGGGAATGACGCGGCGTCAGGCGCAGCTACACGGCGCCGATGATCGGCGGGGCCGGGTAAATGTCGGTGGTGAGTCCCAATAGCGCCGCCAGGGTCGGCGCAAACTGCTCGGCGGCGGCATCGGCGACACTACCCTTATTCACACGAGGCCCTTGGAAGATGGCGAAGCGGTCGTCCTCCGCGCTGCCGGGGCGCAGGCCGTGGCTGGATATGGCTTTGGGTTTGCCGGTGGGGGTGTTGGCTGGCACAGCGCTCGGTTTCGTCTCGAAGCTCATACGCGGCGGTGCGGCGAACGCCGCCATCTGCTCGTGTTGATCGACGGGGGTGTGTTCAAAACCAACATATTCCACCCCGAACTCGGCGAGGCGCGCCGTGATGTCGCGCAATTCAGTGCGGTTGCGCGGCGCGACGTGCAGCATCGAGCCCTCTGATCCCCAGCGCGCGCCCGGAATCACGACT
Source organism: Gammaproteobacteria bacterium (assembly GCA_046347515.1). GTDB lineage: Bacteria > Pseudomonadota > Gammaproteobacteria > Competibacterales > Competibacteraceae > JAXMFZ01. The sequence goes on along the minus strand of JAXMFZ010000010.1, from coordinate 92,718 downwards.
TCGGGATAGAGCGCGACATCGATGGGGCTGTGGCCGTGGTCACTGGTAACTGCGATGACGTAATCGTCGAGGCGCCCGGCGCGGCGCAATTCACTGACCAGCAGGCCTACCAGCGTATCCGCCGTCGCCACCGACCAGTGCGCGGCGTCGCTCGCGAAGCCGTGGTCATGCTGGATTTCGTCGGTCATATTGATTTCGGTGAGGATCAGATCGGGCGGCGCGGCGCTGACCGCAAGCCCTGCGCACCATTGCAACATGATATGGTCGCTCAGACAGCCCATGGCGACGTGCAGGGCAGGGTCGTCGCTCGCGCGCGGCGGCAGCTCCGCGGGCAGTCCGGCGGCGGCGAGCGCGGCCAGCCGTCCGTGGGGGTCTTGCTGCGTCAGTGTACGCTGCCAGCCGGGGTCTATGGGCAGCGGCGCGCTGTCGCGCCCGCGCTGCACCCAATCACGTACCCACCAAGGCGGTGTGAAGGTGGTCGTGTCTTCGGGTTTGATCATGGCGTAGCCGATGGCGGCGACGTCAGCGGCGTCAGCGCCTGGCGGGCGATGGATGGCGCGCACGTCGTCGGGGTTGGCGTAGCGGAAGCGCTGGCCGTCCCAGATGCGGTTGCCGTACACGCCGTGGTTACTGGCGGAAACGCCGGTAATGATCGAAGTGCGCCCCGGCAGCGAGGTGGCGCAGACCTCGGGCGCATACGCTCGACCACCGTGCCGGCGGCGGCGGTAGCAGCGAGGTGCAGCAGACGGTTGCGATAGCGCGCGAAGTAATCGGCGCTGACCCCATCGATCATCACCAGGATGAGTTTGTTACGCCGTGAAGCTTGGTCATTGAGATCGACCTTGACATCGGCCTTGCCTGCGCGGGTCGATCACGCTGAGCGTGGGCTGAGCGCCGCTTTGCCCACCGCCTGGTCGAAGACGTCGGGATCGATGGTGACCACGTCATTGACGGCCGTGATCACATCGCCGACTTCGATGCCAGCTTTCTGGGCCGGGCTGCCCGCTACCACCTGGCTCCTTTCACCGCGGGCACGTTGTTGGCGAGTGGATTCGACGCGGATGCCCAGCGTTTGGCTGCGCGCCGATGAAGGCACGGCGGGTGCCGCAGGGTTAGGCCTGCGGGGTATTCGGTGCCGCGCCGCCCTGGCCAGCAGGTTGCCAGATTGACCTTGACTTCGACGTTGCGGCCGCTGCGGCCGTCGCGCACGGTGAGCGTCAGTGTGCCGCCGCTCTGGCGCACCGCCGCGTTCGATGCTCGGGCCTGGACAAGGGCGTACCGTTGGCGGCATGAAGGTCACCCGGCTCAGGTCCGGCCTTATGCGCAGGGCTGCCTTGTTGCACGGCCGTTACCTTCAGCGCGCCCTTGCCGACCGTCACCGATTCGACGTTGAGAGGCCCAAGTTACGGTCGGGAGCCGGTGCGGGTGCCGGCGCCGGCGCAGGTGGCGGGCAGGGTTGGCGCGGGGGCGGCGGCATTCCGAGATCGACATCACCGGCGTGGCTTTGCCGGTCTTGATGTCAGCACGGTGAGCTTCAGCGTGGAGCCACCCTGGCGCACGATGGTCGTCAACTGGTCGAGGCTGGTGAGCGCCACGTTGGCGGCAACGATCATGTCGCCCGGTTCCAGGCCGGCGCGTTGGGCGGGGCTACCCGCCGAGGTAACCGGCACCAGGCGCGATGCGGTCACCGACCGACCGTGTCCGCCAGGCCCAGGGTTTGCAGCACCGATGGCGGCATCGGCGCAGGCGTGTTGCTGGTCTGCTGGGCGGCGGGCGGTGGATCATCCTGGCGAACGGAGCGGGCGTGTTGGCGGTCAGCTCGAACCAATCGGGGGCCCGTCCAGCCGCGCTGCGCCTGAGGGTAAAGATAAGCGCGAATCTGCGCGCGTTCCTGCGGCGGCAGGCCGCCCGCGCTGTTGTCCTGAAGCTCCCCGCGGACGGCGTGCGGACGATCTGCACGTAGACATCATCGCCCGGCGCCGGCACCAACGCGAGATCGATTCGCGCAGCGGGCGTTCGGCGCGCTGCACGGTGATCTGCACGAGATAATCGATCTGGAGTTTGGCGCGCGCTTGCGGAAGATTTCGCGCACCACGCCGTCGATCACGAGCGCCTTGGGTTGCTGCGCGCGTTGGGCGTGAGCGGCCGGCTGCTTCAGCGCCAGCACGGTAAATAGCAACGAAAGTCGAGCGAAAACCTTGGGCAGCATGGTAAGGAAGTCCTGTCGGTTGGGGTGGATGAGTACGGTTTTGCTGCCCGCCCATGGCCCCACGGGTCACTCCAGCAGATTACGATACCGGTCTCCTCGCGGTAAAGCGCAGCCGCGCGCTTGATAGTTTGACAATGCCGGATGGTCGAGCGTGCGGGTATGCGCAGGCGCCCCGTGCGCCCATGCGCCAGGCTTGTTCGATGGCGGCAGTGAGCAGAGGGCCGCCTAAGCCCATGCCGACGAAACGCGGAATCAGGCCGAAATACGCAAGTTCCACGTCGCCCCCGGCCTGCGCTTCCAGCTCGAAATAGCCCGCCGGCGTGCCGGTAACATAGGCAACCCAGGTTTGTAGTTCGGGTCTATCGACCCAGTCCTGCCATTGCGCGTAGCTCCAGCCCAGACGGTCGATCCAATACCAGTTGCCGCCGACCGCAGTGTAGAGAAAACGGTTCAACTCGGGCAGCGGCACCTGCGCTTGGCGAATCTCCAGGCCGATGTGACCAGGACGTTTGGGGCGCAGTGCGCGCGGGTCGCGCATTTCCAAATAATAGGTTGTGACGGCTTGGATAGGCATGGTGATTGCGAATACCGGGGCGCATAATGACGCCGATCTTTTTATCCTAGCAAAACCGATGAATACCGTGATTACCGGGCAATGCCTGTGCGGGACGGTGCGCTTCGCCGTCACCCCGCCTACGCTGTGGTGCGCGCATTGCCACTGCACGATGTGCCGGCGCGCCCATGGCGCCGCTTTCGTCACCTGGTTCGGCTGCGCGCGCGGGAATTTCGCCATCAGCGCGGGGGCCGACGCGGTGCGCTGGTACCGGTCGTCGCCGCCGGCGCGCCGCGGCTTCTGCGCGCGCTGCGGCAGCACCCTGTTTTTTGAATCCGAGCGCTGGCCGGACGAAACCCACATCGCGCTCGCCAACGTCGATGGCACCATCGACCGCAAGCCATCGGCGCATGTGTCCTATGACCATCGTGCGCATTGGTTCCCGTTTCAGGACGATTTGAAGAAAATCGGTGGGTTCGGAGACGACGAGCCGAACGCGGACATGCCCTGAGGCCCAATCCGTCCTTCGGCCACCGCATGGCAGGCGACGCGACTCTCGCCTTGCGCCAGCAAGACCGGCACTTCGCGTCGGCAACGATCGTCGGCGTGCCGGCAGCGCGGGTGGAACGCGCAGCCGGACGGCGGCGCGAGCGGTGACGGTAATTCGCCGGTGAGGCGAATGCGCGCGCGCGGCTGGCCAGGGTCGGCGATTGGCGTGGCGGACAGCAGAGCCTGCGTGTAAGGGTGGCGCGGCGCCGCGAAGATCGCCGCGCGCGGGCCGTGCTCCACGACTCGTCCGAGGTACATCACCAAGACCTCGTCGGCGATGTGGCGCACCACGCTGAGATCATGAGAAATGAATAGATACGCGAGCCCGAACTCACTCTGCAAGTCGGCGAGCAGGTTCAGAATCTGCGCCTGGATCGACACATCCAGCGCCGACACCGGTTCGTCCAGCACCACGATGCTCGGTTTCAGCATCAAGGCGCGGGCGATGGCGATGCGCTGGCGCTGGCCGCCTGAAAACATATGCGGGTAGCGGCGGTAATGTTCGGGTCGCAGGCCCACCCGCACCATCATCGCCTGGCCTTCGGCGCGGCGCGCGGCGGCTTTCATGTGGGTATTGATGATCAGCGGTTCTTCCAGAATGGCGCCGATTTTTTTGCGCGGATTGAGCGAACCATAAGGATTTTGGAACACCATCTGCACGTTGCGGCGTAACGGTTTGAGCGCGGCGTGACCGAGATTCGCGACGTTCTGGCCGTGGATGGCGAGCCATCCCGCCGAAGGCGATTCGATCAGAGTGATGATTCGCGCCAGCGTCGATTTGCCGCAGCCCGACTCTCCCACTACCGCCAGCGTTTTGCCCGGATAAAGCTGAAAACTCGCCTGCGCCAGCGCGCGGATGGTCATCTGCTCGCCGAACAAGCCACGCTTGATCGCGTAATGGCGGGCGAGGTCGGCGGCTTCCAGAAGCGGCGCCGTCATCGCGCGCCGCCTTCGGTGTCCGCCGGATAAGCCAGGGGATAATGGCAGCGCGCCAGGCCAAACGCCGGGTGCGGCGCGGGTGGCGTGCTGCGGCAAAGCGCGTCGGATTTGGCGCAGCGCGGATTGAACAGGCAACCGCTGGGCCGATCCAACGGCCCCGGCACTACGCCGGGGATGGACGGCAGGCGCGCGCCGCGCGCGCGTTCGGGGAGAGCGTCAAGAAGCGCGGCGGTGTAGGGGTGGCGCGGCCTGGCGAACAGCTTGGCTACGTCCTGTCGCTCGACTTGCTGGCCGGCATAGTGTACGGCGACGCGCCGCGCGGTTTCCGCCACCACGCCCATGTTGTGGGTGATGAGGATCAACGCCATGCCGGTCTGGCGTTGGAGGTCGCCGAGCAATTCGAGGATTTGCCCAGATGAGTCACATCCAGCGCGGTAGTCGGTTCGTCGGCGATAAGAAGCGCCCAGGTCTGCAAGCAATGGCCATCGCGATCATCACACGCTGGCTCATACCGCCCGAAAGCTGGTGCGGAAACGCCTTGAGACGCGCCGCCGGCGACGGAATGCCGACTTGCTCCAGCAGTTCCAGCGCGCGTTTGCGCCGTTCGCGACGGCTCAAATCCAGGTGCGCTGCAAGCGCTTCGCCGAGTTGGAAGCCGACCGTGAAGCACGGGTTGAGGCTGGTCATCGGCTCCTGAAAGATCATCGCCATGTCCTTGCCGACGATGCGCCGGCGCTGGCGCGGGCTGAGCGCGAGCAGGTCATGGCCGGCGAACGCCAGCCGCTCGGCCTGGACGGTCGCAGTCCGCGGCAGCAAGCCCATCACCGCCAGCATGGCGACCGATTTGCCGGAGCCGGATTCGCCCACGATGGCGGCCACCTCACCCTCATCGACATCGAGATCGACGCCGTCCACCGCGCGGAACGGGCCATGCAGGGTGGCGAAGCCCACGCTGAGTCGGCGGATTGCGAGGAGGCTCATGAGCGCTTCAACTTGGGGTCGAGGGCGTCGCGCAAACCGTCGCCCATCAGATTGATGGCGAGCACCGTGATCAGGATGGCGAGACCGGGAAACGTCACCACCCACCAGGCGCGCAGGATCAGATCGCGCGAATCGGCGAGCAGCGTACCCCACTCCGGCGTCGGCGGTTGCGCGCCCATGCCCAAGAATCCCAGGGCCGCCGCGTCCAGGAATGGCGTTGGAAAACTGAGCGCCGCCTGCACGATCAGCGGCGCCATGCAGTTCGGCAGCACCGCATCGAACATGAGCCGCGCTGCGCGCCAGCAATACGTACAGCGGTGACGTAGTCCTTGCTGAGTTCGGTGATCACCGAGGCGCGCGTCAAGCGCACGAAATGCGGCAGATACACGATCGCCACCGAGATCATCGCGTTCACCAGGCTGGGGCCGAGGATGGCGACCAGCACCAGCGCCAGCAGCAGGCTCGGAAAAGCGAGGATGATGTCCATCAAGCGCATGATGAGCATTTCCACGGCGTCGCGGAAAAAACCGGCGACGAGGCCGAGCAAGTCCGCCGGCCAGCGACAGAAGCACCACGATCAGCCGATCAGCAGCGAATAGCGCGCGCCATGGATGATGCGCGACAGCACATCGCGCCCCACAGGGTCGGTGCCGAGCGGGAACGTCCAGTTGCCGCCCGCCTGCCAGGCCGGCGGTTTGAGCAGCGCGTTGCGGAATTGCTCGATGGGCGAGTGCGGGGCGAGTTGATTGGCAAAGATCGCCATCAGCGCGATCAAATCACGATGGCGAGGCCCGCCACCGCGCGCAGTTGGTGGCCTGCGCGGTCGGATGGAGTTTTGACGACTTCGCTGGCGGCGGCCATGGCGGAGCCTCGGCGGGTATGGCGGATGCGCGGGTTGATCAGGCCGTAGAGCACGTCCACGGCGAGATTCACCAGCATCACCAGGGCGGCGGTGAGGAGCAATCCGCCCTGCACCGAGGGGTAGTCGCGGCGGAAGATCGAATCCACCATCCATTTGCCGACCCCAGGCCAGGAAAAAATCGTTTCGGTCAACACCGCGCCCGCCATCAGCGTGCCGACCTGGAGGCCGATCACCGTGATCACCGGAATCAGCGCGTTCCTGAGCGCGTGCAGGCCGATCACTCGGCGTGGGGGCAGACCCTTGGCGCGCGCTGTGCGCACGTAATCTTCCCCGAGCACTTCGAGCATCGCCGAGCGGGTCTGGCGCGCGATCACCGCCAGCGGAATCGTTCCTAATACAATGGTGGGCAAAAGCAAATGACTCAGCGCCGAGCGGAACGCGCCTTTCTCGCCGGACAGCCAACTATCGATCAGCATGAAGCCGGTGGTCGGTTCGAAGAAGTAAGTGAGGGCAATGCGGCCCGACACGGGTGTCCATCCTAGTATGCCCGAGAACAAGATGATCAAGAGCGGCCCCCACCAGAAAATCGGCATCGAAAAACCGGTGAGCGCGGTCGCCATCACCGTGTGGTCGAACGCCGAACCCTGGCGCACGGCGGCGAGAATGCCCACCGGCAGCCCGATCAGAATGGCGAACAGAATGGCGCACAACGACAGTTCCAGGGTAGCCGGGAAAAGGGTGAAGAATTCCTGCAATACCGGCTGTTTGGTGACGATGGATTTGCCCAGATCGCCATGCAGCAATTGGCCGAGATAGACGAGGTATTGCTGCCAGAGTGGCTTGTCGAAGCCGAGTTGGCGCAAGAGTTCGGCGTGGCGCTCGGGGTTGATGCCGCGCTCGCCGGCCAGGAGTTCCACCGGATCGCCCGGTATCAGCCGGATGAATGCGAACGCGACCAGCGTCACCCCGATGAAAGTGGGGATGAGGAAGCCGAGTCGAGAGAGTAGAAAGCGCAGCATCAGCGGCTACTGTCGAATTTCGGGAATGCAGATTAAGCTATTATCGATAATACGTTAGAACTTGAAGTCAACGCCACCTCTGTTCGTAAGGTAAAGCCATGATGACCGCCAGCGCCGAATTACTCGCCCAAGCCCGCGCCAGACTCTACACCGCCGTGCTGTCCGACACCCTGGACAGCGCCGGTTACCGCAACCAAGCCATGCATCCCGCCATCCGCCCGTTGGACGAAAATTTGGTAATGTGCGGCCGCGCCCGCACCGGCCTGTTCCGCGATGTTTACCATGTCGAGGAGGGCGAGAATCCCTACGAACTCGAAATCGCCCTGATCGACGACCTCAAGCCCGGCGATGTCGCGGTGATGGCTTGCGGCAAGACCGGCCGCATCGCGCCGTGGGGTGAACTCCTCAGCACCGCCGCGCAATGCCGGGGCGCGGCGGGCTGCGTCACCGACGGCCTGACCCGCGACGTACGCTATATCCGCGCGATCAAATTCCCGGTATTTCACGGCGGTATCGGCCCGCTCGATTCCAAGGGCCGCGGCAAGCTCGTCGCCATCGACATGCCGGCGGAATGCGGCGGGGTGTTGGTCAATCCCGGCGATTTGATTTTCGGCGACGTGGACGGCGTGGTCGTCATCCCCAGGGCGGTCGAAACGGAAGTGCTGAAGCGGGCGCTGGATAAAGTCGAGAGCGAAAACAGCACCCGCGCGTGCTTGAAGCAGGGGATGTTGCTGCGCGAGGTGTACGAGAAATACGGGGTTTTGTAGGAGCTCATGATGCCCACCATCGCACCTTACGGCTCCTGGAAATCGCCGATCAGCGCCGACCTCATCGTCGCCGAGACCGTGGGCCTGGGCGAAATCGCGCTCGACGGCGATACGGTGTATTGGTCGGAATCGCGGCCTGCGGAAGGCGGGCGCTCGGTGATCGTGCGCCGCGGAGTGGACGGCCAGGCCGTCGATGTCACGCCGCCCGAGTTCAGCGTATTGAGCCGTGTCCACGAATACGGCGGCGGCGCGTTCACCGCGCATCAAGGCATGGTGTATTTCGTCAACCTCAAGGATCAGGGCGTGTACCGGCAGCGCATGGGCGCTGCGCCCGAACCGTTGCTCGTGGTCGAGGGTTTACGTTGCGCCGATTTGTTGGCCGACGGCAAGCGCCGGCGCTTGCTCGCGGTGTGCGAAGATCATCGCGGCAGTGGCGAGCCGCGCAATACCCTGGTCGCTCTTCCTTCGATGGCGGCGCCGGAGAGCCGTTCACGCTCGCCGGCGGCGCCGGTTTCTACAGTTCGCCCGCGCTCGATGCCAAAGCCGAGCGGCTGGCGTGGCTGGCCTGGAATCACCCGAACATGCCGTGGGATGGTACAGAGCTTTGGGTCGCGGACGTCGATGACGGCGATGGTTTGGCGAATCCGCGACGGATCGCGGGCGGCGCCGATGAATCCGTTTTTCAGCCGCAATGGGGGCCGGACGGTGCGCTGTACTTTATCTCCGACCGCGGCGGCTGGTGGAATCTGTATCGCTGGCGCGCCGGCAAGATCGAGGCGCTGCGACCCATGGCAGCAGAGTTCGGCCTGCCGCAATGGGTATTCGGGCTTTCTACCTATGCCTTCGATGCGGTCGGGAACCTCATCTGTGCCTACCGTGAAGACGGCAGCGCCCGCTTGGCGCGGCTCGATCCCGTGAATGGCGCGTGGACGGCGCTTCCGACGCCATTGACCAGCCTGGACGAACTGCGCTGCCGGGGTGGCAAGCTTTATTTCGTCGGCGCCTCTCAGACCCAAGCCGCGGCGCTGGTCGAACTGGACCTCGCGACGCTGACATCAACCGTTCTGCGCCCATCGAGCACACTCGCTATCGACGCCGGCTATCTATCGGTGCCACAAGCGATCAGCTTCCCCAGCGCGGGCGGCGCGCGCGCGCACGCGTTTTTCTATCCTCCGGCGAACCGCGATTACAGCGGGCCACCCGGTGTGCTGCCACCGCTCTTGGTGAAAAGCCACGGCGGGCCGACGGCGGCGGCCTCCAGCGCGCTGAATCTCGGCATCCAGTATTGGACCAGCCGTGGCTTCGCGCTGCTCGATGTCAATTACCGGGGCAGCACCGGCTATGGCCGTGCGTATCGGCAGGCTTTGAACGGCCAGTGGGGGATTGCCGATGTCGATGATTGCGCCGCCGCCGCCCGCTATGTCGCGGCGCGAGGGATGGCGGATGGCGCGCGCGCGGCGATCCGGGGTAACAGCGCGGGCGGTTACACCACGCTCGCGGCGCTGGCGTTTCGCGATGTGTTCCGGGCGGGTGCAAGCTATTACGGGGTGAGCGATCTGGAAATCCTGGCGCGCGATACCCATAAATTCGAGTCGCGCTATATGGATCGTCTGATCGGCCCCTATCCGGCGGCCAGCGCGGTGTACCGTGAGCGCTCGCCGATCCACCACTTGCAAGCGGCTTTCGGCGCCGGTGATTTTCTTCCAGGGTTTGGACGATAAAGTCGTACCGCCCAATCAAGCCGAGTTGATGGTAGACGCGCTGCGCAGGAAGGCGTGGCGGTGGCCTACGTGCCGTTCGCCGGCGAGCGCCACGGTTTTCGCCAAGCCGCCAACATCAAACGCGCGCTGGAAACGGAGCTGTATTTCTACTCGCGGATTTTCGGATTTCCGCTGGCCGAGGCGATAGAACCGGTCAGGATCGACAATCTCGCGACCTGAAGCTGCTAGAGAACCGCCTCGCTGACTCGACCGAAACGGCGGTCGCGGCGCTGGAATTCGGCGAGCGCTTGTGCCAAGTCGTTTTCGTCGAAATCGGGCCAGTGGCGTTCGCTGAACACCAGCTCGGCGTAGGCGCATTCCCATAGCAGAAAATCGCTGAGGCGTTGTTCGCCACCGGTGCGGATCAGGATGTCGACATCCGGCGCGGCGGGAACCGAGTGGATCACCTGATTCAGCACCATGGAAAACAGCGCGGAATCGTAAGATTCATAAGAGGGAAGCTGGGCGGCGGCGGCGGCGATGGCGGCGCGCGCCGAGTAATCGACCGCGATACGCAGGTGTAGGCGCGTGCCGCCGGCGGTTTTCGCTTCTGCTTTTTCAATGGCTTTCAGCAGGCTGGGCCGTAGTCGGTCGCGGCGGCCAATCACGCTGATGCGCACGCCATTCTTGAGGCAGCGTTGCGCCTCGGTGGCAAGGTAACGCTCGAACAGCTCCATCAACGCCTCGACCTCGCTTGCGGGGCGCTGCCAATTGTCGGATGAAAATGCGTACAAGGTAAGCGTGGTGATGCCGAGCCCGGGCGCGGCGCGCACCGCGCGGCGTACCGCATGGCTGCCGGCGCGGTGGCCGGCTGGGCGCGGCAGCCCGCGGGCGCGCGCCCAGCGGCCATTACCATCCATGATGATCGCGACGTGTAAACTCATAAGCAGTGATCGTCCATCTTGATTGATTTCACTCGCTGCGCGCCATGCGGATCAGCGCCTCCATGTGGTCCAAATATCGCTGGAAGGTTTCGCGCCCCTTGGCGGTCAACTGGTATTCGGTTTTGGGGAATCGTCCGTCGAACGATTTCGAGCAATCCACGTAGCCGGCGTCCTCGAGCTTGCGGGCGTGGACGCTCAGGTTGCCGTCGCTGGTCTTGAGTAAATCCTTGAGATCGGAAAACGTCAGACTGCGGTTGACGAGGAGAGCGCTCATGATGCCGAGCCGCACCCGTTCGTAAATCAGGCGGTTGAAGTCTTCGGTGGCGGGGTCCGAGAAATAGCTCGGCAGCGCCGTGAGCGGTTTACTGCGTCGCTCCAAGGTATGGGCGTTGGCTTTGCGCACGACGGAGCGGTTAACCGCCATGGCGGCGCGCGATGATCAGGCCGAACACGATGTGCAGACCGCCGAAGCCGACGGCGAGCAGGGCATTCGCCCAGGTCGGCGGGGCGGCGAGACAAAAAAGCCCCAGCCCCATGAAACAAAGACCCATGATGGGCACCACCCGCACCGAAAAAGCGCCGCTCGTGGTCACCCCGACGCCATAGAGCAACAGCCACATGCCGGGGATGGGGCGGGTCGCGCCCGCGGCGCTCAGCGCATGGGTCAGGGCGGCGCCGGCGAGCAGCGCCGGAGCAAGATTGAGGAGAAACCGCCGGCCAGCGCCAGTCGCCAGTCGCACGCCCTGGGCGCGAGCCTTGTACACCACAAAGCCCGCGCCCAGCAAGCCGGCGATGACCGAGGCGATCAGCCAGATCGTGAGCCAGGATTCGGCGTAACTGGGGCGGCTGGTGATCTCGGCGGCGATCAGCGCGGTAACGCCCATGGCGATGCCGCCCTTGCCGGAAACCGAGGTAAAAGTGCTGGACGATTCGACGGTTTCGCGAATGAAACGCAGATGATCGAGCGCATGCGCTTGCAGTACGGCGGGATCAGGCGCGGGGCGCTTGATGGGCTGAGGGGCGGCCATGGAAAGAGTCGTTCTTCGAGTACTTTATTTTATGAAGTACTTATCAGAATACAGTATGCCGGGGTTGGATTCAACTACAATTTCAAGTGATTCCACATAGGATGACGCGGGAGCCTATCCATGAATTCGCGGCGATTCGGGCGTACTGGTTCGCAAACCTCGGAACTCGTGGCAAGAGCCTTGAGCGACTCCAGCGTGGCCGCGTCGATCGACTGCAACTCCATGAATTGTAGTATTCAGATCATTGTTTTTTACATCGGCCCAATATATCGTGGCATCGTGATTTAAAAAGAACCCATTCTGTTGTTCGTTCCATTGCCAATATCAATCAAAGGGGGCTATACCGATGTTCGCTTTTGCTAAGCGCCTGTCATTGCACGGCGCTGTTCTCTCGACTGCGCTGGTCGGGCTGATGTTCGCGTTGGCTTCGGCGAATATCTGGGCGGATGAAAATGCCGTGACTTTCACGCTGACCAACGGCACTGAGGCGACCTTGACCGAATTTTACGCATCTCCTCCAGATACCGATGATTGGGAGGACGACATCCTCGGCGTGGAGGTGCTGAAGCCGGGCGAGAGTGTGAAGATCACGATCAACGATGGCCGCGAGGATTGTCACTACGATTTCAAAGCCGTGTTCAAAGACGGCACCACGCAGGAACACGATGCCGTCAAGATTTGTGACGGCGAGAGTTATATTTATCAATAAATTGAAAAAGATAAATTGAAAAGGCGTTGCCGTGCGGGCGGCGCCTCGTCATCGGCGATAGCGATGCGGGCATCATCGGCAAGCGCGGAAGCGCCAATGGAAAATACGATGGGATGGCGGTCATTGGGCCGCGTTCAATTCCGCAGCATAGGCGATACCGCCCAGGACGTGTTGGAGAAATAACGGTTCGGCGTAGCTCTCCGGAGTGTGGCCGAGCGCGGTGTACCAAGCGCGCCCGCCGTCGAAAGCATGATACCAGGCGATGGGATGATCGCCCCCCATGGCGCCGCCTCGATAGGTGGATTCATCCAGGCTCAGCAGGACTTGCACTTCGGCGCGCGGATTGGTACGAAAATCATACCATTCGTCGCTACGCTCCCAGCGTTCAGGAAGGTGCGCGGTCGAGACATGACGGCGATCTTCCACCCGAATGGCGGCGCGTTGAATGGCGGGATGACTCTTGAAATAAGCGCCGACCAGCCGTCCATACCACAGCCAGTCGTATTCGGTGTCGGTCGCCGAATGAATCCCGATGAAACCATGGCCGGCGCGGATGAAGCGCTCGAACGCGGCTTGCTGGGTGTCGTTTAGCACGTCGCCGGTGGTGTTCAGGAATACGACCGCGCGATAGCGGGCGAGGTTCGCATCGGTGAATAGGTTCGCGTCTTCGCTGGTATCGACCGAGAAGCCGTTTTGTGCGCCGAGTTGTTGGATCGCTCGGATGCCGTCGGCGATGGAAGAATGGCGGAAACCGGCGGTCTTGGAAAAGACCCATATCGAAGGCGCGGTGACGGGGAGCGACGCCGATGATGCACCGAGCAGCACCGCGAGGAGCGCGGCTGGCAACCCCAGCCCGGTCATGCGTCGCCACATGGCTTCAATCCTCGGCCTTGCCCATCACCAACAGCAAATCCTTGACGTCCACCCGCGCGCCAATGGGTACGACGATTTCCTTCACCACGCCGTCGCGGTCGGCCTGGATCGTCGTTTCCATTTTCATCGCCTCGAGCGCGAGCAGCGCATCGCCCTTCACGATCCTCTGGCCGACCCGCACGGCGATGCTCACCACCAATCCCGGCATCGGCGCGGCGATGTGTTCGGGGTTGCCTTCTTCGGCCTTGCGTTGCGCGGCCGCCTTTGGCGCCAGTTTGCGATTCGGCACGTTGACCGTGCGCGGCTGGCCGTTCAACTCGAAGAACACCCGCTGATGGCCGTCCTCGTAGGGTTGACTCGCTGCCAGATAGCGCACCACCAGGCTTTTGCCCTTGTCGATGTCGATGGCGATTTCGCTGTCCACCTCCATGCCGTAGAAAAACACCGGCGTCGGCAGCACGCTGACATTGCCGTAGTCTTGGCGATGGCGCGCGTAGTCCTCGAACACCTTGGGATAAAGCGAATAAGACGAGAGTTCGGTGGCGCTTACGGTACGCCCGATCTTGGCTTCGATGGTCGCGCGTGCTTTTTCCAGATCGAACGGCGCCATGGCGTCCGCCGGCCTGCCAACGATGGGCTGCTGGCCTTTCAGGATTTTGCGCTGTAGCGCTTCCGGAAAGCCGCCTGGCGGCTGGCCGAGTTCGCCGCGGAACAAAGCCACCACCGACTCAGGAAACGCGATGTCCTTGTCCGGATTCAGCACGTCTTCGACGGTGAGGCCGCTGGTCACCATGGTGAGCGCCATGTCGCCCACTACTTTCGAGGTCGGCGTGACCTTGATGATGTCGCCGAACATTTCATTCACTTGGGCGTAGGCCTCGGCGATCTGCAGCCAGTGGTGTTCGATCCCCAGAGACCGAGCCTGTTCGCGCAGATTGGTGTACTGGCCGCCGGGCATGGCGTGGCGGTAGACGTCGGCGGTGCCGGCGCGGATGTCGCTCTCGAACGCGCTATAGTACTGGCGCACGCCTTCCCAGTAATGAGAGATGGCGCGCAGCGCATGGCGGTCCAGCCCGGGGTCGCGCTCCGAGCCGCGCAACGCCTCGACGATGGCGCCGAGATTGGGTTGCGAGCACAAGCCGCTCATCGCATCCAGGGCGCCGTCGATGGCGTCGACGCCGGCGTCCACCGCCGCCAGCACGCTGGCGGCCCCGATGCCGCTGGTGTCGTGGGTGTGGAAGTGGATGGGCAGGCCGATTTCTTGCTTGAGCGCGCCGACCAGTCGTTTGATCGCCGCCGGCTTGCATACGCCGGCCATGTCCTTGATCGCCAGCACATGCGCGCCGGCGGCTTCGAGTTCCTTGGCGAGCGCAACGTAGTACGGGAGATGGTATTTTGAACAATTGGGGTCGCTGAGGTCGCCGCTGTAGCAGATCGCCGCTTCGCACAGCGCACCGCTCGCGAGTACCGCATCCATCGCCGCGCGCATATTCTCCACCCAGTTCAAGGCGTCGAACACGCGGAAGATGTCCACGCCGGCTTGTGCCGCTTGCTCGACGAAAGTGCGCACCACGTTATCCGGATAATTGGTGTAGCCGACCGCGTTGGACGCGCGCAGCAGCATTTGCAGCGGGATGTTGGGAACACGCTCTCTGAGCGCGATCAGCCGCTCCCAGGGGTCTTCCTTGAGAAAACGCATGGCGACATCGAAGGTCGCGCCCCCCCAGCATTCCAGCGACAAGAGTTCCGGCAGGCCGTGCGCATAGGCCGGCGCGATGCGCCAGATGTCGTAACTGCGCAAGCGGGTGGCGAACAGCGACTGGTGCGCGTCGCGCATGGTCGTATCGGTGACCAGCACCCGTCGTTGATCTTTCAGCCATTCGGCGAAACGCTTTGGCCCCAGGACTTGCAACTGATCGCGTAAGCCCGGGCGGAGCGCGGCGGGCAAGTCCCTGGGCACCGGGGGCGCGGTGGTGGGCAGATTCGGTCTGGGCCGGTTCTCGACTTCCGGATTACCGTTGACGATCACGTCGCCGATGAAGCCGAGCAGCCGCGTGGCGCGGTCACGGCGCTTCGGGATCGCGAACAGCTCCGGTGTTTCGTCGATGAAACGGGTGGTGTAATCGCCGTGCTTGAACAGCGGATGGTTGATAATGTTTTCCAGGAACGCCAGATTGGTAGCCACGCCGCGGATGCGGAACTCGCGCAGCGCCCGATCCATGCGCGCGATCGACTCCTCGGCGGTCGGCGCCCAGGCGGTGACTTTCTCCAGCAGCGAGTCATAGAACGGCGTGATCAGCGCGCCGGAGAACGCGGTGCCGCCGTCCAGGCGGATCCCGAAGCCCATGGCGCCGCGATAGGCGCGGATGCGGCCATAATCGGGCGTGAAATTGTTCTCGGGGTCCTCGGTGGTGATGCGGCACTGGAGCGCGTGGCCGTTCAGGCGAATCCCCTCCTGATGCGGAACCCCGGATTCCGGCGTGCCGATCACCGCACCCGCGGCAATGCGGATTTGCGCTTTCACCAAATCGATGCCGGTGACTTCTTCCGTGACCGTGTGCTCGACCTGGATACGTGGATTGACTTCGATGAAGTAGAACGCGCCGCTGTCGCTATCCATCAAGAACTCGACCGTGCCCGCGTTGCAATAATGCGCGGCCCGCGCCAGGCGCAACGCCGACTCGCAGAGCATGGCGCGCTGCGCCGGGCTGAGATAAGGCGCCGGCGCGCGCTCGACCATTTTCTGGTGGCGGCGCTGGACGGTGCAATCGCGCTCGTTGAGGTGCACCAGATTGCCATGCTGGTCGCCGAGCACTTGCACCTCGACATGGCGGGCGCGGCGCACCAGTTTTTCCAGGTAGACTTCGTCGTTGCCGAACGCGGCTTTGGCTTCGCGCCGCGCCGCGTCGAGCTGATCTTGAAGATCGCGTTCGGATTCCAGCACGCGCATGCCGCGCCCGCCGCCGCCCCAACTGGCTTTGAGCATGAGTGGATAACCGATGGCGGCGGCGCTGCGCTTGGCTTCTTCGGCATCGCTAGACAGCCGGCCGGTGGCCGGCATCACCGGTACACCGACGCTCTCCGCCAGTTGCCGCGCCGCCACTTTGTTGCCGAGCAAGCGCATGATCTCTGGCGGTGGGCCGATGAACAACATTCCCGCTTCGGCGCAGGCGACCGCAAAATCGGGATTCTCGGACAGAAAGCCGTAACCGGGATGGATGGCGTCCACTTCGGCCTCGCGCGCGATGCGGATGATGCCGGCGATGTCGAGGTAGGCGTCGATGGGCTTTTTACCGGCCCCAACCCGGTAGCTTTCATCGGACTTGAAGCGATGCAACGCGAAGCGGTCTTCGTCCGAGTAAATGGCGACGGTTTTGATGCCGAGTTCGTTGGCGGCGCGCAGCACGCGGATGGCGATTTCGCTGCGGTTGGCGACCAGCAGTTTATGGATGCGGTGCAGAGGGGGTGAGGCCATGCGGAATCTCAAGGAAAATGGAACTTGACCAACCGCCATTATGCCTCATCTGCGGCATTGCAGCATCCGAGCGCTGTCGGGTGCGGCAATGCGCATTGCGCTCACCCAACGGCAGGGATGGTTCGGGGTGAGTCAGACGCCCGGATCGCGCTGTTTCAGCGCGTCAGCGCAAGGACGAGTATGGCGCCCACCTTGGGGGTAGCCGGTTTATCCGCCTTGACTTGCAGGGCGCACCAGAACCCCAGCGCCACCAGTGCATAGAAACTGACGATCAAGCTGGATGCCAACAACGAATTGATGATGATCTTGCCCTTCATGACGAGTCCTTCGGCGTCTGAACTAGGAGGTCGATAACGGCCACGCAGTGCCCGTACCAGCCTAGAGAAGGTCAATGAAAGATAGAGTGATCAAAGAATTAGGCGGAGGGATTGGAGTGGCTTTGGGCGCCATTGGCAGGCCCGAGATGGCCTGATCGGCTCAATTCGAGCCGGGTTGCACCGCGCGCATCCGCAGGCTGAACGGCATTTGAGGCTGGCCGAGCCGCCAGCCATAGACGGCGCTATATTCCAATACGCGCTGCACGTATTTGCGGGTTTCGTCGAAGGGTATGGTCTCGACCCAGATGTCGGCGGCCATGCCGCCCGCCGCCGGCAGCCAGTTCTTGGTCCGCTCCGGGCCGGCGTTGTAGGCGGCGCTGGCGAGCACCGGATTGTTCTGGAAACGGTCGAGGACGGCGCGCAGATAATGCACGCCGAAGCGGATGTTGGTATCGGGCTGCAACAGCATCGCGGGGCCGTTGAACGTGGCGTTCAATTCATCCGCGATCTTGCGCCCGGTATCCGGCATGATCTGCATCAAGCCCAGGGCGCCGGCACTGGAGCGGACATCGGCGCGGAACAGGCTCTCCTGGCGCATCACCGCGTACACCCAGGCCGGATCGAGGGCGGCCTCACGGGCGTAACGGACCGTGGCGGCACGATACGGCGTTGGAAAGCGCAGTTCGAGGTCATTCCAGACGTCGGCGCGGGCCAGGGTAGCGATGGCGCGGTCGTGCCACGACCAGCGCTCGGCGAGTTTGGCCGCCGCTTTCAGGTGTTCGCTATCGAGGTTGCGGAGCGCGTATTCCCATTCGCCGCGCGCTTCGTCGCTGCGCCCCAGCCATAGGAGTTCATGCGCGCGCGCCAGCGGCGGACGGGTTTCGAGTTCCAGCAGCGCGGCATCGGCGATGGGCAACGCCGTGTGTTCGATGCGATAAGCGCCACCCACCCGGTCGGCGGCGAGAAATCCGTAATAATCGCGCTCGCCCGCGAGTGCGCGGTAAAGCGCTTCGGCGTCTTGTTTGCGCCCGCCGGCTTCCAGGGCGCGCGCGCGCCAGTAGCGCCAAGGCTCGCGTTCGCGCAGCGCCGCGGGCATGGCGTCCAGTGCGCCCAACACCGCGGTCCAATCGCTCTGGCGCAGGTTCACGCGCACCCGCCATTCGCTGGCCTCGTCATCGACCGCCGTGGGCGCCAGCGCCGCCAGCCGGGCGCGCGCTTGCAGATGAAAATCCTTGGCCAGGCGCAGCGCGATGCGGCGTTCCAGCGCGCTCAAGGCATCGTCCGGTGCAAATCCGTAGCGCTGTTTGAGGGTATCGAGGGCGCCGGCGGCCGCCGCTGGATCACGCCGCGCCCAGCGTTTGACGCCAGCCAGCAGGATTTCCACGGTGTGCGGCGCAGCGGGCGCGAAGCGTTTGGCGTCCAGCACCAGTTCGGGTTTGGCGTAGACCGCCAGCCATATATCGGCGCCGGCGCGATCTTCGGGCGCGAGCAGATCATGCAGCGTGCGGCCGAATTCCAGCGTGCCTGCATCCAGCGCCAACGCGAACCGCCGCCAACGCAGTTCGCGGCTGGGGCCGCCTTGGTTCATCCATACCTGAATCACCGCGTCGCAGGTGCGCGGCAGCGCCTGCGCGCTCAGCCAAACCTGGTCGATGCCGGCGAGCGCGGCGCCTTGCTGGCCGGTGGCGAGCAGCGCTTGGCGATACCGACAGGCCATCTCCACGTCGTCACTGGGCATGAAGTCGGGCACGAAGTCGGCCCAACGCCCACTGTCGGCGAGCGTGGTCAACCAAGCCGCGCGTAAATCCTGGGCGATCGGCGAGTCGGTGTAGAGGCGGAGAAATTCGCGGACTTCGGCGATGGGATTCGTGGCGAGGCGCGCGCGCAGTTCGCGGTAGCGCAGATAAGGATAGAGTGGATAGGTTTTTAGGGCGTCTTGCTGGGCGGCATAGAATGTCGGGTCGCCGCCGGCCAACGCCTGATCGGCCGCGATGAACAGCTCGCGCTGAGCCGCGAGATCAACCTCTTGCGCCGCCCAGGCGCCGGTCCAGGCCATCAGCGCCAGCAGGGCGCTCAACCAGGGATTCCCCACAACACGCGCCGTCACTGCCGATCAATTGATGGTGCTGAAATGGTTGAAATACTGCTTGACGCGCTTGACGTAAGTCTTGGTCTCGGCGTAGGGCGGGATCGCATTGCCGTAACGCATCACGGCGCCCTCGCCCGCATTGTAGGCCGCCAGCGCCAAATCGAGATTGTTATTGAACTGATCGAGCAACTGCCGTAGATAACGAGCGCCGCCCTGCATATTGGCGATGGGATCGAAGGGGTCGCCGACACCGAAACGGGTCGCCGTGCCCGGCATCAGCTGCATGAGACCCATCGCGCCGGCATGTGACACGGCTTTCGGGTTGAAGCCCGATTCGGCGGTGATTACCGCGTGCAACAACAAGGGGTGGAGGCTGTTCTGGGCGGCGATGCGGGCGATGTCCTGCATGTATAACTTGCGGTTGGCTTCGTTGAGCTTGATCGCTTTGCCATCGGCGTGCGTCGTGACCCAGTAGATCATGTTGGGTTCTTGCTTGGGCACGTACTGGCATTCGCCGGGAAGTCCTTTCAAATTCCAACCGATGCCGCAATTCTTGGAATTCGTTGGCTCATAGGTGATAGAAACTTTCGCAGTGTTTTTCGAAGCGACAGCTTTCTTATAGGTTGGAGTAGGTACGATTCTGATTTTACTTCGGAATTTGGGCGGTATATTGGATTTATTGTCGGTGATGTTGAGGACGCCTTGGTCATCCTTGAAAGCATAAAGATCCGCCCGGCAAACGCAGGCCATCAGGGCGAGTGCAACGCCGCACAGCCAGCGCCAATGCTTGGTTGAATGCATCTTGTTTACCAGCCTTATCCTGATTTGACGGCTTTACCCGGAATTCCCTGAACCTTATTTACTATACAAGGTGTGGGCGATGCAACTTTTGCGCGGCGCGGATGTGCGAGGAAGCGTCGCGTCGGATCGATGTTGAGACGCGTAAGGTGTTCATGTGAGCGATGAGAAAGCGGTTTTCTTGGCGCATTTGCGACCCGCCAAAGAAGGCGATTGGGAAGAGCACAAGCTGGATGAGCATTTACGAGAAGTCGGCAAGCTAGCGGCGGATTTTGCCGAATCGTTCGGAAGCGGCGATTGGGCCTATCTCGCCGGGCTATGGCACGATTTAGGGAAATATCGGCCTGCATTTCAGCGCTACATCCGCGGTGCATCGGGTTACTATGCGCATATCGAAACGGCATCGGGAAAAGTCGATCATTCGACCGCGGGCGCGCTTTACGCCATCAGCCAGCTTGATGGAATTCGCGCGCGAATTTTGGCTTATTTGATCGCGGGCCATCACGCGGGGTTAGCCGATTGGGAAAGCGCCGAGGCGGTCGGCACGAGGCCGCTCTCGCAGCGGTTGAACGCCCCAGAATTATTGACGGAGGTGCTCTCACAGCCAATCCCCGACGATATCCGCCTTGCCAAGCCGCCAATCAGTAAACCCGCTAAAGGCGTGGATCCCGCGTTGTGGATTCGACTGTTGTTTTCTTGCCTGGTGGATGCGGATTTCCTTGATACCGAAACCTTCATGGACGCCGACAGAGCAGCCAAGCGGCAAGGTTATTCGACGCTATCCGAGTTGCAGGAGCGCTTCAGGCGCCACATGGAGGGGTTAGCGGCTGGCGCCATCGATACCCCTGTTAACCGCATCCGCGCCGCGATCCTTGCCCGTTGCCAGCAGCAAGCGACACAGCCGCCCGGACTGTTTTCCTTGACAGTGCCCACCGGCGGCGGCAAAACGCTGTCTTCGATGGCTTTCGCCCTGAGCCACGCGCTTGCTCACAGTAAGCGCCACATTATCTACGTGGTCCCTTACACCAGCATCATCGAGCAAACCGCCGAGGTGTTTCAAGCCATTTTCGGTGACGCAGTGTTGGAGCATCATAGTAATCTCGACGCCAACAAGGAAACACCGCGCAGCCGGCTGGCGTGCGAGAATTGGGATGCTCCCGTCATCGTTACCACGGCGGTGCAGTTCTTCGAGTCACTGTTCGCTGCGCGCACCAGCCGTGTGCGCAAACTGCATAATATCGTCGATGCCGTGGTCATCCTGGATGAAGCGCAACTGTTACCGCCGGATTTTCTCAATCCCATTCTGCACGTCATCGATCAGCTCAGAACCCATTATGGGGTGAGTTTCGTATTCTGTACGGCCACCCAACCAGCACTCGAACCGCAAAAAACGTCCGACTGGGAATTCAAAGGCTTGCAAGGTATTCGCGAGATCGTCGAAGACCAGCAGCGGCTTCATTTCGCGCTCAAGCGGGTGGAAATGAGTGTGCCCGACGATCTGCAAGAGGGGACGCATTGGCACGCGCTGGCGACCGAACTTCAACGCCATGATACGGTGCTGTGCATCGTGGATCGCAGGGACGATTGTCGTGAACTCTACCGGCTGATGCCCAAGGGTACGTTACACCTATCGGGCCTGATGTGCGGACAGCATCGCTCGGAGGTCATTGCGAGAATCAAAGCGCTGCTCAAGCAAGGTGATTCCGTGCGGGTGGTCAGCACACAGCTTATCGAAGCAGGCGTGGATGTCGATTTCCCAGTGGTTTATCGTGCGCTCGCGGGGCTGGACTCGATCGCCCAGGCTGCCGGTCGCTGCAACCGCGAGGGTAAACTGGCGGGGTTGGGAAGCGTTGTCGTGTTCGTACCGCCCAAGCTGGCGCCCATCGGCCATTTACGCCAGGCTCAGCAGTGTGGACGGCAGCTGCTACAGCAGCGTTTGGCCAACCCACTCGCGCCTGAGCACTTCAAGACTTTTTTTCGGCAGCTGTATTGGCAAAAAGGAGTCAAGCTAGACCTGCATCAGATCCAATCATTGCTCAAACCCAATCGCGAGCTACGATTCGCTTTCCGCAGCGCCGCCAATCGCTTTCGCATCATCGACGAAACTCGGCAAGCGCCGGTCATCGTGCGCTATGGCGAGGGCAGCGCCTTGATCGAGCAACTTGAGCACAGAGAGCCGGAGCGCTGGTTGCTGCGCAAATTGCAGCGGTTTATCGTGAATCTGCCGCGTTACCGTCATCAAGAGTTGTTGAACGAGGGCGAGATCAAGGAAGTTCATCCGGGGATTTTTGTGCAATCCTTTGCTGGGCTTTACCACAAGGATTTAGGGTTGTTAGGCGAAGACCCCGCCTATCGCGAACCCGAGGATTTAATCATTTGAACGCCGCGCCCGACTCCAGCGCCGCTAAACCGCGCGGCCTGGTGAGAACATTAGCGCCGACGAAGATCATGCGCCGCCGGAATGCGGTCGGGCTTTCCACGAGCAGCGTGGCCTTAAGACTTTCCAAGCCGCCCGCAAAGAACGGCCGGTGCAGAAAGCGCTGCTCACCGTTTGCCCACTCAGGGCAAGGCAAGCGCCAACGTTCCGCGAGATGCTCGGCCACAGCCGCCAGATAAGCGTCCGGCAGTGTGTCCACCAGGGGTGGCTCGGCGGCGATCATATCCGCGCGCCGCTCGGGATAAGCGTAGAACTCGTCCAGGAACTCCCGCAAGGTCGGATCGAATGCCTGCCCGGCCAATGTCCGCTCGGCGACTTCGCGCAACGAATCAGGACGGCGATAGCGGGTGGTTTTTGTCATCATGTACGATCTTCAAGTTTTTCCATGATCTCTTCAACGCCAAAAGCCACCTTCGGCGGGATTTGCGCCTTGGGATAAAACCGGGTCACTAAATCCAAGACATCGGCGCCGGTACTGAGGCCGGTGATACGAATAAGTTGGCGGATGTCCTCGATGTCATGCGCCCCATCGACCCCTTCCGGGCGCATCGCCATGCACTTCATCGCCAACATGTATTCGGGTGTGGGCACGTAAACCCGCAGCCCCGGTTCCGCCACGGAGGGGTAGGTACCCTGCAAGCGTAATTCTTGATGAGCCGAAAGAAAACCTTTCACCCCTTCGTTCAGCCAATCCTCGGGCCAGCCCTCCTCGTCCGCCACCTGTTTGACGGCGCGGCGTAGAAAAGCAGCATCTCCTTGGACGGCGGCGTCTACATCCTTGGTGGCGACCCTGAAGCCCCAGGCCAGCACGATGGCTGAACCGCCATAAACGGCAATGTCAATAATTTTGCCCGCACCGATGGCGAGTTCTCCCAACCGGGTCAATCCTTTCTGGATAGCTTCTTTGTTGAACATCTAACCCCCGTCGCGGGTTAAGGTGTAGCATAGAAATTAAGCTTATCACCTACCACTCTCGCATAAGCCGCCGCGGCCAATCATCAAGACAATACCATCTGCCTCCGCGTCTGGGGAGACAACGCCTGCTTTACCCGCCCAGAGATGAAAGTCGAACGGGTATCTTACGACGTCATCACGCCCTCCGCCGCGCGCGGCGTGCTCGAAGCCATCCTCTGGAAACCCGCCATCCGCTGGATGATCACCCGCATCGACGTGCTCAAACCCATCCGCTGGGAATCGGTGCGCCGCAATGAAGTGGAGGCGGTTGTGTCGGTGGCCAGCATCAAGAGTACGATGAACAAGAGCAGTCCATTGGGTTTGTACATCGAAGATTCACGGCAACAGCGAGCGGGGTTGCTGCTGCGCGAGGTGGATTACCTCATCCATGCTCGCTTCGAACTGACGGCGCAAACCGGTCTGGACGACAATCTGCAGAAATTCGCCGAGATGTTCCGTCGCCGGGCGGAGAAAGGTCAGTGCTTCAATCAACCCTATCTGGGTTGCCGGGAATTCGCCGCCGCCTTCGCCTTCGTCGATCCGGCGGGCGATTTACCTACCCCCATCTCCGAGGACAAGAGCTTGGGCTGGATGCTGCACGACATCGATTACAGCGGCGCGGAACCAGTGCCGCGCTTCTTCCAGGCCGAGATGAAACGGGGAATTATCGCCGTGCCGCCGTTTGACAGCCCAGAGGTGCGCGCATGATCCTGCAGGCCCTGAGTCAATACTACGCCCGTAAAACCCGTGACGGTGGCGGAGAACTCGCGCCGCCCGGATTTGAGCAAAAGGAAATCCCGTTCGTGATCGTGCTCGACCGCGAAGGTCGCTTCGTCGATCTCGACGACACCCGTAGCGGCGAGGGCAAAAAGAAGAGCGGGCGGATTTCCACGGTGCCGCAAGGGGAAAAGAAAACCTCTGGTATCAAGGCTAACTTGCTGTGGGACACGCTGGGCTACGCGCTGGGCGTGGTGAGCACCGCCAAAGCCGACAAGCTGAGCGAGGCGAAGCGTATAGCCGAGGTCGAGCGCGCCAAGGAAATGCACGCCGCGTTCGTACAGCGCATCCGCGACGCTTTCCCCACTATTGAAGACGAAGGCATCCGCGCGGTGCTGGCGTTTTTGAAGAGCGGCGATTTTCAGTCCATTTTTCATCACAGCCTATGGGAAGAACTACGCCAGAGCACGGACAACGTGAGCTTTCGATTGCAACATGACACCGCTCTGGTCTGCCAGCGCGACGCCGTGCGCGCGGCGCTGAGCCATGCCGGCGATGCCGATGCCGTGCGACAACGCTGCCTGGTTAGCGGTGAGCTAGATATCATCGAACGCCTGCATCCCGCCATCAAAGGCGTATGGGGCGCGCAGACTTCGGGTGGCAATATCGTGTCATTCAATCGGGACGCGTTCAATTCCTACGGCAAGTCCCAAGGCTGTAATGCGCCGGTCGGTAAAACCGCGGTGTTCTCCTACACCACGGCACTCAATCATTTGTTGCGCAAAGGCTCGCGCCAGCGGCTACAGATAGGCGATGCGAGCACCGTGTTTTGGGCCGACAAAGCGCATCGCGTCGAAGACGATTTTCAGGACTGGATCGAAGCCGACCCCGACGACCCCGACCGTCACCCCGAGGCCGTGCGCGCGCTCTATGCCGCGCCCCTCACTGGCGCGGGCCATGACAGCGCCGATGACACCCGCTTCTTCGTGCTCGGATTGGCGCCGAACGCGGCGCGCATCGCGATTCGGTTTTGGCATCAGAGTACCGTCGCCGAACTCGCTGGCCATATCCGCCAGCATTTCGACGATTTGCGCATCACCCGTGGCCCGCAACAGCCGGAGTTTCCAACTCTGTCCAGTTTGCTGAGAAGCATCGCTTTGCAGGGCGAGCGCGAGAATATTCCACCGCACCTCGCGGGCGATGTCATGTACGCCGTGCTGGCTGCTATGCCTTATCCGCGCACCTTGCTCAGTGCCGTCATTCGGCGCATCCGGGCCGAGCGCCGCATCGATTACGTCCGCGCTGCTCTCATCAAGGCGGTACTGGTGCGCAGCCAGCGCTTTTCTCCCACCGAACGACAGGAGGTTGACGTGTCCCTAGCTCTCGGCAATACCAACGTCGGCTATCGCCTGGGGCGGCTGTTCGCCGTGCTCGAACGCGCCCAGGAGTTCGCTAATCCGGGCATCAACGCCACCATCCGCGACCGCTATTACGGTGCGGCTTCAGCGACGCCCGTCATCGCGTTTCCGCAACTCTTGAAGCTCAAGAATTTCCACATCGCCAAGCTCGACAACCGGGGTCTGGCGGTGAATCTGGAGAAACTTATCGGCGAGATCATGGGGGGCATAGTCGATTTTCCAGCGCATCTCACGATGGAAAATCAAGGCCGCTTCGCCATTGGTTATTACCATCAGCGCCAAGCGTTCTACGAACGCCGTGGTGCAGGCGACGAGGCTACCACAGATGATCGATCGGGTAGCGCTGAATCTGCTGATCCGCCGTCACCAGTGTGAGGTTTTCGACCCGAGCTTGGGCGATCAGCAAACGGTCGAAAGGGTCACGGTGCAAAACCGGCAATTGGCCGAGGGTCAGCACATGGGACAGGCGCATCGGCAGCACGCCGAGGCCGTTGACGGATTGTTCTTCGGCAAGAATCTCGCCGAGCGTGCGCTGCAGGGTGAGCTTACCCAATCCGGTTTTGATCTCGATTTCCCAAGCGCTGACCACACTCAACCAGACTTCGACGCCAGCATCTTGGAGGACATCGCTGGCGGCTTTGGACAGGCGTTCGGGCATCGCCACCGCCCACAGAAATACATGCGTATCCAGCAGAATCCGCATCATTGCTCCGCGTCACCCAGCCAGAAATCCTCTGGCAGAGGCGCGTCGAAATCCTCGGCGATCTCGATTTGTCCTCGATGGCGGCCAAGCCGGCGCTGGCCTGACGGTTGTGGCAATGGCGTAAGCCGTACCAGCGGCTGGTTGGCGCGGGCAATGATGACTTCTTCCCCCGCCAAAGCCAGCGCCACCAATTCCGAGAGGCGAGTTTTCGCCTCGTGCATATTCACAATAGAAGTTGACATCATGGCTAACCTAGCTAACCCCTTGGTTGATACCATAAGGTAAGGAGAATTTCATGACTATTCAAGGCCGCTACGATTTTGTGCTGCTATTCGACGTGCAAGACGGTAACCCCAATGGCGACCCAGATGCTGGCAATCTGCCGCGCGTCGATCCCGAAACCGGCAACGGACTCGTCACCGATGTCTGTTTGAAGCGCAAAGTGCGAAATTACGTGGGCCTCGCCAAGAACGAGCAGCCACCGCACGAGATTTACGTGAAAGAAAAGGCCGTGCTGAACAAGCAGCACGAGCGAGCCTATCAAGCGCTCAATATCGATCTATCGGGTGATGCCGGCAAACGTAAGGGCGGTGGCAGCGTAGATGCGGCTCGCGCTTGGATGTGTCAGAATTTTTTCGACGTTCGTACCTTTGGGGCGGTCATGTCCACCGGTATCAACTGTGGCCAAGTGCGCGGTCCAGTACAACTCACGTTCGCCCGCAGCGTCGTTCCCGTGGTAGCGCTTGAGCACTCCATCACCCGCATGGCAGTCGCCACCGAAGCCGAAGCCGAAAAACAAGGTGGCGACAACCGCACCATGGGCCGCAAGTTCACAATCCCTTATGGCCTTTATCGCGCCCACGGCTTCATCTCGGCCCATCTCGCCGAGCAGACGGGTTTCAGCGATGACGACCTACGGCTTTTCTGGCAAGCGCTCATGAATATGTTCGAGCATGACCGCTCCGCTGCGCGCGGGCAGATGGCGACACGCGGACTGTACGTGTTCAAGCACGACAGCAAACTCGGTAATGCGCCGGCGCACGATTTGTTTAGCCGGATTGACGTCAAACTAAAAGAGGGTATTACTGTTGCGCGCCAGTTTGCTGATTATGCCGCTACCATTGACCGCGTTGGCCTTCCGGGCGGGGTAACGCTGTACATGGGGCCGGAGTTGCTCCGGACATAAACACTCGCGGTCGCGCTCGCCATGAATGACGACAACGCCGTGCCCATTTCCGCGCTTCAGCACTACAGCTACTGCCCGCGCCAGTGCGCGCTGATCCACATCGAACAAATCTTCGACGAAAACCTCTACACCCTGCGCGGTCGGGCGGTGCATGAACTCGTCGATGAGCCCGATAGCGCCCTCGAAGCCGGAAGACGGATCGAACGCGCCTTGCCGCTGCATTCCCGCCGCTTGGGTCTGGTCGGGAAAGCGGACGTGGTGGAGTTTTTGCCCGACGGTTCACCCCATCCCGTGGAATACAAGCATGGCGCGCGACGGCCCAAAGAGCACGACGATATCCAACTCACCGCGCAGGCGCTCTGCCTGGAGGAAATGACGGGGCGCGCCGTGGGCAAAGGCGCGATCTATCACCATGGCTCGCGGCGGCGCCGCGAAGTCGTGGTCACGGCCGCGCTGCGCGCCGAGGTCGAGCGCATCACGCCGTTGATCCGCGCCATGCTGGAGAGCGGCAAGCTGCCACCGCGGGTAAACGACGAGCGTTGCCGGCATTGTTCACTCAAGGACGCTTGCCAACCCGAAGCAGTGGCGGCGCATGACCGGCTCGCGCACTTGCGCAGCGGCTTGTATACGCCGGAAGACGAAGCATGAGGCAGATCCTCAACACTTTGTTCGTCACGACACCCAACGCCTATCTGCGCCTGGAAGGCGAGACCTTATGCGTCGAGGTAGAGAAGGAGAAGAAACTGCAAGTGCCCTTGCATCATCTTGGCGGCATCGTGACTTTCGGCGATGTGTTGCTGACTCCAGCGTTGCTGATGCGCTGCGCCGGCGACGGTCGGGGCGTGGTGCTGCTCGATCGCAACGGTGAATTCAAAGCCCGCGTGGAAGGGCCGGTAAGCGGCAATATCCTGTTGCGCCAAGCCCAGCACAAGGCCGCTGGCGACAATGACGGTGCGCTCGACATCGCCCGCGCCTGCGTGGCCGGCAAGCTGCGTAACAGTCGTTATGTGCTTCTGCGCGGCGCGCGCGACAGCAATGCGGACGAGGATATCAAGACGCTGCGGCATGCTTCGAGGTTACTGGCAAACCATGTTCGACGTCTGCCGAATACGCGGGATTTCGATCTATTGCGTGGTTTGGAAGGTGACTCCGCCCGTGTCTACTTCGCCGCCGTGCCCGCGCTGATACGCGCCGATCAGCGCGAGACTTTCCGTTTTGACCAGCGCAGCCGTCGTCCGCCCTTGGATCGGCTCAATGCGCTGCTGTCGTTCCTCTACACATTGCTCGTGAATGATTGTCGCTCTGGTCTTGAAGGCGTAGGGCTCGACCCGCAATTGGGATTCTTGCATCAAGTCCGGCCAGGCCGTCCCGCCTTGGCTCTGGATTTGATGGAGGAGTTTCGCCCTATCATCGCTGATCGCTTGGCGCTCACGCTGATCAATCGCGGGCAACTCACCGAAAACACTTCGAGCCGCGCCTGGCGGCGCGGTTTATCTCAACGAACAGGGTCGCAAAACGGTATTGACAGCGTATCAGCAGCGTAAACAGGAAGAGCTGACGCATCCATTGTTGGCGCAAACCGTCCCGATAGGGTTGCTGCCACACGTCCAGGCGCGCCTGCTGGCGCGCGTTCTGCGCGGCGACATGGCGGGCTACATGCCATTCTTGCAGCGCTAATTTCGCGAGCATCCACGTTGAAGGGACGTTTTGTGCTGATTTTAGTGACTTATGATGTATCGACTGAAACCGCCGAGGGACGGCGCAGGTTGCGTCGGGTTGCGAAAGCGTGCCTGAATTACGGGCAGCGGGTGCAGAAATCCGTCTTTGAATGCCGAGTCGATCAAGCGGGATTCGAGGCGCTACGCCGGCAATTGCTCAAGGAAATTGAGGGAAAGAGGGATAGTCTTCGATTTTACAGGCTATCTGAACCTCTGGGGCCCGCAATGTGGGAGTATGGAACCTTCAAAGCTGTGGATTTCGAGGGGCCACTGATCGTTTGAGCGCGAACCTGGAGCGACAACGAAAAAGCGGGGAGTTTCGCGATTAGCGTAAACACATGAAATCACAAATGAAGCGAGAAATTTTCCATCGATTTTCGATGCTGTCATATTCAATAAACGCCGTGTTCGCGCGATCCTGGCACAAGAACTGGACTATCATGGTGTTGCAGCAATGCTGCATCGCCCGTCCTTCGGGGCGGGCGTGGATTGAAACAGGTACGTGTTGGCGGCATTGGCGATGATACTCAGGCATCGCCCGTCCTGCGGGGCGGGCGTGGATTGAAACAGAGTGGCCGACCATCTCAACGACTGGTGGGAAGAGGCATCGCCCGTCCTTCGGGGCGGGCGTGGATTGAAACAAGTCGCGCTCGCAGGTGATCCGCGAGTCAGGCGGCATCGCCCGTCCTTCGGGGCGGGCGTGGATGAAACAGCGCACGGCGGATGAGACCAGCCCGCGCAAAGCGCCATCGCCCGTCTTCGGGGCGGGCGTGGATGGAAAACTACTTCGAGGTGAAAGCCGATAGCGGCGGGATATCGGGCATCGCCCGTCCTTCGGGGCGGGCGTGGATTGAAACATGTGCGCGGCGCTCCCAAAGTTGACGGAATTTATCGCATCGCCCGTCCTTCGGGGCGGGCGTGGATGAAAGCGTCAAGGCCAGGATAAAGCCGAACTCGACGGCGCATCGCCCGTCCTTCGGGGCGGGCGTGGATTGAAACGTTGTCAGCAGGTAGAAATACGCATTCAGCACGCCGCATCGCCCGTCCTTCGGGGCGGGCGTGGATTGAAACAAGGTGAAGACGTTGTTGCCGATGATCTCGATCTGCATCGCCCGTCCTTCGGGGCGGGCGTGGATTGAAACGCGACGGCCAAGCGCGGTGACCGCATCACCGTAGCCGCATCGCCCGTCCTTCGGGGCGGGCGTGGATTGAAACTGCTACTTTAGGCCGCATGGATGCGAAAACCTTTGCATCGCCCGTCCTTCGGGGCGGGCGTGGATTGAAACATGCTCGCCACTCCTCGCCGCGATACAAATTCGCCGCATCGCCCGTCCTTCGGGGCGGGCGTGGATTGAGCATCATCCAGCTTGTGCAGCACACGCCGATGATGCGGCCGCATCGCCCGTCCTTCGGGGCGGGCGTGGATTGAAACCGGGCTATCGAGCCTCACCATCGGCGCTGATTACTGCATCGCCCGTCCTTCGGGGCGGGCGTGGATTGAAACAGTAGTGGACTCAGCCCGCGGCGAGCATCGCCGTTATGCATCGCCCGTCCCGGGGCGGGCGTGGATTGAAACACGAGCAGCGAAGTCGCGCCGAGCGTCGGCCATGCATCGCCGTCCTTCGGGGCGGGCGCGGATGAAACTCGACCGTCTCGATGCTGTAGAGCACCCAGAGCGCGCATCGCCCGTCCTTCGGGGCGGGCGTGGATTGAAACATCCATTTCCCGGCCCTTGCGCACATCGACGCCGCATCGCCCGTCCTTCAGGGCGGGCGTGGATTGAACACTGCCCACATCATGCGGGGGTGGGCGAGACGGCATGCATCGCCCGTCCTTCGGGGCGGGCGTGGATTAGCTTCGGGCAGGCCATCCAGATGCCACCGACCGCCTGCATCGCCCGTCCTTCGGGGCGGGCGTGGATTGAAACCGTCAGGTAGGCGCGCGGGCGCTGCTGCTTTGCCGCATCGCCCGTCCTTCGGGGCGGGCGTGGATTGAAACGCCAATCGCACCAGCCAGGCGCTGTACATCTCTTGGCATCGCCCGTCCTTCGGGGCGGGCGTGGATTGAGAAACAGATTTCCGCCGTGGTGTCGCTTTTGGGTACTGACGCATCGCCCGTCCTTCCGGGCGGGCGTGGATGAAACATCGGACATGGAGATGCCTCGTGAGGAAATAACCGCATCGCCCGTCCTTCGGGGCGGGCGTGGATTGAAACACGCTGCGGGCGCCGGTCGGTGTGACAGCGCCGCGCATCGCCGTCCTTCGGGAGCGGGCGTGGTTGAGCTTACTCTCGTAGGGAATCAGATAGGCGTGCCCAAGGCATCGCCCGTCCTTCGGGGCGGGCGTGGATTGAAACATCGGTGTCGAGGGTGAGTAACGCCGCCTTGATGCATCGCCCGTCCTTCGGGGCGGGCGTGGATGAACTCGCTGAACTTATGCTGCACATAGGGCGCGGTGCGCATCGCCATCCTTCAGGGCAGGCGTGGATTGAAACGAGGAATAACCTTTGGCCGTTACCTGGAATCCATGCATCGCCCGTCCTTCGGGGCGGGCGTGGATTGAAACACCGATACGGCGAGCCTAGCAGCGTCAAGCTGGTTGCGTCGGGTTGCGAAAGCGTGCCTGAATTACGGGCAGCGGGTGCAGAAATCCGTCTTTGAATGCCGAGTCGATCAAGCGGGATTCGAGGCGCTACGCCGGCAATTGCTCAAGGAAATTGAGGGAAAAGAGGATAGTCTTCGATTTTACAGGCTATCTGAACCTCTGGAGCGCAATGTGTGGGAGTATGGAACCTTCAAAGCTGTGGATTTCGAGGGGCCACTGATCGTTTGAGCGCGAACCTGGAGCGACAACGAAAAAGCGGGGAGTTTCGCGATTAGCGTAAACACATGAAATCACAAATGAAGCGAGAAATTTTCCATCGATTTTCGATGCTGTCATATTCAATAAACGCCGTGTTCGCGCAAGTCCTGGCACAAGAACTGGACTATCATAGTGTTGCAGCAATGCTGCATCGCCCGTCCTTCGGGGCGGGCGTGGATTGAAACTTGGCGGCATCCGCGCTCACGTGATAATCAATCGGCATCGCCCGTCCTTTGGGGCGGGCGTGAATTGAAACTTTAGCGCAGTTGCATCTATTGCAACAATTTGACAACATCCCGGCGTTCATGAGGTTTGCGCCCGCCGCCGTTGCCGTCGCCCGTGCTGGTAGAGTGCCCACGCTCTTTAGATATGCCAATAATCGGCTAAACTTGCTCTGCATCATAATTCATAAGTAACCCACAGGAGCCTTTCTATGACATTCAACACCACCCTCAAAACGTTTGCCGGCGTGCTGCTCGTCGCGGCCCTGTCCGCCACTGCTTCGGCCCAGGATGTCATCAAAATCGCGGTCGGCGCGCCGCTCACTGGCCCGCTCGCCAAGCAGGGTCAGGAAGTCGCCAATGCAGTCAAGCTTGCGGCGGATGAGTGGAACGCCAAAGGCGGCGTGCTCGGCAAGAAGATCGAGGTGATGGAAGCCGATGACCAAGGCAATCCGCAGGTCGGTGTCGCCGCCGCCGAGAAAGTCGCCGCCGACGCGGCGGTAATGGGTACGATCTGGGGCATCACCAGTGTGACCTGCATTCCGGTGTCGGAAATCCTGCAAAAATCCAATATCTCGCTGATCAGCCCGGGATGCACCAACCCGAAGGTCACCGACCGCGGCTTGAACAACACCAATCGCGTCTGTGCTCGCGATGATGCGCAAGGTCCGGCGGCGGCCATTTTCGCCGTGGAAGACCTGAAAGCCAAGAAGATCGCGGTGTTCGACGATGGCACCACCGGACCCAAGGGTGCCGCCGACGAATTCGAGAAACGCGCGAAATCGCTGGGCGGAGAAGTACAGCGGTTGCAAGTTCGCGCGGGCGATAAGGATTTCCGCGCTATTCTTGGCACTATCGCCAAGGGTACGAATGCGATCTACGCTAGCCTGTGGGCGCCGGAAGCCTCGCTGATCGCCAAGCAGTTGCCGGATGTCGGCCTGGATGTACGGATGATCGGCCCGGATGGCCAGTTCGAGCCCAAGGATTACATTGAAGCCTCGGGCGGCGCGGCGGAAGGTAATTACGTCACGTTTCTCGCCCCCGACATGAAGAAAGTGCCGGTGGCCGCCGAGTTCGTGAAAAACTTCGAAGCCAAGTACGGCCAGCTCAGCTCGTATGGTCCACTCGCCTACGAAGCCGCGAACATCACCTTGGAAGCCATCAAGAAAGCCGGCAAGGCCGACCGCGCCGCGGTGCGTGACGCGGTGCGCGCCACCAAGAACTACAGCGGCGTGCTGGGGGTGCCGATCACCTTCAATGACAAGGGCGATGTCGCGGGCGGCGCGATCTTCGTCTATCAAGTGAAAGGCATGGGCTTCGAGCAAATCAAGACCATCGTCGTCAAGTAACACTTCACCTCTGCCCCTCTCCCCTAAGGAAGAGGGGCGGCAGGATTCGGCACGGATGGCTCTCCTCGAACTCGTAGGCTTGTCGATGGCGTTCGGCGGCCTGCGCGCCGTTCAAGATTTGAATTTGCGGGTGGAGCCGGGCGAAATCGTCGGCCTGATCGGCCCCAACGGCTCCGGTAAAACCACCGTGTTCAATGTCATCACTGGTATCTACCGCGCGACCGGCGGGCGCATCGCGTTCGATGACGGCAAGGTCGATTTGGTCGGTAAACCGTCGAACGCGGTGACCGCGTTCGGCATCGCCAGAACCTTCCAGAATCAACGCCTGTTCAATCAGATGACGGTGCTGGAGAACGTGCTAGTCGGCATGCACTGCCGTACCCGCGCCGGCATTGCCGGCACCGTGCTGGGCTTGCCTCGGGCGCGCGCGGAACGGCGGCGGGCGCTCGAACGCGGCCGCGAGCTGCTGGCGTTTTTCGGCGACCGTTTGCTGCCACGCGCCGCTGAGCCGGCCTGGACGCTGTCCTACGCCAATCGACGCCGGCTCGAAATCGCGCGCGCGTTGGCCACGGACCCCAAGCTCCTGCTGCTCGACGAGCCGGCGGCGGGCATGAACCCGACCGAGAAGCGCGAGTTGATGCAGGATATCCACCGCATCCGCGCCATCGGCGTCACGCCGCTCTTGATCGAGCACGATATGGGCCTGGTGCAGGGCATCTGCGAGCGGGTCGCGGTGCTCGACCACGGCGTCAAGATCGCCGAGGGTAGCTTCAAGGAAGTACGCGCCAACCCCGCGGTGCTGGAAGCCTATCTGGGGCGGCGTCATGCTTAAGCTCCGCGGCGTCGTCACCCATTACGGCCCGATCAATGTACTGAAACATATCGACCTCGAAGTGAACAAGGGCGAGATCGTATGCCTCTTGGGCGGCAATGCCTCCGGCAAATCGACCACCATGAAGACCATCCTCGGCATCGTCAAACCGACGGCGGGCAGCGTCGAGTTCGAGGATCGGCGCATCGACGGTCAGGCGACCGAGGACATCGTCAAGCGCGGCGTCGCACTGGTGCCGGAATCGCGGCGCATCTTCGCGCGTATGACGGTGTGGGAAAATCTGAACATGGGCGCGTACACGCGGCGTGACGCGCCACCCGCCGAACTCACCGCCGATCTGGAACGCGTCTATGCTTTGTTTCCGCGCCTCAAGGAGCGCGCCGGTCAGTATGGCGGCACGCTGTCCGGCGGCGAACAGCAAATGCTCGCCATCGGCCGCGCGCTGATGGCGCGTCCGCGCCTGCTGCTCATGGATGAACCGTCGATGGGCCTGGCGCCGGCGCTGGTGGATCAGGTGTTCGACATCATCCAGGCAATCAACCGCCAGGGCACCACACTCCTGGTGGTCGAGCAGAATGCCGCGGTAGCGCTCTCCATCGCTCACCGCGGTTATGTGTTGCAGAGTGGCCGCATGGTCATGCAAGGCGACGCGCAAGCGCTGCTGCGCGACGACCATATCCGTCGCGCCTACCTCGGCGAGGATTGAAAGAGATGGACATCCTACAGTTGCTTCCCCAGCAACTCGTGTTCGGGATCGCGCTCGGCGCCGTTTATGGTGTGATCGCGCTCGGCTACACGATGGTGTACGGCATACTGCTCATGATCAACTTCGCCCACGGCGAAATCTTCATGATCGGCGCCTACGTGGGTTGGGGCGTGTTGACCTATCTGATCAACGCCAAGTTCGGCGGCCTGCACCCGATCTGGGTGTTGCCGCTGATGCTGGTGATGGCGATGACGGTATCCGGCATCATCGGCATGACGCTAGAGCGTTTCGCCTACCGCCCACTCTATACGCGCGGTGCGACCAGGCTGGGGCCGTTGATCAGCGCGGTGGGCGCGTCGATCTTCCTGCAGAATGCGGTGATGCTCACCCAGGGCGCGCGGATGAAGGTGTTCATGACCAATCTACTGTTTCCGCGCTCTTGGTATCTCCAACTGGGCGGCGTGCGCGTCTCCTATCTGGTGCTGGTGATGGTCGGCATCGCGCTGCTGCTGATGTGGGGTTTGCATATCCTGGTGCAGCGTTCCACCCTTGGGCGTTCGATGCGCGCGGTCGCGGAAGACCGCGAGGTGGCCGCGATCATGGGCGTGAACGTGCGGCGCGTGATCGCGCTCACGTTTCTGCTCGGCTCGGCGCTCGGCGGCGCGGGCGGCGTGCTGGTCGGGCTTTATTACACGCAGATCGATTTCTTCATGGGCTATACGGCGGGCCTCAAAGCCTTCACCGCCGCCGTGCTCGGCGGCATCGGCAACCTCCGGGGCGCGATGCTGGGCGGCATTGTGCTAGGACTCATCGAAAGCCTGGCGGTGACGTTCATGAACCCCGCGTACCGCGACGTGACCGCGTTCGTGATTTTGATTCTGGTGCTGATGTTCCGGCCTACCGGCTTGCTCGGCGAGAACGTGCCGCAGACGGATAAGGTGTGAGTGGGTGCGGTGCGGCGATGGCGCTATATCATTTTGTTAGCAATCGCTGTGTTTCTTGTAATCAGTTATCCGTACGCGTTTTTATCTGGTGCAAAACTGTGGTTTCTCTTGATCGTGTTTGGCGAATTCCGCGATGGCATCGCAGGCTTGAGGCATCGCACCGCTTATGAAAATTGGCTTGATAGCTACTTACCCCAATTCGAGCTACTCGCCGTTACCGTCGAGACCTCGCTTTCTTATGCTACGCTGCGCGTCGCCCTCAAGCAGTCGGGGCGGCCCATCCCAGCGAATGATGCGTGTAAGTTGGTAAGCGGCGCACATGGAATGCGATTTACGATGGTCACCGTTTCCCACGGCTGATGATGTGGCCCACTGATTTGCTTGGCTAGAGCGTGACATATTCCAGCATGATGAGGCGTAGATGACCAACAATACCAAAAACCGAATCCTCTTCGCCGTCGCGCTCGGCCTCATCGCCCTCGTCGCCCCGCTGGCCTCGCCCAACGATTACATCACCGGCGTGATGGCGCGTATCTGTCTTTATTCCACCCTGGCGCTCGGGCTGAACATCGTGGTCGGATTTGCCGGCCTGCTCGACATCGGTTATGTCGCGTTCTTCGGCATCGGTTCGTATTTTTACGCTTTTCTGGCATCACCGCATTTCGGCCTGCACCTGCCGTTCTTACTGGCGGTGCCGCTGGTGGTGGCGGCCACCGCGCTGTTCGGCATCATGATCGGTGCGCCGACGCTGCGCTTGCGGGGAGATTACCTCGCCATCGTTACCCTGGGTTTTGGCGAAATCACCTATCTGCTGCTCCTCAACCTCGATCGTCCGATCAATATTACCAATGGCGCGAGCGGCATCATCAGCATCGATCCGCCGACTTTGTTTAGCTATACGCTGACCCGCAACATTGAATACTACTATCTGTTTCTACTGGTGCTGACGTTTATTCTTTACGCTTCTTATCGGCTCCAGCACTCACGCATCGGCTGGGCCTGGCAGGCAATCCGCGAGGATGAACTCGCCGCCCGCGCGATGGGCATCAACACCACGGTGTCGAAGCTGCAAGCGTTTGCCATCGGCGCTTCGTTCGCCGGTTTCGGAGGTGCTTTGCTGGCGTCTTGGCAGAAGTCGGTATTTCCCGAGAATTTCTTGTTCACCGAATCGATCAATGTGCTGGCGATGGTCATCATCGGCGGCATGGGGAGTCTGCTTGGCGTCATCCTCGGTGCGGTAGTCATCGTGGCGTTGCCGGAAATCTTCCGTGATTTCGCGGCTTATCGCCTGCTGGTGTTCGGATTCATGCTAATGGTGCTGATGATCTTCCGCCCGCAGGGGATACTGGCGCCGCGCGCCCAGCGGCGCGGTGATGCCATGCAGGCGGCGGATGACAGCGCCGCGGACGGCGCTGCCGTGATCATGGCGCAAGAACGCCGATAGCCCGCCACAGCCGCGTGAACTCTGACCTCGAGCCAAGCCGACCGTTGTGCCTGCTCATCGCCGCTCTCGGCGGCGAGGGCGGCGGCGTGCTCACCGACTGGATCGTCCAGGCCGCGACCGCGCAAGGCTTCCCGGTGCAAAGCACCTCCATCCCCGGTGTCGCCCAGCGCACCGGCGCGACCACGTATTACATCGAGATTTTTCCGACGCCCGCTGCTCGTCTTGGCGGCAAAGCGCCGATACTCGCCATTTATCCCAGCCCTGGCGAAATCGACATCATGGTCGCGTCGGAGCTCCTAGAAGTGGGGCGGGCCATCGAAAACGGCTATGTCAGCCCGGACCGCACCCTCCTGATCGGTTCCACCCATCGCATTTATGCGATTGCCGAGCGCGCGGCGATGGCCGACAACCGCTACGATGCCGACGCCATCCACAAAGCCGCGCAGACGCTCGCCAAACGCCTCGTCCTGGCCGATTTGGAACAGCTTACCGAGCAGAACGCGACCGCTTTGAACGCGGTGCTGGCGGGTGTGATCGCCGGTACCGAACGATTGCCTATGCCGGTCGGCGCATTCGAGGCCGCGATCACCGCCAGTGGCATCGCCGTGGAATCCAACCTGCGTGGATTTCAGACGGGTTTGGCGCTCGCGCGCGGCGAGACAAGAGTCAAGCCCGCGACGCCCTTGCCGCGCAGCCAGGCGCGCCGCGAGGCGGAGTTGGAGGCGGTGCTGGAGCAGGTGTATAGGCAGTTCCCGCCGCTGACCCATGCCATTGTGGGCGAAGGCGTGAAACGGGTTTGCGATTTTCAAGACGCCGCCTATGCGCGGATGTATGTCGAACGTTTGGCGCGCATCCTCGAACACGACGACATCAACGAGCATTTTGCGCTGACCCGCGAAACCGGGCGTTACCTCGCATTGTGGATGAGCTACGAAGACGTGATCCGCGTCGCCGACCTCAAGACCCGCCCCGGGCGCTATCAACGGGTGCGCCAGGAAGTGCGCGCCAAACCCGACGAGCCGGTCCATGTCAGCGAATTTTTCAAGCCCGGTGTGGACGAAATCGCCTCGATTCTGCCGGTTGCGTTGGGCCGCCGCCTGCGTGCCTGGGCCGTGCGCCGAGGGTCTGGTAAGCCGTTCCATATTTCGATGCGCGTCAAAAGCCATACCATTGTCGGCTTTCTGCAGCTCTGGCTGATTGCCAGGCTGCGGCCGTGGCGGCGGCGCAGTTTGCGCTTCGAGGAGGAACAGCGACTGATCGAACGCTGGTTGGGCACCATCGGCAAGGCGATGGCAAGGGACTACGCGCTGGCGCTGGAAATCGCCGAGTGCGCCAATCTCAACAAAGGCTATGGCGAGACGTTCAGCCGCGGGCGCGGGAATTTTCTGCGGATCTTCGAGCAGATCATCGAACCGGCGCTGCGCGGCGAGTGGGATGACGCCGCCGCCCGGGTGCGGGCGGCGCGCACGGCAGCGCTCACCGACCCGGAAGGCATCCATCTGGAAAAAACGCTGCGCACGGCCACGGCACAGCCCGTGCGCTGGTATTCAGCGAAAAATGACGAAAAATCAGCCGATAACATCTAGTAGTGTGGATCGCTCACGGTCAATAAGGGGAATGCGCTGAGTACGTGCGGCGCATCGACCGGCGCGGCGGGGTGCAGATAAGAGGCATCTAATTCTTGCCAATTGCGCACGCCGAGCAGTCCCATGCAGGTCTTGACTTCGTCTTCCAGGATCTCCAGCACCCGTACCAGTCCTTCCCGGCCAGCCGCGGCCATCCCGATGCACTCCAGGCGGCCAATGCCGACCGCGTCCGCCCCCAACGCCAGCGCTTTCACCACATCGGCGCCGCGCATGATACCGCCATCGACGATTACCGTCGCGCGCCCGTTCACGGTTTTCACGATCTCTGGCAACACATCGAGCGCGCCGCGCCCGTGATCGAGCTGACGCCCGCCGTGATTGGAGACGTAAACGCCCTCGATGCCGTGCTCACAGCACAAGGCGGCGTCCTCGGCGGTGGCGATGCCCTTGAGGATCAGCGGAATTTGATGGGTGTCCTTGAAATGCTTGATATTGTCCCAGTTGAGCGCGCCTTGGAACGCGCCGCCGGTGGCGCGCACCCGCCAAGATTTCACGAAGCGCTTGGCGATGTCGCGCTCGCGGCGGCTGTAGTGGGCGGTATCGACGGTGATGCAGAATGCCGTATAGCCATGATCGACGGCGCGCCGCACGACCTCATCGACCCAAGCGTCGTCGCCGCGCACATAGAGTTGATAAATGCGCAGATTGTCAGCCGCGGCGGCGACTTCCTCGAGTCCAGGGTTGCACACCGAACTCAGCATATGGGCGACGCCGAATTCGGCGGCGGCCTTGGCCGCGGTCGCGCCACCGCCGGCCTCGAACGATTCCAGCGAGCCGATCGGCGCGAGCAGTAGCGGCAGCCGCAGCGTTTGCCCGAACAGTTGGCGGGATAAGTCGACTTGCGACACATCGCGCAGCACGCGCGGCCGGAACGCGATGGAATCCAGCGCCTGGCGGTTGCGCTTCACCGTGGTCTCGGTGTCGGCGCCGCCGATCAGGTAATCCCAGATATTGGCGTTGAGGTTGATGTGGGCCGCTTGGACGGCCTCTTGCAGGGTTTCGAAATCGTGGGCGGGTCGGG
This sequence comes from Gammaproteobacteria bacterium, assembly GCA_046347515.1. GTDB lineage: Bacteria > Pseudomonadota > Gammaproteobacteria > Competibacterales > Competibacteraceae > JAXMFZ01. Next base: position 52,749 of record JAXMFZ010000010.1, on the reverse strand, counting down.
TCATGGTGTGGTTCTCACCAGCGGTTACGCAGTTCTCTGAGTTTGAGGAATACGGTCTTCTCGTCCGGTTGCTCGGGGAGATCGGGAAACGCCTCGCGCAGCTTGCGGATCACGGTCGGGCTGTGCAGGCGGAAAAAAGTGTTGATGTCCTTCTCCTGCGCCAGCGTCGTGACCAGCGCATGGGCAGGGTCTTGCTCGCGGATGTCGCCGAGCAGGCGCTCCGCCTTGGCGTTGTCCGGCTCACGGTCGAGCGTGAAGCGCAGATTATTGGCGATGTAATCGTGACCGGGATAGACGCAGGTCTGGTCGGGGAGCTTCGCGAGCTGGCTTGCGAATGTGTTATAAAGCTCGTGCGGATGACCGCCGTTGTGGCAATTGCCGGCGCCGGCGTTGAACAAAGTATCGCCGCAAAACAGCGCCGGCGTGTCGGTGTGCGACAACAGGCAGACATGGCTCATGGTATGGCCGGGCGTATCGAGCGCTTCCAGTTCCACGGTCTTGCCGACCCTGATCACATCGCCCGCGCTCAAACCCCTATCGATGCCGGGGATTTTGTCCTTGGCGTTCTTGTGCGCCAGCAGCTTGGCGTGGGTCGCGGCGATCAGCGCGCGATTGCCGCCGGTGTGGTCGCCGTGCTCGTGGGTGTTGAGGATCTGGGTGATGCGCCAGCTCTGGTCCTTGGCCCGATTCAGGCATTTCTCGTGGTCTAGGGGGTCGATGGCGAGCGCCTCGCCGGTCTGCGGACAGACGATCAAGTAATTGAAATTGCGATAAGCATTGCCAGTCCAGATTTGTTCGACGAGCATGGGGGTTTCCGATGTGGCGAAACGATCTCTCATCATTTTAGGCGAGATTGCGCCGCATCAACACCGCCGACGCCGGACACAGGCTCCTGAATTCCTCGCATTGCTGGATCGCGGGCGGCGCGACGGCACGGGGTACGGCCTCGAAACCACGCGCGCCGAAGTAATTCTGGGCGGTGGTCGTCAGCAGATAGAGCGCCTGTACACCCTGCGCTGCTGCCTTGGCGTGGATCGCCTCGCAAAGCTTGGACGCCACGCCGCGGTTGCGAAAGGGTGCGGCGACCGCGACCGAGCGCAGCAAGCCGACGCCGTCGTAGAGTTCCGCGCCGGCCACGCCGGCCAGCGCGCCGTCGTCGCGCGCCACCACGAAGCCGTGCAGATGTTGGTCCACGCCACCGGTGGGGAGGTCGGCGGCGCGCAACAGCGCCAGGATTGCGTCCAAATCGCCGGGTTTCGCCGGTTCGATGGTCATCGTCAAGCCTCGCTTGGGTTCGTTGAGCGGCATTGCGCTGAACAGCCCGGTTTTGATGCCGGCCAGCGTCGCCAGCATTTGCCGTTCGAGATAGGGTATGCGCGCCATTGGCCCGAAACTCCAGTCGCGCAGCGCGCCGAGCGCGCGGCTGTGGGACTGATACAGCGGCGTCAGAAATCGGCTCATTGCCTGATAAAAGCCCAGGTGTCCGCGCCGCAGTTGGCAGTAGCGCGCCAGCGCGGTGGGCACTTCGGCCTCGGCGGCGAGCGCCTCGGCCAGCGCCAGCGCATCGACCAGCGCCAGATTCGCCCCTTGGCCGAGTTGCGGGCTCATAGCGTGGGCGCAGTCGCCGATGAATACCACGCGGTCGGTCGCCCAGCGCCGCATCCGCACGTCGCTATAAGTGGCAAAGGTCAGCGCGGCGGGATTGCTGAGGCGCGCGACGAGCGGCTCTATCCCCGGCCACAGGCGCAGCACTTCGCGCTTCCAGGCGTTGAAGTCGCCCGCGCGCCAGCGCTCGTGTTCGCTGCGCGGTAGGCTCCAGAAGAAGCTCACCAGATTCGGGCCTCGAGCGTTATCCGGCAGGCGGCCGGTTGGCAGTATGCCGATCATGGTGTGAGCGCCGTCGTACACCTGGGCGAGCCGTCCGGCGTAGCGATCCTCGGGGTCGGGGATGATCGCCCACAGCGCACCCCACGGATAAGGCGCGTCGCGCCGCACCAGGCCGGTCGCATCGCGCAGCCGTGATTGGGTGCCGGCGGCGACGATCACCAGATCGAACGGGCCATAGGCTCGGCCCGCGCCGTCGATCAGCCGCGACCGGCGCTCGCCCTCGGCGTCGATGCGGGCGATGTCCACACCGGTAAAGAGCGCGACGCCCGCCCGGCGCAGCGCGTCGAACAGCAGGCTGAACAATGCACCGCGATGGATGCCGAGGCCGAAGCAAGAGGGCGCGAGATCGCGGTAGCGAAGATCGAAAATGCGCCGCCCGCGCGCCGTGCGGCCTTGGAGGTCATCGATGCGCGCACCGAGGCTGAGGGCTTTGTCGTACAGCCCCAACGCCCCCAACACCGCAAGGCCCGTGGGTTGTAGCAAAATCCCTGCGCCCACCGGGCCGGGCGCGGCCACCGACTCGAACACGTTGACGCGGTGGCCGGCGCGGTGCAGGAGAAGCGCGGCGGCAGGGCCGCCGGTGCCGCAGCCGACGACCGCGACGTGCAACGCCACCGCGCGATTAAGCGGCTATTTGTAGAAATGATTCGGCTTCAGGAAAAACGACAGCACCAGCGCGCCCTGCGGTGCGCGCGCCTCGTGGCGGCTGCCGCCCGGCCGCCAGACGTATTGACCGGTATGGCAGACGCCTTCGTCGTCTTCCAGCGAACCTTCCAACACCCAGGATTGTTCGAGTTCGGTGTGGAGGTGGTCGGGCAGCACCGAACCGGGCGCGAAGCGGGTGAGCGCGGTGAACATGCCGGTCTTGTCATCCTTCATCAGCACTTTGATGTCGACGCCAGGATAGGGCGTGGGCTGCCAGGGCAGTTCATCGACATTGACGTAACGCGAGGCGAGGTCGGCGAGCCGGTCGTGGCGGACGGCGTGCGGGGTGGCGATGCTCATGGTGGTTCCTCGTGCGGATTGGGACACTACAAGCTTATGGAATCAGCGCCAAACTGCAAGCGCCTACTACCTATCGGTTTCGTAGCCTGCGTTTGCAATGGGGGTTAAGGGGGATTTCGGCGTGCCGCTAGTCAATCGTGTGGGTCAAATCCCCCTCAATCCCCTTTTCCAAAGGGGAAGCAGAGTGCATTGCCCTGTTTGAGAAAAGTGATGGACGATAAGCCGCAAGCCGCGAACGCGCAACGACCGAGGTGGATCATGCCATCAATCCGCCGCGCGGTTTTGGAAGCCGCGCCATAACTGCCACCAGGGATCGGTGTCGGTTTCATCCGTGATTCCACATACATTCCCAACGCCACCATCAAAAAATTCTGCCCGAATGCCTGAGGCAATTCCTGCACGAACGGCCAAGTAGATGGTTAATGCGCCTCCTCATAAGCCTCACGCGCGGCGGGGTGCTCTTGCCGAGGTCGCCGAGCACGTTGCCGAGGTTGTTGAGGGTCTGGCCACGTCCGGCTCAGTAGGCGGCGGGGTCGGCGCGCGGCAGGCGCCGGAATCCCCAGCGCTTCCTCGTAACGGCCCGCGCGGCCAGGCGCTCGCCAGGCGTCGAGCCGGTAAGCCAGTGTGACCAGACAAGCCGCAAGATCTGCCTCGCCGCCGTGTTGGCGCAGGCAACGCACGGCGCGTTCCGCCAATTCCCGGCCAAGCAGAAGATTGCCGCTGATGGTGGTGTAATTGGCCGTATTGAGCAACACTTCCCGCACCAGATTGGGCCGCTGTTGCTCGCAGTAATCGAACACCGCTCGCCAGTTGGCGTAGGTGTGTTCGTATAGGCTTTTGCCAACCGCTTGCATGGTGCGGCCCGCTTCGCCGCGCAGATGGTCGGGAATGGTGGCATCGTCCGGCACTTTGCCGGAGAGCAGATTATCCCAAAGGCTCAATCGCGCGCGCCAGAAATCCAGCCAGCGCTGTTCCCACTCGGCATCGGGCCGTTGCTGGTATTTGCTGCGCGCGAATTCGCGCATCGGCGGCAGCATTGCAAAGGTTCCGACGCCATCGGCTTCGGGTTCATAATGCACCAGCGCGAAAAAGTCGAGTTCTTTTTCCAGCAATTCGCGCCACTGTTCGCCCAGCAGTGCGGTCCAGGGCAGGTGTTGTTCCGCGAGCTCGCCGCACCAGACGCCGCCCGGCAGGAACGCCAAGCGCTGGAACAACCGCTGCGCCGGTTCGCTGAGGTGGCGATAAGACAATTCATACGACACCGCCACTTTTTTCTGCCGATCTTGCTCGTTGTCGGCGGCGAGCGGGTCCGCCAGCACCTTCAGCAAATCGCGCCGGGCTTCTTCGTACAGCTCCTCCAGTGTCATGCCGGGCCGCGCGAGTTGGCGCGCGAGCAGGCGTAGCGATTGCGGGTGGCGGCCCGAGAGTTGCGCGATCTGGTGGACGATAGAGCCGGACTGTCCACGCAGCGCGGCGGTTTGCGCGCGGTGCTGGGGCTGTTCGAGGTTGGCGGCGAACAGGTCGAGGGCGTCGCCATCGGTGAGCGGAGTCACTTCCAGCGGATATTCGGCTTGCAGCCCGAGCGGCCAGCGGCAGGTGGCGAGTATGCGCAATGTCGGGGAGTATGCGCAATGTCGGGGAGGCACCGAGCAGGGTTTCGACGATGGCGGCGGCGCTGATGGATGGCGCCGAGCCAGACGGCGAGCGGGTCAGGTCGTCGAGGTTGTCGAGTAGCAGCAACACCGCTTGATTTTGCCACTGCTGCGCCGCGTAGGCGGCCAGCAGCGCGAGTAGGTCGCCGCGCCGCGCATCGGGCGGCACTGCGCAGCGGTCGAGCAGAACGCCCAGCAGTTCCGTGCCGCTGCCCAGTGTTTCGCAGCCCACTTCGAGCACACCGCCAGGGAAAAAACCGCGCGTCCGGCACCAGTCAGCGGCTTGCAGCGCCAGCGTGGTTTTGCCGATGTCGCCTTCCTGGGTGAGGGTGAGCAAGCGCCGGTCGAGGACATCGGGTTGTCCGATGCCGGCGGGCTTGCCCAATAACATATCGAGGATTTGCCAAAGCTCGCGCCGCCGCCCGATGAATTGCCCGGAGCGGCGGCGCAGCAGCAGAGGGTCAGCGGAATGAGGAGGGGCGGATGACGCCGGCGGCGGCGCAGCAGCAGGTTTCAGCACGACTGCGCGTCCCGCGTCGTGGATGCGTAGCTTGGCGCTCGGCGGCGTTTTCCCCGGTAGAGTCGCGAAATCGCCGACATTGGCGTCATTGATCAGCAGTTGCTTGGCTTCGTCGTAAGCCGCGCCGGCGGTTTCGCCACGCGCCAGGGCATGGAGGAAATCGACGCCGAAGCGCACGGCGGCGGTGACTTCCAGTGTTTCCGCGCCTTCGACGTAGACCGTCGCGAAGGTTGCAGTATGGTTGTCGAATTTGGCGCGTTTCAGGAGTTGTTCGGAATGACAGGCGGATAGGAGCAGGACTTGCGGCGACGGCTTCAGCGCCGCCAGCAAGCGCCCGCCGGCGACGAACTCCGCGCCGCCGCGTCCGTCCTCCAGCAGCACGCAGCCCTCGGGCGTACCGTGGCAGACCAGCAGCATGACGTCGGGCTTGTACTTCGCCAAGTCGCGCTGTAATTGCGGAAGGGTCAGGCCGATCCGTTCGATCAGGTGGTAGGGCTGCCCTTGCAAAGCCTGCCGGAACTCGGCGCGCAGCTTGTCCGAATCGATGAGCGGGACGAGATCAAACCCGTTGTCGATCTCCTGGGGAGGCGTGCCGCACCATTGCTGGATCGCGTCCTGTACCCGCGCGACGTTGACCTGGGTGCCGGTGCGGAAAGCGATCTGCGAGTAGTCGGGCTTGTTGGGGAAATCGAGTTGATAAGCGCCGATGGCGTCCTTCGGGAATTGCGTGAGGGCTTCACGCAGCGTTTTCGCGTCGGCGGACGGCATGTTGGCGAGCCACAGCCGATAAGGTTCCACCAGCGGTTCGGCGACCGCGAGGTAAAGCGTCGGCGCGGCGTTCATCCGTTGTCATCCTGCCCCGAATTCTTGCGTTGCTGGCTGCCGAATACGTAACCCGCGAGCAGGGTGAAGAGCGGCACGAGAGTGGTGACCACTACGAGTTGAAAAAAGTCTCCCACCCATTTGGTATGGGTTTCCCGCACTTTGTTGAACGTTTCGGTGAGTTTGGCGGGGTCGGGGCTGGGGCCGAGCGCTTTAGCGATGGCGTCGAACGAGGGCAGCGTCGCCCACCAGATAATGACAAACAGCACCACCATCAGGCAAATGAAGATCAGCACTCGCCTCGCCAGTCGAGCACCGAACCATTCCATCCAGGTTGGCAACACACGGAAAGACGAAAACTCACTGCGGAGATCGAGTATGGATTCACTCGTTTTCGTCGCTGCTCCTGCTGGGGCGGTGTCAAGATCTTGCGCTAGTTCAGAGAGTTTGATCCTGTGGCTATCGTTTTCCGGTTTGGCTTGCTCACGGCCTTCGCTGGACATCTGTTCCCCTCCGCGCGCCTGCTATCCAGGGCGGCAGCCTAACTGAAGACAATATCCTTGAGTACCGTGTCATCCTTATCCGTGATGGATACCTTTTTGTCTTTATCGATGGCTTCCTTCTGCACGTAATTGTAGAGCGCCAGCGCCCGGCGCATGACTTCAACTTTGGTGATGTCATCTTTGTCCGCGAGCTCATTCAGTATGGCGTTGACCTTATCGGAAAATTCAATCGTCATTCTGGGCATGATGGGATGTCCTCCTGGGCCTGATATGTCATGGAGTCACTATGATAGTGCTTTTTACGCACTTTTTATACATTTATTGAGTATGAATATTATGTAATTTTGATGACTGATTTCCGCACTAGATACCGAACTGTCTTACAATATGCCCGCAATATGCCCGTGACAGCCTCCATTCGCCGCGCTATCCTGACCGCCCCACGACACCTAGCAGAGGAGAGGACCATGCCCGACATCACGATTGCAGGCAAAGACGGCGATTTTTCCGCCTATCTGGCGAGCCCGGCCAGCGGCACGGGGCCCGGTATCCTGGTGATCCAGGAAATCTTCGGGGTCAACAAAGACATGCGCGACCATTGCGATGGCCTCGCTAAACAAGGCTATTTCGCGCTCAGCCCCGATCTGTTCTGGCGCCAGGAGCCTGGGGTGCAAATCACCGACAAGACCGACGCCGAATGGCAAAAAGCCTTTCAGCTCTATCAGGGCTTTAGCGTCGATAAAGGCATCGAGGATTTGCAGGCGAGCTTGCGCCATCTGCGTACGATCAAGGGCTGCACTGGCAAGGCCGGAACGGTGGGTTTCTGCCTGGGTGGTTTGCTCGCTTACTTGATGGCGACGCGCTCGGATGCCGATGGTAATGTCGGCTATTACGGCGTCGGCATCGATGGCAAGCTGGACGAGGCGGCACGGATCACCAAGCCACTGATGCTGCACATCGCCGAGGAGGATAAATTTGTTTCCAAGGATGCACAGAAGACGATCAAGGCCGGCTTGGCGGGCAACGCCAAGGTGACGGTATACAGCTATCCGGGTGCGGATCATGCGTTCGCGCGCCATAACGGCGTCCATTACCACCAAGCCTCGGCGGAACTCGCCAGCCGCCGCACCGCCGAGTTCTTCAAGGCGCATCTTTCCTGAGCGGCCCTTGGAAACGACTTTCCATCCTGATTTGAGCGCTCCGGATACCGTCGCGTTCTGTAGCCGTTGCGGATCGCCCATGATGACCCGCGCGGCGCTCGGCAAGCCGCGCCGGGTTTGTACACGCTGTAACTTCATCCACTTCGTCGAACCCAAGGTCGGGGTGGGCGTGATGGTGGTGCAAGATGGCAAGCTCCTGTTGGTGCGGCGCACGATGAACCCGGAGAAAATGCGATTTCGGCGGGCTATCTCGATGTCGGCGAGGACCCGGCGGCGACCGCCGCGCGCGAGGCGCTGGAAGAGACCCATTTGGCCGTCGAGATCACGCATCTGGTGGATGTTTTTCCCAATCCGCCGGGGCAGGCGGGGCGTCGATATTCATTCTGTACGAGGCGCGTGTGGTCGGGGGTGAGTTACAAGCCAGGACGATGCCGACGCCGCCGGTTTTCGCGCCGATGCCCTGCCCGAACTCGCGTTCGCCAGCACCGCGCGGCGTGGAACGCCTGAAGCGGTGATCACGCTCGACGGCAGCCAGGGCGAGGGCGGCGGGCAGATCTTGCGCAGCGCGCTCGCGCTCTCGGTATGCACCGGCGCGCCCTTGCACCTCGTCAACATCCGCGCCAAACGCCAGAAACCGGGGCTGATGCGCCAGCACACCGCCGTGCAAGCCGCCGCCGCGATTTGCGGCAGGCGGGTCGAGGGTGCTGCCGTAGGCGCGCGCGAGATTCGGTTCCAGCCCGGTAAAGTCAGGGCGGGTGATTATGCATTCGCCATTGGCACGGCCGGCTCACCGCGCTGGTGTTCAGACCGTGCTGCCGCCGCTGATGATGGCCGCCGGTCGTTCGACGGTGCTGCTGGAAGGCGGCACTCACAATCCAATGGCGCCGCCGTTCGAGTTCATCGAGCAGGCGTTTTTGCCGCTCATCGCGCGGATGGGGGTGAAGGTCGCAGCCACCCTGGAACGGCACGGTTTCTACCCCGCCGGCGGCGGTCGGTGGCGCGCCGTGATCGAGCCGGCGTCGCGGCTGCAACCCTTGGTCATCAACGAGCGCGGCGCGATTCTGGAGCATAGCGCCGAAGCGGTTTGCGGGGGTATCGCCGGGGACGTCGCCCAGCGCGAACTCGATACCGTCGCCGGTCTTCTGAATTGGGAAGCGGGATGCTTGCGCCAGCGCAGCCTGCCGCCGGGCATGGGGCCGGGGAATTATTTGCGCCTCACCGTGCGTTCGCAGCACATCGGCGAGGTGTTCATGGAAGTCGGCGAGCGCGGCGTGAGCGCGGAAAACGTCGCGTCACGCGCCGCGCGCCGCGTGCGCCGCTACCTGGCGAGTGAAACTGCGGTGGCCGAGCATCTGGCCGATCAGTTACTGCTGCCGCTGGCGCTCGTGGGCAGCGGTGAGTTCACCACGTTGGCGCCGACACCGCATACAATGACCAATATCGAGGTCATTCAACGCTTTCTGCCGGTGCGGATCGACGTTGAGAGAACCGGCAAAGATCAGCATCGGATAACGGTGCAGGGAAGCGGCGCCGACGAGCGCCGCCGTTACTAGCCCGCCACCGCGCCATCGTTTATCGTAAGCGCCCGTGCCACTATCACGACAAAGCCGAGGAGCCGCCATGAAATACAAGCCACTCGCCAGCAGCGACCTCAAGGTATCGGAAATCTGCCTCGGCACCATGACCTGGGGCTCGCAAAACAGTGAGGCCGAGGCCCACGAACAACTGGCCTGGGCGGTCGATCACGGTATCAATTTCATCGACACCGCCGAGATGTATCCGGTGCCGCCCGGGCCGCAGTGGCAGGGCCGCACCGAGACTTACATCGGCACTTGGCTGAAGCATCAGGCGCGCGATCAGTTGATCGTCGCCAGCAAAGTGGCGGGGCCGGGGCGGCGCGACTGGATGCGCGGCGGCGAAACCAGCCTCACCAAGAAAAACATCGCCTGGGCGCTGGAAGACAGCCTGAAACGCCTGCAAACCCATTATCTCGACCTCTATCAAATCCATTGGCCGGAGCGCAACGTGCCGATGTTCGGCATATGGCAGTTCAATCCCGCCGGTGAAAAACCAGGGGCATCGATTCTCGAACAGATCGAAGCGATGGCGTCTCACATCCAGGCTGGCAAGATTCGCTATTACGGCCTCTCCAACGAGACCGCCTGGGGCTTGTGTGAATTCACCCGGGTTGCGCGCGCGCACGGCCTGCCGGCGCCGGTGTCGGTGCAGAACAGCTATAGCCTGGTGAGCCGGATGTTCGACGGCGACCTCGCCGAGGCGAGCTACCGTCTGAATATCTCCCTGCTCGCTTACAGCCCGCTAGCGATGGGCGTATTGAGTGGCAAGTATTTGCGCGGCGCGCAACCAGAGGGGCGGCGCTTGTCGCGGTTTACCACGTTCGGCGAACGTTACCGCCGCCCGCGCGTGGTCGAGGCGGTGGCGGAATATGTCCAACTTGCCGACAGGCACAACTTGAGCCCGGTGGCGCTTGCGCTCGCGTTCGTGAAAAGCCGTTGGTTTGTCGCCTCCACCATCGTCGGGGCGACCAGCGTCGCGCAACTGGAGGAGCAGTACCGGGCATGGTTCGAGGTGACGCTGACGCCGCAAGCGCTGGCCGACATCGAGGCGGTGAATCTCGCGTATTTCAGCCCCTCGGCGGTGTGAATCGAGCGCATGACCGTACCGAAGTTACCGCGCACGCTCGAACCGATCATCGAGGTTCTCATCCTCGGCAGCCGCTGGCTGCTCGCCCCGCTCTATCTAGGGCTGGCGTTGGTGCTGGGCATCATCGTCATCAAAGCGGCACAGGAAGTGATCCATCTCTATCAGGTGGTATTGGCCGCCAAAGAGGCGGATCTGGTTGTCAGTATCTTGGGCGTTGTTGACCTGGTACTGGTCGCCAATCTGCTGGTCATGATCGTGATGAGCAGTTATGAGACGTTCGTCTCGCGGATCGATGCCTCTAATGATGATAAAAAGCCGACTTGGCTGGGCAAGCTCGATCCCGGCACCATCAAGATCAAGCTCGCGGTGTCGGTGGTGGCGGTATCGTCGGTCCATTTGCTCCAGATATTTATCAACCTCGGCGAATATTCGAGCCAGCAATTGCTTTGGTATACGGTGATCCATCTGACCTTTGTCATGTCCGGGTTGCTGATGGCATTCATTGACAAGATCGCGTTTTCCGGGCATCGGGAATAGCCGCGGCCATTTCACAGCACGCCGAACCTGACCCCTAACTCTTTCAGCCAACGCCGATAGACTACGGCGCTGCGGTCGCAGCGCACGCTCAGCTCGGCCTGCGGGTCTAGCGGCAGCGCCTGCGGCCGTTGCGATTCCACCACCGGCTTGTCCTGGTTGAAGATGCCATCCTGCCAGGCGATCAGATCGCGTTCGGGCATATCGTGGCCGTAGTTCATCGCCATCCACATCCAGGCACTGATGTCGGCGCCATCATGTGGGGTGATGGTGAGCAAAATAGAGAACTTGGGGCCGTTCGATTCCTTGAGCAGATACGCGCTGAGCGGGCGGTAGGCGCGATACGTGTAAGTAACGGTGTCGCCCTGGCCGGTGCCGTAAGGATCGGGCTGATAGACGCTGACGCCGCGGGCTTCGACGAAGCCTTCCGGCAAGATGGCGGCCTCGTAATCGGCGATGAGGGGATGGCTGGGAACGCCCAGAATCCGGGTGTGTACGAACGGAAAATGGGCGACATCGAGGAAATTCTCGATGAGCCGGAAACCATTGGCGCTGACCCGGTAGGGGCCGCATAACATCTTGCGGAATGCGCCGTCCTGCCACTCCGGGAATGGCGGAATGTCGCGCTGCGGTTCACCCGGACATACCCAGATGAGATCATAGGCCGCGCGCACCGCGTAAGTCTTGACCTGGGCGCGCTCGCCGGGGACGAAATCGGCCAGCGCCGGGATATGCACGCAGCGCCCTTCGCCATTATAAATCCAACCGTGATAAGGGCATTGCAAATGGCCATCGCCGTCGATGCCGCCGAGCGACAGGCGTGCGCCGCGGTGTACGCAGAGGTCTTGCCAGGCGTGCAGTTTGCCGTTGGCGCTCCAGATCACCAGATCCTCGCCGAACAGGCGCACGCCGAGGATGGGTTTCTCGCTCAGCTGGCGCAAGCTGGCGACCGGATGCCATTCGTGCAGGAGTACGGGATCGTCGTACATAGCCATTCTTCAAAAACGCTCGTAAGCCAAGAACGGAGATTGTATCTTTAGCGTTTTGCATTTTGGCAGCTTTGCGCGCTCATGACGACATCCCACTTCACGATTGCTTATTTCGACCGCTGGCAGCACGCCGCCGGTCTGGAACGCCTTGCCCAAGCCCCCGAACTGCGGGTGCTGCGGTTCGACAGCCATGCGCCCGCGGAGCGGATTTGGCCGGATTTCAGGGCTGCGCACGGTTATCAGATCCGCTCCACCCGCGATGAACTGCCCGTCTTTCTGCACGCCCGCGCCGAGTTGCTCGCGCGCTGCCCGCATCTGCTCGCGATTTCCGCCGACGGCGTCGGCTACGACACCGTCGACGTCGATGCGTGCACGGCGGCGGGTGTGCTGGTCATCAACCAAGCCGGCGGCAATCGCGAGGCGGTGGCCGAGCACACGCTGGGCATGATGCTGTGTCTGTCCAAGCGCATCATCGAGTCGGATCGCGCGCTGCGCCGCGATCGCGCCTGGCACCGCAACGACTTCATCGGCAACGACATCCTCGGCAAGACCATCGGCATCGTCGGCCTAGGCCATATCGGCACGCGCGTCGCCGAGCTTTGCAAAGGCTTGTTGCGGATGCGGGTGTTGGCCTACGATCCTTATCTCCGCCCGGCGGATTTCGCCGCGCGCGGCGCCGAGTCCGCGCCCCTCGCCGAATTGCTGCGCAGCGCCGACTTTGTCAGCCTGCACTGCCCGCGCAACGCCGAGACGCTCGGCATGATTGGCGCCGCCGAACTCGCGGTGATGAAGCCGAGCGCGTATTTCATCACCACCGCGCGCGGCGGTATCCACGATGAACGCGCTTTGATCGACGCGCTGCGCGCCCGGCGCATCCGAGGCGCGGGGCTGGATGTCTGGGCGGTGGAGCCGCCCGCGCTGGATAACCCCTTGCTGCAACTCGACAATGTGGTCATGAGCCCGCATATTGCCGGGGTCACCGAGGAGCGCGGCGCAACGTCGCGGTGCAAGCGGTGGAGCAGTGGCGGATGATCGCCCGCGGCGAGCGCCCGCCGGAATTGATCAATCCCGACGCCTGGCCGGGGTTTCGCGAGCGCCACGCGGGCTTTTTTCAGCAGCATGCGGCAATTCTTGGCGCGGGCAAATAGGCTTTGGCGCCGACCCGTTCACTCCCCTGGTAATCCAACGCCATCAGGGTGATGTCGTCGAACTGCGGTGTTGCGCCGGCAAAGGCTTGGACCCGGGCGACGATGGCGTGGATGATCTCATCCGCGTCGGCGTCGGCGGTGGCGGCGAGCGCCGCGATGAGGCCATCGGTGGTAAACGCGCGCTCCGCTTCATCGATGGCGTCGGTCACGCCGTCGGTATAAAGCACCAGGCGGTCGCCCGGCGCCAGCACGATTTCCCGTTGCGCGTAGGGCATCTCGGCCATGATGCCGAGCGCCATGCCCTCGGTGCCATCCAGGAAATCCACTTGGCCGTGTGCGTTCACCAGCGCCGGCGGATTGTGGCCGCCGTTCGCGTACACCAGGCGGCCGCTGGCCGGCTCGAAAACTCCGTAGAACACGGTGACGAACATCGCCGCGTCGTTCTCTACGCTCAACAGGTCGTTGGTGCGCGCCAGACAGGCGCCGGGCTCCGCCACGATCATCGCGGTGCTGCGTAGCGCGGTGCGCGCCACCGCCATGAACAGCGCCGCCGCCAGACCCTTGCCGGAGACATCGGCGATGACCAGGCCCAGGCGGCCGTCGGGCAGGGTAAAGAAATCGTAGAAGTCGCCGCCGACTTCGCGCGCCGTATAAAGCCTGGCCGATAGCTCGAACGCGGATTGCAGCGGAAACGCGGTCGGCAAAATGGAGCGCTGAATGCGGGTCGCCATGTCGAGTTCTTGCCGGAACGCGGCCAATTGGCCGTGCGCTTCCTGGCCTTGCCGGAACGCTTCCAGCGTGCCCGCCAGCCTGCCGATCTCGTCGTTGCGCGGCGCGGCGGGCATCATCACTTTCGTATTGCCGCGCGCGAGGGCGTTGAGGACACCGATCACCGCGTTCAGCGGTTTGAATGAGCGGCGCATGTACCAATACAAAGTGCTGAGCGACAGCAGCAAAACGAGCGCGCCGAAGCCGTAGGAGAGACCGCTGACCAGCGTCTCGTGCCAGTACTCGGCGGTGATGTTGCGGCTGGCGAACAGGATCATCGACGGGCGCTCCAGCACATCCCGCACGGGCAGGCGCACCAATGTGAACACGAGATTGCCCATGCGGTTGACGGTGAAGTTTTCGCCATCCGGCGCCGCCGCTACCGCTCCCGCCACCAGCCGCCACAGGCTCGGGGTGGTGGCGTGTTCGAGTTGTTTGTCTTGATTGACGATAAAGACCTCATGATCGACGCTGGCGGCGAATACATTGAGCGGCTGGGCGAGATCGATACTGAGCGCGGCAACGCCCGATACGCCGCCGCGTGCGAATAACGGCGCCACCACCGCCAGCGCCAAATGGCCGCGCCTGGGCCGTATCAGGCCGCGCAGCGGGGCGAGTTTGGTGATGGCGGCGGCGATCAGTTCCGGCGTCAAGGCTTCGGATGCCAGGGGATTTGGGGCGGTCGAGAAAAATAGCGCGCCGTCGGCCGTCGCCGTTTCCAGAACCGGCGCGGTGGGGTCCGTCAGTAAGCGTTGGCGGAGATCCTGAAGCGCAGCCGCGTACGCTTCCCGATCGCGCGCCGCCAATGCCCGGAGGGCGCTGTCGTTACGGCTGATCTCGGCCAGCAGCGCGGCCAGGCGCCGCAGTTCGGCGTCGCTGATCCCGGCCCAGGCGTTGCGATGACCGGTAATGAGCGCCTCTTCGTAACGTTTTTCGATGGCTTGCTGGCGCAGTCGCCCATCCACCACCAGCAGCGTCGCCAGCATCGCGAAACAACCGCAAGCGATCAGGGTGATACGGGTGCGAAGCTTCACGCCGGCGTGGATCCGGGCAGCGGTCGGCCATAGTAAACGTGCGCCATGGAACGTTGCAGGCACCAGCGATGGCCGACATAACCATGCGCCAATAGGTGTTGCTGGCGGTGGATGTCGGTGACCGCGACGATTCGCACGGACGAGGGGTCGACGCGACAGGGCGCCGCCAAGTCAGCGTATAACAGGTAACGGAGCACTCCACCGAACATCGGCTGCAGGCCCTTGATCTGCAATCCGCTAGCGAGCAGATTACGGCAACTCGCGGTATTCGCGGGCGCCGCGGTGGACAGGATATGGCGGCGTCCCGCTGCCACCGCCAATGCGATACGCCGGTGCGCCAGCCAGCGCTGCAAACCGTTGCCGCGCCATTGTGGTAGCACGCCGCAGCCGTCCAAATGCGCGACTTGCGCGAGTGCAGACTCCGGTAGGCCGAGTGTCGCGCCGAAGTTATACCCCGTATCAGCCGGAAATCCGACGATGCCGTAGGCAATGAGCGCACCTTCGGCGAACACACCGATGATGCGCCCCACAGCCTCGACATGGCGCGCGAAGAACTCACGGGATTCCGGTTTGAACAAGGTGGGTTTCGGCCCGAGCTGGAGCAGTTGTTTATGCAAGCGATAGGCTTGCTCGACGTTGTCGTCATCCAGCACCCTCGCCATGAGCGTTGCCGCCATCGTTGCTGTTGCTCGCCGCCGCAAAGCCCGGTGTGGAAAGGCTGCGCCACCAGCGATTGTCAGCGCCGTCATTCGATGACCTCGGCGTAGTTCAAGGTGTTCATCGGCGGGTAAAGCTCAAGGCGTTTCGCCACCGCCATGTTGATGATGTAAGTGAAGCGGCTCAGGGTCTCTATCGGTATCGCGCGGGGTTGCGCGTGATCGACTAGGATTTGGCGCGCCTTGAACGCGGTGAAGCGCCCCAAGTTGTAGTAGCGCGACACCAGGCCAATCATGGCTTGGCCGTCACGCATTTCGAGTTCAGTGGCGCTGAACGCCGGCAGCCGGTGTTTGATGGCCTCGCCGATGATGAGTTGGCGGTTGTCGCCGATGAACGTGTCGGGGCCGATGTAGAGAAACTGCGGTTCGCGCCGGGCCAGATCGCCGACCAGTTCAAGCAGGGTGTCGGCGCGTGGGTTGCCCTGCTCATCGAGTGGCACCGGCTGGTCGAGCAACTCGAATTGGAGCTTGTCCGAAAGCTCGCGCAACTGGCGGATGTTCGCCACCGAATTCGCTTCCGCGGGATTGTAGATGACCCCCAGCCGGGTCAAGGAGCGGTAGGCGCGGATCGCCTTGATCTGGGTTTCAATCGGCACGATATGGGTAGTTCCGGTGACATTGCGCCCGGATGAGCGCAGCTCAGGCACGATGCGCGCCTCGAGTGGCGCCGCCACCATCGTGAATAACACGGGAATGTCGGCGATGTGGGTTGCGGAATCGACGCGGTCATACTCACCGACGACTCCCAGGGTAACGGTGGTTCCCCAGGTATAAACGAGGTCGGGTCGCGCGGCTTTGGCCTCCGCTACCAGAGCGGGGATGCGCGAACGGTCGCGGTCGGCGCTGCGGATGGTGAATTCTACCGGCAGCTTGAGTTCGGCCAGCGCGTCCTTGAACCCGCGCTCGACCTCGGTCTCGCCGCGCCACAGGATCATGAACACGCGGTACGGTTTGTCCCCGGCCTCGCTCTGGGCGTGCGCCATGCCGAGCAACAAGACCGCCAGCAGGCCGGTGATGAGCTTCATCGATATGCGGAGCATGTTTTCAATCCTCTAGTTCACGGTCACCGCGATCGCTTCATCATCGTCTTCGGGCGCAAGCCCCAAGATCAAAAATGCGGCGCTAAACAATGTTGCACCGACCACACCCACGATTCCCAAGGCTAACGCGGCGCCGCTGTAGCCGAAAGCATTGGCGAAGGCGACCGCCACGAACGGCCCGGCGGCGCTGCCCAGGCGTTCGATGAAGCGATAAACGCCCATGATCGGGGCGGCACCATAAGTTGCAATGGGATTCTTGCAGATGTGCGTGAGCAGCGTGACCTGCGACGAGATGCTCAGCGCCTGGCCCGCGCCCAGGCCGATGACCGCCGTCAGCACTGTCGCCGGGGTGGGCGTGAACAGCACCGGGATCATGCCCGCGCCGGCGATCATGCAGCCCACCCCGACCATCAAGCCGGGCGCGTTCCAGCGATCGGTCAAGCGCGCAAACAACGGCATGAACACGATGGACGCGACACCATAGCACATGGCGATGCGGCCGATCTCGGACTGGCTGCTGCCGAGCTGGGTGAGGAGCATGGGAGTGAGGAAAAACAGAAATCCGGTGAGCAATAGCTTGGCCGGCACGGCGGCGAACAGCATCAAGGCCAGAAAGCGCGGATTGGCGAGGAGTTCCCGGAAGTGCGCAGCGCGTCGGGCCGGCGGATTGGCGACGCTGGTGTGGTGGCGATGCGGAATATAGTGCGGGATGAACTGCAACACCAGCAGCGCCGCGCCGATGGCCAGCGCCGCGCCCACCGCGAAAGTCGCGCTGTAGCCGATGCGCTCGGCGAGAATGCCGCCGATGGCGGGGCCGCAGATGTCCGCGGCCACGATGCCGCCGGCGAAGGTCGCCACGCCTTGCGTGCGGTTGTTCGCGCTGGTGTTATCGAGCACATAGCCCTGGCAAGCGGTAAATGTCAGCGTATAGCCGAGCGCCGAGAGCGCCCGCCACAGCAGCAAATCCCAATATCCCAGGGCGAACCCGGTCGCGCCCAGGCCGATGGTAGACAGCAAGGCGCCGAGCAAGAACAGATTGCGATGGCCGATGCGATTCGACCAAAAGCCCACCACCGGCATGACCAGGGCCATGACCAGCATGAAGATCGCAATCGACAAGCCGACCAGAAATTCCTGCGACAACGCGCTGATCGGCGCCGCGAGTTCGCGTACATAGACCGGAAAGAACGGGCGCGCCAGCTCCTCGGCGAATACGAAAAGAAAAGTCGCCGTGCGCACGGGAACCAGGCTGGATGATCGGTAACTCTTGGGGTGTCCCCTGGTGGCGAACAACGCCCCGGCGTAACGGTCTGCGTCGAGCGCCGCCGCAGGGGCGTCGGTTCGCCCGGATAGCGGTGCTCTGGTTTTCAGCCGCAGCAGTTCTTGGTAGCTTTCATTGATGCGCTCGACCAGGGCGTTGAGCGCATGCCCCATGCGCCCGAGTCGGTCGCGTGCGCGCGCTGTCAACACCAGGCTGAAGTCACCCTGACTCAGGCGCTGCAGCAGGGCGTCGAATTGCTGCAAGGGCGCCGAGAAACTGCTGGTGGCGATCAGCAGCAACAACTCGAAAGCAACCAGCAGCGCCACCACCAGGACGATCACGATATCGAACGAGATGGCTTCGATTTGACGCGCCACGAAGCGCGCATCAATACCGAGGTGGAGGACGCCGACGAGGGCGGTTTTGCTCCTGATCGGCAAGGCGATCTGGTAGTAGTCTTCGCCACTGCGGACGGCGGCGGGCGCGGGCGTTGCCAGCGGGTTTCCCAACAGCGCCTCGATGACGGCGGGCAAGCGATAACGCGGCGCGAACTTGCTCGCCGTGGCGCCGCCGCTCACCACCGCTGTCGTGACCTCAGCAAGGCTTGTGCCATGATCGGCGCTGAACGAACCTTGCCGGTGAAAGTATCCTGCCCGTGCGATCAGCGGCGGCGACATACGCAATGTCCCGCGCGGCTTCGAGTTTGGCGGCGAAGAATTCATTCATTCCTTCGAGCTTGGCGAAAGGATGCCGAAATCCAGCGCGCGCTGGATACCTGTTGTCGATGGAAAGCCCTACCCGCAACGCTTTGCGCTCGATCTCCGGCAGCAGCCTGCGCTCGAACGCAACCAGCGCGTAGTAGGACAAGCCGAGTAGGGGGAGCAGCAGCAGGACGATCGTCACCAGCGTCAACGCGACGATCCGGGTATGGGCGGACTCGCCCGCAAGGCCCTGCGATTGTAGGGTTTTCTTATCCATTAAGGCGCTACGCTCCCGACGTCGGATTGGCAAGACGGCTGCGCTCGATTTCGAGAACGCCGAGGACTTGTTTGATTTCGTGTTCGGCGGCGGCGTAGTGCAGTTCCAGCGTGGCATCGGCGGTTGGCTGGAAGTTCGCGGTTTTGGCATCGCCGAGCAATTTGGCGATGGCCGGACGAATACGGGACAGGCTTGCGCGCATCCGCCGGAACAGCAGAAACAGGCTGGCGAAAATCAGAGGCGCCATGCCCAGCGCAAGAATCGTGGCGGTGCGCGCCAGTTCGATGAGCATTTGCCCGACATTGCGGTCGTAGAAGGCTCGGTCGTACTCGAGGGCGATGCCGCCTGCTTTTTGCCCAAAGTTGTTGATGAGGGTGGCGCCTACCAGCCGCTTACCAGGCGTTTTTTGGCGCCAGTCATCGGCGTCCGCCGTTGCCGAGGCTTGCCGCCACAGCGCCGCGACGTCCGGTTGGTTTGCTGCGCCGTGGTTCTTCTCGACATGGAATAAGATCTGGTGTTGATCGAACAGGGTGATGGCGAGGATGTGATCGTCGCTTGCCAATTCGCGCTCGATGATATCTTCGATGTTGCGCGCGTCGGTCAGGCTGAGACCCAGATTCAAACCGGTTTCGATGGTCGATTTGAGTTCTTTCACCACGAACGCGAAACGCGACTCGGCTTGTTCCGAGAACGCGTATTCGAACTTGGCCTGATTGAGCATGACGATGAGCCCCAGCGCTACTGCTATGAGGCCGATCGTGGTCAGAGCAAGCTTGGTAATCATGGGTCGAGGTTCGTTCCGAGATGAGACGAGCGGCGCGCATGCCCGATGTCATCACTGGGCGCCGCGCTATTGGATGGTTGAGTCACCATCCGCGGAAGAAAGTTAGCCGTTGCAACCACAAAGGCGCGAATGCCGGCTTTATCGATAAAAATAATCTATCTCTGAACGGCGTCTTTTTCGATTAGATTTTATAGTGGGCAGTGTTTACCATCATCGCCATCGGAGCGAGTGCAAATCCAACCCCTGTTGAATTCATGTCTACGGAAACGAGCTATCGGATAGGCGTCGATATCGGCGGCACGTTCACCGACATCGTGCTGCTCGCCAGCGACGGCGCCCTGCATACCAAGAAAGTGCCGTCCACGCCAGACGATTACGGCCGCGGTATCATCGACGGCATCGGTGCGCTGCTCACAGAGCTGGCGATAGCGCCAACCCAGATCGCCGGCATCGTCCATGCCACCACCGTGGCCACCAACACCATCCTGGAGTTCAAAGGCGCACGCACCGCGCTCATCACCACCGAAGGGTTTCGCGACGTACTGGAGATGCGCCGTTTGCGCATTCCGGAGCTTTACAATCTGCAATACGAAAAACCGGCGCCGCTGGTCGCGCGCCGCCATCGCTTCGAAATCCGCGAGCGGCTGGGCCCGAACGGCGAGGTCTGGCAGCCACTGGACGAGGCCAGCGTGGAGGCTATCGTTCCGCGCTTGCGGGATGCCGGCATCGAAGCGCTGGCGATTTGTCTGCTCCATTCCTACGCCAATCCCAGCCACGAGCGGCGCGTCGCCGAGATGCTCCGTGACGCTCTCGGCGATGATGTTTATATCACCTGCTCGGTCGAGGTGTTGCCCGAAATCCGCGAGTACGAGCGCACCAGCACCACCGTGGTGAACGCTTATATCGGCGCGGTGGTGAAGGCTTATCTGACATCATTGGTGCGGCGCTTGGCGGCGGCGGGCCTGCGCGCGCCGGTCGCGATCATGCAGTCCAATGGCGGCATCATGACCGCCGCCGCCGCGATCGCCAAACCCGCCTATATCGTCGAATCGGGGCCAGCGGCCGGGGTGATCGCCTGCGCCCGTCTGGCGCGCTTGGCGGGCCATGAGAACATCATCTCGCTCGACATGGGCGGCACCACCGCCAAGGCCGCGATGGTCGAGAACGGCGAACCGGCCAAGACCAGCGAATACGAGGTCGGCGCCGGCATCAACCTGAGCAGCAAGCTGGTCAAGGGCGGTGGTTATCCCATCAAACTGCCGTTCATCGATGTCTCCGAAATCGGCGCCGGCGGTGGCAGCATCCTCAGGGTGGACGACTCAGGCTTGCTGAAAGTCGGACCCGACAGCGCCGGCGCGGCGCCGGGACCGGCGTGCTACGGTTTGGGCGGCGACCGGCCGACCCTCACCGACGCGCTGGTGGTGCTGGGTTACCTCAACCCGCGCCACCTGGTCGGTGGTTCGGTCAAGCTCGACGCTGAACGCGCGCGCCGCGCGCTCGCCGAGCAGATCGCGGGCCGACTCGGCAAATCGCCGCGGGAAGTGGCCTGGGGCGCGCTGCTGATCGCGGTGGCGACCATGACCCGCGCAGTGAAAGCGGTCACCACCTACCGCGGTCGCGATCCGCGCGATTTCGCGCTGCTCGCTTTCGGCGGCAACGGGCCGATGGCGGCGGCGATGATCGCCCATGAGTTGCGCATGCGCCGCGTGCTGGTGCCGCCGGCGCCGGGTGTATTCAGCGCGTTGGGCTTGCTGTTTTGCGAACCCGAGCGCGAGTTCGTCCAGACTTTGTTTCGGCGCGGCAGCGAGACCTCGGCGGCGGCGGTCGAAGCGGCTTACCGCGGCTTGGAAGACGAAGCGGCGGCGGCGCTGCTGGCGGAAGGCTACGGTCGCGAACAAATAGCGCTCCGGCGCTTCGCCGACCTGCGCTATGCCGGCCAGGCTTATGAATTGACCGTGACGGTGGCTCCCGGCGTGCCCGATATGGAAATCATGGCGCGCGCTTTCGGCGCCGAACACCTGCGCACTTATGGCCACAAGTCCGACACCGACCCGGTGGATCTGATCAACATCAAAGTAATGGCGCGGGCGAGTCTGCCGGCGCAGCGCCGTTTCAATCCCAGCGCCGGGCTCGCCGCCGGTGCGCGCGCCGTCTCGGGCGAGAAGCGCGATGCTTATTTCGGCCCTAAACTCGGCATTCTCACGACCCCGGTCGGCAGCCGCGCCGATCTCACCGGTCGGGTCGTGGCAGGGCCGTTCATCATCGAAGAGTATGACGCGACTTGCGTGATACCCCCCGGTTGTAGCGCCGCGCTGGATGCCTTGGGCAACATCGATATCACCGTAGGCGACGTTATGGAGCCATGATCATGTCCGAACCCATCGATCCCATCACCTTCGAAGTCATCAAGAATGGCCTCGCCTCCAGCGCCGACGAAATGGCGTTGGTGATCATGCGCAGTGCTTATTCGCCGGTGGTGCGCGACACCATGGACTACTCGACGGCGCTGTGCGACCGCAACGGCGAGGTGATCGCCCAAGGGCTTACGCTCGCGGTGCAGCTCGGCGCGTTTCCGGATCTCATGAAGCATATCGTCCGCGATCACGCCGCCGGTGCACGCGCGGGCGATGTGTTCATCGCCAACGATCCTTACGGTTCGGGCGGCCAGCACCTGCCGGATATCTATGTGATCAAGCCGGTGTTCGCCGACGGCGCGCTGGAAGGCTACGCGGCGACCATGGCGCATCACTGCGATGTCGGCGGGATCACGCCGGGCAGTGTAGCCATGCATGCCACCGAGGTATTCCAGGAGGGATTGCGGCTGCCCATCCTGAAACTCTACGAGGCGGGTAAGCCCAATGAGACCTTGTTCAAAGTCATCGCCAGCAATACCCGCCAACCGGTGCAAGTGCTGGGCGATCTGCGCGCGCAACTCGCGGCCTGCGATGTCGGCGAGCGCGGTTTGCTGCAGCAAATCGACAAATACGGAGCCGATACGCTACACCGCTATCTGGCCGAGTTGCACGATCACGCCGAGCGCCAGATGCGCGCGGTGATCGCCGCGATTCCCGACGGCGAGTATCGCCACACCGATTATATCGACGGCATCGGTGAATCGCCCCAGCCGCTCAAAGTCGCGGTCACCGTGACAGTGCGCGGCGACGAGATCGCCATCGATTTCACCGGGACTTCCGCGCAGGTGCCCGCTGGCATCAATTGCCCCATCGCCATGGCGCGTTCGTCCAGCTACTGCGCGATCCGCTGCATTGGCGATCATAATGCCGAACTGCGAGGGCTATATGCGCCCCATCACCGTCACCGCGCCGAGCGGCTGTCTGCTCAACCCGGTGCTGCCCGCCGCCTGCGGCGCGCGCGGGGTAATGGGCTATCGGGTCTTCGACGCGATCATGGCCGCGCTCGCGCAGGTCGTGCCGGACAAAGTGATCGCCGGCGGCGAAGGCGGCCCGTCGCTGATTTCCATCGGCGGTTATCATGGCGGGCGGCCGTTCATCCTCACCGAAGTCCTGGTCGGCACCTGGGGCGCGCGCGCCGGGCGCGACGGCGTTGAGGGTATCTCCAATCCGGCCGCCAATTTATCCAATCAGCCAGTCGAATTGCTCGAAGCCGAGATGCCGCTGCAAGTGGTGCGTTACGGCTTGGTGCCCGATTCCGGCGGCGCCGGTCGTCAACGGGGCGGGCTCGCTTTCGTGCGTGAATTCCGGCTGCGGGCGGCGCAGGCGGTGCTTACCGTGCGTTCCGACCGCCGCGATCATCCGCCCTATGGACTGGGCGGCGGAGAACCCGGCGCGCCATCGCTGAACCTCCTCGCCCGCGGCGCCGGCGAGGAAGTGCTGCCGACCATGCCGATGGCCGCGCTGGAACTGAAAACGGGCGATACCTTCCGTCACATCGCGGCCGGCGGCGGCGGCTTTGGTCCTGCCCTGGAGCGATCGCCGCAACAAGTGTTGGAGGATGTGCTGGACGAAAAAGTCAGCATTCGGGCGGCGCGCGAACAATACGCCGTGGTCATCGATCCGCGTACGCTGGCGCTGGATGCGCCGGCCACCGCCCGGCTGCGCGGCGAGCGGCAACAACGAATCGCGGCGGTCGCCTGAACCAACGCCATGGCCGTCGACCTCGTCATCCGCAACGGCACCGTATTCGATGGCAGCGGCGCCGAACCGCTGCAAGCCGATCTCGCCGTGGTGCAAGGCCGGATCGCCGACATCGGCCGCATCGACGCGCCGGAAGTCCCTACCATCGACGCGACAGGGCTTTATGTGGCGCCGGGCTTCATCGATATCCACAGCCACTCCGATTGGACTTTATTGGTCGATCCGCGCGCGGTCAGCGCGATCCACCAAGGCGTCACCCTGGAGGTGCTCGGCAACTGCGGCTATGGTTGCTTTCCTATCGGCGATCCGCGCCTCGCCAGCAAGGTCATCTACGGTTATAGCGAAGACCTCGCCCTGGATTGGACCCGCACGGCGGCATATTTTGACCGCCTGGAGGCGGCGCGGCCGGCGGTCAATGTGTTGAGTCTGGTGCCGAATGGCCAATTGCGGCTCGCGACCCTGGGCTTCAGCCCGCGCGCCGCTACGCCAGCCGAGGTCGGCACCATGCGGGGATTGCTCGAGCAGTCCCTGGATGAAGGCGCCTGGGGTTATTCCACCGGGCTGGAGTACAGCTCCGAATCCGGCGCCAGCGAAGCCGAGATCACCGCGCTTTGCCGCACCGTGGCCCGCTATGGCGGCCTGTACGCCACCCATACGCGCCGGCGCGATGCCGGCGCCGCCGAGGCGGTCGTGGAGGCGCTGCGCACCGCCGAACAAAGCGGCGTACGCTTGCAAGTGTCGCATCTGTTGCCGCGCAGCGGCCCGGATGAGTGCGCGCGCTGCATCGAAGCGGTCGACCAAGCCCGCCAGCGCGGCTTGGACGTTGCTTTCGACATGCACACCCGGCTGTTCGGGCTGACGTATTTGCCTGCCGATGCTGCCGCCCTGGGCATGAAGGCTCGCAAAGCCTGGGCGAGCGTTTGTAACCGCGCAGCCGCGACGAAGATCGAGCAGTACCAAAGCATTCTCAGCACCAGCAGCAGCAGCACCGCACCGTGTTGCTGGATAATCCGCACTGGCTGATATGCGCGCCACCTTCGCCGACATCGCCGCCGAGCGCGGCCGGAGCGCTCGACGCCGCGTATGATCTGCTGCTCGGCGCGGTCGTCCTTTTTGTAACTGATGGTGATCATCTGCTGCTATCACGATGAGCAGCAGCGCGAAGTGTTCCAGCCATCCGCTATACCATGCGGGATCGGATGCACCGATTTAGCCCCGACGGCGCTGGCGCACTCGGCTTTCATGGCGCTATCGCCGACCACTTCTGGATTTCTACCGTTTCATGGTGCAAGAAAAAGAAAGCGCTCAGCCCGCAGCAGGCCATCTACAAGCTCACCGGACTCCCCGCCCGTGTTCTCGGCTTGCGCGACCGTGGCGTGCTGCGCCAGGGCGCGCGGGCAGACATCGCGATTTCGACCCACTGCTGGCCGAGCGCGGCACCACCCTTCGAGCCCAATCAACTCGCCGCCGGCATAGTCGCGGTGCTGGTCAATGGCGTCATCACCCTGCGCGACGGGGTGCTGACGGGCGCGCGAACGGCGCGGTGCTGCGCCAGGGACAGGGCGTCTGGTAGCAGGCCTGGCCTGGAAGCGCCCGCAACCCTCGCCCCGCCTTGAAGGTACAAAGGCAGGGCGCAAGAGCGTTGTATACCTTCAGGAAGGGAAAGCAATGGAAAAACCGAGGAGAAAATCTGGGAAGCGCCGTCGGTGACGGAAGACGGTGGAACGTACTTCAGATTCAAGTAATAATGCGGAACCAGGTCGGACCCAGTCGATGATCACGCAGGTATCGCCCTCTCCCCACAGGCACCGTCAGGATGCTGGTCGGCTCGTAGTCACGCGGCTCCCAGCCGTGCACCGCCGGCTCAGGTTGGCGCGATACCAACTGAAGCCACCCTCGACATTACCGGGTTTCACGAAGTTGTCGGTGATGACCTCGATCTCGTCCTTGGTCCATAACGCCTTGTTGTACGACCACCAGTTGAAGAACCAACGGAAGTAGATCTTGGTGGCCTCGCGGCTCGATCCGACCAGTTCGGTCGCGAGCGGGGTGCTGTGGAACGAGGCGTAATACGAGTGACCATGGAATGCCGGACTGAGATAGCGCGCCTCGGCGCCGGGCAGGAACGGATTGGAAAGCACCAGCTTCTTGACCATCTCCGGGTAGCGGCGCACGAACTTGTGCATGGTGAGCGAACTCCAGTCATGCCCCACCCAATACGCTTTGTCGATGCCGAGTGCCTTCGCCACCCGCATTTGGTCATCGACCGTGGTGTTCAAGTCGTAGTGGTCGATCGGGTCGAGCTTGATCCGGTTAATGGCAGGGTCATAGCCCGGCTTGTCGGTGTCGCCGTAGCCGCGCATGTCGACCGCAATCACGTCGAAATGCTTGGCCAGTTCCTTGATGTTCATCCAATAATCCCACCAGAAGCCAGGCCAGCCATGAAACAGGAACAGCGGTTCTCCGCTGCCCTCCCGCACATAGTGGAACTTGACGTCGTAGCCACGCGGGTCGTGGGTAGTGACCGTGCCGTGCTTGAAGTCCTCGGGCCGTAACAGCTTTCTGCCGTACAAGGTATCCGCGCCTTTGGCGGTGAGTTCTTCCCATTTGCCGTAATACAAATCCCGATACGTGGGCACGCGGTAGGATGGCGCAACCTCCCCCGCCGCCTTCGCTTCCGGAATGCCGGCGAGAGGGCTCGCGAGGAGTGCGCCACCCACCAGCCCCGCTCCGCCGACGAGAAACTGACGCCGGTCGATGCCGCCCGCAGCACCGGTCGGTTTCAAGGCAGGAGGGTTTACAGCGTTGGTATCGTGAGGGCTTTCTGATGGCGACAAATGAGGCGGTTTTGTGCCAACGTCTTCCTTACCAAGGGTATTTGCGGATACTGCTTCATCTTTCATTGTTGCTTCTCCTTGATGGGACGAGACTGCAAAGCGCTAGGGATGTCGGTTATGGTCGCTGCGGTCAGTTGGTGGGCTGCGCCTCCTTTGGTATTTTTCGGTGACTGAGAATCAAGGATAGCGGAATTTCCGAGGCGCATGGACCCCGGATACGGGACAATGACCGCGCGAGAAGAGATTACGGGACGGCTTCAGCCGTTGACCTGGTGCCGCATCGCTTGCTCCAGCGCGTGCGCCGTCCCGAGCAGCAGCGGCTCGGAAAAATAGCGACCGATCATTTGTAAACCGATGGGAAGATGATGCTCGCCGAATCCGACGGGAACGCTGATCGCCGGATGGCCAGTAACGTTCAAGGGATAGGTGTTCTGGCACATGGAGGAAGCGCGCGCCGCCATCGCTTTGAGGCTCAATGGTTCGGTCAACAAGCGAAACGCTTTCATGGGCGTGGTGGGCGTGAGGAGCAGATCGACTTCGTCGAGCAGCCGATCGACTTGCTGGCGCGCGGCGAAGCGCAGATTGGTCGCTTTGCTGAAGTAAAGACTGCGATATTCGCGGCGCAGGTATTTGCCAATGACCATCAACGCCTTGAGCGTCGGCGGAAACCCGTCCGATCCCACGCGCCGGGCGTTGGCGAACGCCTCTTGCCAGCCGATGTCGCAGAAACCGCGCCGCCCATAGCCCTCTTGCTCGGACTCGATCATCGCGGTGATCGCATGGGCGGCGAAGCCGTTCCAGATGGCCTGGGCATCGGGCCAGAACGGCAGGTTCACCTCGCGGCATTGCGCGCCCATTGATTCCAGCGTGTTGACGGCGTTGCCAAAGGCGTCGGCGACGTCGGCTTCGAGCGTTTCAGGCGCCACGCCTTCCTTGACCACGCCGATCCTCAGGCCGGCCACGGAACGCTCCAGCGCGTCGCTGTAATTAACCACTGGCGGCGTGCCGCGCGTCCACTGTGGGTCTTTGGGGTCGTCGCCGGCGATCACTTCCAGTGCCAGCGCGACCTCGGCCACGCTGCGCGCCAGCGGGCAGACGAAATCGACGGTATGGTCGAGATAGGTGATGCCGAAAGAGGGCACCAGGCCATGGGTGGGTTTGATGCCCACCACGCCGCACCAAGAGGCTGGGATGCGTCCGCTGCCGCCCTGATCGACGGCCAAGGCCAGATCGACCGCGCCCGCGGCTACCGCCGCGCCGCTGCCGCCCGACGAACCGCCAGCCGAGAAATCGAGATGATGGGGATTGCGGATACAGCCGTAGGCGCTGGTTTCGCTGGTGCCGGCGAAGCCGAAATCGTCCATATTGAGCTTGCCGACGATGGTCGCCCCGGCGTCGAGCAGGCGCTCGACCACGGTGGCGTCGATATCGGGGACGTAATGCTGGAGGAGTCGCGAGCCGTTGGTCATCGGTACGCCGGCCAAGCGGATGTTGTCCTTGAGGCCCACCGTTTTGCCCGCGAGCTTGCCCGTTGGCGCGCCCTTGACCAGACATTTGCGGATGAACGCATTGCACGGGTCTTCTTCCGGGGTCGGGCGGCGGCCCTTGTCGCGCTCCGTATAGCGCGTGGAGAGTTCCGGTTGCGGGAGTTCGTCGAGGCGGTCGAACATCCCGAGCATGGCATCCGCCAGCTCATGCAGTTCTTCGAGCTCCCGCGCGTCGGGATGGAGATATTCCATCTCGGCCAAACGGCGGATGTCGTCGATGCTGGGCCGTCTGATGAATCCCGCCAATTTCCGTCTTTCCATCGCTGCCTCTTTTGCTGGCTTGCCCCCGCGATCAGCCGTTAGACCGCGACATCCTGGCCCTTGACCACGAGGTCCGAGCCGGTGATCAGGGTGACGATCTGCTGGGCGCTCGCCGCACGGGTGCGCAGATCGCCGACTTTTTCGCCGTGGCGTAAAACCAGTATCCGGTCGGTGACCTGCAATACATGTTGCATGTTGTGGCTGATGAACAGCACCGCCACGCCGCGCTCCGCCAGCGTGCGGATGAACGCCAGAACCTGCATCGATTGCTGGACGCCGAGCGCGGCCGCCGGTTCGTCCAGCATCACGATGTGCCTGCCCCAGGTGATCGCGCGCGCCACCGCGATCATTTGGCGCTGGCCGCCGGAGAGCGCGGCGATGGGGCGATGGGCTTCCACCGCCAGTCCCAGTTCGCGCAGCCGTTCGCCGGTCTCGCGGTACATGCGGCGACGGTTCAGCCAGCCCAAGGCGCGCGCCAGTGCGTTGCCGTGCACGATCTCGCGGTTGAGGAAAAAATTCTGCGCCACGTCCAAGGTATCGATCAGCGAGAGGTTCTGGTAAACGGTCTCGACGCCGAGCGCGCGCGCCAGATCGGCCGTGAGGTTTTGCCGTTCCACGCCGTCGATGACGATACGTCCCGCGTCGGGGCGTTGAACGCCGGACAGGCATTTCACCAGCGTGGTTTTGCCGGCGCCGTTGTCGCCGACCAGTCCGAGCACCTCGCCCGCGAACAATTGCACATCGACGCCTTTCAATGCCCGCACCGCGCCGTAAGACTTGACGACGCCGACGGCCTCGAGCACGGGCGCGCTGGAAGATTGGCGCGAAACGGCCTGCTCGCTCATCATGCCGCGCGGCGCATGGCTTTGGTCAGTTGATCGACAGCCATGGCGGCGATGATGATGCAGCCGATCACGATCTGCTGCCAGAAATCAGGAACATTGATCAGGATTAGGCCGTCGTTGATGCTGGCGATCATGATCACGCCGATGGCCGTTCCCACCACGCTACCCACACCGCCGAACAGCGAAGTGCCGCCGATGACCACCGCCGCGACCGCCGCCAGCAAGTCATTGGCGCCGAACAGGCCGTTGCCGGCGTCGAGGCGCGAACTCAAGATCAGGCCGCCGATACCGGCGGTGAATCCGGACATCATCAGCGCGATGAGCTTGACCCGGCCCACACGGATGCCGGCGTAGGCGGCGGCTTCGCTATTGCCGCCCACGGCGTAGATTTGTAGGCCGAGCCTGGTACGGGTGAGGAGCAGATGGAGAATGACGAATACGAGGATCGCCAGCACCGCCGGAAACGGAAATCCATGGTAAGTATAGGTGCCGATGAAGGCGTAGCTGTCACCGAAACCGGCGATGGCGGTGCCGTTGGTCAGCAGGAACGCGATACCCTGCGCGATGCCGAGCATGGCCAGCGTCGAGATGAACGATACGATCTTGAGTTTCCAGGTGAGAAAGCCGCTGACCGCACCGGCCAGCACGGCCGCCGCGAGTCCGGCGATGACCCCTAGCCACCACGGATAGCCATACTGGATGACGACGACCGCCGCCACCGAGCCGCTCAGGGCTTGCAGCGACCCGATCGCCAGATCGATCTCGGCGGCGATCATCACCACGGTCAAGCCGGCGGCGATGATGCCGACATTCGCGGCTTGCAGAAAAATGTTGAAGATATTTTCGGTGGTGAAGAAGTACTCGGATTTCAAGCCGAAGAAAAGCCAGATCAGCCCGAGCGCGAGCAGCGTGCCGAGGATGCGATAGAACCCGGCGGCGTGGCCGAGGCCGCGCCGCAGCGGGCGGTTGGCGGCCTCGGCGCTTGCCGTCATAAGCGATAGCGGCGGAATAAGGCGATGGGTTTACTTGACCGGACAGTTGCCGGATTCCGCTTCCTTGAGGCGCTTCATGATGCTCTCCCGCACCAGCGCCGGCGGTTCCGTCAGCCCCGCCAGCCAGGCTTTCGCGCGGGTGGTATCGACGGACAGCACTGGCGCTTCGACGAATTTGGTGACTTTCTTGCCGCTCAGTAGATCCTCGGCGGTCGTCACCGCGATGGCACCGATCACATCGGGGAAAAACGCCGTGGTCTGAGTCTGGCGGCCATTGATGACATGCCCAAGGGCGATGCAGTCACCGTTTTGCGACGCGACGCCGACCTTGCCCAGCTTGTCCTTGGCCTGGATCGCCTTGACCGCGGCGTTTCCGCCCGGATCCCACCAAGCGTACAGGAAGTTGAGATCGGGGTTGGCGGTCAGCAAGTTGGTGGCGAGGTTGAGGGCTTTAGCGGGGTCGTATTGCGTCTCGGATCCGCCCACGATCTGAATATTGGGGAATTTCTGGACGTGCTCCTTGAACGCTTTATCCTCTTCCGCCCCTGATTGGTCGGCCTTGATGCCCTCAATGATCCCGATCTTGCAGGGGTTGATGCCGAGGCACCAATCCGATGCGGCCATGCCCATGTAGAGGCCGGCCAAATCCTCGCGCCCGGCGATGAAGGCGGCCCGTTCGCCGCCGAAGGCGTCGGATTGGATGGTGATGACCGGGATATTGGCCTTGTTGGCCGCTTCGATGGCGGGAATGATGCCCTTGCCATCGATGGGGTCCATGATCAAGGCGTCCACTTTCGCGGCGATATAGGCCATCGTGGCGTTGGCTTGGCCCGCTGCGTCGCTGGTGCCTTTGACCAGGACTTCGTGGCCGCCTTTTTCGGCCTGGGCTTGTACGCCGTTGCGCAGGCCGGCGATATAGAGATTGGAAAGATCGGGCAGTACGAGGCCGATCCGTAGTTTCTTGTCGGCGGCGGCGGCGCGGTTGTCCGAGCCGCTGGCGGCCAGCAATGACAGGCTGAGCAACGTCACGCCAACGAAGGGAAGTATGACGGGCGATTTGTTTTTCATGACCACCTCCCAAGTGCATCGATTTTACTTTGGAACAACGATAGTAAAGTGTGTCAGCGATAAAATCTAATCGAAAAAAATACCAGTCGGTGATAGATTATTTTTGTCATGCGCGTCAACCTCACCCAGCTCGAAACCTTTTATTGGATTGCCCGGCTCGGCAGCATGCGGCGCACCGCGCAGCATTTGCATCTCACCCAACCGACCATCTCGGCGCGCGTGCATGAGCTGGAAGCGATGCTGGGCACCGCGCTGTTCGAACGCACCGGCAGCCGCGTGCGGTTGACGCTGCAGGGAGAGTTGCTGCTTGATTACGCCGAGCGCATGCTGGCGCTTGCCGACGAGTTGACCGCGCGGGTCGGTGATCACAGCCGCATGCAGGGATTGCTCAGGCTCGGGGTGGCCGATTCATTCGCCTTGCTGTTTCTGCCGGATTTGCTGGCGCATCTGGAACGGCGTTATCCGCAGCTCAAGGTAGATCTGCAGGTGGGTTTTAGCATGAATCTCAGCCGGTCGTTGAACGAGCGGTCGTTGAACATCGCGTTTCTCACCGAACCGGATGTCGCCGACTATATCCGCGCCGAGCCTTTGGGCGTGATCCAACTCGCTTGGGTGGCGGGTGCGCGTGGATTGCCCCCCCAGCGCCCGCTGAAACCCGCCGACCTCGTAAGCCAGCCGATCATCACCAACCCCAAGCCTTCGCATTTATACACTACGACCTGGGAGTGGTTCGCCAGCGCCGGCCTGCATCCGGAGCGCATCAGCACTTGCAACAGTTTGACCATCATCACCCGCCTGGTGATGGCCGGCACTGGCGTGAGCATATTGCCGAGCGTGATGCTGCAAAGCGAGATGAGCGCCGGCAGTCTGCGGCTGCTAGCGACGGCGCCGGAGATTCGGCCGCACCGAATGTACGTAGCCTACCAAGAGGATGAAGCCGGTCCGGGCATCGACGCGGTCGTCAGCCTAGCGCGCGAACTGATCGACCGCAGCGGCGCGTTGGCGAGCGCCTGAAAACTCTTATGTGGGAGGAACCTCATCATGTTATTTCCGACGACCCTGGTCGGCAGTTATCCCCAGCCCGACTGGCTGATCGATCGCGACCAGCTTGCCGGGCGCGCCCCGCCGCGGCTGCGTGCCCAGGAACTCTGGCGCATCCCGGCGCCTTTCCTCGCCGAGGCGCAGGACGATGCCACCCTGGCGGCGATCAAGGCGCAGGAAGAAGCCGGCCTGGATATCATCACTGACGGTGAGATTCGCCGCGAAAGCTACTCGAACCGGTTCGCCACCGCGCTCGCCGGGCTGGATCTGGATAATCCGGCCACCGTGCTTGGCCGCGCGGGTCGCCCCAATCTGGTGCCGCGTATCGTCGGCAAGATCCGCAGGCTACGGGCGGTCGAGGTCGATGACCTGAAGTTCCTGAGGCGTCACACCACCAAGAAAGTGAAAATCACGGTGCCGGGGCCTTTCACCATGACCCAACAGGCGTACAACGATTTCTATGCGACCGAAGCGGAAGCGGCGCTGGACTATGCGGCGGCAGTCAACGAAGAAATCCGCGATCTTTTTGCGGCGGGAGCCGATGTGGTGCAGATCGATGAACCTTATCTGCAAGCGCAACCGGAGAAAGCCCGCGAATATGGGCTGCAAGCGCTCAACCGCGCGCTCGAGGGTATCCACGGCACGACCGCGGTGCATCTTTGCTTCGGCTACGCCGCGATGGTTCGGCAGCGCCCTTCCGGTTACTCCTTCCTGCCCGAGCTCGCCGCCTGCCATTGCACGCAGATTTCCATTGAAACCGCGCAGTCCAACTTGGATTGCGCGGTGCTCGCAAAACTTGCGGGCAAAACGATTCTGGTCGGCGCGCTCGATCTTGCCGACCCGAACGTCGAGACGCCCGAAGTGGTGGCGGGCCGCATCCAACGGGCGCTGCTTTACGTCAAACCCGAACACGTCATCATCGCGCCGGACTGTGGCATGAAGTACCTGCCGCGCGAGGTCGCGTTCGGCAAGATGCACGCGATGGTCGAAGCCGCCAAGCTCTTGCGCCGCAAGTACGGCGGCTGACGGTCGGCGCCGCGCGGCGGGCTTTAACGCCGCCCGCGCCGCCCAGTTTCCAGCACCGTCGCCACGGTGAGCAAGCTCATCACCCCCACCGCCCAGAACAGCAGTTTGGGATCGCCGTGGTCGAGCAGATAACCGAAGATCGGCGGCGCGATGATGCCGCCGATGTTGAAGCCGGTGGAGACGAAGCCGAACACTTTGCCGAATTGGCCGGGCGGGGTGACCGCGCGGACCAGCATATCGCGTGAAGGCGCGACCAGGCCGATGGCGAATCCGCCCAGTGCAAACAGGGCAGCGATCATGGTGAGCGGCAGATCCAGGGCCGCGACCGCGAGGATGGCGATGCCGCTCACGATGAAGCAGAGCGCGGCAACGACGTCGTGGCGGTGATAGCGGTCGGCGATCCAGCCGCCCACCAATACGCCGATGGGGGAGGCGAACACATAAGCGGTCAGGATTTTGCCCGCATCGGTGAGCGGCGCATCGTACAAGGCGTGCAGCGCCGCCACGCTGAAACCGTTGATCCCCTGGCCGATGATCGCGATGCACACGAAGAACAGCATGCCCATCAGGATCGGCGCCTTGAACAGCAACTGCCAGCTGCCGCGCTCGTGGCTGCTCGCCGCGCCGCGCGCCGACTTCGAGACATCGTGCAGCACCGCGGAATTCAACGCCAACAACAGGGCGACGATGGCGCCCGCCGCGCCGCAGGTGATCAGTCCTAGACGCCAGCCACCGACCGCCGTCAGCGTGAGGATGGTCATCGGCGCCAGCGCGTTGCCGAGGAAACCGGCGAAAGTGTGCAGCGAAAAGGCGCGGCCCATGCGCTCCGGCGCGACCGAAGCGTTGAGGATGGAGTAATCGGCGGGGTGATAGACCGCGTTGGCCAGCCCAGCCAGCGCCAGGCAGGCGAGCAGCGCGCCGTAGTAAGGAAATACGCCGATCAAGGCAATCGCCAGCGCTTCCAGGAAAATGCCGCCGATCAGCAGGGTGCGCGCGCCGTAATGATCGACGAGAAAACCCACCGGCGCCTGCGTCAGCCCGGTAGCGAGGCTGAATACGGTAAGAGCGAAGCCGAGCTCGGTGAAACCGACGCCGTACACCTCGCGCAGCAGCGGAAACAAGGGTGGCAGCAGCAGCATGTAGACATGGCTGAAGAAATGGCCGGTACCGATCAGGCCGATGACTTTGAGGTCCTGATTTGGAATGACCAGGCTAGTCGGTGTTGCCATGCAGGGAACGACCTCGCGCTAATAACGGTGGGATGATGACGGGCATCGCCCGAAGTGAACGGATTCCATGTGATAATAAGCGATCTTCGCGTGGCAGGCTAATCACTCAAGGGAGCACACGATGCAAGTCACCATCGTCGGCGCCGGCATCATGGGTTTGGCGAGCGCCTGGGCGCTGGCGCGCGCCGGCCATCGGGTCAGCGTTTACGAACAAGGGTCTATCCCCAATCCGCTCGGTTCCTCGGTCGACGAGCATCGGGTGATCCGCCACGCTTACGGAGAATCGGCCGGCTATGCGGCGATGGCGGAATCTGCGTTCCAAGCCTGGGAGTTGCTGTGGGCCGATTTGGGCCAACGCCTGTACCAGCAGACCGGGGTGATCGCCATCGACCGTGGCGATGGGACATTCGCGCGCGCCAGCGCCCGGCAATTGACGGCTCTGGCGGCGGCGCATCGCTGGCTGGACGCGGCGGAACTGGAGGCTGCTTATCCATTACTCGATACCGCCGAGGTCACGGGTGCGCTCTACACCGAGGCGGGCGGCTTTCTCCACGCGCGCGCGATCGTGGCGGCGCTCGCCGCCTACCTGGAAACGCGCGCCGTGCGCGTTTATCCGCAGAGTGCGGTCAAGCGTGTCGATCCGCAACGCGCCCGCATCGAACTCGCCGCCGGCGGGACGCAGAATGCCGATGCGCTGGTGATCGCCGCCGGGCCCTGGGTAAGCCGGCTATTGCCCGATTTGGCGGAGCGCGTCACGCCGTCGCGCCAAGTGGTCGCTTATATCGAACCGCCCGCCGTGCATGCCGCCGCGTGGGAGGCGATGCCGGTGGTGATCGACGTCGGCGCGCGCGCCGATCACCGCCATGGCTGCTATATCATTCCGCCGCGCGCGCGGTTCGGCCTGAAAGCAGGCGACCACAGTTTCAGCCTGCGTGGCGATCCGGATCGCGAACGCACCCCGGGCGCCGAGGAAACCACGGCGTTGCTCGCCCGGTTTGGGCGTTCGCTGCGCGATCCAGCGGGCTATCGGGTACGCGAGGGCAAAACCTGTTTCTATACCGTCGAAGCCAAGGAGCGTTTCATCGTCGAGGCGGTCGCGGCCAAGACCTGGGTGATGACCGGTTTTTCCGGCCATGGCTTCAAATTCGGCGCACTGCTGGGCCTCGGTCTGGCCGCCGGCGTCAGCGGCCGTTGCGCCCCGGCGGCGTTGGCGCGCTGGGCGGCGGGGCAGGCGCCGGAGGGGCCGCCGTTCGATCTGGAGGAATCTTGACCGCGAACGCTACGGTCGGGATCGTCATTCGCGCGGCGCGCGCCGGCGACCTCGGCACCATCCAGGCGATCTACGCCCATCATGTCTTGCACGGTACGGCCTCGTTCGAGGAAATACCGCCGAGTACCGCGGAAATCGCCGAGCGCCGCGCCGCGATGCTGGCCCGCGATTTGCCGTACTTCGTCGCCGAAGTCGGGGACAGGGTGGTAGGCTATGCTTATGCTGCGCCCTATCGTCCGCGCTCGGCGTATCGCTACACGGTCGAAGATTCCGTGTACATCGATCCGCAACACCTGGGGCGGGGTATTGGCCGCGCGCTGCTCGCCCGGCTGATCGAAGCCTGCGAAAATGCCGGACTCCGGCAGATGGTGGCGGTGATCGGCGACAGCGCCAACGCCGCGTCCATCGCGCTGCATGCCAAGCTCGGTTTCCAGCGCGCAGGACTCCTGCCCGCGGTCGGTTTCAAATTCGGTAGATGGATAGACAGTGTGCTGATGCAGCGCTCGTTGGGAAAGGGTGCAAGCGAGCCGCCAGCATGGTGATTGTGACGTAACAGGGGGGATTGTTCCCAGCATGGCCGCGCAACAACCGCAAACCGTAAAGCCCCGCAACGTCGTGTTCGATGTCGGCGGGGTGCTGCTCGATTGGAATCCGCGCTACCTCTACCGCAAGCTGTTTACCGAAGAAGCGGCGATGGAGCATTTTCTCACCCATGTCTGCTCGTATACCTGGAATCTGATGCAAGACGCCGGACGCCCGTTCGCCGACGGGCTGGTCGAATTGAAGAGCCGCTACCCCGAGCACGCTGGCATGATCAACGCCTATCATCAGCGCTGGGAGGAAATGGTGGCGGGCGAAATCGCCGGCAGCGTCGCCATTCTTTCCGCGTTGCGCAAACGCAAGGTGCCGCTGTTCGCGATCACCAATTTTTCCACCGAGAAATTCGTCCAGGTCGAGCGCCGTTACGATTTCTTCAGGGCATTTAGCGGCATCGTGGTGTCCGGAGAAGTACGGCTGATCAAACCCGATCCCGCGATTTATCTGCGCCTGTTGCACGAGAACCGGCTGAAAGCGGGGGAGTGCGTGTTCATCGACGATTCCCTGATCAATGTCCGCGGCGCGGAAGCGGTGGGCATGCACGCGATCCATTTCCGCTCGCCAGCCCAGTTGCGCGACGATTTAGCGCAGCTCGAACTGCTGTGAACGGGCTACCGAAGCTGTCCGAAATCGAGGCCGCCGCCGCGGTGGTCCACGCTGCTCTGGTGCCGACGCCGCAGTATGCCTGGCCGCTGTTGAATGAACTGATTGGGGCCGAGGTATGGGTGAAGCATGAGAACCACTTGCCGGTCGGCGCCTTCAAGGTGCGCGGCGGGGTGGTATATATGGACGATTTGGCGCGCTCCCGACCCGCCGTGCGCGGGGTGATCTCCGCCACCCGTGGCAACCACGGCCAGAGCATCGCGTTCGCCGCGCGCCGCCACCACTTGAAGGTCGTCATCGTAGTGCCACACGGCAACAGCCGCGAGAAGAATGCGGCGGTGCGCGCGCTCGGCGCGGAATTGATCGAACACGGTGGCGATTTCACCGCTTCGCCGCCGAGCACGCCGCGCTGGTGGCCGAACAACGGCGTTTGCACCGGGTGCCGTCGTTTCATCCGCTACTTTTACGCGGCGTGGCGAGCTACTGGCTGGAGTTTTTCCGTGTGCTCACCGACCTCGATACGGTTTATGTCCCCATCGGCCTGGGCTCGGGCATTTGCGCGGGCATCGCGGTGCGCGACGCGCTCGGGCTGAGGACGCGCATCGTCGGCGTGGTATCCCGCGGGGCGCCAGCGTACGCCTTATCCTACGAAGCGGGGCGCGTGGTCGCCAGCCCGGCGCAGACGCGCATCGCCGATGGGGTGGCGGTGCGCCAGCCCGACCCGGCGGCGCTCGCGATCATCCGCGCCGGCGCCGAGCGCATTGTCCAGGTCGATGACGATGCGGTGGAGGCCGCCATGTGCGTGCTGTTCAGCGCTACCCATAACGTCGCCGAGGGTGCGGGGGCGGCGGCGCTCGCCGCCGTATTGCAGGAGCGCGACCGGCTACGCGCCAAGAAAATCGGGGTGGTTTTGAGCGGCGGCAACGTGGACCGTAATGTTTTCGCGCGCGTGCTGGCGTCGGACCGAGGGGATAGCAGGTAGAGATCAGTGATCCCGCCCCGACCAGATCTGATTCGTGCGGCGCCGATCACGACCGGAGCGGCGGTCGATCCTGCCCAGTTCGAAGCGGATGTTCTGGCGGCGGTCATGCGTTCTGCGCCGTTCCAGCACCTTGCGCCGCTCCGGCAGGTATTGGAACCGGCAGTGGCAGAGCTGGATATCGCAGCCGGGTAAGGGCACGGTGGGTTTGTCGCTGACCGAATAAATGCAGCCGATGAGCTGCGCCATGGCATTACAGTAGACACCGGAGGCGGGGGGCATTAGCATCGCCGCGCCGAAATGTTCCTCCAGGACTTGCGAGGCGGTTTTGCTGCCGTCTTCGGTATTGCTATCGGCGGCGCCACGTTCGCGTTTGCGCCGGTGTAGCAGCACGAAAAATAACCCCAGGCACAATGCCAAAATGCCGATGGGAACGATCATTTTCACTCGCACCAACCTCCCAGATAAGGCACCTCAGCGGCGCGTGCCTTCACGTCTTCTCACCTTTTCGCGATAAGCGATGTAACCGCTGCTGATCATAATTATAGCGGTGCCCAGCCATGCCCAGCGGTCGGGAAGGTCGCCGAATATCCAAAAACCCAGCAACGTAGTGCCGATCAATTGCACATAGCCGTAAGGCGCTACCACCGAAGCCTCTCCATATTGAAACGCTTTCACCACGAAGAAATGGCCGAATCCGCCGCAAAACCCCATCAGCATGAACAAGCCAATGCTCAACCATGTCGTCGGCATCGTCCAATAGAAAGGGACGACGAGGCTGGATGCCACAGTACCGACCAGGG
The DNA here is from genome assembly GCA_046347515.1 of Gammaproteobacteria bacterium. Classification (GTDB taxonomy): domain Bacteria; phylum Pseudomonadota; class Gammaproteobacteria; order Competibacterales; family Competibacteraceae; genus JAXMFZ01. Next base: position 14,071 of record JAXMFZ010000010.1, on the reverse strand, counting down.
CAGTGTAGATAATGGTCGTCGCCGGATCGTCGCGGGTGGAAAATCGGCGCGTCAGCAATTGGTAAATCGCCGAACAAGCGGTCGCCAGGAACGACAATGCGGCCGCCCAATGAAGATGCCCCGCGCCTGGACGAACGATGATGAGTACGCCCAGGAAACCAATCGCTACCGCGCTCCAGCGGCGCCAGCCAACGTGCTCGCCGAGCAAGGGCACCGCCAACGCCGTGACGATGAACGGCGCGGAGAAACCGATGGCGTTGGCGATCGTGAGCGGGATGTGCGCCAGCGCCAGGAAATTGAGTGTGGTCGAGCCCAGCAGCAGCAGCGAGCGCAAGCCCTGGATGCGGGCCTGATGGGTGATGAACACACGCCAGCCACGGCTTGGCAGGAACGCCAACACCATGAACAAAAAATGGCCGAAGAAGCGCGCCCATACGATCATCGGCGTATCGAATTCGGTGGACAAGTACTTGGCCGCGGCGTTGAGAAACGGGAAGGTGCTGGCGCCGAGGCACATATACATGATGCCGCGCACATTATCGGTACGTGGGGTCTCGCCTGGCGGCGCGCTCAAGAAAGACGATACCTCAGCGCTGCGCCGGAGCGGATGCGAGCGCAGTCTCGCGGTAAGCGATGTAAATGCCGCAGCCGATGATGACGGCGGCCCCGATCCAGGTCCACCGATCCGGCAGGTCACCGAACACCCAATAGCCGAGCACAGTGGAGCCGAGCAACTGCAGATAAGCGAACGGCGCGATCAGCGAAGCCTCCCCAAATTGATAAGCTTTGATCACGAAGAAATGACCAAAGCCGCCCACTAAACCCATCCCCAGGAAGAGTGCGATATGGATCGGCTCTCGAGGCGGATGCCAATAAAACGGCACGACCAGGCTGGTGATCGTAGCGCCGACGATTGCGGTATACAAAATCGTGGTGACCGGGCTGTCGCGCGCCGCCAGCTTGCGCGTCAACACTTGATAAGTGCCGTAACAAAGCGTGCTGCCGAGAGTGAGCAGCGCCGCGCTGGGAACCGCTCCCGTTCCGGGACGCGCCACCAACAATACACCGAAAAAGCCGATGGTGACCGCAGACCAGCGCCGCCAGCCCACGCGTTCACCCAGGATCGGCACCGACAATGAAGTGACGATGAACGGCGCGGCGAAGCCGATGGCCGCCGCCATCGCCAGATCGATGGTGCCGAGCGCGGTGAAATACAAAGCGGTCGAGCCGAGCAATAGCAGCGAGCGAAGCAATTGGATGCCGAAGTGATGGGTAACGAACAACCGCCAGCCGTTGCCCGGCAGAAAAGCCAGCGCCATGAACAAAAAATGCCCCAGGTAACGCCCCCACACGATCATGGGCGTGGGGAAATCGGCGCTCAGGTATTTCACGCTGGTATTCAGAAACGGGAACATCGATACCGCCAGGCACATGAACAAGATACCGCGCAGATTTTGGGTTTCGGGAGCCGGACGGTGGCCGGTCAGAGGACGGTGTAAAGGACTCGAACGGGGCAAACGATGCATTCCTGAAATGGCGGCTGAGCAAACAAGCATAACCCAGGCGTCGCAATCCGTCTGCCTGCGCCAGGCGCATGAGTGGATCGCAGGTAATGCTTGCAAACGGCATTGGAATAGTGTATATATAAACACTATGTATATTTAACCAGTGCCATTCCGGCACTCAACCTGGAGGCGACCACCATGACCGTGCAATCCATTCCTTGCGGCTACCACACGGCAACCCCTTACCTGATCGTACAGAATGCAACCGCCGCCATCGAGTTCTACAAGCAGGCGTTCGGCGCCAGCGAAAAAATGCGTCTAACCAGTCCCAATGGCAAAGTGATGCACGCGGAAATCACTATCGGCGATTCGCCCATCATGCTCGCCGATGAGGTGCCGGAGATGGGTTACCGTAACCCCAAGGCGCTCGGTGGATCAGCGGTGAGCTTGCATTTATACGTCGAAGACGTAGACACTCGGTTCCAGCAAGCCGCCGCCGCGGGTGCGAAAGTACTGAGGCCGGCGCAGGATCAGTTTTACGGCGACCGCATGGGGGTCCTGGAAGATCCCTTTGGCCATGTGTGGAGCATTGCCACCCATGTCGAGGATGTCCCTCAGGAAGAAATCAACCGGCGCGCCGAGGCGCTGTTCAAGCAACAGTGCAGCGCCTGATACCCATGATACCGTTGACGACCCGGCAACAAGCCGTGCTCGAATTCATCGTGCGCTATCTGGGCGAGCAGGGAATGCCCCCCAGCCGCGCCAATATTGCCGCCGCGCTTGGGTTTCAATCGCCCAATGCCGCCGAAATCCATCTCAAAGCGCTGGCGCGCAAAGGCTATATCGAATTGCTGCCGGGTCGCAACCGCAATATCCGATTGCTGGCGGGCACGCCGCGCGAGGAGCGCGGCATACCGCTGGTCGGGCGTATCGCCGCCGGTAGCCCTATTCTCGCCGTCGAGAATATCGAAAGCTATCACCAATGCGGCGATTTGTTTCGCCCCAGCGCGGATTATCTGCTGCGCGTGCAAGGCATGAGCATGCGGGACGCTGGTATCCACGAAGGCGATCTGCTCGCCGTGCATCGCACCCCGGACGCGCGCGACGGCCAAATCGTGGTCGCGCGCCTGGACGACGAAGCGACCGTCAAACGCCTGGAGCGGCTGGGCAAGCGCATCCGCTTGTTGCCCGCGAACGCGGATTTTTCCCCTATCGAAGTCGATTTGAACCGCCACACGCTGGTGATCGAGGGCATCGGCGTGGGCGTGATTCGCAGCGTGAGGTGATCATGGCGATTCGTAGTGCAGAGTTGCAATTGGCGCGGCACCGCGCCCAGCAGGCATCGCTGACCTTGGCACGGGTATTGTCGAGCGGTATCCCGGCGCTCGACCGCGTGCTGCCGGGCGGCGGCTGGCCGCTCGGTGGTTGCGTCGAGGTCGTATCTTCGTTGCCGGCGCTAGAGCTGGTCGGTCTGTTATTGCCGGCGCTGGTGCCGCTCAGTTGGGAAGAACGCTGGGTGGCGTTGGTCGCGCCGCCGGCTTTGCCACGCGGGGATCAATGGGCCGCGCAAGACTTCAATTTGTCGCGGCTGTTGGTCGTGCATGGCGAAGCCACGCGCGATCCGCTTGCGACGGCGGCGCGTGGACTTGCCGCCGGTACTTGCGCTGCGGTATTGGCGTGGTCGGCGCAGGTGAGTGCCGAGCGCTGGAACAGAACTCCAGGCGGCGGCGGCGTCCGGGGATGGCGTCATGTTTTTGCTGCGACCCGCGCATGACGGTGTGAGCGATGCGCCACCTGGCGTATTGCAGGTCGGCGTGGAGTTGAGCGCTGCGCGGCGTACCAGCATACGGTTGTTGCGCGGTGTTCAGCAATCATTGGATAGTCTTGAACTGAGCCCGGATCTTGGGTTGCCGCCACTGCTCACCGGCCTGGATCGCGGCTGGGGGGCGGGGATCGGGCATTCGGCGAATTGTCATTGAACGGTACGAGGTTTGCTTGCTCTAAGTCTGGAACAAGTGACGAATACCCGTGTTATGGATCGCCTGCAACGAGCACTAGACAAGCTGGGAAACAGCCTGGCGGCGCGTGCCGCGCGCCGCGCCGCCGAAGTACGCCCAACCGCGGACGCGGCGCCGCCGGCGTGCGCCAATTCGAGCAAACCCACGCCGTTGTTCACCCGTGAAGCACCGGAGCAACGCCCTTATCTGGAAGGTGTTCCCCTCGCATTGCGCGATGGCGGAGTCGTGGCCTATCGTGGTCCGGTACTCGCCGCTGACGATCAGGCGGTATGGTCCGCATTACTGCTGCTTGACCGCAGCGCGCAGCAACCCGAATGGGTAGAATTTTCCCCTGCGGCATTCCTGAAGCTGCTCGGCTGGGGTGTCAATCGTCATTCTTGCGCGCGCTTGCGCGCCTGCTTAGAGCGCATGCAAGCAACGGCGTTGCGCATTCCGGGGTCGGATCGGGCACAAGGCCAATGCCTGCCGCTGATCATCGGTTTCGCTTGGCAGGATACCGGGGTGCGCGTGGCCGGTCGCTGGCGGGTGCGCATCGATGCGGCGGTGCGCGCGCTGTTCGATGACGCCGCGCAACGCCGCGACGCCAGCGTGCAACGCCTTGCGCGCCAGTTGCGACTGCTGTATGTCGGCTACGAGCAGCCGTACCCGCGCCGTGTCGATACGCTGCGCCAGCAGTTCGCACCGACCTGCCCAGACGATGAATTCCGCGCGCAATTGGAGATTGCCCTTGGTATCCTGGTCAATGCCGGATTTTTGCAGAATTATCGGATTGACGAACGCGACTTGGTCGCCGTCAATAAAACGCAGCGTCATGACGCCTAACGGCCGCCTTGTCGTGCTGCCAGCGGTTGCGAGATAGGGCTACAATGGGTAGGTTCTGATTGCCGGGGGGCGTGCTCTTGCGTTATCGTTTTCATCTCATCGATGTGTTCACTGACCGCGCTTTCGGCGGCAATCAGCTCGCGGTTCTGCCCGCCGCAACGGGTTTGAGCGATGCCACGATGCAATCCATCGCGCGTGAGTTCAACTTCTCCGAAACGACTTTCGTTCTGCCGCCTGCTGACCCTGCCAACAGCCACAAAGTGCGTATTTTTACGCCCCAGGCGGAGATCCCATTCGCGGGCCATCCGAATGTCGGTACCGCATTCGCCCTCGTTGCCGCAGGTGAGGTGAAAGCGCAAGGCGTAAGCGTTACGCTGCGCTTCGAGGAGAACGCCGGGTTGGTGCCGGTAATCGTCAGTCTCGTCGATGGTAAGCCGGTGCGTGCCGAACTCACCGCGCCGCAGGCGCCGCGCCTGGGAGAAACGCTGCCGGTCTCGGTGGTCGCCCAAGCGTTGGGGTTGCACGAAGGCGACGTGGTGGCCGGCAGGCATCCGCCGTGCATCAGCTCCGCCGGCATGGGCCTGCTGTGCGTCGAGGTCAGAAACCGCGATGCCTTGGCGCGCGCGCGCGCCGTACCCAGCCTGGCTGAACCTCTGCTGCCGCGCGCGACCGTAGCGGGCTTTTATGTGTACACCCACGATGGCGGTGAGTCCGGAATCGATCTGCGCGCGCGCATGTTCGCCCCGACTCACGGCATCGTCGAAGACCCGGCGACTGGCGGTGGAGCCGCCGCGCTGGCGGGGTTGCTTGCGCTCGTCGATCAGCGCGCCGACGCCAGCCTCCAGTGGCGTATCGGGCAAGGCGTGTCGAAATGGGCCGGCCCAGCTTGCTGGAAGCCTCGGCAATCAAGGCGGGCGGCGTGGTAACGGCGATTCGGGTCGGCGGCGCATGCGTGATGATGGGCGAGGGCTGGATCGAGGCGTAATGGTTCTCAGGCGCGGTGTTCCTCTCATGGCGCTATGAATACGCAACATGTCATTCAAAGGCTACCTGATCGCACTCATTCTGCTGGCCCTTATTGCTTGGGGCGTTATCGTGCAGCGCGACCCTTATCACGCCAAGCTGCCCTTCGGCACGACCGATCTCACCTCCATCCAGGCCACGCTCGACCGCTTGCCGCCGGAAGATCGCGATCTGGTGAACGGCTATGTGCGACGCAGCAACGGCGACGTGTTGCCGCCATCCATGGCCGATCCCGATGATCCTTTGACCGCGCGTACCGTAGCGGAAGCCATCGAGCTGCAAAAACGATTCATGGTCAAGCAGGCCGAACTGGAAGCCAAGATGCAGGCCATCCGGGCCAAGCGCGACCAAGCGCGTGCGCCGCTGCGCGCGGCCCTGGCGATGGAGTTGGTCAGCCGTGCGATCATACCCCGCGGCCAATGGCTGGGTCAGCCCGCCTCGCGCACGATGAACGGTAAAACCGTCATGCTCCCCATCGACGACACGCCGGTGCAAGTGACGACGTATCGGCTGAACAATACCTCGGATCGGGCGATCACCGAAATCAAGGCCAGCGTGGACATTTACAAAGCGCCCCATAAAGTCTTGGATTTCACGATTGATGGTTGCTGGATTACCCGCCAGGAACCGTTGCCGCCTGGGGCAAGCCTCGAAGTGCGCTGTGGTAATACCCAAAAAACGGCGGGTCCGCTGGAGCGGGGCTATGTCGATATGCCGCTGAATGCGCTGGAAATCGTCTGGAATCCGGTGTTGATCCGCTTTGCCGATGGCAAGGAATTGGCATTCAAGGAAGACTGAGTGGGACGGCGCGCGCGTCAGCCCTGCACTTTGCCGCGTTCGATCATGAATATTTTGTCGAGCAAATCCGCCATGTGCTGCTGGTTGGAGTCGGCGATCAGCGCCGATATCTGCTGTTGTTTCAAGTCATAAAGCACCTGCGCGAGGCGCCGTGCCAGCGCTGGGGCCAGGCCCTCGAACGGTTCATCTAGCAGCAGCAGCCGCGAGCCGCACATCAACGCCCGCCCCAAGGCCACCAGTTTTTGCTGGCCACCGCTGAGTTGATTGGCGCGTTGCTGGCGGAACGTCTTGACTTCCGGCATCAAGTCGTAAATCCACGCCAGGCGGTCGCGGGCGTCCACCATACCAATGGCCCAGGCTGGCAGCAGCATGTTTTCCTCGGCGCTGAATTCCGGCACCAGCTTACGGTCTTCCGGCATGTAGCCGATGCCGAGCGCAGCCCGCGCGCTGTCGCGCAGGGCGAGCAGATTGTGGCCCTGGAAGCGGACGGCGCCGTGCTGGGCGGGAATCGCCCCCATCAGCGCGCGCAACAGGGTGGTTTTGCCGGCGCCGTTGCGGCCGATCAAACCACTGATGAGGCCGGCGGGTAACTGCATGGACACACCGCTCAGGATGGGAACAGCACCAATGGTGACATCCAGCGCGTCAATGCTGAGCATCGCGCTCTCCGCGCCGCAGGGTGGCGCCGATGATGTATTGGCGCACTTGGGCGTCGGCCAACACCGTCGCGGTCGGCGCATCGGCGAGGATGGCGCCGTCGTAGAACGCCAGCAGGCGTTCGGCGTACCGGCCCACGATGTCCATGTCATGCTCGATGAACAGCACGGTGACGCGTTCCTCGCGCAACGCGCCGATCACCACGTCCATCAAGGCAAATTTCTCGGTGGCGCTGATGCCGCTGGTGGGCTCATCGAGCAGCACCAGGCGCGGCGCATGTACCATCGCCATGGCGATGTCGAGCAGCTTGCGCACGCCCTGCGGCAGCGTGCGCACGGTCTGGTCGTGGTACTCATGGATGCGAAAGCGCTCCAGGATCGCGGCGCAGCGCGCCATGCGCTGGCGTCGATATAGCGGTGCCCACAACGGCAGTTTGCCGGCCTCGGCCACCCCCAGAGCGATCATCAGGTTGGCGGCCACGGTGGCGGATGGAAATAGCTGTGGCACCTGGAACGAGCGCGCGATGCCGATGGCAGTGGTCTCGCGCGGTCCGAGCGCGGTGATGTCGCGGCCTTGAAAGAGAATCTGCCCCGCGCTCGGTTTGACATAACCGGTCACCATGTTGACGAAAGTCGTTTTGCCCGCGCCATTGGCGCCGATGATGCCGACCACCTCGCGGTCGTGAATGACGACGTTGATGTCGCACGCGGCGCTCACGGCGCCGAAGCTGCGATGCAGATTGCGGGTTTCGAGCACGGTATTCATGCGGGTTTGCGCCGGTCGATCAGGCTCCACAAGCCTCCCGGCAAGAACAAGATGACCAATAACAAGGCGCCGCCGACGATGATCTGCCAGACGTTGGGCGCGTATTGCAGCGCGTAGGAGCGCAGCAGTTCAAAGGCCAACGAGCCCAGGAATGGCGCGATCACGCTGCCGGCGCCGCTCAGCATGGTGACGAATACGAACTCGCCGGAGGTGATCCACCATGCCATCTCCGGGTCGATGTGGCCGATGGCGATGGCGGTGAGCGCGCCGCCCGCGCCGGCCAGCGCGCCGGCCAAAGCAAATTTGAAATGCAGCGCGCGCCGCACCGAAAAGCCCAGATATTCGACGCGGATTTCGTTGTCACGGATGGCGGTGGCGAGGTGGCCAAGAGTCGAGCCGAGATAGCGCGCGACGAGCAGCCCCGCCAGCGCGACGATGGCGGCGGTGAGCGCATAAAGGGCGATATTGGTTGCCAGCCCTGGCGCCGGCGTGTAACCGGCGTAGGAGACCGATACGATGTTGAAACCGTCGGTGCTGCCAAGCGTTTCGCTTTTCACCAGGATGCCGTAGAGGATCATCGAAAACGCCAAGCACAGCATGGCGAAGAAAATCTCGCGGTACTGGGCGAGCAGAAAACCGATGATGAATGCGACCGCGAGCGCCACCAGCGTGCCCGCGCCGACCAGCGCGAACGCATCCGTGATGTTCCAGTAAATGGGCAATAGGCCGACGCTGTAAGCGCCGAGCCCATAGAACAAGCCCTGACCGAATGACACCAGTCCGGCGCGCCACAACACCATCAGCCCCAATACCACCAGCCCCTTGGCGAGCGCGACAATCGCCAGGAATAAGGCCCACTCGGGGAGCCTCACACCGAGCGCCAGCAAAGCCAGCGCGAGGATGCCTAGCACCACGCGTTTCCAGTCGCGCATCAGATTTTCCGCGCTTGCGCGCGCCCGAACAGCCCCTGCGGGCGAAACGTCAGCACCAATGCCATCACCCCGTAAATCATGAACAATTCTACCTGCGGTAGCAAATGGACCGCGGCGGCGCGCGCCAGGCCCACGATGAGCGCGCCGACCAGCGCGCCACCGACGCTGCCCATGCCGCCGATGACGACGATGGCGAACGCCAGCACGATCACTTCGACGCCGATGCCGGGCGTCACCGAAATTTTGGGCGCGGTCACCGCGCCGCCCAGCGCGCCGAGCATCGCGCCGATCACGAAAGTGATGGTGAATACGCGTTTGACATCGATGCCGAACGCCGCCGCCATCTCGCGGTCATGAATCACCGCGCGCAGCAGCTTGCCCCAGCGCGTGGCGTTGACTGTCCAGGTGGTGAGCAGCCAAAGTAATAAAGCGAGGCCGATCAGCGCGATGTCATAATTGGAGAAATTGAGCCCGCCGAGTCGAGTATTGCCCAGTAAGCCGTAAGGCTGATACGCGAAGTAAGGGTCGCCGCCCCAGGCCAGTAGAATCACGTCCTCCATGATCAAGAAGACGGCGAAAGTGACGAGCGCCATCAGCACTTCGTCGCGCCCGTACATGAAGCGCAGCAAGCCGCGCTCCAGCAACAGCCCCAATACGAGTCCAACCACGATGGCGGCGCCGAGCAGCAGCGCGTAGCCGCCGAGCGGCGGGTAGCCTTTCTCGTAGTACACGCCAATCGTGCTGGCGGCGGCGTAAGCGCCAAAGGCGTAGAAGCCGCCGTGGGCGACGTTCAGCACCTTCATCACGCCGAAGATCAGCGTGAGGCCTAGCGCGACGATGAAGAGCCAGGACGCGTAAACCAGACCATCGACGAGGATGGCGAGCGCGGTGAGCATGAAAATCCCCCCGCTACACCACCCCCCTTTGCCAAAGGGGGGTTAGGGGGGATTTCGGGGTGGGAGTGAGCATCACTGGCACTTCGCGCCTTGCATGCCACCCGCGATCCAGTCCGCGCTTTTCACGCCATCGGGCGGGTTCACGCATTCCGGCGCGAAGTACATGGCATCGGTCAGGGTGGCGGTGCCGGTGTTCTTGTCGAATCGATAAGTGCCATAAGCGGTTTCGACCACCGCTTGATGGCCGCCGCCCAAGGCCAGCTTGACGGTGTTGCCGAAAGCCTCGTATTCCGCGCCCTTGAACGCGGCGCTCACGGCGTCGCTGCCCGGCTTATTGCCGGCTGCGGCAGCGACGGCTTTGTCATAGGCGACTTTCAGGCCGAGCAAACCCTGCGCCATATGGTAAGAGGCATAGACCGGCGGTGTGTTGAAGCGGTTGGAATAATTCTGTTGCAGCCAGCGATTGAGTTCGTTGTCATGCGCCATTACACCGTGCACGCCGCGCGCGCCCATCATCACCCCGTCGGGAATCTTGGCGCCCATGCGGAACATCGCGGGTTCGCCCGCGATCAGCAGCATCAACGATTGCTGGTGCAGGCCGCGGGCAGTGGATTGCAGGAGGAAGCTTTCCAGATCGCCGCCCCATAGGCTGGTGTGCAGAACAGTGGGTTTCTGTACCGCAATCGAGGAAATCTCGGCATCGTACTGGCCGGCGAACAGCTTCGGGAACAGGCTGCCTTTGCTCTCGGCGTCGGGTTTCAGCACCTTCATCGCGGCTTCGAAATCCCGCCAGGCATCCTGACCCCAGGCATAGTTCTGATTGATGCCCTGGAAGCTCTTGATATCGGGGTGCTTGGCGAGCACATAGCGCGCCGCCGCGACATTGTCCATGGTGGCGTGCGAAGTGGTGCGGAATACGTATTGGTAGCTGGCATCCTCGAATACGCGCGGGGTGCCGCAGTCGAACAGAATCGTGAACGTCTTGAGTTCCTCGGCGACCGGCGCAATGGCGAGGCAATCGCCGCTGGAAATATACCCAACGAACGCTTCGATCCCTTGACGCTGGACCGCGTTGCGGTAATCGGTGACCACCTTGGTCGCGCCGCCGTTTTCGTCGATGTAAACCGGATCGATGGTCAGGCCGCCGACGCCTTTGGTGTTGTAGGGCGCCGGCAAGGTGCCGGCGTTGATCGCTTCGATAACGAGTTCAGCGGCGTTGCGCGAAGGGATGCCGAACGGTCCGGCGGCGGCGCCGGTATAGAAAGCCACGATGCCGACCTTGAGGCTGGCGGCATTTTGGGCCAGGATCATTCGCTCAGAGTCAACAGGGTGGCGGCCAACGCGCCGCCGATGCCTTTTTTGAGTGCCATGCGAACTCCTCCGGATGATTTGCGTTATCGTGATTAGCATACCAGAGGTTGTGTATCGCAAACTTCATGACTTGGAGATCAGCCGTATCTGGATTACTCCGCGGTGGCGTTGGCTGTGGCGTTGGTGCTGGTTTTGAGCGGATGTCCGTTCGAGGCGCGGGCTGGCCTTGAAGCGCCGCAACGGCGCGGCCTCGATCCGGCGCTGCTGGGTTACTGTTCACGAAAATTCACGCGCCGATGAGCAGCCTGCGCTACTGCTGGTAATGCCGTTCAACGATTCCGAGCAGCCGAACTGCGGCCCGAGCGCGAAGAACCCATGCGCTGGCGCGTGTACGGCGTTGCCATCGGCGGCGCGAATTTCTGAGCATCAACGAACTCAAGCCGGCGCCTTCGGTTCCGGCGTTTCTGCTGCCCGCGCGGCGATCACCGCCGACCAGCGACTCGTGGTCCGCCTGGTCGGCGAGCAAGTACCGAAAAACCTTGCCGACAATGCCAAGGGCTTAGCCGACTATATCGCCGAGCAGGGACGATCCCGCTCTTGATGATGAAGCCGGTCCTCTGGTGTTTCGCCGAGCGCGGGCGGATGAAATCAAGAGCGGGCGTCCATGAGCGGCGTCCGTGCCAGCGCAAAGCCTCCCAGCTCAGGCCGAAGCGGCTCAGGTACTTGCGCAGCCGGTCGGCGTCGTTGGGTAGTTTCTTGTTGGCACGCGACACCGCGAACAGGGTTCTGCCGGCCTCGGACAGCGAGCGGCTGGCGCGGCAAATGCGCACCACTTCGCGCAATTGCACGCGGTCGAACCAATCGAGATCGAGCGGTAGCAGCGCGTCGTCAGCGTCATGTTCGTCTTGACCGGCCCGCCAGTCGGATTGCAAGCGCCTCGATTTCATCATCCACCAGCGCCATACTGATGCGCCCGCCAGGCGCTAGCGTCGCGAGCCGCGTGACCGACGCCGCGAGGTCGCGGAAATTCGCGCGCCACTCGGCGTCGGGCGACAGTGCGAAGGCGAGATAGCGCTCACGCGCTTCCTTGTTGAAGGTCACGCGCTGGCCGGCGGCGCGCGCATGGCGCTCCAGTTCGTAGTCGAGGCTGGGCGATATCGTCGCGGCGCGCCGCCAGGCCCGGCAGTCGGAACGTCCATAGATTGATACGCGCCAACAAATCCTCCCGAAACTGTCCTGCGCGTGCCTGTGCCTGCAAATCGCGGTTGGTGCCGGCGATCAATTGGAAATGGCTGGTCAGGTCCGCGCCGAGCGGCGCAAAACACTTCTCCTCTACCGCGCGCAACATGGCTTGTTCGTCCTGGCCGAGTTCGCCGATCTCGTCCAGAAACAGCAAGCCCTGGTCGGCGCTTTTCAGGAGCCCATCGCGGTCGCGCAAAGCGCCGGTGAATGCGCTCCTTGCCATGGCCGAATACGGGACATCGCCGCGTCGCCGCGGATCGTCGCGCAGTTGACTTCGACGAACCGGCCCTGGACCTGGTTGCGCAGGCGCTTCAGCTCGTAGATGCGCCGCGCGAGTTGCGATTTGCCGGCGCCGGTCGGCCCCATCAGCAAGAGCGGTGCCTGGGAGCGGATGGCGACCTGCTCGATACGTTCGATCAAGGCATTGAACGCGGCGTTGCGGGTATCGATGCCGGATTTGAGGAACGCCGTGCCTTCCTTGGCTTCACGCCGGAAGCGCTGGGCGATGCGGTCATAGCGCGACAGGTCGAGGTCGATGATGGCGTAGGAGCCCGGCAAGTCCTGGCCGCGCTTGGGCGGTGAAGTCTGCAATAGCTTGGCCGGAAAGTAGCGCGCTTCGGTGAGAAGATAGCAACAAATCTGTGCGACGTGGGTGCCAGTCGTAATGTGGACGAGATAGTCCTCGCGCTCCGGGTCGAATGGATAGGCGTGCGCGAAATCATGCAGCACGCCGTAGACCTCCTCGAAATCCCAAGGATCGGCGAAATGGACGGGGTGCCGCCGCAATTCGGTTTCCGGCGCGATGGTGGCGATATCAGCGGCGATCCGGGCGGCCAGCGCTTCGGCTTGTGTTTCGTGCAATAGCTCGAAGCGCTGCACCAGCAAGTCCGGGTGTTGGCACAATGCCACGCTGGGGCGCCATTTGTCCCAGCGGTTGGGGCCTGCGCCCCCGTAGTCGAGGGCCGTGCCGAGTAAACCGATCACGATGACGGGTTTCATATTGATATCATAGGATAGATTACTATCCGATGGTATCGAAAAATTCTCTAAGACCATTCACATTGTTTTTTTAAAATTTTTATACTTCAATGAGATAATAAAATTCCGGCGATTGGCACGGCTCTCGCTATGAGCTATGTGTCTTCAACGAAATGGAGTAAGACGTCATGGCGAACAAAGGGCTGTTCCAATCGAAAATCCAGCGGCCTCCGAAGGCTGAAGCCCAACGCGAGGCTGCCGATGCCCTGAACGAAGCCGGTGGGTTGGCCTACCGTCCGTCGGCCAGGCAAGCGCTGGCGCAGTACGCCGTGACCGGTTGCTTGAACGCGACTTACTACGCCGACGCCGCTACGCAACTCGACACCGTGCTGGCCTTGTGCGCCGAGGTGGGGCCGGAATTCGTCGCCAAGACCGCGATTTATGCCCGCCGACAAGGTTTCATGAAGGACATGCCGGCGTTGCTCTGCGCTTGGTTGGCGGCGCATGGGGCTATGGTTCTGCCGCAGGCTTTCGGGCGCGTGATCGACAACGGCAAGATGTTGCGTAATTTCGTACAAATGCTGCGCTCGGGCGCGGTAGGGCGCAAATCGCTGGGCTCGATGCCGAAGCGCTTGGTGCAGGAATGGTTGCACCGGCGCAGCGTCGAGCAGTTGCTAGCGGATTCGGTGGGGCAGTCGCCGTCGCTGGCCGACGTCATCAAGATGGTGCATCCCAAACCGGTGGATCAAGCGCGCGCCGCGCTTTACGCCTACCTGATCGGTAAGCCTTGCGAAGTCGGGTTGTTGCCGGCGGTGGTGCAGGATTACCTGGCGTTCAAGGCGAATCCGGGCCTGGAAGTCCCGAACGTGCCGTTCCAGTGGTTGACGGCGTTGGATTTGCAGCCGCGGCACTGGGTTGGGATCGCCTGCCAAGCGCAATGGCAGATGACGCGCATGAATCTGAATGCGTTCGCCCGCCACGGCGTGTTCCAAGTGGGCGGAATGAAGCAGCGCATCGCCGCGCGGTTGCGCGACCGTGACGCGATCCGCAACGCGCGGGCGTTTCCGTATCAGTTATTGTGCGCCTACACCCAAGCCGCCGACGGTGTGCCGGCGGAAGTGACC
>JAXMFZ010000001.1:0-1690 GCA_046347515.1 Gammaproteobacteria bacterium | reverse complement strand
GCTCAAGGCGCTGCGCCAGGTCAAGAAGGACTACGAGCGGCTGAAGCTCGAACACGACCTTTTAAAAAAAGCCATCGCGTTCACTTCGGCTCGAAAGGCGACATCTTCGCCTTCATCGGGCACCACCAGGAAGCGTACCCGGTGAGGGGGATGTGCCGGATGTTGGGCGTCAGTCCCGCGGGCTACTACGCCTGGGCCGCGCGGCCGCCGAGCCAGCGTACCGTGGAAGACGCCAGCCTCGTGGACAAGATCCGCACCGCGCATGCGGACAGTCGCCAGACCTATGGGAGTCCGCGCATCCACGCGCTCCTGCGCCAACGCGGGGAAACCGCGAGCCGGCGTCGGGTCGAGCGATTGATGCGCGAACACGGGGTTCGCGCCCGTTCGGCGCGAATCTACCGCAAGCGCCCGGGCCTGGCCCGGTTCCTGGCCAGCGTGGAAAGCCGGGCACATGCGGTCGCGGTCGAACGCACCGATCAGGTCTGGGTCGCCGATGTCACCTACCTCAAGGTGCGCAGCCAATGGCGTTACCTGGCCACGGTCATGGATCGCCATTCAAGGCGATTGTTGGGTTGGGCGCTGGGCGCCGAGCGCACCACGGCGCTGACGCGGCGCGCGCTGAAAGCCGCGCTGCGGACACTTCGTCCGGCTTGCGATACGCTGCTGCACAGCGATCGGGAAATCGAGTTCCTCGCCGGCGATTTCAAGCGCAGCCTCGCACGCGCCGGCCTGCAGCAGTCGGCCAACCGCCCGCGACGCATGAACGACAACGCGCACATGGAGTCCTGGAACAAGTCGATGAAGTCGGACATGTACCACCACCGTTCCTTCGACACCGATTACGCGCTTCGACAGGCGATCCGCAGCTATGTTCGCTTCTATAACCACCAGCGCCTGCACTCGGCGCTGGGTTATCGCTCACCGATTGCGTTCGAACAGCAATGCACCCAATGACCAGGTGTCCACTTTTTCGTAGGAACTCCCGCCGCTTCGCGGCGCGGCTTAATTCAGGCGTTAGGTTGCGCAATGCAAATACGCGAAGGCTCGGTAGAAGAAGCGATCGATATCCTTGCTGGGGTACCCGAACTTAGGCAAGACCGTGATCTTGGTTACTACACGGCTAAGCTCGGACAAGGCCATATTTGGTTCTTATTGCTGCCAATGAGATGGCCAAATTTGGCTTCAAGATTGGGTATGCACTTTCCAAGGAGCACTTTACAGCTGGGTGGGCGGTGTTCTTCCTGCATACCGCGGACTGGGCGCTCGCCGAAATAAGTCACATCCAAACCTTGAGCCGGTCGGTCTTGGTCACGGGTATCGATGTTACCGACGTCGGATTCTTCCCAACCAGATACACCAAAGTGCAACAGGACCGCGGGCGCCAGCTCTGTGAGCTTTGAGCCTAACAATTCATTCAAGCCGAAGCGGTAGTTTTTGCGGTTTAGTGGACACCCTGATCTAACTTCAGGAGTGTCTGCATGCCAAAGTCAGGCCCGAGAACGACGTACCAGTACAGCGATGCCTTCAAGGCCACCGCGGTTCGCTTGAGCCAACTGCCGGGGGTTGCGGTCCGCGACGTGGCCGAGTCGCTTTACATCCACCCCTTCATGTTGTCTCGTTGGCGCAAGTTGGCGCGCGAGGGGCGGATCGTGACGAAGGGTATCGACGTGGATCCGGCGGTGGCAGCCGA